>JBGPFE010000022.1:0-59686 GCA_041483135.1 Gammaproteobacteria bacterium | reverse complement strand
TCATCGGAGTCGCCATGGGCCGGGTGCGCGAGGTGAACTGGTTCCTCTCCACCTACATTCGCGCACTGTATGCCCTGCCGCTGATCGCGCTGGTGCCGCTCGTCATCATCTGGGTCGGCTACCAGCCGGCGGCGCGGTTGATAATCGTCGCGCTCTCGGCGTTCCTCCCTGTCGCCGTCACGACGGCGGACGGCACGCGGGCGATCTCCAAGGAATACCTGGACGTCGGCCGGATTTTCGGAGCGAAGACGCACCACGTCTGGTTCGGCATCGCGCTGCCCACGGCCATGCCGCATATCGTGGCGGGAATCGAGCTGGGATTCGCGCGGGGGATCACGAACGCGATCGCCGTCGAGGTGCTGGCAAGCATCCAGGGCATGGGGATGTCGGTCTTCGAGAAATCCGCCCAGCTGAACGAGGACGCCTCCTTCGTCTACGTGCTCGCCCTGGCGATCTTCGCCGTCGGCATCCGGTCGCTCATGATCCGCTCTCGCCAGCGGCTCGCGCCCTGGTACAGGGAGTAGCTACGGACGCGACGGCGTATCAGGTAATCCCGTAGCGTGCAAAGCTTCAAAGCCTCTAGGAGCAGTGACTATGCTCCGCAAAAACTCGATCCGGGCGTGATCCGATCGACGTTTGAATACCGGATTTTTCGGCAGAGGTACGAGAATGAACCTCAAGCCTGCTTGCATCATCGTCTTGGCCTCCAACCGTGCGCTGAACCGGGGCGCGCAACAACCAGCTCCCGCATCACCGCATACAGCGCGTTCTGCGCCTCGAACCCGATGCCCGGCCGGTCGGGAAGCTTGAGCCAGCCGTTATCGACTTTCGCGTCGTCGGCGAAGCCGGCGAAGATGCCGAACACGCCGGGATAGGCTTCGCAGCCGCCGAGGCCGAAGCCGCCGACGATGTGCAACGTCATCTGATTGCCGCCGTGCGGGAAGATCGATTGCCGGCCCCAGCCATGGCGCTTGAGCATGTCGAGCGTGCGTGAGAACTGAACGATGCCGTACGACTGCGGCACGTCGATCTGGATGATGTCGCGGTCGGCGCGCAAACCACCGAAGCGCACCAGGTTCTCGACGTCCTGCGTCGAGAACAGATTCTCACCGGTGCCGATCGGCGCATCGTAAACGCGCGCGACATCGGCAAGCAGCGCGTAATCGAGCGGATCGGTCGGCTCCTCGAACCAGCGCAGCTTGAACGGCGCCAGCGCTTTCGCGTACGCGAGCGCGCGCTCGCGATCGAAGCCGGCGTTGGCGTCGACCGCAAGGTTGTCGCTTGAGCCAACCACTTTCAGCGCAGCCTCGACGCGCTTCACGTCATCCGGAATCGACGCGCCGCCGGAAGGCGGAACAGGGACCCGTTTACGGGATGTGACCCTGGAGGCGGATGCAGCGCCTGCGCTCGGCGGCGCCGCGCCAGACTCGCGGACGTTCGCATCCCGCAAGCGGGAGCCCTGCTTACTGCTCGCAGGTGCGCCGCCGACCTTGATTTTCATGGTCGTATAGCCCTGGTCGAGCCTGGCGCGGATTTCGTCCTGCAAATCCTCGAGCCCCTTGCCCGGCGCGTACCAGCCGCCGCCGACGTAGCATTGCACCTTGTCGAGTACTTTACCGCCGTTATACTTGTCCGCGAGCACCGCGTGCAGCGGTTTGCCGGCGATCTTGGCGACCGCATCCCACACCGCGACTTCGATGGTGCCGATCGCGACCGAGCGCTCGGTATGTCCGCCCGGCTTCTCGCGCTGCATCATGCATGCGAGGATTTTTTCAGGATCGAGGTTGTCGCCCGCCGCATTAAGCAATGACTCGGGCGGTGCTTTCATGATGCGCGGAATGAAGCGGTCGCGCATTTGCGCGCCACACGCGTAGCGGCCGGTCGAGTTGAACGCAAAGCCCGCGACCGGCTTGCCGTCGCGGATCACGTCGGTGATCACCGCCACCACCGACGTCGTCATTTCACTGAAATCGAATACCGCGTTGCGGATGGCCGAGTTGATCGGGACCGCGGTTTCCCGTATCGCCACTATGCGCATGAACTACAACCTTATGAAACCGCCGATGAACGCTGAAAAGATCCGGTGAATCGGTAATGGGCAATGGGCAATGGGAATGACCCATCACTCATCACCCATCACCCATCACCCATCACTCATCACTCATCACTCATCACTCATCACTGTTCTTCTACTCCACCTTGATCCCCGCGCCCTTGACGACCTTGCTCCACTTCCCGACTTCGAGCTTGATCTGGGCGGCAAACTGCTCGGGCTTGCTCGCGATGATATCGAAACCGAGGCCGACGACGCGCTCCCTGATGTCGGGCTGCGCCAGGATTTTGGCGATCTCGTTCTGCAACCGCTGCACGATCGCTTTCGGCGTGCCGGCGGGCACCAGGACGCCTTGCAACGTATCGGCCTCCTGGCCGGTCAACCCCGATTCCGCCATGGTCGGCACGTCAGGTAATGCCGGCGAGCGTTTCGCGCTCGTTACCGCGAGCGCGCGCAGACGCCCGCCCTGGATGTGCGGCGTCGCCGGCGGCATCGCCACGCAGCCCACCGGAACCTGGTTGCCGATCACCGCGGTCACCGCCGGTCCGGCGCCTGCATAGGGTACGGTGGCGACATCGAGTTTGGCCGTGAGCTTCAACAACACCGCCGACAGATCCGGCGTGGTGCCTATGCCGGGCGTCGCGAAATTGAACTTTTTCGGGTTGCCCTGCACGAGCTTGATCAGTTCCGGTATCGATTTCGCCGCGACCGAGGGATGCGCGATGAATACGTTCGGCGAAGCCGCCATATTGGTGACCGGCGCGAAGCTCTTGTACGGATCGTAGGGAATCTTCGCGTACAGGCTCGGGTTCACGACGAAGCTCGAGCTCACCACCAGTATCGTGTGCCCATCCGGCGTCGCATTGGCGGCGATGCCCATGCCTATGTTGCCGCCGGCGCCGGCGCGGTTGTCGACCACCACCTGCTCGCCGAAGCTCTCCGACAGTTTAATGGAGACGAGGCGCGCGATCACGTCGGTCGGGCCACCGGGTGCAAATGGTACTATCATGCGGACCGACTTGGTGGGATATTTCTGCGCGATTGCATTGCCCGCGAAGATTGACGCGCCCGCGAGCAGCACTGCAAACAATTTGTTCGTGTTCATTGATCACTCCTCGTCAACTGAATCCTGCTTTCACTCCACCCGCAGCCTGGCGTCCTTGATCACTTTCGCCCAGCGCACGGTTTCCGTCTTGATGAATTCCACGCATTGCTCGGGCGTGCTCGACATCGGCTCGAATCCGGCGCCCTGCATTTTTTCACGCGCGTCCGGCGTTTCCGCGAGCTTGATCCACTCCGCGTTGAGCCGGACCACGATGTCGCGCGGCGTGCCGGCGGGCACGAGCAAAACGTACCACGTGGTCACCTCGTAGTTGGGGATGCCGGCTTCCCTGGCGGTCGGCACCTCGGGCAGATACGGCAGCCGCTCGGCAGCCAGCACCGCCAGCGGCCTCACCCGGCCCGCCTTGATATGGGGCAACGTCGGCGGCACGCCGATTACCACCATATCGACATGCCCGCCCATCATGGAGACCATCGCCTCGTTCGACCCTTTGTATGGCACGTGGACGATGTTGACTCCGGCGAGCGACTTGAACAGCTCGCTGCCGAGATGGTTGGACGTGCCGAGGCCGCCCGAGCCGAAATTGAGTTTTCCGGGATTGGCTTTCGCGAGCTGCACGAGTTCCTTGAGGGTCTTCGCCGGGACCGACGGATGGACGAGCAGCAAGTTCGGGATATGCGCGACCAGCGTGATCGGGGCGAAATCCCTGATCGGGTCGTAGCCGAGTTTTTTGTAGAGGCTGGGGCTGATTGCGAGAGACGGTGATGCCAGCACGATGGTGTAACCATCAGGCTCCTGCTTCGCCGCATACTCGGTGCCGACGTTGCCGCCGGCGCCGGGGCGGTTCTCCGGCACCACCGGCTGGCCGAGCTGGACCGCGAGCTTCTGCCCGATGATGCGGCCGAGGATGTCCGTCGGGCCGCCCGCGGGAAACGGCAGGATGAAGCGCACTGGTCTGTTCGGGTACGCGGCCTGCTGCGCGTGCGCGGCGCCCGCGATCAACGCTACGCACAGCGACGCGTGGATGGACAGCCTGAAAACGCGCATGGTCTCCTCGTATTGACGAACAACGCAGCGGATTATTATGTGGTGCCGTGCGGCATTTTACCGCTTGTCGAGCGCCTGCGGCAGCGGGAAATCAACTCGGGAAACGGTGGTTGAGCTGAGAATTACTCGCCAAATGCCTCATGCTTCCACTATTTTACTGCGTACGGATTCACCGGCGAGCCGACCGCGCCGGTGATCGGCAGCGCGGGCGCGACGAACATGAACTCGTAGCGCTTGTCCTTCGCGCAGTCCGCCGCCAGGTCGTCGAGATAAAAAATCTCGCCCACCGTGAGCCCCATGATCGGGATCGCGATCCAGTGCCACGGCTGATTCGCGTCGTCGCAGCAATTGGGCCGCACTTCGGCGCCCCAGGTGTCGGTCGCGATCGCGGCGATCTTTTTCTCGTGCATCCACTCGAGCGTGTCGAACGCGAGCCCCGGCGCATCGCCGCCCGGATAGCCGTCCCACGTATTGTGATCGAGCATCCACTGCATCTGGCCCGTGCGCACGAGCAGGCAGTCGCCGCGCCGCACTTCGACCTTGTGATGCTTGCATGCCTTATCGAGGTGCGCCGCCATGACCGGGAATCCGTCGGGCAGATATTTCATGCCGAGCGCGCGCGGGATATCGAGCAGCACGCCGCGCCCGATGATCTTGTCCTTGGTCTTCTCGATGCCGTTCTTCTCGGCACCCGCGGACGTGATCAGGCGGCAGTCGTAGCCGTTGTACATGTGGTCGCCGTAGAGGATGTGGCCGAGTCCGTCCCACTGCGTGCCGCTCTGCAGCGGCATGATGACGATGTCGTCAGTGCCGCGGATCTTGCGGTGATCGAGCACGCCCGAGTAAGCGTCGGTGCCGGTGCGCAGCATCAGATGGATCGGGTTGAAGCGGCCGAGCGGCACGTACTTGGTCTTGCCGCTTTGCGGCCCCTTGGAATCGTAATTGAGCGCGAGCGAGAACACCTTGCCTTTTTTCACCAGCTTGGCGGCGCCTGCGACGTCCGCGGGCTTGATGTAATTGAGCGTGCCGATTTCATCCTTCTTGCCCCAGCGCCCCCAGTTCTTCAGGCGCTTGGCGGCGTCCTCGATGTCCTTCATCGTGACTTTGTATTTGCCGTTCTTCGGACCTTTGCTGCTCATGACCTCACTGCCCATGGCTTCCTCTCTTCGCTACCAGGTTGTGAAAAGCACGGTGTGGACAAACCGACAATCGCGAATGTTACTCGATTTGCGGTCGGCGGAGTTGCCGCGCGCAGCGCCGTAGATCGCTGGCGCGCGCGGAAACTCCTGCCTCGTTTCGGAACGGATAGACACCGCATCTCCTGCGCGGGCAGAAGCATGCGGGCGCGCCAGCCGCGAACGGCCGGCGCTACTTGAGCTTGCTCACCACCTCGAGAATCTCGTCGTTCGGAATGAGGCCGCGTGGATCCGTGACTCTGACGTAGCGGATGACGCCCTCCTTGTCGACGACAAACCATGAGCGCTTCGAGCGGTAATAACCGCCAATCCGCTTTTCATCCTGTGCTGCGGCGGAATCGTCGTTGAGCACGCCGTACGCGCGCGACATCGCGCGCCGTACGTCAGTGAGCAGCGGATACTTGAGTCCGATCTTCTCGGCCCACGCTTTGTTGGCGGCGTTAAAATCGACACTGATGCCCAGGACCTGGGCATTCGCGGCCTCGAACTTGGGAAGGTCAAGTTGGAAGGCCAGCGCTTCCTGCGTTCACGTGTCGGTGAACGCGCCGACGTAGAAAAACAGCACGATCGGCTGCTTGCCGGCGAAATCGGCGAGCTTGATCTCCTTACCCGTGCTTGACGGCAGGGCGAAGTTCGGCGCCTTGTCGCCGACTTCCAGCGCGAACGCGCCGCTGCCGTACAGCAATGCGGCACAGCCGACCATGATGACCGCCAGCATGTGAGTCCATCGATTCGATTTCATACGGACCTCCCTTTCATCGGATGATGATCGTGCCGAGAATTTTATGCATTGATCCCGCGCATTATCCATGGGGCTTTGCCGCAAGCGCCTTGACGTAGTTGCGAAACGCCGGACTCAACAGGTCGATCGGTCCGTAACCGCCGGCGACGACCGCCCCGCTGCGATCGATGACGACCGTCCACGGAGTCACCCGCACGCCGACCGCGCGCGCCACCTTCATATCGCGGTCGAGCGGCGTGGGCAATGTGTATTTATGCTCGGCGATGAACGGGCGCACCGCCTGAGCGCCTTCTCCATCGATCGATATCGCGAGCACGGCAACGCCGTTCTTCTGGTATTCATCATGTGCCCTCTGCACGGAGGGCATCTCATCGACGCAGGTGCCTCACCAAGTGGCCCAGAAACGGACGATCACCACCTTGCCGCGCAAATCCCCGGCGTGCACCATGGCGCCGTTGATCCCCGGCAGGTCGAACGCCGGCAGGCGCGTGGCTTTGGAAGGCGCGGCGAGCCCTCCGGGAACAGGCGGGAGGTCGGCGGCATTGGCGGAAACAACGCCCGCTGCCAGCGCCCCGCCGAGAAGCAGGAACAATCCATGGCACGCCAACCGCAGGTATCCGGATATCGACATGATTTCTTTCCTTGCGCAAATTTTCATAAGGCGGGCGCCTGCTCGGCCACCGAGCCAGCCCGATACTGCAACATAGCAGATCGCCCGATATCGCAGCAAACACTTTCACGCGGCACAATATTCCCTGATACCCGCGGCCCGCTGCGGCCGGATCAATCCGCCCGCGCGCCGGATTCCTTGACGACTTTAGCCCACTTGACGGTCTCGGCACGGATGTAAGCGGCAAACTCTTCGGGAGTATCGCCGACCGGCTCCGCGCCCTGGCTCGACAAGCGCTCCCTGACGTCCCGTGAATGCAGTATCTTCACGATCTCCGCATTGAGCTTCGCAATGATGGCAGCCGGCGTCCGCGCGGGAACCACCACGCCATGCCAGGTGGTTGCTTCGAATCCCGGCAGCGCCGCCTCGGCGATGGTCGGCAGCTCGGGCGCGGCCGGCGAGCGCCGCGCGCTCGTCACCGCGAGGGCTTTCAGCTTGCCGGCTTTGATGTGCGGCAGCGCGGGCGGCATCGTGGAGAACATCAGCTGCACCTGCCCGGCCATCAGATCGGTCAGCGCAACCACGCCGCCCTTGTACGGCACGTGCACCATCTTCACGCCCGCCAGCGTATCGAACAGCTCGCCGGCGAGATGCGCGGGCGTGCCGAGGCCTGACGAGGCAAATATCAGCTGTCCGGGCCGCGACTTGGCAAGCGCGATCAATTCCTTCACCGAGTTCGCCGCGACCGCCGGATTGAGCACCAGCACATTGGGCGTCGCGTCGCACAGCGTGACCGGCGCGAGATCCTTGATCGGATCGAACGGAAGTTTCCCCATCAGGCTCGCGTTGATCGAAAGCGGGCCGACCGACCCCATCAAGATCGTGTAGCCGTCGGGGATCGCCTTCGCGACGATGTCGGTTCCGATGTTGCCGCCCGCGCCGCCGCGATTGTCGATGATCACCTGTTGGCCGAAACGCTCGCCCAGCTTCTGCCCGATGGTGCGCGCAAGTATGTCGGTGCCGCCGCCCGGCGGGAACGCGACGACGAAACGTATCGGCTTCGTTGGATAATTTTGCGCAACTACCGGCGTCGCGTTTATCGAGACACCAGCTACCAGCGCGATTGCCATCCATCGCAGAACACGGTGCCATAATCCGGGCGGCCGCGCCCCGTCTCCGCCCCCGAACCAACCCCCTCGCCGGGATCCGGTGCGCCCCCCTTGCGGGAACGCGACGACGAAACGTATTGGCTTGCTCGGATAGGCGTCCTGCGCCGCGACGTCGCCGCAGATGCAAATCAGCAGGGTGAAGCACGCGAGCAGTGGTCGCATTTGAATTTTCATTTCAAAAACAGAAATTCATAGCCACAGAGGACATGGATCTCACAGAGGAAAAAAACCAAACAAGCACGACCATTCTGTTTATTTCGTATTTCTCTGTGTTCTCTGTGTTCTCTGTGGCTAACGCCTTTTGGTCTTGTTCTTCTTCGCCGCCGGCTTGCGGCCATGCTTGGCGAAGAATTCGCGCGCAGTGCGGAATCCGCCGAGCGCTGCGGGGTAACCGCAATAAATCGCCGACTGCAGCAGGATTTCGCGGATCTCGTTCTTGGTGACGCCGTTGCGCACCGCTCCGGACAGATGCAGCTCCAGCTCGTCGGCCTTGTTCAGCGCTACGAGAAACGCGATGTTCAGCATGCTGCGCACCTTGTGCGGCAGGCCGGGGCGCGCCCATATCATGCCCCACCCGGATTTCGTCGCCAGCATCTGCATCGGCATCGTGAACTCGTCCGCATTCCTGAGTTGCCTGTCCACGTACTCCGCGCCCAGCACTTTCTTGCGCACCTTCAGGCCCGTCTCGAACAACTTGTCTTTCATTGGATCTCCCGGTCAGTAAAACGAAAACCCTGGCCACCGAGGACACAGAGTTCATAGAGAAAATACAAAACCAATACAACGCATTACTCCGTGATCTCTGTGGCTGACGCCTTTGTTTTTGTATTTTGCCTTCACCCTGGTCTTCTACTGCGCCATCGGCAGCTTGACCAGCTTGCCGCTTTCCGCTGCAAGCTGGATCGCGAGCGTTGTCTCCAGATTGACGCGCGCGTCCTGCGGTGTCGCAAGCACGCACTTTTTTCCTGTCGCGAGATGATCGAGCCAGGCGCGCGTTTCGTTGGCGATCGGCCCCCAGAAATCTCCCAGCGCCCAGTCGCCCGGCGTGCCGCTCGAGAGAAACACCATGTTGACGTTGTGGTCCGGCAGATACACGTGCGGCACGCCCTTGTTGCTGTACATCAACTGGTCGGTGTGATCATCGTCGAGGATCATCACGCCTTCGGTGCCGAGGATTTCCACGCGCGCGGCGTGGCCGAGCGCCGGATATTTTTCCGGCAGCGCATAACTGATGCCGAGATTGACCACCGCGCCATCGCCGTACGTCAGGATCGCCCAGTTCACGTCATCGACGTCGTATCCGGCCTCCTTGAGCACGCCCTTCTGGCCGCGCGCGAAAACTTCGACCGGAGCAGTCCCCTCGAGCAACCAGTTCATCAGATCGACGTAGTAAGTCAGCGCATCCACCACCGGCGTTGCTTCGGGATTGCGCTTCAGAATCGCGAGCGCCTGCGAGCGTGAATTGAAGACGCGCGCCGCGCCGCCGACGATCCTGCCGACACGTCCCTGCAGAATCTGCTCCTTCGCGATCAGGTAGCGGTCCTTGTAGCGGCGGCTGTAACCGACGCGCACATTCGCTTTCGCCTTGATGACCGCGGCAATGATGCGGTCGGCGTCCTTGAGGTTGAGCGCGAGCGGTTTTTCCACCAGCACCGGCTTGCCGAGTTCGATCGCCTGCAATACCGGCGCCACGTGCTCGCCCTCGCTGGTCGAGACGATCACCGCGGTAACTTCCGGCCGCGCAATCACTTCACGATTGTCAGTGGAATGAAACTGCGCTCCGGCCTGCTGCGCGAGTTTCTGCGCCGCCGCGCGATTGGTATCGGACACGGCGAGGAAGTTTACGGCGGGGTGTTCCGCCGCGAGCCGCGCGCGCAGCGTGCCGATGCGGCCCGACCCAACGACAGCGAGCCCGATTTGCTTGCGTTCGATGATTTGCTCCTCTCCAGATCAGACCATCATGTAACCGCCGATGAACGCCGATAGGCGCCGATGAAATACAAAAAACAGAAAAAGCAGACAATATTTAAAACAGGCCTGACCGATCTGGTTATAGTAATTCGTTCCTGATCTTATCGGCGTTCATCGGTGTTTATCGGCGGTTTCAACTTGTTTTTAAGCAGACAGCTGCATTTTATTCGATTTTGAGATTGAGCGACTTGATCACCTTGCCCCACTTCGCCGCTTCCGCCCTGATGAACTTCGCGAATTCCTCGGGACTGTCGCCAACCGGCTCGGCGCCCTGCGCGATGAGCCGCTCCTTCACTTCAGGAATGGCGAGAATACGCACGATCTCATGGTTGAGCTTGTCGATGATGTCCTTCGGCGTGTGCGCGGGCGCAGCGAAGCCGAACCAGCCGGCCGCCTCGTAGCCAGGCAAAGCGGCCTCGGCAACGGTCGGCAGGTCGGGAAGCTGCGCCGAGCGTTTCGCGGTCGTTACCGCAAGCGGACGCAGCTTGCCGGCCTTGACCTGCGGCAACGCGGTCGGCATGGCATCGAACATCACTTGCACCTGGCCGCTGATCATGTCGATGTGCGCGAGCGGGCTCGACTTGTAGGCGACGTGCTCCATGCTGACGCCCGCCATCGACTTGAACAGCTCGGCGGACAGATGGATGGTCCCGCCCGCGCCCGCCGAGGCGTAGGTGAGCTTGCCCGGATTCGCCTTGCCGTAAGCGATCAGTTCCTTCACCGATTTCGCGGGCAGCGACGGCGTGACGATCAGCACGTTGGTCGTCTTCACCATGTTCGTGATCGGCGCGAACGCGGTCATCGAATCGTACGGCATCGACGAATAAAGGCTCTGGTTGATCGCGAGCACGCTCGCGGCGCCGAGTACGATGGTGTAGCCGTCGGGCGGCGCTTTCGCCACCAGCTCGGTGCCGATATTTCCGCCCGCACCCGGGCGGTTGTCGACCACCACCTGCTGGGCCCAGTGCTCGATCATGCGCGCGGCCACTATGCGCGCCAGGATATCGGTATTGCTGCCGGGACCGAATGGCACCACCAGGCGTATCGGTTTGCCCGGAAAATCCGCAGCCGCGGCATCGAGCGCCGCTGGCAGCAACGCGGCAAGCAGGATCAATCGTTTCATGTATGCTAATCCCTGTCTCGGAACAATGCCTGGTTTCTCGTTTGGAAATTCGATGATACACGCACAGCCCGGTGTTTTTTAGGGTACGAACCCGCCGCCGATCCCGTGCCACTGATTGTAGACGTATCGCATCCAGTCGTGCTATGAAGAACGCGAGGATAACCACCGATGGCTGAAAACAACACGCGCAAAATCGGCCTGCTGCGCTTCCCGCTCCAGATTCAGCGCATATCGTGGCGCGACCTCGCGGCGTCGCTAGGCCCGATCCTGCTCGTGAGTGTGATCGCGTTCTGGATCGCGTTTCATTTCGTGCGCCCTGCGCCGCCCGACACCATCACCATCGCAAGCGGCCCCGAGGGCAGCACGCTCAGGACCTACGCCGAGCGCTACCGCGACATACTCTCCCGCAACGACGTGACGGTAGAGATTCTGGCGTCCGAAGGCACGCTGGATAATCTCAGGAAGCTCGCGAACCCCGACGTCGACGTCGATGTCGGTTTCGTCCAGGGCGGGCTTGCTGCCGCAGTGGACACCAGCGAACTGGTTTCGCTCGGCAGCATCGGCTATGTGCCGCTTGCCATCTTCTACCGCAGCGCCGGCACGCTCGAACGGCTCTCGGAACTCAAGGGCCGGCGCGTCGCGATCGGCCATCCTGCCAGCGGCACGCACTTTCTGGCACTGACGCTGTTGAAGGCGAACGGCATCGAGCCGCACGGACCAACCAAGCTGCTCGACATCGGCGGCGAGGAGGCGGTGGAAGCTCTCCTCAAGCGCCGAATCGATGCGGCGTTTTTGAGCGGCGACTCGGCTTCACCCGCGAACATGCGCAAGCTCCTGCACGCACACCACATCCGGATGCTCGATTTCACGCAGGCCAACGCCTACGTTCGCCGCTTCCGTTATCTCAACAGGCTGGAACTGCCGCCAGGCTCGTTCGATCTCGGAGCCAACTTGCCGCCGAAACCCTTCACCCTGATCGCACCGACGGTGGACCTCATAGCTCGCGACGACCTGCATCCGGCGCTGTCCGATCTGCTGATCGAAGCGGCGCGCGAAGTGCACGGCCGCGCCACGCTCATTCAGCGCGCGGGCGAGTTTCCGGCGCCGCTCGAGAACGAGTTCCGCATCAGCGACGACGCGGCGCGTTACTACAAGTCCGGCAAGAGTTTTGCCTACCGCTACCTGCCGTTCTGGCTCGCGAGCCTCGCCGACCGCGCGCTGGTCGTGTTGGTGCCGATCATCATAGTGCTGATTCCGGGTTTGCGGCTGGCGCCCGCGCTCTATGCCTGGCGCATCAAGGCGCGCATCTACCGCCGCTATGGCGAGCTGATGGCGCTCGAACGCGCGGCGCTCGAGCCGACGACGCCCGAGCAGCGGACCGACTTGCTCAAGCGCCTCGACGACTTCGAAAAAGCGGTCATCAGCATCAAGATGCCGGGATCGTTCGCCGACCAGCTCTACGTGCTGCGCTTACACATCAACTTCGTGCGCGAGCGCCTCACGGCGGGCACGGCGGGTACTTGAGAAACTAAACTTTCTATACTTTCGCTTTTTCCGGCGCGGCAACGACATCCTTCGCCGCGCCGCCCCACCCGTTCGCCGTGATGTCCACCACGATGCCGTTCGGGTCGCGGTACTTCACTTCGTAAAAGCCGCCGCCCTCAACCGGCTCCCCCATCCAGTACTTGCCGCCCCGGGCCTCGATCGCCTTCCTCGTCTTGGCGACATCGTCGACCCAGAAGCCGATGTGGTGGATGCCGACGAAATCGCAGCCGCGATCCTCGCCGGCGGCCTCGACGGTCTTGTAATCGAGCAGCGCGAGGTTGACCACGCCGTCGCTGAGATACACGCCGCGCGCGTTCTCCCAGTCGGTCTCGCCGACCTTCTTCATCCCGAACACCCGCATGTAGAACTCCGCCGCTTTGTAGGGGTCCGGGACCTGCATTGCAATGTGGCGCAGCTTGGCCATGTCTTATCTCCTCACGAGTCGATGACTGCCGTCGCATATTACACAGGAACGGCATCTCGGACGCAATGAAACCGGCGCCGGCGCATATGCCGAGCGGATGCGGATTACCGGCATTCAGCCGGAATGACGCGGGCGAATGCTTACCCTCAGTGGGAGAGCGGCGCCAACAAACGTCCGCGCTGTAATACACCTTTAGTACTAGTCCATTAGTCTTCTATTGCTGGTCTTGCCACTGAGCTAACGTGGCGGCATGGCAAGACCGATCACCGGGAGACTTCAATGATGGATTTACTTTTTACTTTGGGGCAGATCATTTGCATTTGCGGGCTGCTCTATGGCGCATTTCTCTCCATCACGTATGTTCCAGGCGAGAAAACTTCTTCTGCGCGGATTAATTTCGGCCACGTGACGACGCATCGGGACACCCGCAGCGAAACTCTTGAACAACGCATGCGCCGCGTCTCAGCAGAAGTCTGGCATACCCCACAGACGTAAGTCGGATCGCCATGCTGATCCTGAGACGAAGCATCGAGTTACTCGTTGGGGTGGCAGCACTGTTGCTTCCCGGCGGTTTGTTGCTGGTGATCCTGCTTTGGCTCTATCGGTACGCGCATGCTGGCAATCGTAAAACGGTTGTCGACTGAATACAGGATATTCGTCCCTCCCTCTCGCCCTCTCGACTTCACGCGCGCGTAACCGCGAATTCTCAGGGATCAGCTAACGCTCCTGATCCTCTTCCGCGCTTGTGGAGGCGCTATGTAAAACAAAGGCGTGATGATATAGCCGCCTGCTACGCAACCTCCCCTTCGGTCATGAACTGCAGCCGCGCGAGATGCGCATACAGTCCGTCCGCGCGCAGCAGCTCCGCGTGGGTGCCGATCGAGTGAATGCGGCCGCGATCCATGACTATGATGCGATCGGCGTGGCGCACGGTCGCCAGACGGTGCGCGATCACGAGCGTCGTGCGTCCGCTTTCAAGCCGGCTGAGCGCCGCGGCGACCTGGCGCTCGCTCTCCGCATCGAGTGAGCTGGTCGCCTCATCCAGCAGCAGCACCGGCCGGTCGGCGAGCAGCGCGCGCGCAATCGAGATGCGCTGGCGCTGGCCGCCCGAGAGCTTGACACCGCGCTCGCCAAGGTCGGTGTCGAAACCCTGCGGCAGCCGCTCGATGAATTCGAGCGCGTGCGCGGCGGCGCAGGCGTCTCGCACCTCGTCCATCGACGCGCCGGGACGGCCGAAGCGCACGTTGTCGGCGACGCTCGCCGCAAAAATCACGGGGTCCTGCGGAACGAGCGCGATGGCGCGGCGCAGGTCGTGCGGCGCGCAATGCCGGATGTCGGCGCCGTCCACCAGGATGCGGCCCGCCTGCGGATCGTAGAACCGCAGCGTCAGCGCAAACACCGTTGACTTGCCCGCGCCCGACGGGCCGACGAGTGCCACGCGCTCCCCGGGATTGATCGTGAACGAGATTGGCCCCAGCGCGGTCGTCTCGGGGCGCGTCGGGTACGCGAACACGACTTCATCGAAGCGGATCGCGCCCTTGACGCGCGGCGGCAGCGCAAGCGGCGGGGTCGCGACCGTCAGCGCAGACCGCGTATCGAGCAACTCCATCAGCCGTTCGGTGGCGCCCGCGGCGCGCTGGATCTCGCCCCATACTTCCGACACCGTTCCCGCGCCGCTGGCGACCACCGCAGCGTAGAACACGAAAGCCGAGAGCTGGCCCGCGGTGAGCCGCCCCTCGAACACGTCGTGGCCGCCGATCCACAGGATCACGCCGACCGCGCAGAAACCGATCAGCATCACGAGCGAAATCAGCCACGCCTTGACGCGCACGCGATGCACGCCCGCCGCGCAGGCCGCTTCGGTCGCGGCGTCGAACTGGCGCTGCACCAGGTCCTCGTTGCCGTAGGCCTGCACGGTGCGGAATTCATGCAGCGATTCGTCAATGTGCGCCGAGACATCCGCGACGCGGTCCTGGTTCAGGCGCGAAAGGCTGCGCACACGCCGTCCCATCACCAGTATCGGTATCACCGTCGCCGGCACGCCGAGCACGATGAACGCGGCAAGCTTGGGGCTGGTGGCAAAGAGCAGCACCAGGGCGCCCGCCATCATCAGGCCGTTGCGCAGGAGCATCGACAACCCGAAACCGATCACCTGCCGTATCTGCTCGGTGTCGTTGGTGAGACGCGAGGCGATCTCGCCGGTGCGCGAAGCGTCGAAGAATGCGGGCGAGAGCGTGAGCACGTGGCTGAACACCGCCTCGCGCAGGTCGGCGATCACGCGCTCGCCGACGCTCATCATCAGATAAAAGCGCGTCCACGTAGCGCATGCAAGCACCACCGACACCGTCACCACGCCGGCCAGCGCCAGATTCAGCAGATGCGGGTCACCGCTGCCGAAGCCGGCGTCGATCACATAGCGCAGGCCCTGCCCGAGCGCGAGCACGCAGCTGGCGGCGACAATCAGCGCGGCGAGCGCACCGGCGATTTTCCAGCGATAAGGCGCAAGAAACCGCCACAGGCGCGCGAACTGGGTGACGTCGCCTTTGGGCGGCGGAATAATGGATGGGGATATGGGCACGCGGTAATCGTAACACTATGCGCCACGCCGAAAAACGCGACACTGCAAGCTACGCGCTCGCCTTGGCCCGCAAATCCACGGCCATTTCCTTCAGTGTTTTGTCGGCGCGCAGCACCGCTTTCGCGATTTTGTGCGTCGGCGTGTGCGGCAGCCCGCCGACGAATGCGACGAAGCGCGGCACTTTCATAGGCGCGAGCCGCGCGCGGCACCACTCGGCGATCTCCTCCGCGCTCGCCCGGGCGCCGGGCTTGAGCACGACCGCTGCCAGAATTTCGTCTTCGCCGAGCTCGGACGGCACGGCGATTGCGGCGACCTCCAACACCGCGGGGTGCTCGCCGATCACGCGGTCGAGCTCGGCGCCGGCGATGTTCTCGCCGCGGCGGCGGATGATGTCTTTTTTGCGCGATACGAAAAAGAAATAACCGTCGGCGTCGCGCCGCACGAGGTCGCCGGTCAGGAACCAGCCGTCGCGAAAAGCGCTCTTCGTCTGCCCGGGATCGCGGAAATAACCCTGCATGATGATCGGCGTCTTGACCAGCAGCTCGCCGACCTCATCGACACCGACGTCGTTGCCGTTGTCATCGACGACGCGGCATTGCGCCCACGGCCGCTGCAGGTCGGGGTGGCGGCCGATCGGCCCCATGCTGCCCGGTTTCTGCGGCCCTTCGAACGGATTGCAGGTGACGCCAGGGATTTCGGTCATGCCGTAGCCGCCGATCAGATGCGGCACGTGAAAATCATTGCGGAACGTCTCGATCATGGCCTGGCGCGCGCCGTAGAGCTTGGTGATGCCGTGCCCGGCGCGAAACTCGCTGCGCGGGCGCGCGATCAGGATGGTGCCGATCGCTTCGATGATGTTGACGGCGGTCGCGCGTGTCTCGACTGCGGTCTGCCAGAAACCCGACGCCGAGAAACGCGGCACGACGATGATGCACGCGCCGGCCGCGAGCGTGCCGGCGAGCGAATAAAACAGCGCATTGATGTGGAACAGCGGCAGCACGGTCATGATCCGCTCGTCGGGCTGGGCGTGGATGCGTGCGACATACGCCTCGCCGCACGTCACGAAATTGCGCTGGCTGTGCATCGCGCCTTTGGGAAAGCCGGTGGTACCCGATGTGTAGACGATCAGACAGGTGTCATCCGGGCTGATGTCGCGTGGCAGTTCGATCGGCGGCGCCTGCGCGATCAGCGCGAAGAAATCCGGAACGCCGTCGCGCTCGCCGTCGATCAGCGCGAACCACGGCGCGGGTGCAAATCCCTGCGCCGCTTCGCGCGCAACCGCCAGCGCCTCGCCGCTGCACATCACCGCGCTCACTGCGGCGTGCTTGAGCACGTAGCCCGCTTCGGCAACGCCGAAATCCGTGTTGACGGGCACCATGATCGCGCCGATGCGCGCGAGCGCAAACAAGAGCAGCACGTGTGCGTCGCTGTTCCGCGCCATGATCGCGACGCGGTCGCCCTTTCCGATGCCGCGCGCGGCGAGCATTTGCGCTGCGCGCAGCAGCGCGGCGTGAAATCCGGCCCAGCTCCAAGTCTTGCCGCCACACACCATGAAGTCGCGCCGCGGATCGGCGCGCATGCGGCTTTCGACCGCGCCGGCGAGCGTGTAGTCGTGCGCGGGATAAAGCCGGATGACTTCGAGCGGTGTTTTCATCGGCGGGGAGACGGATCCGGTGCATCCGGCATGCGGTGCTCAGATTATACGGAGCGCGCGAGCGCGCAACAAACTCGCATATAATCGCGGTTCGAATCGGGAGGAGAAGCACGCCATGTTTGCCCCGCCGCAATTGATCCAGACCGAAGTGTTCGCCGCCGTCCCGCAAGCGCTGCGCAAGACCCACGTGCCCGCGGAGCGCATCGCCGCCGGCGGCGGCCCCGTGCCTGCCGGCAGCTTTCTCGAAGGCCCGTCGTTCGACCGCGCCGGCAATCTTTATGTCGTCGACATCCCGTACGGCCGGATTTTTCGCATCTCGCCGCAAGGCAAGTTCGACGTTGTCGCCGAATACGACGGCGAGCCGAATGGCTTGCGGATCCACAAAGACGGCCGCATTTTCGTCGCCGATCACAAGCACGGCATCATGCTGCTCGATCCCGCGAGCGGCAAGGTCACACCGGTCGTCACGCGCTATCACCGGGAACACTTCAAGGGCGTCAACGACCTCACGTTCGCGTCCAACGGCGACTTGTATTTCACCGACCAGGGACAAAGCGATCTCGCCGACCCGACCGGGCGCGTCTACCGCTACACCGCAGCCGGACTGCTGCAACGCATCGCCGACTGCGTGCCGAGCCCTAACGGTCTCGTGCTCAATCGCGACGAAGACATACTCTTCGTTGCAGTCACGCGCGCGAACGCGGTGTGGCGCTTTCCGTTCGCTCCCGACGGCACCGTCGCGCGCATGGGCGTCCAGATTCAGCTCTCCGGCGGGCGCGGCCCCGACGGCATGGCCATCGACGAGCACGACGGTCTCGCGGTCGCGCATCCCGGCATGGGCGCGGTATGGATCTTCAATCATCGCGGCGAGCCGCTCTATCGCGTGCAGTCGTGCGGCAGCGACCTGGTGACCAACATTGCTTTTGGCGGCCCGGACCGCAAGACGATATACATCACGGACTCCGGCAGCGGTTGCGTGCTGATGGCGCGCGTGCCGGTCGCCGGCCGCGTGCTCTACTCGCACATGTAAATGCGTGAGGCGCGAGGCGTCAGGGGTGAGGCGTGAATCTCGACACCGCTGATACGCGCGCCAGGATCGAAGCGTTTCTGCGCGCGGCAGCGGGTGCCGATGCGGTACGTTTAACACGGCTCGAACGCATGAGCGGCGGCGCGGTGCAGGAAAACTGGGCGCTCGATGCCGATATCAAAGGCGGCGCGCATGCGGGTTCGCAGCAGTGGGTGTTGCGCACCGACGCGGCGGCGCGGGTCGAAGCCAGTCTCAAACGCAGCGAGGAATTCCAGGTGCTGCAGATCGCGCATGCCGCAGGCCTCCGCGCGCCGCAGCCGCTGTGGCTATGCAGCGACATGACGGTGACCGGCCGCGAGTTTTTCATCATGCAGCGGCTGCCCGGCGTCGCGAGCGGGCATCGCGTGACGCGCGAAGCCGCGCTGATTCCCGACCGCGTCCGCCTTGCCCGGGAACTCGCGGAAAACCTCGCACGGCTGCACGCGATCAAACCGCCGCATCCGAAGCTCGGCTTTCTCGTAACGACGCTCGCGCGCGACAATGTCGCGCACTACCGCAGCTATCTCGATCGATTGCCCGGGCCGCATCCCACGCTCGAATGGGGGTTGCGCTGGTGCGAAATCAATGCGCCACGCGACGAGGAAACGACTTTCATCCACCGCGATTACCGCACCGGCAACTACCTTATCCATGACGGCGGGCTCGCCGGCGTGCTCGACTGGGAATTCGTTGCGTTCGGCAACCCGCTCGAAGACGTGGGCTGGATTTTCGCCAAATGCTGGCGCTTCGCCGGCAAGCAGCTTCCCGTGGGCGGTATTGCGCATGCCGATGATTTTCTCGACCCTTATCAGCGCGCATCGGGACGTACGGTATCCGCGCAAGCACTCGTATACTGGCAGGTGATGGCGCACGTGCGCTGGGCGATAATTGCATTGCAGCAGGCGCAGCGCCATTTGTCCGGCGCCGAGCCTTCGCTCGAGCTCGCGCTGACCGGCCGCATCGTCGCCGAGCTCGAGCACGAGGTTATCGCGCTGACAAAAGTTGCCGGTCACATCGACAGTTAGCTGCCGATGAAGACAATCCAGGAGGTGAATGAGTGAACGTGTGAATGGGTGAACACCCCCTCTCTAGCCCTCCCCCTTGTCAAAGGGGGAGGGAACCTTTGACTCTTTCACACTTTCACTCCTTCACTCTTTCACTCCTTCACGGTTCTTCCATGAACGACCGCCCCGACGCCACCGAGCTGCTCGAGATCGCCCGCCGCACGCTGCTCGATCAAATCCTGCCGCGATTGCCGGAAGATCTGCGCTACAGCGCGCTGATGATCGCCAACGCAATCGCGATCGCATCGCGCGAGCACGCCGCCGGCGATGATGACGCCCAGGCCGAACTCGCGCGGCTGCGCGTGTTTTTCTCCGAGCGGCCGAAGCCGTTAGCAGGAGCAGCGCTGCACGTGGCGCTCGCGGGCTATAATCGGCGCCTCGCAACCGAAATCCGCGCCGGCCGGTTCGACGCCAAAGAGCGCACGGCGCTGCTCGGGCATCTGGAAAAAACCACTGTCGACAAGCTTGCCGTGTCCAACCCTAAAGCTCTCAAGGACTAACACGCGCATGCAGCCGCAGATGTCGTTCGAGCCGTTGACGCCGACCGCTTTCCTGCGGCGCTCGGCGACCGTGTTCGCCGACCGCATCGCGGTGATCGACGGCGAGCGCCATTTTACTTATTCGGAGTTTTTCGACCGCGTGCAGCGGCTGGCGGGCGCGTTGCGCGCGCTTGGCGTCGCGCACGGCGCACGCGTCGCGGTACTCGCGCCCAACACTCACGTTTTGCTCGAAGCACATTACGGCGTGCCGCTCGCCGGCGCCGTGCTGGTCGCGCTCAATCAGCGCCTGACCGCGAACGATCTCGCCTACGTCATCAAGCACAGCGAGGCGTTGGTGCTGATCTACGACCACGACTTCGAAACGGTCGCGCGCGCGATCGCGCAGCAGGCCGGCAACGCCTTGAAGCTGGTGCGCGCCGGCGGGGCCGACGAGTACGAGAAACTGCTTGCCGCCGCCACGCCGCACGCCGAGCCGGTCGCCGACGAGCGCGGCATGCTTTCGATCAACTACACGAGCGGCACCACCGGCAAGCCGAAAGGCGTGATGTATCACCACCGCGGCGCGTATCTGCAGGCGCTCGCGATGGCGGCGCACATGCGGCTCGACTGCGACAGCGTGTACCTGTGGACGCTGCCGATGTTCCATTGCAACGGCTGGTGCTTCACCTGGGGCGTCACCGCGGCGGGCGCTACTCACTTGTGCCTGCGCAAACTCGATCCCGAGCTCATCTGGAAACACCTGCGCGAATCCGGCGTCACGCATTTCTGCGCGGCGCCGACGGTGTTGATCATGATCGCGTGGTCTGTATCCGCGGCAAAGGGCAAGCTCGCGCGCGCAATCCATGCGGCGACCGGCGGTGCGCCGCCGACGCCGGCGATACTGACGCGCATGGCGGAACTCGGCATCGATGTCACCCATCTCTACGGCCTCACCGAAACATTCGGGCCCGCTGTGATCTGCGAGTGGCGCGCCGACTGGAGCAAACGTTCGATCGCCGAACAGGGGCAGATCAAGGCGCGCCAGGGTGTCGGCAACGTGATTGCGCAGGAGCTCCGGATAGTCGATAGCGAAGGCAAGGATGTGCCCGCCGACGGCGCGACGCTCGGCGAGATCGCGCTGCGCGGCAACAACGTGATGCTCGGCTATTACCGCGACGATGAAGCGACTAAGCGCGCGGCGCCCGACGGCTGGTTCCGCACCGGCGATCTCGGCGTCATGCATCCGGACCGCTACATCGAGATCAAGGACCGCGCCAAGGACATCATCATTTCCGGCGGCGAGAACATCGCCTCGCTCGAAATCGAGCGCGCGCTCGCCTCGCATCCCGCCGTCATGGAAGCAGCGGTCGTCGCCGGCCCCGATCCGAAATGGGGCGAGGTGCCGGTTGCGTTCGTCGCGCTGAAGCCGGGTGCGACGACGAGCGAGGCGCAATTGATCGCGCAGGTGCGCGCCGCGCTCGCGCACTTCAAGACGCCGAAGAAAATCGTGTTCGGCGAACTGCCCAAAAACGCGACCGGCAAGATCCAGAAATTCGTGCTGCGCGAGCGCGCGAAAGAATTGATGAAGAACCTTTAGCCACAGAGAGCACAGAGGACACGGAGAAGAAACAAGAAGGATAGATTTTTCACTTTTTGTCCCTCTCTGTGACCTCTGTGTCCTCTGTGGCCAACGCTTTTGGAGCTCATATGGACTTTACGCTGCCGCCTCAAATAGACGACTACCGGAAGCGCTACCGCGCTTTCGTCGCCGAGCACCTGCTGCCGCTCGAAGCCGACCCGCACACGTACGACGATCACGAGAACATCCGTCTCGATGTGCTCGAGAAAATGCGCGCCAAGGCGAAAGCGGCCTGGCTGTGGGCGCCGCAGATGCCGAAGGCACGCGGCGGCCAGGGGCTCAATGTGGTCGGCATGGCTGCATGCTACGAGGAGATGAACTATTCGCTCTTCGGGCCGGTGGTGTTCAACTGCGCCGCGCCGGACGACGGCAACATGATCGTGCTCAACAAAGTCGCGACCGAGGAGCAGAAAAAACGCTGGCTGCAGCCGATCGTGGACGGCAAGGCGCGCTCGGCGATCGTGATGACCGAGCCCGCGCCGGGCGCCGGCTCCGATCCGGCCATGATGCTGACGACCGCGGCGAAGACCGGCGACAAGTGGGTGATCCGCGGCCGCAAGTGGTTCATCACCGGCGCGGGCGTCGCACAGCACTTCATCCTTATCGCGAAGACTTCGGACGACAAGCGCAAAGGGCTCACGGCGTTCCTGTTCGACCGCGACCAGCCGGGCTGGAAGATCACGCGCCGCATCCCGATCATGGGGCCGGAAGAGCACGGCGGGCACTGCGAGCTCGAGTTCGACGGGCTCGAAATCCCCGACGAGAACCGGCTGATGAACGTCGGCGACGGACTCAAGCTCACGCAGATCCGGCTCGGCACCGCGCGCCTTACGCATTGCATGCGCTGGCTGGGACTCGCGCGCCGCTCGATGGACATCGCCGCGGAGTACGTGTCGCACCGCGCGGCGCTCGGCGCCAAACTCGCCGAGCGCGAGAGCGTGCAATGGCTGTTGGGCGATGCCGCGATGCAGATCGAGGTCGGGCGAATGCTCGTGATGCGCGCAGCGACGAAACTCGATCAAGGCGATTTCGCGCGCAAGGAAATCTCGATGGCGAAGGTCGCGGTCGCCGACGTGCTGCACCAGGCGGTCGACACCGCGATCCAGTTGAACGGCGCGCGCGGCTACTCGAAAGACACCCCGCTCGAATGGATTTACCGCTACGCGCGCCAGGCGCGGCTGGTGGACGGCGCCTCCGAAGTGCACAAGATGGTGCTCGCGCGCTTCTTCATGGAGGAGCGCGGCGATTTCTGGTCGTGGAACTGATCTTCGTCCTAATGAACAGAATGTAATACCCGAGAGCCCGATCATGACATTCCGTTTGCTGTGCCGGCTGTTATGCACCGCGTGGTACGTGCTGATGCCGGCCATCGTATTCGCGCAGAATTATCCATCGAAGCCAATCCGCTTCGTCGTTCCGTTCACGCCCGGCGGCTCGCAGGATGTGATCGCGCGACTGTTCGCGCAGCGACTCGCCGAAAAGCTCGGCCAACAGGTGGTGGTCGACAACCGCGGCGGCGCAGCAGGGTTGATCGCCGCCGAACTCGTCGCCAGGGCGCCTAGGGACGGCTACACGATCTTTCTCGTGACCGGCGGGCCGATTTCGCTCGCGCCGGCGCTGCATGCGAAGCTTGCTTACGACCCGCTGAAGGATTTCGTGTACATCACCCAGCTCGTCGACACGCCGATGGCGCTCATCATCACGCCGGCATTGCCCGCGAAGTCGGTCACCGAGCTCGTTGCGTTCGCTAAATCGAAATCACTCAACTACGCATCGACCGGCAACGGCACGATCTCGCACCTGACGATGGAAGCGTTGAAGCATGCGACGGGCATCAACGTCGTGCACGTGCCGTACAAGGGCGCCGCTCCTGCGATCATCGACATGCTGTCGGGTCAGGTGTCGCTGATGTTCACTTCCACCGCTTCCGCGGTGCCTTACACGTCAAGCGGCAAATTGCGCATGCTCGCCGTCGCCTCGCGCAAACGCTCGCCGTCGCTGCCGGAGGCTCCGACGCTGATCGAAGCAGGGATCAGGGATTTCGAATCGACGGTCTGGGTCGGTGTCGCGGCCACAGGCGGCACGCCTCAATCCATCGTAACGAAACTGCACGACGAGTTCGTGCGCGCGCTCGCCGCACCGGACCTGAAGGAAAAGCTCGCCGCGCTCGGCGCCGACCCGGTCGGCAGCACGCCGGAGCAATTCACCGCGCTGATCAGACAGGACATCGCGCGCTGGGCCAGCGTCGTCAAGGCGTCGGGCGTGCATCTCGACTGAAGACTCGGTGCGCCGACAGCATCACACCATCTGTCATTGCGTTGCCGCGGTCCTTCTGAGAACGAAATAGAGTGCCGCCAGCCCGAGGAGGACCGCCGCCAGACCCAGAAGCATTTCGGGCGCGACCTGTTTGACATCCAGCGTGATCAATTTGTTGCCGAGCGCGATGATCGCGGCCTCGACCACGATCTCGGGCTTGATGTCGCCATGGACGAGATAGCTCTTCACCGAGCGCAGCAGCTCGAGCCCGACCAGGATGATGAGAAAAAGGCTGAACATCTCGAACAGCCGGCTGGTCTCGATCTGCAGGTACGGCGGCTCGATGACTTCCGTCACCACGACCGAGCCGAGATTGATGGTCCCCATGATGATGGCAATCAGCAGCAGCAGGATCAGCACGCTGACGACGAACCTTTCGATCCACTCGACCATTTTCAGCATTTTGTCTCCCTTTGGCATCTTCTACGACGGGCGGAATTCCGCCCGGCCTTATTGCGGCGGCCCGATGCGCAGCGTGTGTGTCGCGAGATAGACCTCGCGCAGGAACGAAACGAGTCCGCCGATAAGCACGATCATCGAGATGACGAACAATGCGCCGACCAGCCAGCGCAGATTTGCGCTCAGAAACGCATCGATAAAAAGCGTCGCGACCACCGCGCAAACCAGCAGCGCCGCGCAGGTGCAGAAATTGATCGCCCAACTCGCGAGGCGTGCGCGGCGCTCCAGAATGCAGAGCTCCGCCCGCGCGTCCCCCTGTTCCGTTTCATCGAACTGGCGCCAGCGGCCCTCGAGCAGCCGCGCGCGATCGATAACGCGGGCAAGCCGGTTGGTCATGACCCCGAGCAGCGCGGCCACCCCCGTGAGCAGAAAAACGGGCGCCACGGCCAATTGAACCACATGCGCGATGACTTCGATGTCCACGCCTGATGTAAACATTTGATCCTCCGCATCCGTAAAGGGTTCAGACCACGGAACAATGCCGCCGTGCCTTACACCAGCAAATCGATAAACTCGTTGACCGGCATCGCCGCCAGCCGCCTGCGGTCGAGGCACGCGCCGAGAATCGCGCGCCGCTGTTTTTCGGCGAACACCCGCGCGACGTTGCGCTCGAACTTTTCCATCAGCACCGGTATCCCTTCCTTGCGCCGCTTGCGATGGCCGAGCGGGTAATCGACCTGCGCGAGCGGCGTCCGGGTGCCGTCCTTGAACCAGACCTGGATCGAGTTGGCGTTGGTGCGCTTGGCGGGATCGTGATATTCGCGCTCGAAAACTTTCGACTCCGTCAGGCGCATTTTCGCGCGCAGCGCGTCGATGCGCGGATCGGCGGCGACGTGGTCTTCGTAATCCTCCGCGGTGAGCTTGCCGAAGATCATGCCGACCGCCATCATGTACTGCATGCAATGGTCGCGGTCGGCGGGATTCGCCAGCGGCCCGGTTTTATCGAGGATGACCATGGTCGAGTTGTGGCACTTCACTTCGACGCGCTTGATGTCGTCGAGCCGGTCTTTCACCAACGGGTGCAGCCTGATCGCGGCCTCGACCCCGCTTTGCCCGTGGAACGCAGTGGGATAGGCGATCTTGAACAGCACGTTCTCGATCACGTAGCTCGCGTACGGGCGCTGGAACCTGAACGGCTTGCCCCTGAACAACACGTCGTAGAGGCCCCAGGTCTTCGCCGTCAGCGCCGACGGATAACCCATTTCCCCCTTGAGCGCCATCAGCGCGAGCCGCACGCCGCGGCTCGCCGCATCGCCCGCCGCCCACGATTTGCGCGAACCGGTGTTGGGCTTGCGGCGGAAAGCGGCGAGCGCATGACCGTCGATCCACGCATTCGATACCGCGTTGACGATCTCTTCGCGCGTGCCGCCGAGCATTTTGGCGGAAACAGCGGTGACCGCGATCTTGACGAGTATCGTGTGATCGAGCCCGGCGCGGGTGAAACCGTTCTCGAGCGCGAGGCAGCCCATGATCTCATAGGCCTTGACCGCCGCTTCGAGCACGTCGCGCATGACGAGCGGCTTTCTGCCTTGCGCGACGCGCGCGCGGGACAGCCAGTCCGCCGTGGCAAGAATGCCGCTGAAGGTGTCGGATGGATGGATCACCGTCTCGCCGTAGAACGCGTCGTTGTAGTCGAGCCAGCGCACCAGCGCGCCGATGTTGAACGCGGCGTGCACGGGATCCAGCACGAACGAAGTGCCCGGCACGCGCGCGCCGTTCGGCACCATCGTTCCCGGCACGAGCGGGCCGAGCAGCTTGGTGCACGCCGGGTACGCGAGCGCTTCAAAGCCGCAGCCGAGGCTGTCGATCAGGCAGTAGTGCGCGGTCTCGAACGCAAGCCCGCTTTTGACCGCGTGGCGGTCGACATAATCGGCGATGTCGGTGATGACTTTGTCGAACGCAGGACGGACGTTGGTGGGTTTGACGGTCATTTTGTTCCAAGGCATTTAGCCACAGAGGGCACAGAGATCACGGAGAAAGGCGTGAAGCGTGAATAGTGAATCGTAAATCGTGATTGGAATACCCATTCACTATTCACCATTTACCATTCACCGATTTTTGGTGTCCTCTGTGAGCTCTGTGGCTATCGTTTTTGTCTAGTCGCCGGAACCGGGGCCGCGATAGGCGATGCGCGGCATCTCGAAGCGGTCGGTGATGCGCGTGTAACCGCCCCTGCCGGCGAGCCTCCCGATCGGGTTGATCCTGCCGACGTCGACGTGGAATTTTTCATCGACGATGCCGTCATGGTAGTGGAAGTAAACCACTTCGCCGATGACCAGGTGATACGGCTTGCGGCCGAGCTCGAGCATCTGCATCAGTTTGCATTCGAGTGCGACCGGTGCTTCGGTAATATACGGCGGCCGCACTTTCTTCGACGGCAACACGGTAAACCCGGCCTTGGCGATCTCGTTGACGCCGCGTGGATAGTCGACGGCGCAGACGTTCATCTTCTCCTTGATCGCGTCGCTCACGATGTGCACCACGAACTCAGGGCACTCGCGGATGTTGGCCACCGTGTCCTTGGCGCCGCTGTCCTTGTCGCCGACCGAAAACATGATCATCGCGGGATCGGAGCCGATCGCGTTGAAAAAACTGAACGGCGCGGCGTTCGGCCCGCTTGCCCCAAGCGTCGTCACGAGCGCGATCGGACGCGGCGTTACCGTGCCGATCATGAGCTTGTACTGCGCCTGCCAATCGAGCTGCGCCGCGTCGAATTCAGTCATCAATGTCTTCCGCTTGACCCGCGTGCATGGCTGCTCTATTGCACCGCCATATGTCCGGCCTCGATCACCTTCGCATACTTGGCGACCTCGCGCTTGAACATGTCCGTCAGTTCCTCCGGCGTGCTGCCGACCGGTTGACCGCCTTCCCTCGCCATGAACTCCTGCACGTCAGACGCCTTGAGCGCCTTCAGGATTTCCGAGTGCAGCTTGTCGATGATGGGTTTGGGTGTCCCCGCCGGCATGAACATCGCATACCAGTTGTCCACATCAAAGTCCGGGTACGTCGATGTCATGGTCGGCAGATCGGGGTACGCTTTGGCCGGTTTCGCGGTCGTCACCGCAAACGCCTTGACCTTGCCCGACTTGACGTGGGGCGCCGCGGCCAGCGCAGTCGCAAACTCGAAATCGACCTCGCCGCTGATCAACGCGGTAATCGCGGGGCCGCCTCCCTTGTAGGGCACGTTCACCACGTTGGCTCCGGTGGCCTGCTTGAACATCTCGACCGCCAGATAACTGGTGGTGCCGGCGCCGTTGGAACCGGCGTTGAGTTTGCCTGTTTTTTTCGCCAGCGCGATGATGTCCTTCACCGATTTCACCGGCACGCTCGGATGCGTTACCAGCACCAGCGGCACCGAGGAAATCCAGCACACCGGCGCGAGATCCTTGAGCGGATCGAAGGTGATCGACTTCTTGTAGAGGGTGACGTTGACGGAGAGCGACGCGGTCGTGAACAGAATGGTATTGCCGTCGGCGGGCGACTTTACCGCCAGTTCGGCGCCGATCAGGCCGGCCGCTCCGGCGCGGTTGTCGACGACGAACGTCTGCCCCATGCTTTCATAAAACTTCTTGCCGAGCAGCCGCCCCTGAATGTCGGTGCCGCCGCCGGGCCCGAACGGCACGATGATGCGCACCGGCTTGTCGGGCCAGCTCTGCGCACCAAC
Source organism: Gammaproteobacteria bacterium (assembly GCA_041483135.1). Lineage (GTDB taxonomy): Bacteria > Pseudomonadota > Gammaproteobacteria > Burkholderiales > SG8-41 > PALSA-1004. The sequence continues at coordinate 31,824 of JBGPFE010000022.1, read as the reverse complement.
AGTGCCTGACACGCCGAGCGTCAACGCAGACAACAGGCCCGCAAAAAGCAAACGTGATTCGAAATTCATGATTTTTCTCCTCGGTAAAAGAACAGAACACTAAAAGCCACCTCAGCTGAGACTGCTGCGACCCTTATCGGTTTGGGTCTTGCGCCCGTTTGTTATTGGACTGCCGGACGAATACTAGCTTGCTTTGCGCATTTCGCCCACCCCGCTTGCGGTTAACCGCGGTAAATCGGCTCCGGCTGCGCGAAGAACGAGTGCAGGATGTGATACACCATCAGGTAATTGATCTGCTGGAAGCTGGCGTGCGAAATCCCGGCCATCACGCTGAACTGCTTGTCGGGATTCGGCAGGCGCTTGAAGAATTCGATGAGGTCGTCGAATCCAGCGATGCCGTCGAACTCGCCGCGCATGATGAGGGTCGGCACGGTGATCTTCTCCGGGTCGACCACCGGCAGCTTCGAGCACATGTCGACGTAGGTGCCGGTCGGCACCGAATCGTCGAGCGCGATGACCGCGTCGGCAAACGCCTTGATCACTTTTCCTTCGGCGCAGCCCGGATGATCGCGCTCGAAGATGCCGTGTATGAACGCCTTGTCGATCGGGCGCCGCTTCATCTTGAGGAACTGCGGCAGTTTCCTGCGGCGCTCCTCGAGCGTCGGGCTGCCCTCGCCGGTCCACACGAACGCATCGAGCGCAAGCCGCCCGACCCGCTCGGGATGGCGCTGCGCGAACACCGCCGCGCGCAGCGCGCCGGAGGAAATGCCGTACACCAGGAACTTCTTCACGCCGCGCGTTTTCATGATGTAGCCGGTCGCCGCGGCGATATCGTCGGCGCCGTTGGCGATGTCGCAGTTGATGTCGCGTTTCTTGCCGGAGCGGCCGTAGCCCTCCATGTCGAAGCACCACGTGTCGTAACCGCGCCCGGCGAAGCAATCCATCGCCGACGAGTACGGCCGGCCGGGCACCTGCAGATCGAACGTCGGCGTCGACGCCATCGACGAGCCGTGCACGAAGAGCAGCGTGCCGTTTTTCGCGCCGTCAGGTGAGCGCTTCTCCCACAAAAAGAGTTTGACGTCGCCTTTTTGGGTCCAGTGCTCCTGGCCGGATATGGCTGCCTGGCTGCTGCGCTGATTCATTGCGTTCCCTGGAAATTTGGATGGGTATGGCGGGAAAAAACGAGCGCACAAGTCTAGTGCAGAGCGCCGACGAGCGCAATCCGGGTTCATATGCATTGCCGCCAGCGGCGGCGCGCCCTTATACTACCGGCGCCAAGCAAGAGTGATGAGCGAACGATCAAGACCTGCTGACGGTCAGACGTCAGCAGCACGCCGAGCACCCTAAGACAGGCCGCTCTTGCCGCCTACCGTTGTCGATTCACCATTCACCATACACCGTTCACCGTCTCTAATGTTTCTGCTTGAGCACGACGCGAAAACACTGCTCGCGCTGCACGGTGCGCCGGTGCCGCATGGCGCGCTGATCGAAAGCGCGGACGCGGACTTCGCCGGACTGCCCCCCGGTCCCTGGGTAGTGAAAGCGCAAGTCGCGGCGGGCGGGCGCGGCAAGGCCGGGCTGATCCGCACCGCAAATACCGGGAGCGAACTCCGATCGCACTTGCGCGATCTGCTCGGCGCGACGCACCAGGGTTTGACCGTGCGCGCCTGCCGCGTCGAAACCCGTGTCACCGGCGTCGAAGAAACGTACTTGAGTTTGATGCTCGACCCGGTCGCCGCCGGCGTGCGCATGATGATCTCGGCACAAGGCGGCGTCGAGATCGAATCGCTGGCGAAATCCGCCGGCGCAATTCGCAGCGCGACGATGGCACCGGAGCTGCCGGATGTCGCCGCACAGGCCGCACGGCTCACTGCCGGATTCGCTCCGCATATCGCCGGTGCCCTGAACCGTGCGGCGCGCGAGCTGACGAAGGTTTTTCTGGAAGCTGAGCTGTGCCTGCTCGAAATCAACCCGCTGTTCGTGCGCCCCGGCGGCGGCTGGATCGCGGGTGACGCCAGGATCGTGACCGACGATGATGCGCTTTTCCGCCAGCCGCAACTGCGCGCGCTGCTCGCGAACCGCGCGGGCGCCTATCCCGAAGCGCAGCGCAAACAGGAACACGGGTGTGATTACGTGGTGGTCGATCCCGACGGCGAGATCGGACTGCTCACCACCGGCGCCGGGCTGTCGATGATGCTGATCGACGAACTGCGCGCGGCCCGCCTCAAACCGTACAACTTTCTCGACGTGCGCACCGGCGGCTTGCGCGGCGATGCGACGCGGCTGGTCAACGTGCTCAACTGGATCGCCGAAGGCAAGCGCGTGCGCGTGCTGCTCGTCAACATTTTCGCCGGGATCACCGACCTCGGCGAATTCGCGCGGCTGCTGACCGAAGCGTTCGCGCGCGTGCCGCAACTCAAGGTGCCGGTGGTTGCGCGCCTGGTCGGCACCAATCTCGAGGCTGCGCGCGGGTTTCTCGCGAGCCGCAACATTCCCGTCGTCACCGATCTCGGCGCCGCCATCGCGCTGGTGCGCGGCCATCTATGAGCTATCCGCGCATCGACCGCGCCACCCGCGTCATCATCCAGGGCATCACCGGCCGCGCCGGCCGCATGCACGCGCGGCTGATGCACGGTTACGGCACCAACATCGTCGCCGGCGTTTCGCCCAGGTCCGACGTTGCCGACGTGGATGGCGTGCCGGTGTTTGCGGCGTGCCGCGACGCGGTCGCACAAACCGGCGCGACCGCAAGCGTATTGCTGGTCGGCGCCGAGCAACTGCTCGACGCCATCGGGGACGCGGTGCAAGCCGGAATCCGCTTGATCGTGACGCCGACCGAAGGCATGCCGGTGCATGACGCATTGCGCGCGCGGCGCCTGACGCAGGAAGCGGGCGTGATGTGGATCGGCGCGTCGACTCCGGGCATGGCGGTGCCGGGCCAGGCCAAGCTCGGCTTTCTGCCGGAAGCATCGCTCAAGCCCGGGCCGCTCGGGCTGATGTCGAAAAGCGGCACGCTGTCGTACGAATCCGGCTACCGGCTCGCGCAGCGCGGCGTCGGCACCTCGGTGTGGGTCGGCGTCGGCGGCGACCCGGTCAAAGGCACGCGTTTCGCCGAGCTGGTGCCCTTCTTCGCCGCCGACGCGCAAACCGGGGCGTTGCTGATCATCGGCGAAATCGGCGGCAACGACGAAGAGGAATTCGCCGCCGCGCTTGCCGGGCACCATTTCGGCAAACCGGTCTTTGCGCTGATCGCCGGCCGCAGCTCGCCCGAAGGCGTGACGATGGGACATGCCGGTGCGCTGGTGCACGGCAGCCACGGCGGCTACGCTGCGAAGAAGGCCGCGCTCGAGCAAGCCGGCGCAACGGTGTTCGGATCGCTCGACGAGATGACTGACACCATCGCCGCGTGGCACGCGGGCCGCAGCACCGTATAATTTCGACCAGTTGCGGATCGACACGGACGCCCGATCGGCGACGCTCCGCCTCTTGCCCGGGCGCCGGTCATACGCATCATTTTAAAAGGAAGAAACGCGTGGATTTCAAGCTTACCCCGGAGCAACGCGAATTCGTCAGCGTCGTGCGCAAGGCATGCCAGAAGGAATTCGCGCCGCGCGCGATCAAATATCTCGACGGCACGTGGCCGGCGGAAAACATGCGGCGCCTCGCCGAAATCGGCGTACTCGGGATGGCGGTCCCCACCGAATACGGCGGCTCGGGCTTAAGCATCCTCGACACCGTTCTGGTGCTCGAGGAAATCGGCAAGGTGTGCTACGTCACCGCGATGGCGGTGTTGGGCGAAGTCGGCGTGCAATGCCGGATCATCAGCACCTACGCGCCCGAATCGATCAAGCAGAAGATCCTGCCGCGAGTCGCAACGGGCGAGGCGATCCTCGCAATCTGCATGACCGAGCCCAACGCCGGCACCGACGTGCCGAATTACACCACCAATACCGTCGTCAAAGGCGGCCGCGTGATCGTCAACGGCCGCAAAACGCTGATCAGCCGCGCCGATCTCGCCGAAATGTTCGTCGTCTTCACCCGCGTCGACGGCGTGCCGGGTGCGCCCGGCATCGGCTGCGTATTGATCCCGGGCGGCGTCAAAGGTCTCGTCGCCGAAGCCAAGTACCACACCATGGGCGGCGAGTACTTGAGCGAAGTGCAGTTCAACGACATCGAATTGCCGCTCGAAAATCTGGTGATCAAGCGCGACGGCATGAAGCGCCTGCTGAGCGCGTTCAACACCCAGCGCTGCCTCAACCCCGCGATCTGCCTGGGGCTCGCCGAAGGCGCGCTCGAGGAATCGCTCAAGTATCTGCGCGACCGCTCAGCGTTCGGACACCCGATCGGCGACTTTCAGGGCATGCGCTGGAAGGCCGCCGACATGTACATCCAGATCGAGGCGGCGCGCGGGCTGCTTTACCGCGCCGCGGTGAGCGGCGAGCAATTCCCCGACCCGACGCTCGCCGCAATGGCGAAAATCTACTGCAACGAAATGAGCATTCGCGTCACTTCGGAGGCCATCCAGATCCACGGCGGCTACGGCTTCACCGACGAGTACGCGGTCTCGCGTTTCTTTCGCGGCACGCGCTATGGCAGCCTCGGCGGCGGCACCACCGAAACGCTGCGCAACCTGGTCGGAAAAAAGCTGGTCGAGGAAATGGACTTGGCGACCGGCGTCCTCGGAGCGGGGTTTTTCTGAACGCTGAAAGCTGACAGCTAATACGTTGGCTTCGGCCGCAGGTAATGCTCGCGATCCATCGATATCACGCCGAATTTTTTCACCTCGACGCCCTTCAGCACGTCGAGCATCACTTCGGCGCCGGCATCGCCGCTCGACCACAGCTTGCGGTAGAAATCGGCCTGGCCCTGCACCGGCTCGCCGCGGATGCCGACGATGATGTCGCCGGTCGCCAGGCCCGCTTTCTCGGCCGGGCTCTCGGGCGACACCCGCGTCACGATCAGCTTGCCTTGCAGGTCCTGCGTGTTGATGCCGAGCCATGGGCGCGGCCTAGCGGATGATTTCCCCTGCGCGATCAGGTCGCCGAGGATGGGTTTCAGCAAATCGATCGGCACGAACATGTTGCCCGGCACCTGGGCGCGCGCGCCGAGCGCGTCGCCGACCACCAGCGAGCCGACGCCGATCAGCTTACCCTCCTTGTTGATGAGCGCCGCGCCCTGCCAGTTGACCGTCGCCGGCGCGGTGAAAATCGCCTCGTCGAGCAAATACTCCCAGTAACCGGCGAACTGCCGGCGCGACACCACGAACGCCGGCGCGACGCCGTCGAAGCCGACGATCAGCACCGGCTCGGTGTTGCCGATTTTGGCCGAATCGCCGAACGTGATCGGCCGGACCGGCGGCGCCTTGATCGCGCGCACCAAGCCGAAACCGGTTGTGAAATCGTAGGCAATAACGCTCGCCGGCAGCAAGCGTCCGTCGGCGGCGGCGATCTCGATCGATTCGACTTCCTGGACCAGGTAACCTATGGTGAGTATCAACCCGCTCGAATCGATGACGATACCGGTGCCTTCACGCTCGGGGCCGAGCGTCGAGCGGCTGCGCGCATCCGGCACCGCTTTGGCGTGGATCTTGACGACGGAAAACGCATCGACCGTCAGCGGCTCGCGATTGCCGCCGCGCGGCGCATCGGCGGCGCTGACCGGCAACGCCCCGCTCAGCAGGCCTGCAGCAATCAGCAGCAGGCCGAGCCGCCCGCATGGCAATGCCGGGGAATGCAGCATGTTTACGCCCTCCTGTGCCTGACCATCGTGTCGAACGCCTGCGCCAAATCGCATAGTATTCCCCAGCGGGCACTTCGGCAATCGCGCAACTCGTGCGAGAATCCGGTTCTTCAGCGCATGCGCCGGCCCGCCGCCGACTTCCCCCGAACCAGAACAGGCATCTGCGTTTATCTGCGTCCATCGGCGGTTCCGGGTTTTGTATTTTTTAAGGAGTTAAACAAATGGAACTGGGATTGAAAGGCAAAGTCGCCGTCGTCACCGGCGGCACCGAAGGCATCGGCAAGGCGAGCGCGTTCCAGCTCGCACGGGAGGGCGCGAAGGTTGCGATTTGCGCGCGCCGCGCGGAGCTCGTTACGAAAACCGTCGACGAGATCAAGCGCGCCGGCGGCGACGCGTTCGGCACGGCGGCCGACATGAGCAAGGCTCCGGACATCGAGCGTTTCATCGACGCTGTGGTGAAACACTACGGACGGCTGGACATTCTGGTCAACAACGCCGGCACTTCGGCGCGCGGTGCATTCCTCGAGGTCAGCGACGACACGTGGCACGCGGACCTCGAGCTGAAGCTGTTCGGCGCGATCCGCTGCACGCGGCTCGCAGTGCCGCACATGCGCAAACAAGGCGGCGGCCGCATCATCAACATCACGATCTCGAGCGCCAAGCAGCCGGGCGCCGGATCGATGCCGACCTCGGTGTCGCGCGCGGCGGGACTCGCGCTCACCAAGGCGCTGTCGAAGGAATACGCGGCCGACAACATCCTCGTCAACACGGTTTGCATAGGCAAGATCAAGTCGGGGCAGCACGAGCGGCGCTTTACGCGCGACCGCACCAGCGCCGACGAGTACTACACGAAGGAAGCCAGGGGCATTCCGCTCGGCCGCTTCGGCGAGGCTGAAGAAGCGGCCAACGTGATCGTGTTTCTCGCCTCCGGTGCCGCGAGCTACGTCACGGGCACCAGCGTGAACCTCGATGGCGGTACTTCGGGCGTATTATGATCCACCAGCGGGCGCAGACCGCCGGCCGCGCTCGCGATTCGCAAAGGACCGCAACATGACCACACCCGACTGGCAGGCGCTGCGCGCGGAATTCCCGACGCTCGGCAAATGGACTTATCTCGACGTTGCGCGCAAGACCGTACCGCCACGCTGCCAGGAACTGGCGCTGCAGGAATATTGCCGCGACGTCTATGAGAATGCCGGCGCGGACGCCTGGTCCGCGGTGAACGTTGCCGAGACGCGCGCCGTGATGGCGCGGCTGCTCGGCGCCAAGCCCGCCGAAATCGCGTTCACCAAGAACACGACCGAAGGGCTCAATATCGCCGCCCACGGGTTCGACTTGAAACCCGGCGACAACATCGTGCTCACCAACCTCGAGCACATGGCCAACATCTGGGTGTGGAAGCACTGGGAAGCCAAAGGCGTCGAGATCCGCTACGCCGAGCACCGCAATGGCCGGCTGACGCTCGATGCATTCGTCGAGAAAATGGACGGCCGCACGCGCGTGGTGTCGACCGCCTACGTCACGTACGGCAACGGCTACCGCGTCAATCTGCCCGAGCTGGGCAAAGTCTGCCGCGAGCGAGACATCCGGCTCGTGGCCGACGGCGTACAGGCCGCCGGCATCCTCGCCGCGCCGCTGTCCGGGCTGGGCGCCGACATCATCTCGATAGGCGGCCACAAAGGTCTGTTCGGCTTGACCGGGTCCGGGCTGGTGTACTGCCGCGAGGAACTGGTGAACGAACTCAAGACGCCGTTCATCAAAGCACCCGTTGCCGAGGGGTCGGCCACTGCGCGTGCCCACGTCAACAGCCAGTTCGACTACGTCCGTATCGCGCACCGCTTCGAGGGCGGCAATCCCAATTTTCTCGGCATCCGCGTGCTACGGCGCGGCGCGGATTTCATTCAGTCGATCGGGCTACTGCATATCGAGCAGCGCGTGCGTGAGCTGTCGTCCACCTGCCTGAAGCTACTCAATGAAGCGGGTCTGAAAACCCTCACGCCGGAGGCGTGGGAAGAGCGGGCCCAGATCGTCAACGTGCTGGTGCCGAATGCCGGCGGGCTGATGGAGCGTTTGCGCGAAAAGCACCGTATCGTCACCAACGTCAAGGACGATGCACTGCGGTTGTCGATGTCGTTTTTCAACAATGAAGAAGACCTCGAGCGCGCGGTGCTTGCAATCAAGCACGAACTGTCTGGCAAGGTCGCCGCAGCCGCCTGAACACGCGCGGCGCAAAACAAAAAAGGGTTACGCCGGTAACGCTTTTTTATTTGGTGCTGGTGAGTGGACTCGAACCACCGACCTACTGATTACGAATCAGTTGCTCTACCAGCTGAGCTACACCAGCGCTGGCGGAAAAGGTGCGTATTGTATCAGGCTGCAGTCGAGCGAATGCGGACGATGATATCGACGCCTTCGGTCGCCATGCCGCGCGGCAGCGGCGGCAGGCCGGTGACACGGATATTGCGCGCGTCGATGTCGGTCAGCTCGCCGGTATCGACGTTGTAGAAATGATGGTGCGGATCGGTGTTCGGATCGTAGAACACCTTGTTCGGGTCGACGATGACCTCGCGAATCAGTTTCTTTTCCAGAAACAGGTTGAGCGTGTTGTATACCGTCGCCTTGGAAGTTTCCGAGGCGCGGTCGTTGACCAGCGCGAGGATCCGGTCGGCCGACAAATGCTCGCCGCGCGAGAAGATCGCGTGGGCAATCTCGATGCGCTGATGCGTCGGGTTGATGCCGTGCCCGCGCAGCACCACGGCCAGGTTGTCCCGCCTGTATTTGTTTTGCAGCATGAATCTGGATTCTAAACCAACGTTTGGACTCTGTCTAATTCGGTGCGCAGCAAAGGCTGGCAGAGGCTGCCAAGCAAAATTACGCCGTGCGTTCGACCCGGCGCGGTAATCGATGCCATGACGGCGTGGTCAGCGCCACGCTTTTCCCCGGCGGCGATTTCCGGCCAAGCGACTTTTGGCGCGAATGCTGCGGGCGTATTCAACATGCAGCGTGACAAATTTCACACCGCGTGCGGTAATTCATGCCAAATGCTGCGAGTGCTAGAATCGTCTCGCGATTTGTGCAACCGCACGGCAGGAAAAAGCCCTTTATTTTTAAGAGCATAGGAGCCACGAGCCACCGGTATCTCCGTTCGTTCCAGCGAACTGACCGCTCATCGGCTGGCCGTGGCATTGCCAATCCGGCGTCATTAAGATGCCTTCGTCTAGGGAGTAAACACATGCAGCGCATGTCTGGTTTCACGTTGATCGAACTCATGATCGCCATGGCGATCGTTGCCTTGCTGGCGGTGGTCGCATTCCCTTCCTATCAAAGTTATATCCAGCGCGGCATCCGCTCATCGGGTCAGCAGTACCTGATGGACCTCGTGCAGCGCGAGGAGCAATATTTTCTCGATAATCGAGCATACGCACCCACGGTGGTATTCGATGGCACCATCCCCGGCCCCAACTCAATCGCGGTACTGATGCCGACTCAGGTCGCGGCCAACTATCAAATACAGAATCCCGTGTGCGCAGCGCCATGCACGACGTACGTGCTGGCGCTGATTGTGGTCCCCGGCAGCACGATGAGTCAGTCCAAGAACGTCAGCGGCAGCCCGAGCACTGACGGCGACCTGTACATAAACAACCTGCAGCAACGCTGGCGCGAGGTCGACGGCAACACGACTTATAACCCAAAACCCGCTTCCAATTTGCCCGGCGACTGCCTGTGGGAAGATTCGCATTGCGTACCCGGCTGACCATGCGCACGCGCGACCATCATTCAGCCCGCGGTTTCACTCTGATCGAGTTAATGATAACCGTGGTCATCGTCGGAATCCTGCTCGCGCTGGGCATACCGGGGATGACCGCTTTTGTAGCCGATCAGCGCGTGCGCACCACCACGTCAGACATCGCTGCGGAGATCGCCTTTGCGCGCGCGAATGCGGTCCAATCGAGCCGCCGCGTCTATATGGAAAACCTCGGCGGGAGCTGGCTCAACGGCTGGCGCATCTACGTCGATAACGACAATAATGGCGCCTGGACCCCTAATCAAAATCCTCCCGAAGAATTAAAGCTGTTCAACGGCTTTCCTCCCGGCAAGATGTATAGCTGCACCATACCGACCGCCGAGTTTGCGACCAACATCGCCTTCCGGCCCGATGGACGCGTAGTCCGCACTACACCGGTCGGCGCGAACGACGGCATTTATATCATCGACCCGATGGACGGCACGACAGCCAACAGCAAGATCCGCGGCCTGCTGTTCGGGCTATCGGGACGCGTGACCATAGTCAAGCTGAACGGGACGGTGCCGCCATGTCTCTGACGCGCGGTTTCACTCTGATCGAAGTGCTGGTCACGCTGGTGATCCTGATGTTCGGCCTGCTGGGGATCGCCGGGTTGATGGCCAAAGGCCAGCGCGCGTCGTTCGAAGCATTTCAGCGCCAGCAGGCGCTCGCGCTTGCGAGCGACATGGCCGAGCGCATTCTTGGCAACCGCCTCCAGGCCCCTGCCTACGTAGCTGGGGCGCCGCTTGTCACGCCGCTCGGCCAAGGCACCCAGTACGGCGATTACCTGAACAGCAGCATCAAGGACTGCAGTACTTTCACGTGCTCAACGACCGAACTTGCCGCCTATGATATCGCGCTGTGGGACGGACTGCTGAATGGTTACTCCGAATCGCAGGTGGTTGGCGGCGCGCGGGTCGGCGGCATCGTCAACGCGCTCGGTTGCATCGAGGATACGGGTGATACCAGCGGAACGTGCCCGCCGCCGCCCGCCCCCACTACGCCGTTCACGCGATCGCTCCGGATTTCCGTGGCATGGCAGGGCAACGAAGACACCGTGGTACCCACCGCCTCCACCTGCGGACAAGGGCAATACCCCACTACAGCCCGCCGGCGCCTGGTCGCAATCAACCTGACGGTACTGCAACCATGCAACTGATCGTTACAACCCGCGCGCGCGCAGTTGCCAGGCCGCATTCCAGCATGCAGGCGGGATTGTCGCTGGTCGAACTGATGGTCGGCCTGACCATCGGACTGGTCCTGACCCTGGGCATGTTTACGCTGATTGCCAGCACTTCGCAGTCTTTCAGGGTCAGCGACGATTTCTCGCGCATGCAGGAGAATGCGACGTCCGCGTTCCGCTACCTCGGCGACTCGCTGCGGCAGGCCGGTTTTTACGGTTACGGGACCGATCCCGCGACAATCGCCGTCGCGGCAGGCAGCGCCGTAAGCACGGTGACGGACTGCGGTTCCGGGAACGCAGTCGCACCCCAACCGGCCAATACGCCGGCGGCAAACTGGGCGTTGCAGGTGACCACTCCGATCTTTGCGTACTTCGGGCTCACGCCGCTTAACGTGAATACGATTTTCCCGTGCATTCTCGCCGCCAACTTCAACGCCGGCCCGCCGATTGCGAACGCAAATCCGATCCTGGTCACGCGCGGGGCGAACGGTTACCGGATCTGCAACGTCGTGCCCATCCCGGCGCCCGGGCCGCCTGTGTGCATCAACGCGGCAGCGAAGCTGGACCAGCAGCCCAATTACTTGGGCACGATATATGTGCAGTCCGACCCCGCTAACGGCATAATTTTCTATGGCAGCGAGTTCGCGGCACTGCTCGGGGCGGGGACCACGCGCAAGTTTTCCAACGGCAACGACGTCGATATTTTCGAGTATCGGGCGCATGTTTACTACATTCGTCCGTGCAGCCGCCCGGTCGGCGGCGCCGCCAACTGCACCGGCGCCGGCGACGATGGCGGGCAGCCCATACCGACGCTGGTGCGGCAAGAGCTGATCGGCAACGTGATGACCGAGGTGCCGCTGGTGGAGGGCATCGACCTCATCGATTACCGGTTTGGCGTCGACAGTGATGGCGATGGCGTGCCCGATACGTTCAAATCAACGCCGGTGGCCAACGACTGGCCGAACGTGGTTGCGGTCAAGGTCACATTGCTGGTGCGCTCGCCGACCTTGAACCTGGAATACAACGACGGCAGCAAACAGTACGATTTGAACGGGGACGGCCTTCCCGATTACGTGTGCACGGCGCTGCCTGCGCCCGCGTGCAACTACAAACGCAAGGTGTTTTCGCAGACCATCCAGGTCCGCAATATCGCTCAACGGAAAGGCGCATGAGACACTCCCCTTCACCACGCAACGAGCGCGGCGCGGTCCTGATCGTCGCGTTGATCATGCTCGCGGTCATGACGCTGTTCGTCATCTCGATGCTCAAGACCTCGGTGCTCGAGCTCAAGATAGGCGGCATCAGCCACGTGGTGCTGCTCAACCTCGCCAACGCGGAATCCGCGGTCGATAATTTCATCGCCCTCAACAGCGGCCGTTTCGCGCCCAATTTTCTGGGGCTCGCGGACGGTGCCGGCGGCCCGGACGCGGCATCGTACGCGTACACCGGTTATGCAGGTTCCGTGACGTTGCTGACGGTCCAGCTGGGATGCGGCGCGTGGGCCGCCACCGGCACGCAGATGGGCGGCAGCAGCCTGCAGGCCGTGCAATTCGACGTCGCCGCGACCGCGACCGGACAACTGGGTTACGGCGGCACCGTGACGGTGCATCAGGGCCTCCAGACGCTCGCGGCGCCCGGCTCGTGCTGACAGCCATGCGCGCACGGAATTACGCACAGATCGATCTCGTAACATTCGAATCATGAGGTGTAACGTGAACAAACGACAAATTTTCAGAAAATCGGTTGCGTGGCTGCTGATTACCGCAATGGTAAATCCGGCCGTAATGGCGCCCGCATATGCGCGCGACAGCGATATTTACCAGCTTGTTTCAGGGCTGGTCGCGTCCGCGGAGCCGAACGTGCTGATCATTCTCGGCACCAACGACCGGATGAACGCCGCGGAAGCATGGCGCGAGTACCCGCCCACGGTAGATCCCCTCAATCCCACGAACCCGCTTAATTATGATTCGCACGCCGAGTACTTGTGGAACGACATCAACGTCATCAGCGCCGCGGAAGTCGTGGCGGAAAACGCGGCCAAGATCTCGGACGCCGCGCCGCCGGTCAATCCGTTCAGCCCGTGGGGCACCTGGTCCGGCACGACGTCCCTCGAGCGTAAGCAGTTATGGCAGGCAACGCTCGCCTACGCGCAGGGCACGCAGCCTGGCGATCCGGGTGCGCGCACGACCTTCCGCAACTACAACGATCTGTCATGGTACCACTGGCTGCCGACCGGCATCGCGACGACCGATCCACGGCTGTGGTCGGTGTCGTTCAACCGTTTCCGCGGATACCAGCAGGTTCTTGGGGGCGTCGCGCGCGGCGGCGTTACCTTTACCGCCGCCAACAATTTCACCACCTTCAACCAGTGCGCGTCATCGCTGACCACGCTGCAGCCCTCGACCATATTCATGCCCAGCAACGCGGCGGGAAACAGCGGCATGTATCTGAATCAGCAGTGGGCGCGTTTCGAGCCGTACCTGAGCCTCGCCACGACGAATAACGGCGGCTACCCGGGCGTGCAAACCAACACTGGCGGCCGAGCGCAAGGATATCTGGACTCATCTGTCAACCCGCCCAATACGCCGTATCGCGACCAGGCCAACAGCAGCGGCTTCACCGGCGACCGCGGGCAGCCGATCCGGACCCAGCAAGCCGGCAGCAACTCGAACTGGGCCAATGTGGCAGCGGACGGCGGCGGGTATGTGTACCAGTCGCTCGTGCTCAATTCAGCGACGGCAGCGCTCACGGCATTGCGCACGACGGCTTATGGCGGCACTTACAACCTGCTTACCTCGACGGGCGCGACCGCCGCGCAAAACGAGCAATTCAGCGCGTGGAAAGGCAGCCGCGACCCGGCGCCGGCGCCCGCGTTCGGCATGCAAACCGGCACGCCGGGATACTACGACGTCACCCAGCCTGTATACCCGGCCGTAACGCCGATCTGCGACCCGGTGACCGGCATCACTCCGCCCGGAACGGGAGGCACGAGCGCGACGTGCATCAACGTACCGGCCGGCGGCGGCACCGTCACCAAGACACGGCCCTGCAATTATGTGGCGCCGGTGCTGGTTCCCGCCGTCCCCAACCCGGAGAACGATGCGAGCCTCACCGGCCGTTATCGCCCCACGGGAAGCTGCGCGAGCGGCGTCATCAACTGCGTCAACACGAATACCGCCGCTTTGCCCAATCCGCCGTATTGCAGCGGCGGCACCGGCGCCGGACTGCTGCCCGCAGACCCGGGCGCTTGCGCGCTGCTCCCCGCGCAGCAGAACACTTTCATCACCGCGCGCTCGACTTGCGCGTGGTCCGGCAGGCTGAGCGTTCCGGTCGCCACCTGTACATGGGCGGGCCGGACGTCGGTCTATATCGAAGGCCAGGGCACGTACTTTTACGGCGGCACCTGCGGCGAGAACGGCGTCGTCTCAACCGCCCCCGGCTCGAGCTGCTCCATAGGCGGGGGCACCTTGGTCGCTTCGCGGGTCCTGAACGGCGTCGCGCAACCCAACGTGACCGGACCATTCTCGTCCCCGCCGCCGGCCAATGGCGCGACGACGTTGAACTGCAATAACCTGATTTCGGCAGGCACGTGGTATTACGGCGGGACCTGCCAGGGAACGCGCAGAACCAAGAATGCCGGCATCGGCAGCGCGGACACCATCTCCGCCGTCAGTACGGCCAATTGCAATATCTCAGGCACCGGCTCGCAATCCATCCGCAACACGCCATACACCAACACTGTGTTCAACAACGCCGCCACCGGGTGCAATGCGAATGCCGACACCGTCGGGACGTGTACCGGCCGCTACGGCGCGCAATGCGATAACAACGCCCCCTTCTGTTCACCGGTAACGTCGCAGGCTTCAGTCGGCGCCGGCAACCGTTTTTACCAGGTCTACAATCTGCAGGCCACGACGACCAACTTCGTGCACGACTGCAAGGCCGACGAGCCGGCCGGAAACGCCCCCAATGGCTACATGTATAACAACCCGACCCGTGTTTTCAACAATGTCTGGGGCAGCGCGGTCAGCATAGGCGCGGGCACGCCCGCCCGGTCTTACACGGATGCGCCGGGTCTGGCCGTCTCAGCCGACCCGACGAAGAACATCGACGTCTATTCGGTCAACTACCTGAACTGGCTCTACGGCGCGAAAGCGTGCCGCGATTCGTTGGGCACGCTGATCACCGCCGGGCCGATCGGCGCGCCGCCGGCGGGCGCAACCTGCGTCCCGATTGCGCGCAAGACCCGCCTGCAAGTCGCCAAAGATGCGCTGACGGGCCTCGTGCAGGCCACCGACGGCGTGCGCATCGGGCTGATGGTCTACAACAAGACCGATACCGGCCTCAGCGACGACGGCGGCAACATCCCGTACGCGATCCACCGCATGGGCAGCAACGCGTTGGATCCGGATTTCGCGAACCGCGCGAACCTCGTCGCCAAGATCCAGGGCGTAGTCGCTTCCTCGCGCACTCCGCTGACGGAAACGATGTACGAGGCGTATCGCTACTTCGCCGGCCGCACGCCGAAGTGGGGCACTTCCGCGGCGCTCACGTTCGGCGGCGTCATAGCGTGCGGCTCCAACACCGTGTCGGCGTGTTACGACGCCAGCGTCGGCGCCAACGCCAACGCCACCGGCCCCGGCCTGCCCGCGACGGTAAATCTGCTGGCTTCCGCCGGCGGCGTGTACAACTCGCCGATGCTGAACAATCCGGACGTCGGCCCCAAAGACGCGCCGGACCCGGCGCGTCCACCGCAGCTCCTCAAGGGGCCGGCGGCGTGCCAGAAGAACTACATCGTGATGATCACCAACGGCCAGCCGGAGGAGGACGCGGCCGCGAACGCGGACATCAAGACCATGCAGTGGGTAGACCCGTCAACAATTGCACCAGCGCCAGCGCCGCCACCGACCACATGGTCGCCGAACACCAGCCTCAACAGCAACGGCCCGGCCGGCTCGGCGTTCAACCAGATTCCGACGACTTCGGGCAATCCGCCGTTCGGCCCGACCGACCTCGCCGGCACCGGGAGCGACGGCGGCTACGTCTGGCTCGACGAGCTCACCTATTTCATGGCCAACGCCGACGTGAGCCCCGGCGAGCCGAACTTGCCCGGCGACGCGGCGACCGCGGACGCGTTCTGGGGCGGCACGGATCGGCTGCCCGGCCGGCAATCGATCGTCACTTACACGATCGGCTTTGCCGGCGTCAGCGCCCCGGTCGTGCAGAACGCCGCAGAGGCTGCGACCGGCACTTACTATGTCGCGCAGAATGCGCAGCAGTTGCAGGCCGCGCTGCAGGCCGCATTCATCGCGATCACCAACTGGAACCCGACGGCGGCGGCCGCCACGGTGCCGATCTCGTCGCTTAACCGCGGCGAAAGCTCGACAGATATCTATCTGGCGTTCTTCGGTCCGAACCCCGCGAGCACGTGGACGGGCACGGTCAAGAAATACCAGCTCGGCACGGATGAATTATTGTGCGGCACGGGCATCTCGCTGTGCCTGATCGGCCAGACTCTCATTGCCGCAAACGGCAATTACAACATCGAGTCGACCGATCCGGTCAGCCAGCAGGCAATCGTCGATCCGACGGCGGTGAGCGGCCCCAACTGCGACGTGGTCCCGCCGGCAACGACATGCAAGCCGCCCGGTACCAACAGTGCCTGGCAGCCCATCACGGTGCAGGACGGTTCGCTGCCAAGCAGCGGCGGCACCGGTTACGACTTGCGCAGCACGGTCGGCTATACGCCGGCGAACCGCAGGGTCTATACGTTCCTGACCGGCGTTTCGGGCAACACCAACCTGACCGCGGCCATCAACAGCGTGAGCGTCGGCAACGCCGCGATCACGCCGGCCATGGTCAATGCCGTGCCGGCCTCGCAGCGCGATACGCTGATCAACTTCATCCGCGGCGCCGACGCGGCCGATCCCACGCTATGGGCGACCTGGCCGCATTTCGACGTCCAGCATTCGCGGCCTACGATCGTGACTTACGACTCGTCGGTGAACCCGCCGGTCCAGTACCTGTTTTACGTGCAGAACAACGGCATGCTGACCGCGATCGACGCCCATACCGGCCAGGAAAAATGGTCGTTCCTGATCGAGGAGGCGCTGCCGCAGTTGAGCGCGCTGTACGCCAACGTCAACGGTCCGGAGCAGTACGTCGCCGACGGCAGCCCGGCGGTGTTTCTCGACGACCATTTCAATGCCGCAGTTCCCGCCAACACAAATGGCGACGGCATCGTCAACGGCACCGACCGCGTGTGGCTATATTTCGGCCTGCGGCGCGGCGGACGCGTGTATTACGCGCTCGACATCACCGACATCAACGCGCCGGTCTTCAAGTGGAAGATCACGGCCAACGGCGGCAGCGGCCAGAAGTGCCTCAACGCCGCCGGATGCTCGGCCAGCAGCCTATACGACGAGCTCGGCCAGAGCTGGGCGACGCCCGCTATCGGCCGTATCCGCAAGTTCCCGGCTCTCCTCGATCCACCGGCGGTGATTTTCGGCGGCGGCTACGATACCGCCGAAGACAGCATTCCGCCGACCGCGCGCAGCATGGGACGTGCGCTCTACGTGGTCAACGGCGACGACGGCTCAGTCATCCAGTCGTGGGGGGTCGGGCAGATTAATCCGGGATACAAGGGCGGTGGCGGCCAGATCACGACCTACGCGATCCCGTCGGACGTGACCGCCGTCAATGCCGACAACGATGCGCAGGGCTTCCTCGACCGGATCTACGTCGGCGACATGGGCGGCAATGTCTGGCGCTTTGACATCGACAATTTCAACGAAACGCTCTGGCGGGGCGAGCAGCTCGCAAGCCTGTCGAATGCGCTCGGCGAAAAACGCAAATTCTTCTTCGCGCCGGCGGTCGCGCCGCAGGTTGCGCACGTCGGCTTGGCGAGCCTGAAATTCGACGCCGTCTATATCGGCTCGGGCGACAAGGAGCACCCGCTGCAGACGCAGACGACGGTGCCGGCGGTCAGCGATGACAAGATCTTCATGCTGATGGACGATCCGACCCTCGTTTCCGGCGGCGGCACGCCGACAGTCGCCTTGCCTTCGGGAAACAGCACCCCGATTACGCCGGGAAACCTGCTCACCATTTTGGATACCGACACGACGGGGGCGGTGCCGGAGGCGAACCTGGGCAATCCCGGCGTCCAGGGCTGGATGCGGGCGCTGGACACCGGTGAAAAGGTGACCAACTCGCCGACGGTGTTTTTCAACCACCTGCGCTTCGGCACCTATGCGCCGGCCGGGACGGTCAACCTCTGCACGCCGGGCGGCGCAGGACGGTTGAACGACATCAATGCGCTGACCGGCGACCTCTTCACGCTCAACTCGAGCCAGGCGATGAGTCCAACCCAGCGTTACTACTCGAGCTTCCTCACGCGTGGCTACGTGTCGTCCGGCCAGTTGCTGGTGATCGGCAAGAACATCTACCACATCGTGGTGTCGGATGCGCGGCTGCAATCGCTGCTGGTCGGCACCATCGGCGCGGCGACCAAGATCTACTGGTACATGGAGCCCGAGCAATAACCGGCCACGGCTTGCGCTTCGAATCCCCGCCCGCGCGGCGGGGATTTTTTTGTACAGGTAGCGGCGGCGCCGGGCTGAACGCCCGGCATCAGAAGTGGATCAGGACGCTTCGGCGGCGAGGTTCCTGGGCAACGGGAAAGTGACGCGCTCGGTTATGCCGGACAATTCGGACACCTCATCGGCGCCGAGTTCCTTCAGGCGCGCGACGACTTCCTGCACCAGCACTTCCGGCGCCGAGGCGCCGGCGGTAACGCCGACGCGGGTCTTGCCCGCGACCCATTCGGGCTTGAGCTCGCGCGCATTGTCGACCATGTGGGCGGTGACGCCCTGGTTAGCGGCGACTTCCCGCAACCGGTTCGAGTTTGAGCTGTTGGGCGAGCCGACCACGATCACGACATCGCATTGCCGGGCGAGCGCCTTGATCGCATCCTGGCGGTTTTGCGTGGCGTAGCAGATGTCGTCCTTCTTGGGACCGACGATATTCGGGAAGCGGGTCCTCAGCGCGTCGATGATCTGGCTCGCGTCGTCGACCGACAGCGTGGTTTGCGTCACGAACGCGAGATTGTCCGGATCGGCGACCTTGAGTCTGGCAACGTCGGCGGGCGTCTCGACCAGGTACATGCCGCCCGCGGACTGGCCCATCGTGCCCTCGACTTCGGGGTGGCCGTGATGGCCGATCATGATGATCTCGCGCCCGTGCTCGCGCATTTTGGCGACTTCGACGTGCACCTTGGTCACCAGCGGGCAGGTTGCGTCGAACACCTTGAGACCGCGCGCCTCGGCGTCGCGCCGCACCGCCTGCGATACGCCATGGGCGCTGAATATCACCGTGTTGCCGGCCGGCACCTCGCTCAAGTCCTCGACGAACACCGCGCCCTTGCGCTTGAGGTCGTCGACCACGAACTTGTTGTGCACGACTTCGTGGCGCACATAGATCGGCGCGCCGTGAATATGCAGCGCGCGCTCGACGATTTCAATCGCGCGGTCAACTCCGGCGCAGAAGCCGCGGGGTTTGGCAAGCAGGACTTGCATCGGGCGGATTATATAACAACCCCGAAACCGCCGATGAACGCCGATAACATCAAAAAGCAATAGCCACAGAGAACACAGAGTTCACAGAGGAAAAGCAAATCAAGCGACCAGGCTTTGCGTCGTTCCGTATTTCTCCGTGCTCGCTGTGATCCCTGTGGCCAACGCATTTGCAATTGCTCTTATCCGCGCTTATCGGCGTGCATCGGCGGTTCCATCGGTTTTGCCGCGCAGGGCGTCCCAGATCAGCAGCAGCGCGCCGCAGGTGATCGCCGAGTCGGCGATGTTGAATGCCGGCCAATGCCAGCCCGCCGCGTGGAAATCGAGAAAATCAATCACCGCGCCGAACAGCAGCCGGTCGATCACATTGCCGATTGCGCCGCCGAGGATCAGGCTCAACGCGAAACAGAACAGCATTTGGCGCGGGTACTTACGCAGCAAATAGACAACCCACACCGACGCGATGACCGCGATGGCGATGAACAACTCGCGCTGCCAGCCCGGCGCGCTGGAGAGGAAACTGAACGCGGCGCCCGAATTGTAGACCAGCACCAGGTTGAAAAACGGTGCGACCTCGATGCTGTTACCGTGAATCAGCATGCGCGTGATCGCGAATTTTGACAGTTGATCGAGCGCGGCCAGCAGCGCGCTCAGCGCGAGCCAGCGCGTCATGCGTGGGTGCGCGGCTCGCCGGCGCCGTACAGATTGGCAACGCAGCGCCCGCAAATTTCCGGGTGCGCGGCGTCGGCTCCGACATCGCCGCGATAATGCCAGCAGCGCTCGCACTTGCGATGGCCGCTCGCGCTGACCTTGATGCCGACGCCGTCGAGCGACGACGGCAGCGCCGCGCCGTCCTTGCCGTCGTTCACCGTCGCGCGCGAGGTGATGAACACGAAGCGCAGATCGTCGTCAAAGGATTTGAGAAAAAGGTAGCTCTCGCCGTCGGCGTAGAGATCGACCTCGCCGGCAAGCGACGAGCCGATCTTGCCGGCCGCACGCAATTCTTCGAGCAGTTTCTGCACGTCGGAGCGCAGCCCGCGCAGCTTCTGCCAGCGTGTGCGCAGCGCGTCCGCGTCGCGCGGCAACGGGTGCGTATACCAAGTCTGCTCGAACACGCTCGCCGCACCCCCGTTCAGCGTTTCCCACGCTTCGTGCGCGGTGAAGGAGAGCACCGGCGCCATCAGGCGCACCAGCGCCTGCGTCATGTGATAGAGCGCGTTTTGCGCCGAACGCCGGGCGCGGGTATCGGTGCCGGCGGTATACAAGCGGTCTTTCAGGATATCGAGGTAGAAACCGCCGAGGTCTTCCGAGCAGAACGTCTGCAGCTTTTGCGCGACCACGTGGAATTCGTAGCGGCCGTAATGGCCGGGTGATTGCGGCGTCCCCGACCCCAGCTCCGATGGCGCCAGCGCTGCCTGCAGGTCAGCGGCCGTCACCCATGCGTAGCGGTCGATCTCGAGCCAGTCGTCGACCGGCAGCGCATGCGCCCGGGGGTCGAAATCGGCGAGATTGGCGAGCAGGAAGCGCAGCGTGTTGCGGATGCGGCGGTAGGATTCGACCACGCGCTTCAGGATTTCGTCCGAGATCGACAGCTCGCCCGAATAATCGGTCTGCGCGACCCACAGCCGCAGGATATCGGCGCCCAGCGTATCGACCACTTTCTGCGGCGCGATCACGTTGCCGAGCGACTTCGACATCTTGCGGCCCTGGCCGTCGACGACGAAGCCGTGCGTGAGCAAACCGGCGTAGGGCGCAACGCCGTTCAGCATGCAGGAGACCAGCAACGACGAATGGAACCAGCCACGGTGCTGGTCCGAGCCTTCGAGGTAAAGATCGGCCGGAAACCGCAACTCGCCGGCGTGCGAGCCGCGCAGCACGGTTTCGTGCGTCGAGCCCGAGTCGAACCACACATCGAGCGTGTCCCGGATTTTTTCGTAGCGCTCGGCGTCGGTCCCGAGCAGCTCGCGCGCGTCGATCTCCTGCCACGCCTCGATGCCGCCCTGCCCGACTTTCTGCGCGACGGCTTCGAGCAAATCGAGCGTGCGCGGATGCAGCTCGCGCGTCTCCTTGTGGATGAATAACGGCATCGGCACGCCCCACTGGCGCTGGCGCGACAGCGTCCAGTCCGGCCGGTTGGCGATCATGCCGTGCAGCCGCGCCTGCCCCCACGCCGGATAAAACGTGGTCGCCTCGATCGCGCGCAGCGCCGTCGTGCGCAGCGTTTCCGCCGGTTTGACACCGTGATATCCGGGCACCGCGTCCATGCCGGCGAACCACTGCGTGGTCGCGCGGTAGATGATCGGCGTCTTGTGGCGCCAGCAGTGCATGTAGCTGTGCGCGGACGGCTCCGCATGCAGCAACGCGCCGTGCTCCCTGATGGTTTCGACGATTTTCGGATTGGCCTTCCAGATGTGCATGCCGCCGAACAGCGGCAGCGCCTCGGTGTAACGGCCGTCGCCCAGCACCGGCGCCAGGATCTCGTCGTCCTGCATGCCGTAGGCGCGGCAGGAATGAAAGTCTTCGATGCCGTATGCGGGAGAGCTGTGCACGATGCCGGTGCCCTGCTCGAGCGTCACGTAATCGCCGAGGTAGACCGGCGCAATGCGGTCGTAGAACGGATGGCGGAAACCGATGCGCTCGAGCTGTTTGCCGCTGCACGCGCCGACGGTCTCGCCTTTCAATCCGTAGCGCTCGAGGCAGGCCTGCTGCAGATCGGCCGCCAGTATCAGCAGCCCGTGCCCCGTTTTGATCAGGTGATAGCTGAAATCGGGATGGACGTTGAGCGCCTGGTTGGCGGGTATCGTCCACGGCGTGGTGGTCCAGATCACGATCCAGCCTTTATCGCCCGGCAGCTCCGCAAGTCCGAATGCCCTGGCGACCTTGGCGGGCTCGGCGAACGGGAAACCGACGTCGATCGCGACGTCCTTGCGGTCCGCGTATTCGACTTCGGCCTCGGCCAGCGCCGAGCCGCAGTCGAAGCACCAGTTGACCGGCTTGAGGCCGCGATAGACGTAGCCCTTCGCAATCAGCTTGCCGAGCGCGCGGATCTCGTCGGCCTCGTTCCCGAAGTCCATCGTCTGGTAGGGATGGTCCCACTCGCCGAGCACGCCGAGCCGGATGAAATCCTTTTTCTGGCGTTCGATCTGCTCAGCCGCGTAGGCGCGCGATTTGCGCTGCACTTCCTCGACCGACAGCGACTTGCCATACTGCTTTTCGATCTGGATTTCGATCGGCATGCCGTGGCAGTCCCAGCCCGGCACGTACGGCGCGTCGAAACCCGACAAGACTTTCGACTTGACGATCATGTCCTTGAGAATCTTGTTCATCGCGGTGCCGATGTGGATGTCGCCGTTCGCATACGGCGGACCGTCGTGCAGGACGAACTTCGGCCGGCCGCGGCCGGCCGCGCGGATGCGCTGGTAGAGCTTGCGCTCCTGCCACGCCTTCAGCATCAGCGGCTCGCGCCTCGCCAGGTCGCCGCGCATCGGAAATGGCGTGTCCGGCAGGTTGAGCGTCTTCTTGTAATCAGCCATAGGCAATAAGTCTTCGCAACCGCGGATGAACGCCGACAGGCGCCAATGACATCACGAACACATATCCACAGAGATCACAGAGAACACAGAGGAAAGGCGGGTACGAAACGGGTTTTTTGCAGCGGTTCTTCTCCGTGAACCCGGTGCTCTTTGTGGCCAAGGTTCCCCCAGTTGTTATCATCTGCGTTCATCGGCGTTTATCGGCGGTTCCATTGAGCTCTTTCCTTTGCGCCTTTGCGGCCAAGAAGTAATTCCTCGCATTTTCCACGTCGAGAGCGATCTGGCGCTTCAACGTTTCGACGTCGGCGTACTTCTCTTCGTCGCGGAATTTGTGCAGGAAGTCCACCTTGAGATGCGCGCCGTAGATGTCGCGCTCGAAATCGAGAAGATGCACTTCGAGACAGGGACGCGCGTCGCGCGCAAGGGTCGGACGCACGCCGAGGCTTGCGACGCCCGGCAGCACCCGCCCGCCGATGCCATGTACTTCCACCGCGAATATGCCTGACAGCGGCGGGCGGTTGTGTTTCATCAGGATATTGGCGGTCGGGCAGCCAAGCTTGTGACCGATATTGTCACCTCTTACGACGCGCCCGCTGATACTGTAGGGGCGGCCGAGCAGGCGCTGCGCGCGCGCCATGTCGCCCGCGGCGAGCGCCTCGCGCACCGCGGTACTCGAAACGCGCACGCCGTCTATAGTCACGCTCGGCATCGCATGCACTTCGAACCCGCAGCGGTTTTCCGCTTGTTTGAGCATCACGAAGTCACCGCCGCGGCGCGCGCCGTAGCGGAAATCGTCACCGACCAGGATCCAGCGCGCACCAAGGCCGCGGTGCAGGATGCGGTCGATGAAATCCTCGGCGGTGGTTTTGGCGAAATCAAAATTGAAGCGGCAGATCTGCACGCGCCCGACACCGGCGCGCTCGAGCAGTTCGAGCTTCTCGCGCAGCGAGGTAAGACGCGTCGGCGCCTGGTCCGGCGCAAAGAACTCGCGCGGATGCGGCTCGAACGTCATCACGCACGACGGCACTCCGAGGCCGTGCGCCGCCTCGACAAGACGCGTGAGCATCGCCTGATGCCCGAGGTGCGCGCCATCGAAATTACCGATGGTAAGCGCAACCGGGGCATGAGCAACCGCCGGCAAGGTACGGGAAATGCGCATCGAACTCAAGCTAAAAGCTTGAATTCTAGCGTGTTTTATGCAGCGCGGTCTAGGCGCAGAGCGGTGCTGGGATAGTTTCCTGCACTGCGTGGTGCCGGATAGCGTGATTACGCGAGTCAACTCCCGCACGCCTGAAGACGCGGCCGATCAGAATCAGCGCCGGTCCGTGACCGATGTGCTCCGGCGCGCACCGCAACCCGCCGAGCGTGGTTGCTGTCTGTGTCATGTCCGGCAAAGATGCATTTTCGACGATCATTGCCGGCGTGTTCGGCTGCAACCCGCGTTCTATCAGGGTAGCTGCAATCGCACCCGCCTGCCCGGCCGCCATATACAGAACGGCACTGTCGGCACTGCAGACGCCCGTTACCCAATCGCCCGGGGGTTCACCTTCGCCGACGCGCGGCGTAGCAAAAGTGACGTTGCGACTGACGCCGCGCCGTGTCAGCGATATGCCGAGCTCCGCGCATGCCGCCAGCGCCGCCGTGACGCCCGGCACAACCTCGAATTCTATGCCGGCGGCCTGCAGCGCATCGATCTCCTCCTGCGCGCGACCAAATAACATCGGGTCTCCGCCTTTGAGCCGTACCACGGTCTGATAGCGGCGCGCGGCGTCGATCAGGCGTTTATTGATAAAACGCTGAGCCGTGGAATGCCGGCCGCAGCGTTTGCCGACCGCGATCTTTTCAGCCCCGATCGCAAGCGCCACGGTATCGGGATGCACGAGTGCATCGTAGAACACGATGTCGGCGCGCTCGAGCAACCGCGCCGCACGCACGGTGATCAAGTCCGGCGCACCGGGGCCGGCGCCCACCAGATATACCTTGCCGGGTGGCAGCTTCATGGCCTCACGACCACTCCATGCCGTCGGGCGAGATCAGGAAGCGGCGCCGGAACAGCGGCAGCGGCCGCTCCACCGAAGCCTGGTAGGCGTCGCTGAAGTCGCCGAAGGCGGTGAGCGCTTCTTCCGGGTCCTGGTCGTCGCGCAGCAGGAACGCGTCGAAACCGCAGCTCGCCATGAAAAACAGGTGATCGCGCACCACCTCGCCGATGGCGCGCAACTCGCCCTTGTAGCCGTGACGCTCGCGCAGCAACCGCGCGATCGAGTAGCCGCGCCCGTCGCCGAACGTCGGAAAGTTCACGGCGACAAGCGCGAACCGATCGAGATCGCCGGCAATCGCAGCCGGTTCCTCATGGCTGTCGAGCCACACCCCAAGCCGCCCAGCGCGGCGCAACAGAGCAGCGCGCTGCTCAAGCCACCAAGCGAGCGGCACGATGACATCGCCCGCCTGCGGCAGCGGCGGCAGTCCGCCGTCCGCCTTTGGCTTAAGCAGCTGCCAGCTGTCGGCTGCGAGCCGCCGATGCTTGATGACGAACGCCATATACATGCTCCTTGAACGGTTCGATTCCGATGCGCCGCACGACGTCAACGAAGCGTTCTTCTGCGCTGTCGCGATGCGCGAGATACAGGTCGATCAGCTTCTCGATCACGTCCGGCACCTCGGTCTGCGACACCGATGGGCCCAGCACCTTGCCGAGCGCCGCGTCGTTGCCCTGCGCGCCGCCGATGGAAATCTGGTAGAACTCAGCGCCCTGCTTGTCCACGCCCAGAATGCCGATATGGCCGATGTGGTGGTGGCCGCACGAGTTCATGCAGCCCGAGATATTGAGATCGAGCTCGCCGATGTCGTGCAGGTAGTCGAGGTCGTCGAAGCGGCGCTGGATGGCTTCCGCCACCGGGATCGATTTGGCGTTGGCGAGCGAGCAAAAATCCCCGCCCGGGCAAGCGATGATGTTGGTCAGCAAACCGATGTTGGGCGTGGCGAGGCCGAGCGCCCCCACCTCCTGCCACAGTCCATACAGATCGGCCTGGCGCACGTCGGCGAGGATCAGGTTCTGCTCGTGCGAAACACGCAACTCGCCGAAACTGTAGCGGTCAGCGAGGTCTGCAACCGCGTCCATCTGGTCGGCGCTGGCGTCGCCGGGTGGCACGCCGGTTTTTTTGAGCGATAGCGTGACCGCGGCATAGCCTGACGCCTTGTGAGAATGCACGTTGCGCCGCACCCAATTGGCGAAGGCTTTGTCGCGTCCCAGCGCCAGCACATACCCGGACGCAAGCGGATCGAGCGGCTGATAGTGCGGACGGGTGAAGCGGCGCGTGATGCGCTCGATCTCGCCGGCGATCAGCGTCGCAGGGCCATCCATGAGGTGAGCCCACTCGGCTTCCACTTCCTCGCGGAACGCTTCCGGGGTGCGCTCCTTCACCAGGATCTTGATGCGGGCCTTGTTCAGGTTGTCGCGGTGCCCGTAGCGGTTGTAGACGCGCAGGACCGCTTCAAGGTAGGTGAGCAGGTGCTGCCACGGCAGGAATTCGCGGATGACGTGGCCGATGACCGGCGTGCGCCCGAGCCCGCCGCCGACCAGCACGCGAAAGCCGACATTGCCCTGCGCGTCGCGTTGCGCCTGCAAACCGATATCGTGCACCCGGGTGGCGGCGCGGTCCTGCTCGCCGCCGCTGACCGCGATCTTGAATTTGCGCGGCAAATAGGTGAATTCCGGGTGAAAAATCGACCATTGCCGGATGACTTCGCACCACACGAAGGGATCGACGATTTCGTCGGGCGCTATGCCGGCGAAATGATCGGCGGTGATGTTGCGCACGCAGTTGCCGCTGGTCTGGATCGCGTGCATCTGCACCGTGGCAAGCTTGGCCAGGATGTCGGGCACGTCTTCCAGCCTGGGCCAGTTGAACTGGATGTTTTGCCGGGTGCTGAAATGGCCGTAGCCGCGGTCCCACGTACGCGCAATGTAAGCGAGCGCTCGCAACTGCCGCGACGCGAGCAATCCGTATGGGATCGCCACCCGCAACATCGGCGCGTGGCGCTGAATGTAGAGACCGTTGCGCAGCCGCAACGCCCGAAACTCGTCCTCGGTCAGCTCTCCGGTGAGGAAACGGCGGGTCTGGCCGCGAAACTGCGCGACCCGCTCTTCCACCAGCCGCTGGTCGATTTCGTCGTAAATGTACATGGGCTCCGTGTGACTGTAATCGCGAGCCGCATGGTAGCAATGACCAGTTATATCTAAAAAGAATATTATGTTAGAATCTAATAACTAATAATTATTTGAATACAAGCCTATGAAATTACAGCAATTGCGCTACCTTAACGAAGTCTTCAGGCAAGGGCTCAACCTGTCGGCGGCAGCCGTAGCGCTGCATACCTCGCAGCCCGGCATCAGCAAACAGATCCGCCTGCTGGAGGACGAACTCGGGGTCGAGATTTTCGTGCGCAACGGCAAGCGCGTGGTCGAAGTCACGCCGCCGGGAAAAGCGATTTTGTCGATCGCGCAGCGCATTTTGCAGGAAGCCGACAACCTGAAACTGGCAGCGCAGGATTTCTCCAATCAGGACAGCGGCAGCCTCACGATCGCCACCACCCATACCCAGGCCCGCTACATGCTGCCGGGCGTGGTTCAGCGCTTCACCCAGCGTTATCCGAAAGTAAAGCTCGGCCTGATCCAGGGCAACCCGGTGCAGATTTGCCAGTTCGCCATCAGCGGGCAGGCCGACTTCTGCATCGCCACCGAGGCGATCGCGACATTCGAGGAACTGGTCATGCTTCCATGCTACGGCTGGAACCGCTGCGTGATCGCGCCGCCCGATCATCCGATTTTGAAGCAGAAAACGCTGACGCTTGAGGTAATCGCACAATACCCGGTCATCACGTACGACTTCGCCTTTACCGGCCGCTCGCAGATCAACCGCGCCTTCGAAACCAAAGGCATCAAGCCCAATGTGGTGCTGACGGCGATCGACTCGGACGTGATCAAGACCTATGTCGCGCTCGGTCTCGGCATCGGGATTCTGGCGAAAATGGCATACGACCCGGCGCGCGACAGCAACCTGCGCGCACTCGATGCGAGCCACCTGTTCGAGTCGAGCACCACCCGCCTTGGCATTCCGCGCAACGCCTATTTGCGCAGCTACGTCTACGATTTCATCGAAATGTTTGCGCCCCATCTGAGCCGCAAAACCGTCGATGCGGCAGTCCACAGCAAGCCCAAAATCGATTACGACCTGTGACCCCGACTTCTTGCGAACATCAGCAGACGCTTACACAGGGCTATCGCGAGCGCGTGAGACCCGTCACCGCTTCGACCGCCTTGGCGTCAGTCCAGTCGAATTCGCCGATCACGCTGTAACGAATGCTGCCGTCCGGCGCGAGCAAAAAACTGGCCGGCAGCACTCTGACCTTCCATTCCCGCACCGCTTCGCTGTTACGATCCAGTAATACGGTCAAATCGACGGGGAACCGGCGCAAATAATCGGCGACTTTATTTTCGGATTCCGCCAGGTTGACCGCGAGCACCGCAAACGGTTTGCCGGCAAGTTTGCCTTTGAGCCGCTGGATCGCAGGCATTTCATCACGGCACGGTTCGCACCAGGTGGCCCAGAAATTGATCAATACGACCTTACCGCGGTAATCGGCAAGCTCATGCGTCGCGCCCTGCATATCCTTGAGCACGAGACGCGGCGTCCTGCCGCCGGGCCATGGCTTGAGCTCACTGGCGTCGACACCGCCGGCACCGAGCACCATCAGCGCAAGCACGACCACGCGCGCGATGTAAGGCGCACGGTTTTTCATCGCGTCGCCGGCACCATCGTTGATTAAAAAACTCGCGGGCAGAACGGTAGACCGCGCGAAATGCGCCCGGCACCGGACCGCGTGCCGGCCGCAGCAGCGGTGGATCACGCCACTGCCAATTCGCGCGACGTCATCTGGTAGCGGAAATTATCGGGATCGAGGCTGTCGAGCCTGCCCCCGGCCGTTTCGCACTGCGGATACATCAGGAAGCCGATTTTGCCACGCGTCGCGTTGGGCAGCGCAATATCGTGCGCGGTATTGAACGCGAGCCAGTTCATTTCCCATGCCCCGAACAACTTGGCGCGCGCCGCCTTGACCTGCGCATCGTCCAATGGCAGCAACGCACCGGGTTTTTCCTCGAGCACGACCTTGCGGACGTCAGCCGGATCGACCGGCACCCAGCCGTGGGTATCGACGTAGAATTCGGCGCGGCAATGCTGTGCCCTGGTGATATTGTCGGTGCCCGCTCCCAGACTGCGATAACCGTATTCCGATTTGGCCACGCGCACGCCGTAAACGTCACGCGCTGGAATGCCGATCGAGCGCGCCATGCCGACAAACAGCGCGTTCAGATCGGCGCACTTGCCGCCGAGGTTTTGCGTTTCCAGCATGGTCTTGATGTCGCCGACGCCGCAGCCACGGACTTTGGGATCGCGGAAAGTGTTTTCGACGATCCACTCGTATAAAGCACGCGCTTTCTCGACGTCGCCGCCGCGCACGTTCTTGACGATGTCGCGCGCAGTATCGCGCACGATGCCGTCGGTCGGCAGCAATTCGGTCGACGCAAGATAGCGCAGCAGCTCGGCGCGGTCGGCTTTGACCGCATGGCCGGGCCTGCTGACATCGACCGCACGGTCGCGTGTCGCGAACCGGCTCGTCAATTGCAGCATCGGCTTGCTGATCGTATCGGGCCACTCAGCATAAATGAATTCGGCGCCATACCTGCCGTCGATTGCGGTACCCGCCGTGCCGCCCTCGACGTTCCAGGCGCTGCCGAGATTTTTCTGGTAGTCGGTGTCGGTCATCAGCGGCAGCGGCAGCCATACGCGCGTCGTGCCGGCGGGTTTCAGCACCTCGACCCCGGTCGTGACTTCGAACACGCGCCACTTGTCGCCCGGCGTGGCGAACGCCGTCGCCGAGAATTGTGGCAGCGCTGAAACTGCCGCAGCCGCCGGCAGCAGGGCAGCGGTTTTGATGAAATCACGTCTGTTCATGGCAACTTTCCTCTCAGTGAAATAACCTTGAACTCGATCGAGTCAGTCACGTAAACGACGCAACAAAGCCCCTAAGTCGATGGTGGCCTTGAAGGACAACTCACGAATACGGGCGGATGTGACCAGCACATGGCAAAAACCGTTCCACGACATGGAATCAGAGTTTTCACGGAGTAAGTAGCATACCGTCAGCGTCCGGTTTCCTCAAGTTAGCGGACGAGCCGAGCTGATAAGACTGGACGCTATCCGGCGCCGCGCCTGATAACGTCGCGCAGCTACAATACGCAGCAAAGCGCAAAAAGCAAGCGGCCGCGACGATGCATGCCAGCCGCAGCACGCACGCCAATGGCGTTGCGTGAAGCCAGGGCCCGGTACCGCCCGGATTCCCGTGAATTAACACATCGCTTTGATAATCCAGTGTGGAATCAAGGATACTGTCGGTAAGGATAAGCAAAGGGGCTTGACGATTGAAGATAAGCAGCAAGACCGTGCTTGGAAGTTTGCTCCAGTTGCTCGCGTTGTTTCGGCGCATCGGCTGGATGCCCGAGTACGCGAACGAAGAGCCGCCGCTGAGATTGGAGCTGCTCAGTGCAGACCAGATGGAGCAGCATGGCAAGACCCTGGCGGGCACGCACCGGTTGAGTCCGGGACGCACTCCGGACCAGTTGCTCGCGCGGCTGGCCGAAAATGAGGGCGTGCTGATTGAAGTCTGCGATCTGCTCACCGCGGCGGTCAAGGAAAACCGCCGGATTGCGCCGGCCGGAGAATGGCTGCTCGATAATTTCTACCTGATCGAAGAACAGATACGCACGGCCAAGCGACACCTGCCCAAGGATTACAGCCAGGAACTGCCGCGCCTGGCTCACGGCCCATCGGCCGGGTTGCCACGCGCGTATGACATCGCGCTGGAGGCGATCTCGCACGGCGATGCACGGGTGGACCCGGAAAGTCTCAGCCGTTTCGTAGCGGCCTACCAAACGGTCACGACGCTTGCCTTAGGCGAATTATGGGGCATCCCGATCATGCTGCGTCTGGCGCTGATCGAGAATCTCCGGCGCGTTGCAGCCCGGATCGCCGTCGGCACGATCGACCGGGATCTGGCCGACTCCTGGGCGGACCAGATGATGGACGTCGCCGAGAAGGATCCGAAGAGCCTGATTCTGGTGATTGCGGATATGGCGCGGTCCAACCCGCCCATCAGCAGCTCGTTTGTGGCGGAACTCGCGCGCCGGCTGCAAGGGCAGAGCCCTGCCCTGGCAATGCCGCTCAATTGGATCGAGCAGCGCCTCTCCGAATCCGGCTTGACGATCGAGCAGTTAGTGCAGTCGGAGGCCCAGATACAGGCCGCCGATCAGGTCTCCATCAGCAACAGCATCGGCAGCCTCCGCTTTCTGGGAGCGATGGATTGGCGCGAGTTCGTCGAGACGATGAGTGTCGTCGAGCAGAAACTGCGTGAGGATCCCGAGGGGGTCTACGCCAGAATGGATTTTGCCACCCGTGATCACTACCGCCACGTCGTGGAAAGGATCGCGAAGCAGAGTCGCCGGTCCGAAGGCGAGGTGGCGGAGAGAGCACTCCGGCTTGCGCACGAAGGCGCTATCCGCAAAGGCGGCGATGACCGAACG
Organism: Gammaproteobacteria bacterium; assembly: GCA_041483135.1. GTDB lineage: Bacteria > Pseudomonadota > Gammaproteobacteria > Burkholderiales > SG8-41 > PALSA-1004. Next base: position 374 of record JBGPFE010000022.1, on the reverse strand, counting down.
GCACATGTCGGTTTCTACCTGGTCGACAAAGGATCGCTACAACTCGAACACGCGACGGACGTGCGTTTTTCAACCGTTGAGGCTGTTCGGAGAATCGGCAGCCAGTTTCCATTGCTGTTCTATCTGGGTCCGATGACGCTGATCACGGTGATGCTTACCGGGTGCCTCCTGGCGCAAGCGCATACCAACGGAGTGTCCATTTGGGCGCTTATGGTGATTGGCATCCTCACGCTTCTGGCCACCGGTCAGCTGGCGGTAGCGCTGGTGAACTGGCTGGCAACGTTATTGGCGTCGCCGCATCCGTTGCCGCGAATGGACTTCTCCAAAGGAATTCCGCCGGACAATCGCACTTTAGTGGTGGTCCCGACCATGCT
>JBGPFE010000021.1:0-62996 GCA_041483135.1 Gammaproteobacteria bacterium | reverse complement strand
GATGACGAGCAGTTCGTCCGGCGGGCGGTGCTGGCAGACGACGGACATTACCGCGTTTTCCAGATCGAGCGGGCGGTTCTTGGTGGGAATGACGGCCGAGATCAGCATGACTGTTTGGAACTCATCTCAAAGGTGATGAGTGATGAGTAATGGGTGCAGGCCCCTTTCTTGTAATCCATAACCCATCACCGATTCCCCGCTGCGCCGAGCATCAGGAAACCTCTGACCGTTTCACGCGTCACCGGGGTGAAAAATTTATCGCGCAATGCTGCGCCGAGGGCACGGTGGCGCGCGATGGTCGCCGCATCGCGCCGCGCATAGCCCCCCAGTACTTCGCATAGAGAACGATCACCACCGCGAACAGTACCCAGACAGAGCGCACTTGAAGCAGCGGATTCGCGTAACACGCGCCATTGACCGGCATCGCGGCTGCCAACAACGGTAGCCAGGCTGGAAACGAGTCACTGCGCCACCATAGACGAGAAAATCCCGGTAAGCATTACTCAACCTTGAAGGTCGCTTGAGGGCATCATTGTTTCGGTCAATGATTCGATTCCCACTTGTTAGGCATCTGCTGTAAACGGGGATCCGAAACCAACAGGTGCCAAATCATCGCTTGGAACGACTCGGTATGCGGAGTGACAGCATTCGGATTGACCGTGGGCACGATCACGCAGGCGTTGGCCACAGAAGCCGTGTAACCGCCGTCTCGCCCCACGACGCCGATAACCTTGGCGCCCACCTCCTTGGCGTACTGCACTGCACGCACAATATTCACGCTGATATTGCGCTTCACGTCACCGCCTCCGACCGAGAAGACGAAGACCATATCGGTCGCGGCGAGCCGGCTCACCTTTAACCAAGCCGCATAGGTGGTATCCCAACCCTCGTCGTTCGTGCGCGCCGTCAACTCGCTGACATTGTCGCTTGGCGAGTAGGCCTCGATGCCGGCGATCTTGCGGAAGTCGTTCACGGCGTGGCTGGCGTGCCCGGCCCCACCACCGACACCTACGATGAAGAGCCGCCCGCCACCCGCACGGAGGTCGGCGAGCAGTTGCGCCATCCGGTCGATCGGCTCGATATCGAGTTGGTCAATGATCTGCCTGGCTTCAATCAGGTACTGCTGTGCGAACGAACTATTGGTCATTATGGATGATCTCGCCAAAAGGTGAAGGACCGGAGGTCGCGGCCGCCCGTCGGGCTACCGGAATCATTCCGTCAAAATCCCCTGAATTATATCGGGATCGGGCAGAACGAAGTACCGGTCACAGAACGCGCGGGCGGGCTCCCACTCGCGGCGCCGATCTTCGGCGGCCGCCGCTCGATCGACTGCGACGACGGCACCGAGCGACTCGACGGTGGCGACATGGCGCCGCCAGCCTTCCAGCGCGAACAGCGGGTCGAACGGCAGTTCCCCCGGCCGCTCCACATACACTGGCCTCACCCCGGCGAGCACGGTTTGAATAGCCGCCGAAGAACCCCGGTAGAGAGCCCAGTCACACCGGGCAAAGTCATCGATAATCGCGACTCGATCGCTTACACGCACATTCCCAGGCAGGGTGCGAAAGTGCGGATGGCGGCGCGCCAGCGAGTAGAAGGGAAGAAAGGGATGGGTGCGCAGCACGAACTGCGTGTTCGGCATGCGAGCCGCCGCCGTTAGCGCGAAATCGAATAGTTTCAGGCACTCCGATTCAAGGCCCTCGGGGATCACCAGGCATCGCGTCGACGCATCCGGCGCCCGCCGGCTTGATGCGGCGGTGCGGCGATGCGAGCCATAGGTCATGATGGATATGCCGCGCAAGCCGTCCGATACTCTCAGTACGTCACGGTTTACATCGCCGGGAGTGAGGATGACATCGGGGTCATACTCCCCTCCGAGAGATCGCTTTAGCGCGTGTGATCGCGGGAACAGAACCGTGTGTTGATAACCTATGCACCGGATGGTCCGGTCGACAGAACGCGCAGCGTGGAACGCCAGTCGCTCCCACGCATGACCTTCCCACGTCACGAACAATGCTCGCGGTCTGAACCGCGCGCACAATTGCTTCACGGCACTATGCAGCCGCAGCGACGCGATCGTTGATCTTGTAACAGCGTGATTGGCTGCTTCGAGGGCAACGGCTCTCTTGAACGAAGCCTGGGCAGCCGTGGTTTCCTGCAGAAGAGTCAATGCCGACAGCCTGGCACGGCGAACAAAACGGCATTCCTGACTGAAAGTCGACCAACGAGGCAACACAATGCGAGACGTCACGCCGCCGCGAGCCAGTCTCTCCTTGAAGCTTCGATCTGCGTTGGGCACTGAATCTCGCAGTGCCACAAGGGAACTCATGCCACGTGAGGCCAGCTCTTCAGGCAGGCTACCGTAGTAGAAGTCCGCGCTCTCCGGGCCAGCCTGCGCGGACACGAGGTGAGATATGAAGAGCACGTCCAGTTGCCTGGGAAACTGGGCGGATCCAGGCGCCGGATCATACGCGGGACTCCACAGAGACTGCGCCAAGGGGTCCGCAATCCCTGCCAATTGCCACAGCTTGCTCCTGGCTCCTGCAAGCAGTCCCGGACGGCCGAATATCCATTTGTACTGGGACAGGTTGTTTGGATGCTCGCTCAGGACATGGAGCCACGATACGGCGACCTTCTCGGGTGTAACCGGGGGGGCACACAGCAACGCATCGCAGGCAGCCGTTAGGTCAAAGTACTCTGCCTCCTTCACTTTACGCCACCCGCTCCTCGGGACGGATTCCACCATCGATGAACCGCAGCGCTTTCTCCACGCACTCGAGTTCCATCTCCGCCCGCGTCTCCACCGTGAGCGTCGCCGAGTGCGGGGTGAGGATCACATTTTCGAAATCGCAAAACGGCCCGGCATATGGCTCTTCGGTAAACACGTCCATTCCCACGCCAGCAAGCTGCCCGGACCGCAGCGCATCCATCAGCGCCGCCTCGTCGACCATTCCGCCGCGCGCCAGGTTCACCAGCACCGCGCCGCGCTTCATGGTCGCCAACTCCGCTGCGCCAAGCGTGAGCGGTTGGTCCGCCGACTTGGCCGCGTGAAGCGAGACGATGTCCGCCTCCCGCAGCAGTTGCTCCAGCGATACCAGGTCCACGCCTAAAGCACTGGCCGCAGACGCGTCTGCAAAAGGATCGCTCGCTAGCACGTGTGCGCCGAAAGCGCGGCAAAGCTCGGCAACACGCCTGCCGATGCGGCCCAGCCCGATGAGCCCCACCGTGCGCCCGCCCAGCAAGTGTGCCTCGAGCCGGACCCACTGCCTCTGACCCATGCGGATTGCCTGAGGGTGAAGGTTGCGGCTCAGCGCAAGAAACATCGCCAGCGCCAGTTCCGCCACGGCCGCCACTGGCACATCGGGTGTATTCAAAACGGTGATCCCGCGGGCACGCGCAGCATCCAGGTCCACCGCGTCCACCCCCACGCCGCAGCGTACCAGGCAGTGCAGCGCGGGCAACCCCGAAAGAGTGGCGGCGTCGTACGGTTCCACGCCTGCGATAATCACTTCTGCATTGCGCCCGTAGCGCAGCAGCTCGGCAGTAGTGATGCGCTTGCCGGTGCGATGAATGTGAAACGGATGCTTTGAAGCCTTGAGGCGCGCGAGGGGACGCGAGTCACGCTCGGCGAAGGTGGACAATGCGACAAAAATGTTCACAGGGGATTACGTTGGGAACCGATTGGGGAAATCTTGCGTCGGAGCAAATAACCGCAAGCATGAAATCCGGAGTGAGCGGACGGTGCGCCGGGGATTACTGGCTCTACTTTGCAGCTGCCGGCTCATTCGTTTCAATGGTGAATCCGGCGGCTTTCGCGTCCTTGTAAAACATCTCGACGGTTTCCAGCGAATAGGCCTCGAGGTCCTTGGCTACCAGTGAAAGCTTTTTCAGGATGTCGTTGGTTGCAGTGATGATGTGGCAGCCGATCGATTCCGCATGAAAAATATTGAGCAGCTCGCGTGGACTGGCCCAGATCAGTTCGGCCTGTGGCCGCGCCTTGAGGACATTCACCGCTTCGGCCATAAGCGGAACCGGATCGCGGCCGGTATCAGCAATTCGACCCGCAAAAACCGACACGATCGCGGGAGTGCCTGGTGCCAGCCGTGCGGTAACGCGCTGCACCTGGTCCAGCGTCAATATTGCCGTCACGTTGAGCTGCACGCCTCTTTTTGAAAGACGCTCGATCAATGGGCCGGAGAACTCACCCTTGGTATTCGTGACCGGAATCTTGACATTGACGTTCTTGCCCCATGCGGCAATTTCGAGCGCTTGCAGCTCCATTTGCGCGAAATCGTCGGCGAACACCTCGAACGAGACGGGCCGGTCGCTTACTATTCTCAGCACTTGAAGTGCGAACGCCTTGTAGTCACCCACGCCGGCTTTGCGCATCAGCGTGGGATTGGTGGTGAATCCCTTGATCAGCGGATTGGCAGCCATTTCCTTGATGCCTGCGAGGTCTGCGCCGTCGGCGAACAGCTTGATCCGGAAATCTTTTGGGTGGCTCATGGCATCAATTTCTCTGATGGGTGGTTTGTCGGCGCCCGACATGACACAGGCTGGTTTTTCGACAATGGAATTTTACCGCAATTGCCGGGAGAACCGCTTGCCGCGGCGTCCGTATTGAACGTAAGAGGTATTGCGGTCAGGAAAATATCACGGCAGGCGGTCGCGAAGGTAGGACGCCACAGCGGCGAGGTCAGGAAATAATGTCCGTGGCGCAGGATCGTCGAACGGGAGTCCACTGTGACGAGCAACGAACTCCACCCCCGTCTCGGCGGCCGCACGCTGGTCCCCTGCCGAGTCGCCCAAGAGCAGCGCGTCATGGGGAGCACACGCCTCGCGGCGCAGCACGTCACTCACCGCGCCAGGTTTCGTCCACGGCGGGCAGCCGTACACATCGCGGAACCACGCGTGCAATCCGCGTTGCTCGAGGATCGCTTTGAGATCCTCCTCCGGCGTGACCGATGCGAGGTAGACTGGCAAGCGCGGCGTTACCTCACGCAGGAAAGCCTCCGCACCCGCCACAAAGGGGACGCTCGCCATACGCTCAAGCGTGCGGCGCGAGAAGTCGGCCGCCAGTTCGGCCCGCAAGACCGCATCGCCAGGATGGCCGAGCCGCTCCAGCAGGTGGTCGAACTTGGTGAAGCGGGACACCGGCACATGGGCCCGGTGATACGCCATCATGGTCTCGCAGTGTTCAGGGAACCGTGCGAATACGTCTCGGAATGCCTCGGTCTTGACGTCGTTCGACTCGAGAATGACGCCGTCGAGATCAAGCACGAGTACACGCAGCGGGCCTCCCCTCATATCATCGCGGCGCTGGCCGCGTCGCCGCACGCAGGGCACGCGCGCTGTCCCCCAGAAACAGGATGTCCGTTCCGAGCGCGATAAAGCGGTAGCCATCGGCAATCGCCTGCGCGCAGTCTGCCGCGGCGGTGTGCGGGTGGACAAAGTGGATGCCGGGAACGAGCCCCTTTGCAAGGGTTGCCTCCAACACACGCCGCTTGGCGGCGACGCAGTCGGGGTGACTGAGTTGCCCCGGGAACCCGAGCGACATCGACAGGTCGTACGGACCGATGAACGTCCCGTCGATTCCCGGCACCGAAAGAATCTCCTCGATGTTCGCAACGGCGTCCTTGTGTTCGATTATCACGATGAGGAGCGTGTCGTCGTTGGCATGCTGCACGTATTCTTCGAAGTGTTGGCCATACCCTTGGGCACGCGCCAGCCCCACCCCGCGTATCCCAAGCGGCGGGTACTTGGTCATCTTGACTGCCAGTTCAGCATCGGCCTTGGTGTTCACCATCGGCACCAGCACGCCAGCCGCGCCCGAGTCGAGCACCGCCTTCGCCTGAATCGGGTCGTTCCAAGCCAAGCGAACCAGCGGCACCGCGCCGCGCTGTTCGATGGCAATAATGAGGCGCAGCACCTCGGAGACGTCAATAGCGGTGTGTTCGGTTTCAATAGCCACCCAGTCATATCCGGCCATGGCCAGAATCTCTGCGATCGACGGGTGCGCCATCGACATCCACGTGCCCATGGATGGCTCGCCACGGCGCAACTTGTCCTTGATGGTACGAGCTAGCATATCAGCGACTCCGGCGCGCCACGAGGCGCGCGAATGAAGTGAGACGGCGGGCCTGCAGGAATTCCACGAACGCGTCGCGGCCCATTGTGTCGGTGCGCTCCACCAGCGCGCGCACCACGCGCGGCCACGGACCCATAGGGTCTGCAGCTATAGACCGTCGCACCGTCTCGACATCGAACATCCCGGGCGTGCTGAGTTCGAGCACCTCCCACGCCGGCGCGGGAAACATGCGCATGAGACCATCAACGGTGGGAAGAGTGAGCTTATCCGGAGGCAGCACCGTCGGCGAGCGCTCCCAAAGCGCCTGCACCTCGAATCCGCTTGCCACGGGGAACGTGGCGAAAACGACGCCCCCTACTGCCATCAGCCGCGACAGCGCGTTGACGAGGGCGTGTGGGTCGGCAGCACGCTCGATAACGTCCACTGCTACGACGACGTCGGCGGGACCGAGCGCAGGCAAGTCCACGACATTCGCGGGGCGTACCTGCACGCGCTCTGCGGCCACACCGTCGAGGTCGGCCGTGACACCCGCTGCAACGAGTTCCGTCAGCACCGGTGCCCCCTCAGCGATGGCATCCAGCAGCGGGCGCCCGTGGGGCGAGAGGTCCACCAGTCGTCGCGCCTGCGGCACGTATTCCGCGATGCCATCGAGCACCCAGTCGGCACGCGGTCGCACGATCTTTTCCTGCCGCGCCATTGCGCTGGCAGGAAGCAGACGTTCTCGCCAGAAGCGTACCGGCGCCGACTCGCGGTACCAAGCGCGAAGCGCCAGCTCGTCCGGGCGCCGAGGCGCATACAAAGTGCCGCATTCTGCGCACTCGGCGTAGGCGATGCCGAGGTGCTCGAATGCCGGGTGGGCTGCTGCGCTCCCGCATGCGGGGCACGGCACCGAGATCCAGCCAGAACGGTCGCCCCAGCGGATGGCGATTTCCGCAGCCACCAGGCGCCGCCACTCCGCAACCTCCGAGCTCGGCTTGATTTCGAGCTCGGCGATCTCCTGCACCGATACGACGGTTTTCACTCTAACCTCGCTGCCCTGGGTGCGAACCGCACCAAGGGTTCACGGTACACACGATCCACGATTTCCATCACCTTGAGGGCGTCGAGCGAGGTCCCTCTCTCGACCGGCTTGCCCTGCCTGATGCATTCTACCAAGTGGGCCACTTCGATATCCCACGAAGGATCCACGTCGTAATAGGTTGTCTCCTCGCGGGGATTCCCTAACGCCATCCGTGCGCCGGGCGCGGGGCGCCGGCCTACGACCAACGTCTCGCGTCCGTAGCTCCCCGTCTTCGACAACAGGCCGCTCACTACGAGGTAACCTTGTTCACAACCGATTTCGAGACGGAACATGTGCTTCCACGAGGTAGCCGACGAGTGCAGTTGTGCCAACTGCCCTCGTGCGGTGCGCAGTAGCACCACGGCATTGTCCTCCACCGGAATGTCGAACGCGGTGATGCTGCGCATTCCCACGACCTCCTCGAATTCGCCCACGAAAAGCCGGAAGAGGTCGAGCATATGGATCCCTTGGTCAAGCAGAATCCCGCCGCCGCTTACAGCCGGATCGTTGCGCCACGACTTGTGATAGTCGTGGCCGCCATCCTTCCCGTACACACCGCGTAACGTGAGAACCTCCCCCAGCGCGCCGGAATCGATGATTGCCTTCGCGTCGGTGATGCCGGGGTGGTGCCGGTGATTGAAGCCGAAAAGCACCGTGGTGCCGGGATTGGCTTGCTCGGCCGCACGAATGCGTTGGATGTCCGCGAGATTACGGCCGGGAGGTTTCTCGCAGAAGACGTGGCGTCGCCGGTGGAGCGCGTGGATCGTTGCCTCGGGGATCAGGTAGTTCGGCGTGCAGACGAATACCACGTCGAGGTCCGACTCCACGAGAGCTTCCCACGTGTCGAACACCGGCACCCCTAGCGTAGCCACCTCGGCCGAACGGCCGGGATCGCAGACCGCCGCAAACTGAAGGTCAGGGTGGTCGGCGATGTTGCGGCTCCGAATTTGCCCCATATACCCATAGCCGATAATACCGGCACGGAGCGGTGCTGCAATCACGATCCTCTCCCCATCAGTTGCGTACGCTCGAAAAGGGCGCGCTGGGCCGCGTTGTCACGCAGCACCGCCTCTACCAGCGGGATGTCCGTCGGCCGATCCACCCCCAGCGTGTTGTACTCCACTACGACACCGGCGAGGCGGATTCCGTGCTCCAGCACTCGCAGCATATCCACGGACTCGGCACGCTCAAGCTGGGTTTCGGGCAGCGAGCTGAAGCGGTGCAGGAAGCTGGTGCGGAACGCCATGATGCCCGTCTGCCGGTATACGGGAACCGCTACGCGCTTCCGAAAATGCGGTACCGCCGCGCGCGTCAGGTGCATCAAGTCGCCGCGCAGGTTACACACCGCTTTCACGATATTGGGGTTCAAGTAGTCTGCTTCTGACTCGAGCGGCGAAAGGAGGTTCACAACGTCGAGCGACGCATCGTCGAGGAGGGGGCGAGTCACCATCCGCACCGCTTCCGGGATCAGCAGCGGCTCGTCGCCCTGCACCATCGCCACGATATCTCCGGGGAGGTACTGCATCGCCTCCTCGACGCGGTCGGTGCAGCGCTCGTGAGTGTCCCTCGTCATAACCGCCCGTCCGCCCGCGGTCTCGACCGCGGCCTTGATGGACGCATCGCAGGTGGCGACGACGACGTGATCCACCCCATCGGCCATGAGGGTCCGCCGGCGCACGTGCTCGATCATCAGGAGCCCGAGGATCGGGACGAGCGGCTTGCCCGGATAGCGGGACGATGCCATCCGTGCGGGTATAACGGCCGTTATGACGAGACCCGACGCGGTGGAATTAGTCATTGCGGCAGGACGCCACAGTCCACATTGATGCACTGCGCGGTGATCGCGCCGGCTCCGGCCGAAGCGAGAAATAGACAGACCTGCGCCACCTGCTCGTCGGTGGGGAGGACTCCGAGGGCTGCCTGCGACGCGGCGAACTCGGACAAGTAGGTCGAAGGGTCGCGCCCCGCCGCAGGCGAGGGTGGCTCCGCGAGAGCTTCCTCCAGCCCCGCGGTACGCACATACACGGGGCACACGGCGTTGACGCGGATACCGCGCGGCCCCAACTCCTTGGCCAGCGACTGAGTGATGCCGTTCACGCCGAACTTGGAGGCGCAGTACACGCTGTTGTTCGCGCTGCCGCGCTTGCCCGCGAGGCTCGATATATTGACGATCGCCGCCCCCCGGCCCATGACAGCGGCCGCGGCTTGGGACGCAAAGAGAACCCCTTTCAGGTTGGTGGCAATCATGTCATCCCAAAACCGCGCGTCAATTTCCGCAAGCGGACGCCAGCCGGAGTAGCCCGCGTTGTTGACGAGAACGTCGAGCCGACCGGTCCATGCAACTGCGTGAGCGATCGTTGCGCGCAGGGCATCGGGATCGCGGACATCGGTGGGAACAAAGTGGGCGAGAGCGCCGAGGTCCCGGGCGAGGCCGGTGTCGGTACGTGCAGCGATCACGACGTGATCTCCCGCAGCGTGGAAGGTGCGCGTGATAGAAGCTCCGAGACCGCGGGAGCCCCCTGTGACGATGGTAGTCCGATTCGACATTTCAGGAACCCTGCGCGAGGCGAGACAGGCGTCGCCGATACATTCAGACCGCTAAACGACTCAATTGATCAATAACGCTCCAATCAACCGGCATAAGTTAACATCCGGTTTTCCTCATCCATGCCATAGGTCATTTCGTAAAATTCTTTGGCCAACAAGTCGAACGCGGCTTTACCCTCAACATCATTCTTTTCCGCCTTACGGATTTCTGCCCATCTTGACTCGGGAAGTTTGGCGTACAAAGGAAACGTCCGCTGCAAGCCCAAGATTTCGCCAGAGGAAATGTAGGGAGGAGGCATATCGAGAATGGACTCAGCAATGACTGAGGTCGTCTGCCGTTCGGGATCGAGCCAACCTTCCTTAAGGGCCATCGTCCGGAGCACCGTTCCATGGTAAGGCACGAAAACATTGACCGAAAGGGCATCATACCCTTTGATCTGGCGGATAAATTCAATGCTCTCGAAAAGAAGTTCCCTCGTTTCGTAGGGGAAACCAACAATAATATTCAGCGTATATGGGATGCCAGATTGTGCCACGACCTCGGCTTTGTGTAGGATTTTTTCATTACTGATTTTTCGGTATAGTTTTTCCTTCCTGTATTTTTCATTACCGTGTTCCAACCCGAAAGAAATCCGGTAACAACCAACACCCTTTAGAGCTTGGAGCTTTGCTGCGTCAACATCCTCAAATCTTGTTTGAAACCAAAATGGAACTTTGACGTTCGAATACATCTTTACGAAATCAGCAAGGTCTTGTTTTGGACGCGCCATGAAAGCATCGTCATTGATATAAAAAAATCCGGGGCATGCCGCTTGATCAGGAGTTCCATCTCATGCTGGAGGTTTTCCATACGCTTCCGGCGCAGATAATTACCCTGACCGCTTTCTTTCGCGATTACCACCTGCGCAGGGGAGTTGCAAAAGGTACAGGTATAAGGGCAGCCCCGATAAGTTTCGAGTGGCATCGCTTTCCAGATTTTGGCTCCCAAAGGCCGCAAGAATCGCCGATCGTCGAAAAGAGAGAAGTCGGCAATTGTATTGTTGATATTGACCAAGGAACGCCGCTTGTTACGGATGATGGAACCCTCTGCGTCTTTGGCCCAAGTACCTGGAATATGAAGGATGTCCCCTTTCGTACGAACAGCCTCACAAAAATCAACGATGACTTCTTCCCCTTCCCCTGTTCCGATCACTTGAATATCAGGGTGCTGAATCACAATTTCAGGGGCCATCGTCGTAAATACCCCACCAGTCAGGCTGGGAATACCGGGATAATCGCGTAGAACGCGAAGAAGTTCTTTAAGCTGAGGCCAAGTATCTTCAACAACGGTTGAAAAGATAATTGCACTTGGCTTGAATTCATCCAACTTTTTGCTGAAATCATCCAAGAGGTTATCTTTTGCTTTTCCCCATAAGGAAATCGGATCAAATTTCCGGCTGTTGAGCAGCGAGTTGGCGCGGGTTACAGGCAATGCTTCTTTTAAGAATTCATGGGTCGGAAGATAAGGTGTGCAGTCGAACAGATCCAAGTCGTAGCCTTGTTTCTTCAGAATTGATGTAAAGAGACCCACGGCATAAGAAGGAGTCAACATCATGCTGAGATTGGGATAAACGATAAGAACTTTAAAATCAGAGGGCTTAATCATTGATTTTTTCTTATTTAATGACTCTTCCGGAAGCCGTGTGGGCGATTTTAAAGCTTTTTGAAGGGCTGGGAGTATGCAAATTGCAGTATGAGCGCCTGGAGAGGCCAAAGATTTCCTGCGTTTCTAAATCGTCATCGCCGTGAAGCCGCCGTCCACCGCGATTTCCGCGCCCGTTACGAAGCTCGCCGCGTCGGATAACAGCCATAGCACCGCACCGACAAGTTCCGATGGGTGGCCGTAGCGATGCATCGCCGTATGACCGTGAATGGCTGCCTCGCGATCGGTCGTGATGAAGTGCTTCATCGACCATTCGGTGGGGAAGAATCCTGGACGCAGGGCGTTCACGCGCACCCCGAGGGTCCCCCATTCGCGCGCCAGATTCTGCGTAAGGTTCTTCACCCCGGCTTTCGCGACCGAGTAGGTGAAGGCCATTGAAAGAGGCGGGCCCGACGACGCTGAACTGATGTTGACGATCGAGCCGCTGCGCTGACTCACGAGATGCCTGCCAAATACCTGACAACCGAGCATCGTGCCAGTCAACTGCACCGCAAGGATGTCGTTCCACTCCTCGAGCGGGATCTCGAGAAACGGCGTCGGCGCGTTGATGCCCGCACCGTTCAGCAGGCAGTCGAGCCGCCCGAAGGCACGCAGCGTTTCCGCGAGGGCGCGCTCGTGTGCATCGCGCCGGCGCACATCGATCTGAATTGCGATAGCCTGCCCGCCAGCAGCAACGATTTGCTGTGCTGTACGCTCGGCATGCTCGATCTTCGCGTCACAGCACGCAACCAGCACACCTGACTTGCCAAGGGCGCGGGACAATTCGCCTACAAGGAAGCCGCCTGCACCGGTAAGCAGGGCAACTTTTCCTTCGAGGTTAAAGAGTGACGAAAGGTAACTGGACATGGGAGAGGCTTGAATATTTGATTATTTTACAACTTTTGAGCAGATGTGCACGACCACCATGCCTTCCGGCAAGCATTCATTCCGCACGGCATGGTGGCGTGACGGGATCACCGGTCACGCTGCCGCGCTGATCAGGCAGCGGATCCACATTCCGTCGTGTGCCGACCGGTAGTGCCAGAGCCGGTCGTCGATCCATCCGGCGAGAGTTGGTAGCCCCGCTGTCGCAGCAATCCGATACGCGGCACGCAGCGGCAGCGTAGGAAGTCCCGCAGGCTGGTGACCGAATACCGTGCAATCGATCACCGCAAGCCCCGCACGGGCCCCGAGTCGGGAGATCGCACCCGGTGTGAAAAAACAGGTGTGCGGAAACACATTCTGCTTGAAGCGGTAGTCGGAGTTGGGGACTTCAATGTAAGCCACCGCTTCCGGCGCAAGTCTGCGTTTGACCTGAGCGAGCATATCGAGTGGATCCGCTACATGCTCGAGGACGTGATTGAGGAAAATTAGATCGTAGCTGGAACCGCCTTCTTCCCATCCGCGCAAACGCCGGAGTTTCGCGCCGGTCACGCGTTGCTCGATCTGCGCGCTCATCCTGTCGTCGGGTTCGACGTATTCATAGTTCAGTGCGCGACCTCGTAGTGCGTGGACGAGCCAGTCCGCGATCCAGCCATGACCTGCACCGACGTCGAGGGCGCGAATCGTACCACTCACCGATACGAACGGTAGCGCGATGTCGACGCGATGCCGGCACTGGTTGCGCTCGTGCAACGCTTGGCGCGCATCGCGCCCGACTGAGCCACCCCAGTAGTCACCATCGGCATAAAATACGTCGAGTGTTGATTGCGGGTAGTGGGGCAAGGCCCGGCCGAGGCCGCAGGCCGCGCATATCCGGATGCTGTCGAAGCGGATCGTACCAACTGCCGCGCCAAGAGCCGGGTAGTCGACGTTCGTGAAGGCGTTGCCGCCGCAGGCAATGCAGGCGGCGGCGTCGGGCGCGATCATCAGGCGCTGGCGTCCCGGGCCGTGGTAACGCTGCCGCGATCGCGCCGGTCCGCGATCACACGCGCCGGCACTCCCGCAACCACTGCGTAGTCGGGCACATCGCGCGTGATGACTGCGCCGGCGGCGGCGATCACGTGCGAACCAATGGTAACGTTGAGCACGATGACCGCGTTGACGCCGATCCACGCGTCGTCGCCGATGACGATGCGGCCCCCGGTCTGGCCTTGGTCCAGCATCGGGCGGCCGGTATCGTCGGTGCGGTGGTTGCTGGCGCGGATCACGGCGTTGGGCCCCACCATGACGCAAGTGCCGATCATGATCTCCTCGCCATTGTCCGCGACGATGCGGGCGTTACCGTTGGCAGCGAACCGGTTGCCAATGGTGAGGCGCGCGTTCCCGCGCGCGCGCAGTATCGCGCCATCGACCAGGTAGGCTTCGTCGCCCAATCGAATGTTGCCGGGACACACGATTTCAACGTTCCTGCCAACGGACAGGCGTTTCCCGCTTGCGGCAAGCGCGCCCCGGTAATACAGACGTCGCAGCAGGCGACCGATGCGCTCGGGCACGATCCCGAGCAAGCCCGTTATCCAGTCGCGCAATTCCTCGGCAATTTTGTTCATCGTTGCGTCAGAGTAGCGGCGTCTTAATCGAGGTTGCCGAGATGACGGCCGCCGCTCGCCCACCCGCCCAGCGTCGGGAAAAAAAGCCGGTGCAGCCGGTAAAACAGATGCGAGAGAAATCCGCGGCCCCGGAAATGCGGCAGGCGGGTGGAGAACCGCACATCGGATTGCAGTTGATGCGAGATCTCCGCGGCGACCGACGACTCGAACAGGTCGCGGTTTGGCCGAAACAGCTCAATGGCGTAATCGACATAACCGTACAACAGGCTTACGGACAGTGCGCGCAGGAGTTTCGCGCGGCGTTGCGTCAGGTCGGCAATGGCGTCGAGCACTCGCTGGAATCGCTGTTCGGTCTTGAAATACAGGGCGTCGGCAAAAGCGAGCTGGCCTTTCGGCCCGCCGTAGCGGGCGCCGCTCGCACGTTTCCAATAGCTCGGGCGCAAGTCCATGAGCTGGAATCCGAGCTCGCCCAGCAAATCGTCGAGTTGCCCGAAACGGGGCTGCCCGATGTAGAGAGGCCCGAACAGCACTTCGAGCTCGATGCCGAAGACCTTTTCCGCCAGCGTCGTGCGGCCGCCTTCGAGGATCGCCAGTTCCGCACCCTGGGTGTCGATCTTGATGAAATCGGGGTCACGCACGTCGTGCGAGGGCAGGACACGATCGAGAGCGTCGACTTTTACCGCGACGCGTTGCACGACTTCGTAGCGCCCCGGGTCGGGGAATCGGTTGAGGTAATCCCAGTTCGGCTTCAGCAGCGAGGAGGTTCCCCCGTCCCGGCCACTGTTGAGAGTGAGTTCCGCCAGCTCGCGATGCAATGCAGTATTGATGTAGAGCGTCTTGCGTGGATCATTGGTTCGCACGAGCCGCGCGTATTCTTCGGGGTCCGGCTCAAAGCCGATCACCCGGAGGTGGGGCCGCGCCGGTTTCCAGTTGGGCTGTAGTCCGCCGCGCGCGCCGATGTCGATCAGCGTCAGCGGATGCGCCGCGTAATATTCGCGCAATGACGGTCCGAGAAAGATGTCCACCACCCGTTATCCCGCGTAGAGTTTAAAATTCTGGCGATAGTGCAGAGCCGACGCCCGCAAGGTCTCGAACGAGCCTTCTTCGACGACGCGACCGTGCTGACTCACCAGCGTGGCACTGTCGCGGACGTTGAACGACGAGGTCGAAACCAGTAGCTTGGACATCTGCGAGAAATGCTCGAATTCAAAGCCGCTATTTTATCGCGTGTGGCACCGCGCGGAAGGGATTTCGAGCGCGTTTGCCGAGCGCGCCCATTGGCCCTTACACTGCTCGCCTTTGCTGCCGTCACCCTGCCCGCCATGCCTGCCACGACCCTGCACTCAAGCACAAACTCGCCGACAATCAGGTCACGATAGGTTCGCGGATCACGCTCGCGCATCCGGCAATCGCCGAGATAATGGCGCGCGCGGGATTCGAGCATGAGGGCGCACGACTCGATGAGTTCGAGCAGCGCCCGGTCGTTCTCGATCTTCTCGATCAACAGCGATTTCATCACCGGGTTGGAGAACGTGCGCCTGCCATCGCGAATAATTTTTTTCTCGTTTCCGTCCACGTCGAGCTTGATATGGTTGGGCACGGGCACGCCAAAGCGGTCGATGAAATCATCGAGCGCAAACGCCATCACCGATTGCTCGAAGCGGGCCTCGAAACGCTGCTTGCGGCAGTCGATGGCTTTCCCGAGCGCAGGCAGCGCCGCGCCGATCTCGGGCACCTGAGCGGCTTTCCGCCGCTTGCGCTCAAGCTGCGCGAGCGCGGCCACACGGTGACATTTATTTTGCGCGACCTCGCCAACGTGCAATCGCTGCTCGGCGAGCGCGGTTTTCTCGCGTTGCAGGCGCCGGTGTGGCTTAGCAAGGCCGGCGGCCTGCCGAGGCCGCTTGGCGCGAACCCGGCGCCAAACATATTTTCGGTAATATCAAACCGCAGGCCTGCGATTTCGACCGCGCTGGAGGCGCTGCGCGAACTCGACGCGGAATCGCTGGTGTTCGCGCCGGGGTTGGGCATCCTGCGCGCGCAAGCTCGCCACTGACCGCATGCGCATATCGCTGGTGCCGCTGCGGCTGGCAGGATTGCTGCAGCGCTGCGATCTCGCCTTCTGCCACGGCCTGGCCGGGCACGCTCGCGGCGGTGCTGCTGCGCGGTGTGCCGGTGCTGTCGATGCGATGCCGTTCGAGCAGTACCTGATGGGGCGCTGCGCCGAGAACCTGGGCGCCGGACTCACGGTCAAGCCGGACGAAATCGCGCCCGACTTCGGCCTGCTGCTGTGGCTGCTTGCCGAGCCCGAGTTCAAGGACGGCACGCGCATTTTCGCCGCGCGCCACGCCGACCACGATCTGGCGCGGCAGTGCGAGGCGATGGCGGAGCGGATAGGGGAAATACTTAAGACTTAAGGAAGCACTTGGTCCGGCTCATGTACTCGGCTACGTTTTATCTATTACGATCCAAGCGCGAACCGGGAAAGACGCGAATAAAAGTTTCAGAAAGCTTGAAAACCCGTTGCAAACGCGTTTGATCCCAGCTTTACGGTTCAGGAGTTTGGGGCTGGTCTAGAACCTCGTCGTGCGCCGTTGTTATTTTGCAGCGATCACTCGTTTATTGCTGCCTCTGAACACACAAAAACCGGCTTCTTCAAGGTAGGCTTTCATCTCGATATACACATTATTATCGAGACAAATGGTATGAATCGCCAGTGGTATATTTAATTTTAATATTCTTTTCATTCCCTTCAGTGCATTTAACTCCCCACCATTTACAGTGATGCTGCATATTATATGCGGGAAGTTGCATGTTTCATCGTTAACTACAACATCGTCAATAGCGTAACATTTAACCGTTTTATAACTTTTAGTTTTAATTGCGTAATCCGCGCGCCCATGCCCATCCGCCACAAACGCAGCGGAAATTCCCCCCCCGGATTTTTGCGACATTAAATCGAATTGAGTCAAAAAATCTATATTTCCCGTCTTTTCATATACGGCGGCATTATAAACTTCAATATTACAAAGTTTATTCAATTGAATGTTTTTCTCTAAGACTCTGAAAACGTCTGGGTCGGCTTCGAAAGCAATAATTTTTCCTTCTTTCAGAAAATCACCGGCCCTAATCGAGCCGAAACCGAGCCAACACCCGCAATCGATAAAAAGACTGTTTTTTCTTAATGAAAAACGATCTTTGAAAAACTCGCCTAATTCGCTTCTTTTTCTTGCGTCAGTCAGGTTTTCAGCCAGTATATCTTCAATATTGCACTTCAGAAATCGTCCGAAATGTTTACGTTGGCTCGCGGGATATGGTGGGGATAAAACGGCGAGACCCACAGCATATTTGTAATGAAGCACGACCAGGGAAGCCAAATAAAAGAAACGTCTGTAATAATTATTAGCAATCGCATATTTGCTCAACGAGATCGAATGGATTACTAAAGTTCTGTTACTTCCGATGCTGATCGAATTATATCCATCCTGCTCGACGAATTGACTTATACCAAGCTCTTTTATTTCCTGATGAAGCCTTATTCTATTTATTAGGCCATCGGGTAATTGTTCCAGAAGCCCTGCCGGAAGCTTTTCCCCGATCATGTTAATGAATTGCAAATATATTTGTATCGGTAAATACCTGAGTTTCAGAAAACTCGTGGAATGCATGGATCATGTCCCAAAGAATCTATGGCTCACAATAAAGCATGATTGCAGAAATAACAATCAAGCAGAATTATTCGCAGCACGAAATCCCGCTGTCTGTCCCGATCGCTCCACAGAAGACAGGGGATGTACGAAGGACGACGGGAACCCCGGTCCTCCAACCGCCGGGTTTTTGAATTGCACTTGGGTTCCCTTGTCCCCTTAAGGGAGTATTGAAAAGAATCCTTCGCGGTTCAAGTGTGGGTGGCATGAATTAACTTACCAGTTCATGTCCTGTTCGTAACCGAGCTCTATCAGGGTCGCGCCTGCGAATTTCTTGAACTCTTCCTTCAGCGGGCCGGAAATATATTCCTTCCAGCCGCCAACCCCGCCTTTGCGCGCGGTGTTCCTTCTGAGGAGCCGCGCATGGCTTTGCAGATTGGTCTTCAGGTCCTGGGATTCCGTAAGCTTGGTGGCCAGCACCTTTGAAAAATACGATGCCGGAACTTCAATGCCGTAAAAGGCCAGGATGCGTTCGAGCTCTTTCTGCGTATCGGTCCACAAATCCTCGTACTTGACTTCGCATATCCGGCCCGGCTGACGCTTTGCCACGTCACGCCATCCCTGCACCCACGGGACGAACTCGTTCCGGATAATTTCCGCCGTGTGCTGCAGCGCCTGTTCCTGGGACAACTGCTGGTACAACGGGTAGAACTGGTTATGCGGATCGGACTTGAAATGAAAATAGCGGGAGACGCACACGTCGCGTAAATCGCGGTAGGTCACGATCCACTTGGGCGCCTGCTTTTCGAGTATCGAGATGTTCCGTTCCGAAGCCCGGGCGTGGAATTTGTAAGCCGAGTGCCCCCATCGAGGGGCGCTTTCAAAAAAGGATTCATCGATATTGTCATAGACATATTCGTTCAGGAACCTGCCGTCGGCGTCCTTGCCGCTGCGCCAGCGGCCGTGTTCATCTTTCACGTACAAAGCCTCGTAGTACCGGGGATTGAAGCCAGGCAAGTCCAGCATCATGTTGTGCACCCACGTGGATCCGGACTTGGGCAGGCCCACTACCAATATGGTTTTCACCGGGGACCTGTACAGTCCTAGCGCGCTTCCCACGTCGTTCAGGATGTAACGAGCCGCATCCGCTGCGTATGCCGCCGGGTGCGCTACGATCCTGCCTACCGCTTTGGCATAATTCACGTTTCTGCTCCACTCATGTGCCTGGGTAAGGTGCCATGCTCTTGTTATTTGACGCGGCGGTGCCGGGTGACGCGCTGCGGACCGGTTCCTGGTACCCGGGCGCCTGCAACCGCCCCTCGTGGATCACCAGGATACGATCAGCGTGGCGCAGCACCTGCTCGCTGTGTGTCCCAGCACCACCGTCCGGTTGCCGCGCGCTGCCAGCAATCCTTCCGGCACCCGGGTCGCGCTCTCCGCGACAGGAACGCGCGATACACGCGGATCGGCCGGTTAAGTCCCGGCACGCGGATAAAAGAACGTCACTGGACTTTTCGAATAGCTTTCGCTTCCAGGTCTTCATGGATTTATCCTGAGCGAGGCGTGAGGCCTCACCCGTGCATTGTTTCCCCGGCGAAGATCTGGCGGAACCGGGGCCCCGAGGTCACGAGTTCATCGTAACTGCCGCTCTCCGTGATTCGTCCGGCTTCGAGCAGCAGGATCTTATCGGACAGCCTGACGGCTTCCCTGCTGTGGGTGACGAGCAGAATCGTCCGGTTGCCGCGCGCGCCCAGTATGGCGGCCAGCACGCGGTTCTCGCTTTCCGAATCCAGCGCGCTAGTGGGTTCGTCCAGCACCAGCACCTCCGCGCTGGAGAGCAGCGCCCTGGCCAGCACTATGCGTTGCCGTTGACCGCCGGAAAGTGATTGACCTCTGTCGGCAAGGACGGTACTCCACCCCTGCGGCAGTTGGACGATGAATTCGGTGGCGCCAACGAGTTCAGCCGCGGACATTACTTCGGCGTCAGTCGCATCGAGGCGACCCAGCCGGAGATTGTCCATGATCGATGCGTGAAACAGGAAGGAGTCCTGGCCGACGTAGGCAATTCGCTTGCGCCACTCAGCCAAAGCGAAGCCTCCGATCGGGCGATCATTTACCTTGATGCGTCCGCCCGAGGGCTCGATGAGACGAAGCAGGAGGTCGATGAGAGTGGATTTCCCCTGGCCGGACTGTCCCACGATGGCTGTAATTCGGCGCGGCTCCAGGCTGCACGTAAGGCCTAGCAGCACAGTGTTTCCGGGATAGGAAAACGTCACGTCGGCAAAGACAACCGCGTGTTCGCGCAAGTCAGGCACGTCTTCGCTTCCCGTGTGTAGCGGTTCGCGCGTGATGCTGTCGCGCAGTTGCACGAACTGCTCCAGACTCGGCAACGCCTGCATCATCTGCATGCGGCCACTACCCAGAACGGCAAGTGCCGGGAGTATGCGGACGATGCCGAGAAAATAGACCGTAACCGTGGGAAGGGCGGCGATCAGGTTGTTTTTGGCGAGCACGGCGTAAAGGACCGTGCCTAAAAACACAACCAAGACCAGATACTCCAGAGTGCGCGCGGGAACCGTGTTCCAAAAACCGGCCCGGCCCATTGCGGCTTCCGCAATGCGGGTCTCGCTTGCGAACGAGGACATCCATGCCGGGACAGCCCCCAGCGCCTTCAGATAGCGGATCCCGGCAAGTCCTTCGCTGACCAATTGGCTTTGCCGCCTGATGGCCGCCGATTGGCGTTGGCCCGATTCATACGAAACCTTTACGCTCACGCGGCGGATCACGGCGCCATAGATCAGCGCGACACCACCCGCGGCCAGCATCAGAAATGCGGAAACGTAAAGCAGCGTGAGAAACAGGACGACCAGCAGGATACCGGTTGAGGCGAAGCGAGCCAAGTGCAGGAAGAACACCGCGGCAAACGAGGGGCCTTCCATGATCTGGTAGACGTGATCACCCGCCTTGCGGCTCAATAAATAGGGATATGCCGCGTTCAAGTGGGCCTCGAACATCGATCGCTGCATGAACGCACGGATCGCCACCCACAGCGTGCTCATTTTTGCTTCGAGGACGAGCGACAGGACGTAACGGACGGTGGCGGCAATCAGAATCAGACCAGCCTGCTCGATCACCGAGAGCGAGCCGAGCAAACCGGTGACCGCCGTGGCGGGGGATGCGGTGGTAGAAGAGTGCATCGAGGCCAGGCTCGCGACGAAGGCAAACAGGGCAAGCAGCGTCGCCGATTCGAGCAAAGCCACAATGAACCCGAGCAGGGCGACCCCGGCAATCGAACGGCGAAATCCGGCGGCCGCGCGCCAAGCTAACGAAATGGCGTTCATCCCGCCAGGCGCCGGAAGGTCATCAGGGATACTTTGTGCTCCGGCGCGCGGGGCGATGCCGGCCGGCGCAGGTGCGAGAGCTCAAAACCTTCCCGCGCGAACTCGTATTCCCAACAGCGCGGATAGGCGTGTCCCGCTTCGGAGATCATGAGCACGACATACCGCTTGGCAATCCGGCACACTTGTTTCGCAAGCGGGAAAGAGGGGTGGACCAGCTCGAATGTGGCGCCACGCGTATAAACGAGGTCTACGGGCCCAGGGTTGCCGGCGAGGAAATCCTGGAATGACGCGACCGTGAGCCGCGAGCCCGCATGCGTCTCGGGATAGCGCGTCGCCATATCGCGAATCGCCGCGCCGCTCCAATCGACGCCGCGCAGGTTGCGGTAGCCTTGGCGGTAGAGGTAATCGAGGTGGCGCCCGACATTGCAACCGAGGTCCAGGATTGACGCGTTTCTATCGGGCATCAGATCCATGATCTCGTCCATTTCAGCCTGGCTTGCCGGATCTATGCCATCGAATGGTGCCGTGGAGTGCTTCTCCCAGTGAGCCTGGGTTGCCGCGCCAGCCTGGCGGCGCACCAGGAAGGGTGCGAACGTACAGAAGAAGCGCCGCAGTCTGCGTTGGAGAGTGACCGGCTGCTCGGACGTGGCGGACGTCATGGGTTTGGGAAAACGGGTAAAGGCGGTGTTAACGATTCGTCGACCAGCCGTTGGGATCGTAGCGTGCCACGCACGGCCGCGGCGACAAATTCGACTAACTTGTCCAGAAACTGGATCGTGAGTTCGTGCAAGCCCGGGCTCGAGTGATAGTTTGCCCGCGCTGACGGGTCGAAGCAAACGCTTGGGCGTCCCGCGGCGCGGACCGCCAGAACCGGGGAGGTGTAGGTCATGCCAATCGCAATATCGCTGGCGGCGACGGGAAGATACGGATCGATGTTCACATCCACGACGTACACTCTGCCCCTTTACGAAGCGCTCCTACTCGTCAACCAGTTCTTCCAGGGCTTTTGGAAACAGGCGGTAGACATCGCCCAGCCGCCGCTTCATCTTGATGAGGGCAAAGCATTCGGGAATGGGATCAAGGTTTCTCCAACACTTCCGAGCGCGCATCATAGCAGATACGCCGAAAGCTATCCTTGATGGCGGGCGGCAACAGACGCTCAATCCGCGGAGTCTGTGGTTGTGCCGGATTTGCAATCCAGGATTGAACGGTATCGATCAGCGCCTCTTCGTTGCGCAGCGTCAGTTGCAGGTGTTCCTTCGCGGTCGGGAAATTTGCAATGCCGAGCGGATCATAGTAGCGGCCGTGACGCTTGTTGGCGAGGGCTATCAGCACGGGTGAGGTAAAGATCGTTCCCAGCGCACCATCACAGGCAGCGACCGGCAGGTAGGGATCGATATTCACGTCGAGCACAACGACACGCGAGCCGTTTTTTTTCTGATCGAGCAGTTGGTGCAGGGATGCGGGGAAGGCACGAATCGGATCCCGCACACTGCGCTTCAGCTTGAGAATCACGGTTAACCCGGGCAGCCTGTGCAGCAGTACATTGACGCTGCTGAAAAAAGCTTCAGAATACTCGAGCGGTATGTATCTCGGCCCCCTCGCATCCCGATCCAGCCATGCATCGGTGATTGGCGCTACGTCGAAGATTCCAAGCGCGAAACGCGTGTCCGGCAGGCCCAAAAATCGTCGCGCCTCGGCCGGGCTCATATCGAGATGACGCCGGTCTCCGCACATATTAGTACCGACGACGCGAAACCGCGTCGTTACCGGTGCAGGCCCTGTCTGTATGCGCTCTAGCCGTTCAGAAAACGCGCGGTTCCAGGACCAAAATTCATCAGCGACAAAGAATGAGCGATCGATCGTATCGTCCCGAAACGGTTTGAAGATTGTATAGCGCAAATTATTAGCGCTGTAACTCCAGATGATATTGCGCACGCCGAGCTGCTTCAGCGCTGCGACTTCCGGCCGCTCCGGCCAGCTCGAGGTGGAGGTGGTGAAGTAGAAATCCGGCTTCAGTACATTGGCTGCCTCGAGCCAAACCAGCGCGCGCGCAAGGAAACGCGCGCGATACGCTCCGTCCAACACCGGGCGCGACAGCAGATCCAGCAGCAGGCGAACCGAAGCCGTGCCCAGCGCACGGGCCCCGCTGCGGCGGGAAATCAGGCGAAACATCCCCGCCGGGTCCACGTAATGGAGCCGCTGGGCGTCAAGATACGATTTTTGCCGGGCGTTTATCCGTGCCGGCAGAAAAAACAGGACGTCTTCGCGCGGCAGTTCTCCGTACTGTGCCGCCCAGGCAAAATTCAGGCGGTGGTCCGCGTCCGGGATTTCCTGCCGGGAGATACCGGTCCAGAAAATTTTCTTGCGGCCGGCTTTGATGCGCTTTGCCAACAGCCCGAGCATGAAATTGCGCACACCTAACCCCACATGGAGGAAACTCACGATCCAGTAATGCGCGGATTCAAAAAATCCCGCGATCGGGCTGAATACAAGGCGCAGGCCGGAAGACAGCTCCGCCACGAGTGGCGACGGCAGTGTTCCGGCAATCAACGGCGCGACAACGCGGCAGGCGCCGGGACCTTCGGCCTGATGCTTTTTCACGAGCGCCAGAAAACGAGGGAAACGCTCGAAGGAACCGCCGAGGTGTTGCCACAGTATCGGAGAAAAATCGAGCCGTTCGCTGCGGTAATTCACTTCGCACCGGAACGTGGCGCGGTAATGCGGCAATACGGTGCTTTTCCATTGCGCATAGCACGCGTCCTCGAGCAGCAGCCATTCGTCCCAGGAAAACAACTTGTGCGCGCGCAGCCTGCCAAATCTCCGCGCGAAGCAATCCGGCACGTCGATGCGCCATGCAACCACCCGATTGCGCAGGCTGAGCGCAAGCGCATAAGGAAGGCTGGCGAACGTGATTTCGTAAAGGTAGACGGTCGGACGCATGGAATTAAAGCGCTGGGGGCAGGGACGGGATGTCGCGTGAGCGGGCGATTCGATACGCCATGTATATCACTCCGGGATCGGCCCACGCGATACCGTGGCGGGCGAGATACTGCTGCCGTGCCGGGCGTTCAACATGACGGTGCAACGCTTGAGCTGCGCCAGATGCGGCAATAATATCTGACGCCACAGGTCGAAACAGCCCCTGCAGCCTGAGTTTCTCGTCGCGCGAAAACAGGTCGTAGGCCTCGAAGCGCGCAAAGCGCCGCGCGAGCAGGCGGGGCAGCAGCTCGATTTTCCACGCCACGACGCGGTGGCGCAGGCTCAACAGCCAGGCATATGCAAAATTGCCCCATCCGATGCGTTGGAAATAGAGCGTGGTTTTCACAGGACTAACCCGATCGCTCTGTTGGTACCAGGTTGACTGACATAATGATCAGTTTTGAGGAAAGGAGTCGAAACACGGCGCAGGATGTATATGGAGCGAACACGGCGCATCAACACGAAAGAACGGTTTCCCCGGGTTCAATCAAAGGACCAGAAAGTCTCCATCCCCCGAATCGGTCAGGAAGCGGTCATCGGTCCGGGGCCACGGAACATGCTTGTCGGAATAGTAATAATGCCGATTATTGGCACCCAGTGTCTGGTCCTGTTCCGGCAGGCGTGGCAACCGGGCCGCTTCTACTCCGGCGTCGTTGATGTGATTGCCCACCGCGTCCTTGCGCACGCGCCTGCCTTGCGTATCCCGTGTCCAGACATCCGCATCGCGGAGCGGCTCAATCCATTGCAGCAAATCCTGCTCGCGGATGCCAAGGTATCCGAGATAAAAATCCAGAGTTGAAGGCCGCACATGGTCGTACTGCATCGCCATCGATATCCCTTCTTCACGCGTCATTCTGCACGCCCGAATCTCCTCGCAGGAATGATCTGTTCCGCGGCCGTAGCCGAATTTCAGGTATTTAAGGTAGTCATGCACATCGTTTGCATGGTCATCTATTTTGTGAAACAGGCTGAAGGTTCGTTCGCGAGGCCCCTCTGCCAGTTTGAAGTTGTATTTCTCCACCATCATCTTGGCGATATGCAAGTGATGCCAGTTGACATAAGCGCCGAGGTAGATCCCCCTGACGCCCAGCTCCTCCATTTGCGCTGCTTCGGGAAAACGGAACGGAGCCACATCCTCGGGCGTGATCCCTGTGCTCCCGTCTTCCACGAGTTGATCGACTGTGTGGCCGCGCATGACATATTCCTGACGGTACCATTTGGTAAACTCCGGCATGTCTTCGAGGCTAACCATACCCGTCATTTCACTATTGCCGTGCTCACCCCATAGTATCAGCGGAATTTTCTTTTCAACCGCAATCTGAAAGGGCAACGTATAGATGCCGGTGTGATAGTGCCACGTTATGTCACCGATCTTCTCAAGCATTAGCCTGTCGATTTTCCGTATTGCGTCCATCCTAGAGGTAAAACGCACAAGATCGCATTCGAATCTCATGACGAGGTTACGCAGGTTTCGAACACCCAGTTTCGTGTTGAAAACATGATTGTAGGTCACCAGCAGGGGATTCAAGCCATAAACCTTCTTAGCCAGATATACTTGGTAATGGCTGTCTTTGCCGCCCGATACGGGAATAATGCAATCATAAATACCGCCTCTGGCCTTGGTCTTTGATTTGTACTGCGCCAGCAACTCCCGCAGCGATTTCTCCCGGGATTCCCAGTCAATAGCCCTTTTCTTCTCCTGAACACGGCAACCGCTGCAGATCCCATCATCGTCGATGAGAATCGTCGGTTTCGCATTTTCTGGATATACACAACGCAAACAGTAACGCATTAACATTTTCCTCAGCTTGATTATCGTACTTCGATACCGCTCTCTCGCATATGGTTCTTGGCAACTCGCAGACTGCCCTCGGAATAATGCAGCACATTGGCAACTGCCACAGCGTCCGCGCCCCCTTTCTTGATCCCTTCCACAAGGTGATCCCAGGTAGATACGCCGCCGAAAGCTATGACCGGCACCTCGGCACGAGACGACACGGCTTTCAATAAATCGATGTCATATCCGCGACGAGTCCCCTCGCGATCGATCGAGGTCAGAAATATCTCACCCGCTCCCAGTTCCTGCGCCCCGCAGGCCCAGTCTCCCGGCTTCATGCCGGTGGCCTCGCGCCCCCTGTCTATATAGACCTCAAAACCTGTCCCGGTGTCGCCTCGGACGTCGACCGATACGACCATGCATTGACTGCCGAACATTCTTGCGCAGCGTGTGATCAATCCTGGATTTCTGACTGCTTCGGTGTTAACGATTATCTTGTCGGCGCCGCGTCTAAGCAAATCCCGGATGTCATCTGCAGACCTAATCCAGCCACCTACCGTAATCGGAACAAAACAGACCTTCGACAGGGATTCGATTGCAGCCAGAAATTTTTCTCGCTTGTTCTGCGTGCGACTGACATCAATGACGACAATTTCGTCTGCCGCCCAGCGATCAAAGTGCTCAGCCGCCACGGTAGGGTTCACATGGATGAGATTGGTGTGCTTGAACTGCTCGCTTTGGACCACGTGTCCATCTCGTAGTATCAGTACTGCGACAAGTCTTTTTTTTAACATGACCGGATACGAGAGGAGTTTTGCATACTCTTATCCAAGCCCGCCTGGTTTATCAAGGCGCAAGCGTTCGCCCTGCATTTGGGTTTCATGCACATTAGCAACACTTCTTACGATGCTCATCCGCTGCTCGTTCGATGACGTCCCGGTGCAGGAAGCACCCCTCGAGTAACTCCTCCATGCTCTGGCGCAAGACGTCTTGCGGCAAAATAAGCAGCCGATAACGAATCGCCTCCATCGCAACTTGCATTGAAACGCTGAGCACGTCATTTGGATATTCATGCCTGATCCATTCGGCCAGCTGGGCATCAGGGACCCTTACCGGTGACAGAACGTATTCATTTCGCCACTGCGGAATTCCCGTCGGCGCGTAGCCGTGCAGCAGCATTTCTGGATAACAAAGCATCTCGATGTGTGCTGTCTCGTCCGCAGTCAGTACATCGCGCCAGCGACCGATGGCGACCTGGTCGAATGCAGTCTTTCCGCCACCATATGAAGTGTTTTGTCGCCACGACTCTCCTGCCCCGTCGACATACTGGCGCGCATCGATCATGTGCTCTGAAAAGTCAACATTCAGGAATTCACACATGCTTTTGGCGGTGACTTCAGGCGCAGCCACCAGATCCTCATACCTTACGGTCATCACCTTGCCTTGCAGAATTGCATCGTGGCCATGAAGCCATGATAGCGCCGCCAGCTTGCGCCATTGCCTCGCCATGAACAGCCATGGGTAGCGGGCTTTGCCCACATTCTTGGAAGCACAGACCGCTCTCGGGTCGCGCACAATCTGGATGAAGCGCGCGTTGGGATAGTTGCGCGAAACTGCCGGAATGAATTCGTTGGCCCACACGGTCTTGAATCCAAGCATTATTGCCCCGGGCTTGCCATATCCGCGTCGCAGCAGATCGAGCATGCTTGACAGAATCGCGTCATAGCTGCCTCCGCGGATCGAGTCCAGCATGTCCATGATGAGCGGACTGTAAGGCGTTCCGGTTTTTCGGACAGCCTGCCGCAGATGGTCCAGCTGGCGCTTGTCAAACCCAAGATCCAGCGATGCCGACCTGATGGATTTAAGCAGCCTTGATCCGGCTATAGAGAAATAATAGTCGTCAAGAGCCGAATCAGTTTTCGCGCTGATGCCTTCACCGGTCGCGACATCTGATCGGAAAAACTTAAAGAAACTGAGATAAGGGTCAGAGGCAAAGGAAATGCCGGGATGTGCATTGAACATCCTGGCCAGTAACGTCGTGCCCGACCTGAACATTCCGCACACCAGCACAAAAGCATCATCGTGCTGCCTGCATGGGATGGGGGCAGGGGATATAGACGATCGTGGATTCACGTCAGCTGGCGATGCAGGATATTTCATTTGATAAAGAACAGACCAACATTGTCATACCGGTTTTCTTTGACAACCTGATTCGGTGACGCGCCGAAAACGATGCTGTTTCCCGGGATGTCGCGATCAATGACCATGGTGCCCGCGGCGATCTGGACATTGTCACCGATATTGCAATCGCCTATGACTTTCGAATGAGCCCTCATGATGACGCCCTCGCCGAACCGAGGATACTTGCCGTGATTGTTGCCCACCGTGCATCCTTGTCGCACCACAAAATACCGTCCGTACTGGGCGCGTCCCAATACCGTGCCAAGACAATGCATAGGGTAAAAGAAATCCGGTATTTCGACCTCGTAATACAGATCCATTCCTGAACGGCTCTTGAGTGAGAGAAAAATCTGATCGAGTAGCGCCGGATTCGCGCCCGCGAGAAACAGCCGGCGGGAAAAGTAGTACATCAGCTTGGCGTAATGATCGAGATATAGCGGATTGACGATCCCGACACCCCCGGGCGATCGGCAATACTTATTCCGATAACTGCTATGCTCTTCGCGCAGCGATCTGGCGACTTCAAGAAAGATTGGGCGTGAGACAGCGAGCTCCTCACGCATGCCATCAATCACTAGATCGCGCTCGAGCATCCGACGGGAGATTTCCCAGATTTCGTCATCCGATAGCAATGGATAGGAAAGACAGGTGGCCAACGTATACTTCCAGCTACAGCGCGGTCGAAAGCTCGCCGCTTCTGATCATTTTCTCACCATAAAATCGCGCCAGCTCCAAGTCCTCCTCCGTGTCAATATCCGCTGATCGGGACCGCGGCATCATATATCCTCGCAGCTTTGGGCCATAAAAATCCCGGCTTGCGCGGAACGCCTTGACCCAGACCGCATATGTGCTGCCGTTTCCTAAAACGAAGCATTCTGTCTCTTCCGGGCGCTTTGCCACCATGATCGGCCAAAGGGGATGCAACTGTCCGTTAGCTTCAAACCGCATCGCCTGATGGAGTTGAAGCCCGTAATTCGTGACCGCCATCGAGTAGTGGTAGATGTCCGGTTGAATCAGGGCCACGACAGACCGGATGTCCGCAGCGTTACGTAACGGAGCCGTCGCATAAAGCACGCAGAGCACATCGTAATTTCGATTGCTTTTCTCTCTGGAATCCAGCAAATCAATTGCCACATCCGCAATACGAGACCGATCTTCTGCCAGGGGCGGGTCGCGCCACTCCACTTCCGCGCCGTATCGTAACGCAACTGCCGCAATTTCGTCATCCTCGGTTGAAACGGTAACGGAGTCGAACAGGCCTGCCTGCTGGGCCGCGCGTATGGTGTACGCAATGATGGGGTGGCCATGAAAGTCAACGATGTTCTTGCGCGGGAGACGCTTGGATCCACCTCGTGCCGGGATCAGAGCCAATCTTTGCATTTACACGCTCCTGGAAAACATCCAACTTCGTATATGAACGACACTTAAGTCCGTTTCGCCACTCCTTGTCTGGCGCAATAGCACCCGTCGAACTCGGTCAGCACAAGGTCCTCTGGCTTCTCCATCATGAACAGACGCAGTTAGAGCAGGCGCCGAAAATTTTCCAGAAGCTTGAGCCCGTCCTGCTGGCTTTTCTCGGGATGGAATTGCACGCCGTAGATGTTGCCCTGCTGCACGCTTGCGGTGACCGTCTCGCCGTGCCAGCAGGTGGCGCTGATCATGGCTTGTTCCGTTTTATCCATTTGAAGCATCAGGCTGTGTACAAAATAAAACACTGGCGAGTCGCCCATGTCTTCGAACAGCGGCGCGCGCGCGCGCACCTCAACATTGTTCCACCCCATGTGGGGGACTTTGAAGCCTGGTTTCGCCGGATGCAGTTTGCGCACCACTCCCTTAAGCCAACCGAGGCCTTCGTGACGGCCGAACTCGTTGCTCTCTCGCGCAAGGAACTGCATACCCAGACAAAGCCCGAGGTAGGGTTTGCCCTTGGCGATGACTTGCTCGTTGAGCGTGTCAATGAAATTCAACCGGCGCAGGTTTTCCATACCCTTGCCGAAGGCGCCCACACCCGGCAGTACGATGGCCGCGGCTTTTTTGAGATCCTGCGGGTTCTTGGTGACGCACACTGTTTCTCCCAGCGCATCGAAAGCGTTCACAACCGAACGCAGGTTTCCCATCTGGTAGTCCACTATCGCTATTAATCGGCCTGTCATGTGCTTTGCGACTTCGTCATTATACAGCGGGATTCGCGTCCTCCCGGCCGGCAAACGGGCGAGATCAGGGAGTCATTGAAAAGTATTTAGGTCAGACCGGGCCCGCGCAGCTCGCCCGCATCGCTTGGGCGCGGCGTCCGTGCGGCCTTGCGCAGTAATCCCTTTTCTGCCATCCGGTCGAAGAAGCTGCGCGCGAAGTAGAAATCGATGCCCAGCTCCTGGGCGATGTCCATACAGGAGCGTTTGCCGTCGAGCATGGCCTGCATGCGCTCGATGTTGCGCGCGCCGTCCTTGTCCACTGTGGGATCGACATACAGGCCATAGCGCGACAGGTAGAGCGGGCCGGAATAAGCGCGTTCAGGCACGTAATCGCTTTCGAACACTTCGGCGATACGCATCAGCACCCATACGCTCTCGATCATGTGATACAGACTCATGTTCTCCAGGTTATCGGTGTCGTAATGGTATTCACGGTGCATGCCGCGTCCCACGCCGACGGTAGGAATCAGGAAGCCCGGGCCGTTGTAAAAAGTCTCGTCATTGCCCCACAGGCGGCGATAGGGCCGCTCGATGCAGGTGTCGGTGTGAGACTTGACCACGTTGCGGATCACGTGATCCATCCTGGAATTGCCCTGCATCGAGCACTGGAAGCCGAGCGGCTCGTGCGTGCTCAGCATATCCAGGTAGATGCCGTAGCGCAGCTTCTCGATGCGCTCTTTACCGGCATGGGTAAGATAGGCGGCTGCGGCAAAATATTCCGGGCCGAACAGGAACCGGTAAGAGAATTTTCGCTGCGGCAGGCTGCGCAGATGGTGGAACAACTCGACCGCGGTGGCAATGCAGGCGATGCCGTCGCTCACCAGTGCCGGATGGCAGGTGTGGGCCATGATGAAGATGGTGTCCGGATACTCGCCCGGCAGGAAAGCATCCACCACCTTGAGCGTGCCTTTGGTGTCGAGGTCGGTGTCAATATCGACGCGGTAGCGCGTCTCGGTCATGCTTGCGACCAGGCGATAAGGCAGGCTGAAACCCCATTCGCGCGCTTCGCTGCGGTAGCCATTGCGGTAATGGTAGGGAATCTCGTCCGGGCGGCGCGGATCCGCATAGACGTGCTCGGCGATCAGCGTGTCGCGGTCGACTTCTCCTTGGAACGCAACCGAATGCGTCCACAGGTGCAGTGGGTTGTCGGCGAAATCAGCAAGCACGGTGCCGTCGAGCTTGCACAGCTGGCCACGGCGCACTTTCCAGTTGTGCGGGATGCGCCAAGTCAGGCATTCTTCGCCGGCTTTTGCCTCCACCAGGTCTGCTTGCATTTGCCCGCGCAGGTAATGCGCGAGCTGGTCGGTGTCGGCGTTGACGGCGGTGCGGTTCAGGCGCCAGTGTTTTCCCACCAGGGCGTGCATGCGTGCGCGGTCTATACGGCTCGTCACCGGGAACGGGTATTTGAAAGTGGAGCGTGAGCTCATAAATTAGATTTTGGCGAATTCAGTAATGGCGGCAAACCGGCTGCGCAGATGCCCGAGCAGCTCGGGAAACAGAAAAGCTTCCGCTGCATAGTCTAGCCTATCATCCGAGTGCAGCAGTGCGTAGCGTAAATTTTCCTTGTTTATTTTCGTGCTTATGCTGGCAGGGTCGTTCTGGCGTAATTTTTTGGGCTAGGCCGCGAGCGTGGTGTCTTCGATGCACGACGCATCGTGCAGCCGCTTAGTTGAAATTAGCGGGTTCAAGTCTGGATCCGTACCGCGAAGAGAATAGATGAGATTGGATATTATAGGAGCAGATCCCAGCTCACGGCCGTGCCCCGGCTGACGTCGCGACACACCGCACGGCCAAGCAGTTGATCGAAATATTTGGGAGGCAACCCCAGGCCAGGCCTGATCGCCCGCAAGTTCTCGTTCGTCAACACGTCCCCCGCCTTGAGGTCTTGCACGATATACAGCGAGCGCCTGAATACCAGAGAGTCCTTTTCCGCGCCGGTCGGGCCGTAGCTTACCTGGCCCAAGGCCTGCCATGCGCGTTCGGCCTCGATCACGAGCGTACGCAACTCCTCCGGCTCGAGCGAAAATACCGAATCAACGCCGCCGTCGGCGCGGCTCAGCGTGAAGTGTTTTTCTATCAGCACCGCTCCGAGCGCAACGCTCGCAACGGCGACACCTATGCCCATGGTGTGATCGGAAAGTCCCGCGTGGCAGTTAAAGCGGTGATGCAGATCGGGGATCGTCTGGATATTCGTGTTTTCCGGAGCGGCTGGATACGTGCTTGTGCATTTGAGCAGGATCAGGTTCCTGCAACCCGCGGCGCGCGCAGCAGTCACCGATTCCTGGAGTTCGGGCTCGGTTGCCATGCCGGTCGAAATGATCATCGGTTTGCCGGTCGCCGCGATTTTCCGAATCAGTGGAATGTCGGTATTCTCGAACGAGGCGATTTTGTAGCATGGAACGTCGAGACTTTCGAGAAAATCGACGGCAGTGGCGTCGAAGGGGGAACTGAAACCCAGCATACCGTGCTTGCGGCAGCGGTCGAAGATCGGTTTGTGCCAATCCCACGGTGTATAGGCTTCATTATAGAGTTGGTGTAGGGATTTTCCGCTCCACAAACTATTGGGGTCGGAGACGAAAAACTCGTCTTTGTTGATATCCAGCGTCATCGTGTCGGCGGTGTAGGTCTGGATTTTCAGGGCGTGCGCGCCGGCCTTTGCCGCGGCATCCACGATTTCCAGCGCGCGCTGCAGCGACTGATTGTGGTTGCCCGACATTTCCGCAACGACCAGCGGCGGATGTCCGGCGCCGACTTTCCGTCCGCCGATACGAATCGGTGATGGGGCCGCTTCTGGCATGTGATTCAGTCGAGGTTCTTGATGTAGATGTTGTCTTGGCGTCGGTAGCCCGCCTGCAAAAACGTGTCTGCCGAAGCACGGTTGGACTCGAGCACTTCGGCGCGCACCTGCATGACGTCGCGGCGATGCTGTTGCAGCCACTCATGTCCCGCCCTCAGCAGCCGGGGACCGTAACCATGGCCGTGTTGACCGGGCACGAGATAAATCGAAACGGTGCAACGCGGCGCCTCGCAATCATAACGCAGAACACCGATAGGCTGATGGTCCCGTTCGCCTATCAACAGCACTCGTTCAGGGTCCCGCAACAAGTCGTTTAACCATTGCTGGTGTTGTTGCAGCGGGATGGTATCGGGACGGTGAGAATGGCGGCGGGTCTCTTCGGCGTTACGCCACTGATGAAGCGATTCGCAATCGCCGATATGTGCCGGCCGCAAAACGATAGGTTGCATATCCAGTGCGCGCGCGACGCGTTCAGTCCCATGGCCGTCCAGCAGCGCGGCGCACGCGCTGCTCATTGCTTTCATGCGATCAGGGTTGCGCATGAGTTCTTCGACCGCCGCGGTAATCATGCCGGCAGTAACCGCCGTGCGTTTGCCGAGATAGATCGCAAGTCCGCCATCCGTCAGCGCGTGCGCTATCGATTCCTGATTCATCGCAAGCGAGATCACGATCGAGGGCAGGCCGAGACAGCAACGTTCCCACGAGGTGGCGCCCGTGGCGCCAATGGCGAGATCGGCATTACCGATCAACTCCGCGATATTATTCGGGTTGTAGTGCAGGCATGCATGCGGAAGGCCGGCGCATATCGAGCGGATATTTTCGAGGTTTGGGCTGGCGGCACCGACGATAACGTCCACTTCAATATCCGGTTGGTTAAGCGTTTTGACTGCCTCAAGTGCTTTTGAGGTTTCGTTGTCGGTATCGATTCCGCCGAAAAATATCAGTAACCGGCGCACGACACCGTCGCGAACCCGCAATTTGGCGCGCGCCTCACCGAACTCCTGCCGCAGCAACGCATAGCGCGGTCCCAGCAGGCGCTGACAGTGCGACGGGATCAGGTTGTCATAGCGGGTGGAGAGATCCCGGTGCAGATTCTGGTCGAGCAGAACGTCGCACTCATGGGAACGATCCGCCAGATCGTCGATGACCATCAGATGGCGGGTCGAGGGCCGCAAGGCGGCTTCCCAACGCGCATCGAGCGCGTAATGATCGACTACCAGCCAATCCGCGCCCTTTAATTGCGATGAAATCGCCAGGGCGGTTTGTCCAGCGTCGTCCTGCCAGTCGGCCTCAAGCCATACGGCGTGCGTGGTTTCATCAGGCTCGTTACGAGCGGGTTGCGGTGCCCAACCCGGATTGTGGGGGAGGCGGTATACAGAAAACCCCCAGCTATCGTTGATCGTTGCGCACAGATTTCCGGGAAGTTCGCGGCAGATGAAACAAACTTCCGCTCCCGCCGTTATTAATTTTGCGGCAAGCGCCAGGCAGCGCATGATGTGACCGCTGCCTATTGCAACGGAGGCGTCAGCACGGATTGCTATCCGTGGCATCAGCGTACCCGAAATATCTGCTGAATCGGCGGTCCGGCCAGATGGTCGCTCCGAAGCGCGCCGCTGCCTCTGTAATTT
Organism: Gammaproteobacteria bacterium; assembly: GCA_041483135.1. Classification (GTDB taxonomy): domain Bacteria; phylum Pseudomonadota; class Gammaproteobacteria; order Burkholderiales; family SG8-41; genus PALSA-1004. Next base: position 28,589 of record JBGPFE010000021.1, on the reverse strand, counting down.
CTGGCTCTTCCATCGACACTACTACGCATTCTTGTAATCGACTCGATAAGGCGGCGTCTATCGTGTAGGCGATGATCGGCTTGCCGAGGAAGTCGGCCACGTTTTTGTGCGGCAGACGTTTCGACCCCCCCGCGTGCAGGAATGAGGCATACCACTTTCATGTCATGTCGCGGACAGTAGGTCGGCCGACATCACGATTTGTCCCGACGCCATCGCGCGGGCAAAACGCATGCCGAGATAGCGCTCGAACTCGTGCGGCGCGATGCCAAAGCCGGGGCGGCGGAAATCAATCAACTCGATCGTTAACGGCTCCCCGGTTTTTACCGCGCGCCGCAAATGCACGCTGCGGCGGATTTTTGTCCGGTTTTCGATTTCCTGCCTGGACAGCTGCTTGCGGCTTGATCCGAGGGCGATTTCAAGTTCACGCACGACCGCGACAAACTTTTTCATGTCGCCCGGCTCGAGCGAGAACATATGCTCGACGCTGCGAGTCATGCGGTCGTGAGTGATCGTTTTCTCGATCATATTGGCGCCCAGCGCGATCGCCGCGATGTCCATGTTCCAGCCCGGCGTGTGGTCCGAATACGCGATCGGAAACTCGAACATCGCGCGCAGGGTTTGAATGATTCTCAAATTGATGCTTTCCAGGCGCGCCGGATAGCCGGAAGGACAGTGATGGATGACAATATCCCGGTTTCCGCACGCCAGAATCACATCAACCGCCGCCTCGACCTCGCCGAGGGTCGCGTTGCCGGTGTCGATTTGTATCGACATGCCGGAGCTGGCGGCGTATTTGATCAGCGGAAAGTGCGTGATGTCCGCCGAGGCGATCTTTACCGAATGACACCCGATGGTTGCCAGAAAATCGACGTCTTCGTTGAAGCCGACGGTCGAGAAAAATGCGAGCCCGAGGCTGTCGCTGTATTGCTTGAGCTCGTGCCATTCGTCCTGCGACAGGCTGCGACGGCAGAGAATGTCATACAGCGGTTCCGACACGCTTTCGGTCTTGCCACTCTGGCGGTCGACCAGCACCTCATAGGTAAACGGTTGCTTCCTGTCCGCGACCAATCGAGCGGCGTCGAAAATCTGAAACTTGACGGCATCGGCGCCGGCTTCCGCCGCCAGCCGCACCAGGTCCCGCGCTGAGTCCAGACCGTCGTGGGTGGGGCCCGCTTCATAAACGATAAAGCACGGCGCGTCATCGCCGATTTCCCGCCCGGCAAGACTGAACTTCACTCGCTTGCTCCTTCTGCGATGCCTGACGTCCACCTTCCCGCGCGATCACGGCCGGCAAGCGTTCGGGCCCGGCCCGGCTGCGCCGTGCGGGTTCCTGACCTCATCCAAGCAACCCCTTCATTGATTCAAACACAAACGATTGATCGTCATCCGACAAGCCGTAATACAGCGGGATACTCAGATTTTCACGGTAATAGTCTTCGGCGACGGGGAATTGCCCCTGCTTGAATCCGAGCCGCGCGTAGTACGGATGCAGGTGGACGGGGATGTAGTGAACCTGCGTCACGATGCCAAGGCCCCGCAGGGCCGTCATGAACTCATGTCGTGTCATGCCGATGTCGTCGAATTTGATTCTTACGACGTACAAGTGCAGGGAGCTGCGGTCACGGGTGCCGGATTGCATCGGGCGCAGGCGGGGATGGCCTTTCCATGCGGCGTCGTAACGCTGCGCCAGCGCTTTCCTGCGGGCAATGAATCCGTCGAGTTTCCTGAACTGGGACAGCCCGAGCGCCGCCTGGATGTCGGTCAACCGGTAATTGAAGCCGATTTCCTGCATTTCGTAGTACCAGGCATTGACTTCACTGCCGGAATACGCGTTGGTCGCATTTAACAGCCGGTCATCCAGTTTATTGATGCCGTGACCGCGCAGCCGCAGCAGCCGCCGATACAGGGTTTCATCGTTGGTGGTGACCATGCCGCCCTCTCCGGTGGTGATCATCTTTACCGGGTGGAAGGAGAATATGGTCATGTCCGAATATTTGCAGCAGCCGACCTTGCTGCCGTCCGGATAAACGGCCCCGAGCGCGTGGGCGGCATCCTCGATTACGGCAGCCCGGTGGCGATCAGCGATACTCCTGATTTCGGGCATGTCACAGGGGAGGCCGCCAAAATGCACGGGAATGACGGCCCGCACATTAGCGAGTTGCTCGCACCGGGCTGCAAGCCTTGCTGGATCGAGGTTGAGTGTTTCGGGGTCGATGTCGGAAAACTGCGGCGTCGCGCCGACATAAAGCGCGCAGTTTGCGCTGGCGACGAAGGTATTGGGTGACGTAATCACCGTATCTCCCGCTTTGATGTCCGCCGCGGCGCATGCCATGTGCAACGCCGCGGTGCCGTTGCAGACCGCCACGGCGTACCTGACCCCGACGTAATCTGCAAGCGCCGCCTCGAACTCGTGGATCTTCGGGCCCTGGGTGATCCAGCCATGCCTCAATACTTCGGCCACCGCCTGAACATCATCCTCGTCGACGTAGTGGCGGCCATACGGGATTTTTTTCAATGTTTTGCCTCGCGCTTGAGGTTCTCGATCTCCCGCTGCAGACTTTCGTACTCATTCATCTTGTGCTGCAGAAAGCGCAGGGTGACACGCGCTTTCTCGGTAATGCCGCGGCGGGTCAGCAGGTACATGTAAGCCTGCTTGTTCTGGCTGTTTTTGAAGTTATTGGCCTTGACGAGACCCTTGTCGATCAGCGCCTGCAGACAGTAGTTGACCTTGCCGAGGCTGATGCCGAGCGCGCGCGCGAGGTCGCGCTGGCTCATCTGCGGGTCGGCCTCCAGCAGGCGCAGGATCTTGTAGCGATACTCGTCCGATAGCATGGGTCGGGGGTGCGTTCAACGGTTGAACAGACGCCATTAAACCGCGAAACGCCGTGGCTGGCAAGCCGGGGGCGCAGCGGGAGCGGGGCTTAAGCGGGGAAGGGCTCCCGCCTTCGCGGGAGCGACGAACCCTCTTGCATCAACCTGCTGGAGTAGTGAATCCGGCGTGCCGGTGTCGTACCACGCGCAGCCGCGGCCCATCATCTGCACGTGCAGGCTGCCGGCTTGCAGATAAGGACGGCATCTTTCTCGGAGTGACCTAAGGTCCTCGGCGACGCGAGCCCGCCGGGGCTGATCGCGTTTTACGGTTTGAGGTCTTCTTGCGTCCTGCCGATCGGGGAGTCATATCGACCGTATATGGACTCCTCCCCGTTTGCAAGCAATCCGCTTGTTTTGCCGTGAGGTACGACTGCTCACGTATATTAGGCACCTTCTCTTTTAGATCACTTGACAAGATCGGACTAATTGCCTAGTATTTTAGGCATTACATAGCTTAACGCCTAAAATTATGGGTATATTCAAAACTCTCCCCTTTGAGGCGGCCGAGAGCATAAAACAGCTCGGTCACCGGGTTCGGCTGGCAAGGACCCGTCGCGGCTGGTCGATCGCCGAGGTCGCCGCCAAGGCCGGCATCAATCGGAACACCTTGAGTGCTCTTGAGCTTGGGAAACCCGGTGTCGCTATCAGCGCCTACGTTACGGTACTGTGGGTACTTGGCCTTGAGAGGACTATCGAGGGCGTAGCCCATCCCGACGCTGATACCCACGGCAAGGCCCTGGAGGCATCGCGCCGGCCGACGCGCGTCCGCAAAACCCAGAAGTCAAAGGATGAATATGACTTCTGAGCGCCAGGTTTACATTTATGTTCAACTGCCCGGCGCTCTTGACACGGTACCAGCGGCACTTCTCAAGATCGAGAAGCAGCCCGACGGTACCTACGTTGGCCGATTTCGCTACGGCGATCGCTATCTGCAGCGCCAGGACGCAGTTGCATTCGATTTCTTTCAGCTTCCGCTTGGCAAGAGCGTCTACGAGTTCACCAAGCTAAAAGGCATTCCGGGTGCGGTGCGCGATGCGGGCCCCGACGCTTGGGGGCGGCGCGTCATCGAGCACAAGCTTGAGCGCAGTCCCGGCGATCTGGAAGAGATCGATTACCTGCTTAACGGTCCCCAGGACGGCGGCGGCAATCTGAGCTTCGGTCTGAAGGCGGATCCGCCCGCACCGAAGCGCCAATATAACCGGACGCACCAGCTCGCCGATTTGATTGAAGCAGCAGAGGCGATCGAGGAGGGCAAGCGAGTGCCCGTGCACATTCTTGAACAGCTCGAGCCGGGGACCAGTATGGGCGGGGCTAGGCCAAAAGCGACCATCGAGGATGGTAATCGCTTGTGGCTCGGTAAATTTCCGGAAAAAGGCGACCGCTGCAATCTGCAGCGCATCGAATACGCGACCTTGGAGCTCGCGCGTCGGTGTGGCATCAACGTTTGCCAGGCTCGCCTGCAGCCCGTCGCGGGAAAAGACGTACTGATGCTGGAACGCTTCGACCGCCAGTACACGGCGAAGGGTTATCTGCGCTTCGGACTGGTGAGTGGGCTTACCATTCTCGATTGTGAGGACAGTTACCTTGAGCGGGAGCGCTGGTCCTATCCATTGCTCGCCGAGAACCTGCGGCGTTGGTCGGATCAACCCGGGAGAGATTGTGTCGAGCTTTTCCGGCGCATGGTCTTTAACGCGGCAGTCACCAACAATGACGATCATCCCCGCAATCACGCGGTGCTCCATCGTGAGCAAGGGTGGCGTCTTTCGCCGGCGTACGATCTGGTACCTATGCCCTTGGTCAGTCTGGAGCGGCGGGATCTCGCGTTGACTGTCGGCAACTATGGCCGCACGGCGAGCGTATACAACCTGCTGTCGCAGTGCAAACGGTTTGGCTTGACTGCTGATGCGGCGAGAAAAGAGATCGACAGTATCGTGAACGTGGTACAGGGCTGGCGGGAGTATTTCTTCGCTAGCGGCGTGTCGGCTCAGGATGTCGAATACATTGGGCAGGCGTTTTTGCCGGATGGTTTCTTCTTTGAGGCACCGCCGGAGAGCTAGTTGGCGTAACCGCAGGCCATACCCAATCCCCCTCCCAGTTGCCCCCTCGCCTGCCAAGGCAGGCTCCCCCCTTGCACCCGTCCGGGTGTCTCCATCGGAAAAAAAAGGGGGGGGCGAGGAAAGTCGCTACACACTATTTACCGGCCTTTTCAGTAACAGCGCGGTCAGAGCTCGATGGATTCGTGCTTGAGGATCTCCGCGAGCTGCTCGCGCGTCATCCAGACGGGATTGGTGTCGCTCGAATAGTGGAAGTTCTCGGTCACCGGTTTACCGCCCGTCTTGAGCAGGTAGGCCTCCTGGTCCCACCAGTAGGCGGCGGGCTGGATTGCGTAGTGATGCTCGAACTCGGCGGTGTTGATGGCGTCGTCCTGCGTGATCATGATCTCGTGCAATTTCTCGCCGGGACGGATGCCGATGATCTCGGTCTTGCAGCCGGGCGCCACGACCGCGGCGACGTCGGTCACTTTCATGCTCGGGATCTTCGGCACGAGAATCTCGCCGCCGTGCATGTGCTCGAGCGAGGACACGACGAACTTCACGCCCTGGTCGAGCGTGATCCAGAAGCGTGTCATCCTGGTGTCGGTGATCGGGATCAGTCCCGAGGCGCGTTTTTGCATGAAAAACGGTATCACGCTGCCGCGCGACCCGATCACGTTGCCGTACCGGACCACGGAAAACATCGTGCGGTGCCGCTCCGCGAGCGCGTTGGCGGCGGTGAAGAGCTTGTCCGCGCACAGCTTGGTTGCGCCGTACAGATTCGCGGGGTTGGCGGCCTTGTCGGTGCTGAGCGCGATCACGCGCTTGACGCCCTGGTCGATGCACACGTTGATCACGTTTTCGGCGCCGATGATATTGGTTTTTATCGCCTCCATCGGATTGGACTCCGATGCCGGGACCTGTTTCATCGCGGCCGCGTGGATCACGATCTCGACGCCGTCGATCGCGCGATACAGGCGTTCCTTGTCGCGCACGTCGCCTAGAAAAAAGTGCAGCCGGGGTGATTTGAGGTGCTGCTGCATTTCATATTGCTTCAGCTCGTCCCGGCTGAAAGCGATGACCCGCTTGGGGTCGTGTTGTTCGAGGAGGGCCTTGACGAAGCGCTTCCCGAACGAGCCGGTAGCGCCCGTCACCAATACCGATTTTCCGTTCAGGAAAGACACGTGGATTTACTCCGTTACAGCGTTGATCAGCTCGCGCGCCCGCCCGCCGCGCTCCTGGGCGTAGAGCTCATCGAGCGAATCATCGACGCCTCCCAGGGCGGCGCCCAGGCAGGCGCGGGCTTTGCCATTGTCGAGCGACATGTCCAGCGGCCTTATGACGCGGGAATCCGAGGCCGCAATCTTAGCACGCTGAATCAGCACTTCGGGAAGGCCGAACACGCGGGCCAGGCGCATCGCAAAATCATATTTTGACAGCCGCTCGTCCCCTCCGGCGTGATAGATACCCGTCACATTCTGCCCGGCCAGCGCATGCACGGCTTGCGCCAGCCTGTCGATGAGCAGCGGGGTGAAATAAACGTCATCGAACATCGTTACCGTCCGGCCGTTTCTCAGGCTCGCGATTATCCAGTCGCTCAGCGATTGACGGTAGTAGTGCCCCCAGCCGAAAAAGTTGGTGCGCACGATGATCGCGCCGGCATTATCCCGTGTCACCGCTTGCTCCGCCTGCAGCTTGGTGCGTGCGTAAACGTTCAGCGGCGCCGGCGTGTCGGTCTCGGTGTTGAGTGCTTTGTTGCCGGCAAACAGATGGTCGGTTGAGATATGTATCAGCTTGATATGCAGCTGCCGGCACGCCGACGCGACGTTCGATGCCAGCGCGGCATTCAGATGCATGGCCCGGTCGGGTTGCTGTTCGCACTGGTCGACACTGGTCAGCCCGGCCGTGTGCACCACCAGATCGGGGCGCAGAGACTCCAGATCGCCGGCAAGCGCGGCGGCGGACTCGAGATCTAAGCTCACGCAGCGGGTGCCGCGCAGATCGATCTTTCTCGAATGCCGGGCAAGAATGACCTCGCGACTTTCGCGCATGCAGCAAGCCCAGTTCAACGCGAGCAATCCGCTGCCGCCGGTGATCAGGACACGCTGCATTCAGCGGTCCAAGCGTATGTCTTCACCAATCACCTTTTTGTCCTGCAATAATGCCAATATTTCGGAGGCGCATTCTTCGACTGATTTGCTCCCGGTGTTCAAAATGAGTTCCGCTGCATTGGGCTCTTCGTAGGGGGAGGAGATTCCGGTGAACTCAGGAATTTCACCGCCACGCGCTTTCTTATAAAACCCTTTGACATCGCGCTCTTCGCAGACCACCAGAGGGCAGCGGCAATACACTTCCAGAAAATCGCCCGGTGCGACCAACGAGCGCACGCGCTTCCGGTCCGCACGAAATGGCGATATAAACGCGGTAAGAACGATGATTCCGGCCTCTATGAAAAGCTTCGTCATTTCGCCTATGCGCCGGATGTTTTCACTGCGGTCCGGCGCGGAAAAACCAAGATCCGAGCACAAACCGTGGCGGACGTTGTCGCCATCGAAAACAAAAGTCCGGCACTTTGCTTGATGCAGGCGTTCCTCGACGGTATGCGCAATGGTCGACTTGCCGGCACCCGAGAGACCGGTAAACCACACTATCACGCCACGGTGACCGTTTAGGGCTTCGCGGCGAGCGCGGGTTACAGTTGCGTTATGCCAGATGACCTGGTGCTTCATATGTTGCAGACAATTATCCCGTGCGCAGCGAAATTTGCGGCTGACGAAACCATGCGGCGACCCGGCGAAACCTGCATCATGCGCCAGGCAAGGGTGTTGCGTGATTGCCGCGCATGCCGCACGCCTGGCTCAGCGCGAGCAGCCCGCTGTCCCCCGGTGATCAGAACCCGCGACAGGCGCATGAGTTACGGCAGCCCTTTTTCTTCGAGCAGCCCGAGCAGATATTGCCCGTATGTGCTTGTCTCGAGCGCGGCCGCCAGCGCTTTAAGCTGGGCTGCGGTGATATAGCCCATGCGGTAGGCGATTTCTTCGGGACACGCGATCTTGAGCCCCTGCCGTTTTTCGATGGTCTGGATGAAATGCGAGGCTTCGAGCAGCGAGTCGGGCGTGCCGGTGTCGAGCCAGGCGCGGCCGCGGCCCATCATCTGCACGTGCAGGCTGCCGGCCTCGAGGTAGCGCCGCAGCAGGTCGACGATCTCTAGCTCGCCGCGCGCGGAAGGCTTGAGCGAGCGGGCGATGGCCGGCGCCTGGTTGTCGCAAAAGTACAACCCGGGTATCGCGAACCTCGATTTCGGGTGCGCGGGTTTTTCTTCGAGGCTGATCGCGCGTCCGTTCCGATCGAATTCCACTACGCCATAGCGCTGCGGTTCGGTGACCTGGTAGGCGAATATCGTCGCGCTGGTTTTTGATGTTGCCGCTGCGCGCAACTCCTGCGGCAGTTCATAGCCGAAAAACAGGTTGTCGCCAAGCACCAGCGCGCAGCGGTCTGTGCCGATGAACTGCTCGCCGATCAGGAACGCCTCGGGCAGGCCGCGTGGCGCTTCCTGCACCGCGTACGAAAACCGCAGCCCCCATTGCGCGCCGTCCCCGAGCAGCTGCTTGAAACGCGGCGTATCGTGCGGCGTCGAAATGATCAGGATGTCGCGGATGCCCGCCAGCATCAATGTGGTCAGCGGGTAATAGATCATCGGCTTGTCGTACACCGGCAGCAGCTGTTTCGAGACGGCGTGCGTGACCGGGTACAGGCGCGTGCCGGAGCCGCCGGCGAGGATGATGCCTTTCATATATGAACGGGCGATGGGTTATGAGTAATGGGTGATGGGTAATTATGAACGGACGACTTTGTGCAGTCCGGTTATCAATCTGGAAACGCGATCTATAATGGCAAACACCGGGTTATCGTTTTTGATGTACCCCAGATCCGTCGCAATCAGCAGTTGTGTCTCCAATTCGCTTAGTGAGCCTCTCGCAAAATTCAAAAACTGGGCAAATTCCCGCGCTCCCGTGCGTGCGGCACCTTCGGCTATATTACTCGGGATCGATACCGCAGCGCGCCGAATTTGGTTGGTCAGCCCAAACATTTCTTCTTTTGGAAATGTCTGCGTCAGCTTGTAGACATCGAGAACAAGCGTTCTGGAAAGTTTCCAGGCCTCCAACTTATAGTGGGGCCTGATTTCCGCTACCCGCTGTTTTTCTTCACCCATCGCTCATCGCCCATTACCCATCACCGCTTGGCGTAGTTGGTGGCCAGCCATTTCTTATATTCTCCGCTCGTCACATTGCGCACCCAGTCGCTGTGCTCAAGGTACCACGCAACGGTTTCGCGAATGCCGTCCTCAAACCGCGTGCGCGGCTGCCAGCCCAGCCCTGTCCGGATTTTTCGCGTGTCGAGCGCATAGCGCCGGTCATGTCCGGGGCGGTCGGCGACAAAAGTAATGAGTGATGAGTAATGGGTAATGAGTGAGTCGGGGCGCAGCTCGTCGAGGATGGCGCAGATTGTTTTGACGACTTCAAGATTGGTTTTTTCGGCATTGCCGCTGACGTTGTAGGTTTCCCCGATGCGGCCGCGCGCCAGCACGACGCGCAGTGCTTCGCAATGGTCGGTCACGTTCAGCCAGTCGCGCACGTTGAGGCCGTCGCCGTACACCGGCAGGCGCTTGCCCGAGCAGGCATTGAGTATCATCAGCGGCACCAGTTTTTCCGGGAACTGGCGCGGCCCGTAGTTGTTGGAACAATTGGTGATGATCGCCGGAAACTGATAGGTGCAGTGATAAGCGCGCACCAGGTGGTCGGCAGCGGCCTTCGATGCCGAGTACGGGCTGGTCGGCGCGTAGGGTGAGGTCTCGGTCGCTGGCGGGCTGCTGGCGGATAGCGAGCCGTAGACTTCATCGGTCGACACGTGCAGAAAACGGAACTCGGCACGCTGCGCTGCCGGAATCTCGTCCAGATAGACCCGCGCCGCTTCGAGCAGGTTGAAAGTACCGACGATGTTGGTCTGGATGAATTCGTCCGGGCCGTGTATCGAACGGTCGACGTGGCTTTCGGCGGCGAAATGCACGATCGCGCGCGGTTGATGCTGCCGCAGCAATGCCGCGATCAGCGCGCGGTCGTTGATGTCGCCGCGGGTAAATATGTGCCGCTGATCGGTGCGGATTTGCGCCAGATTTTCGGGATTGCCGGCGTAAGTGAGCTTGTCGAGATTGACCACGCCCGATTGTTCTTGAGCAAGCCACTCGAGAATAAAATTTGAACCTATAAAGCCGGCGCCGCCGGTGACGAGAATCAAGATGGTGTCCGCAGCCGTTGTAATTTTGTCGCGCACCGCGGCGCGCAACAAACGAATGGCGCCTATTCTATGCGGATTGGGAGTTTGCGTGTAGGCTACGCGCGTTACAAACGGCGCTCACCGATCCGCATCGATGGCCAAGAATATCCTGCTGGTCAAGACTTCATCGCTCGGCGACGTGGTCCATGCGCTGCCCGCTGTCAGTGATGCGCGATCAGTATCGGCGGTCGAGCGGATCGACTGGGTGGTGGAGGAGTCTTTGGCGGCGGTGCCGCGCCTGCATTCCGGAGTGACCGGCGTGATCCCGATTGCGATCAGGCGCTGGCGGCGCGCGCTGTGGCAGAGCCGGATACGCGGCGAGATCGCGGTGTGCATGCGCCGGCTGCATGAACAGAGCTATGACGCGGTCATCGACGCGCAAGGGCTGTTCAAAAGCGCGCTGATCGCACTCGCGGCGCGCGGCACGCGCTACGGGCTCGACTTTCGCAGCTCGCGCGAGCCGCTCGCGCCGTTTTATCACCGTACGTTCAGGGTCTCGTGGAAACTGCACGCAGTGGAAAGAAATCGCCTGTTGTTGGCGCAGGCGCTGGGTTACCCGGTGCCGCAACGCTGCGACTATGGCATCAGTGCCGTGCCGCGGCGCTTTGACTGGCTCGCGGCTACTGCGTATGCAGTCTTATTGCATGTGACCAGCGGCGATTACAAGCTGTGGGACGAGCAAAGCTGGCTCGCGCTGGGTGACGCGCTTAATTCCGCCGGCATCGCTTGTGTATTGCCGTGGGGCAGCGCGCGCGAGCATGAGCGCAGCTTGCGCGTCGCCGGTAAATTGCGCGTAGCCATAGTGCCGCCGGCGCTCGGCCTGGAAGATATTGCGGGGCTGTTCGCCGGCGCCAAAGCCGTGGTCGGCGTGGATACCGGGCTCACCCATCTGGCGGCGGCGCTGGGGGTCCCGACTGTCGGTATCTATTGCGCCACCGATCCTGCGGCGACGGGAATCTACGGCTGCGCGCGCGCGCGCAATCTGGGCGGCATCGGCCAGACGCCTGCGGTGAACGAAGTTGTGAAAATGCTGGAACAGCTCATTTCCTAGCTGCAGTATAAGCAAAGATAAAACGACAGAATTCTCCTTCCCCTTCAAGGGGAAGGTTGGGATGGGGATGGGATCGAATGAAAGGACAGACTAACCGGAACATCCTGCAGAACAGGCTTCAGCGCGGGTTACGTAATAGTATGACCGACGCAGAGCGGCGCTTGTGGCAATGCTTGAGGCAACGGCAGATGGGCGGCTTCAAATTCCGCCGTCAGCATCCTTACGGAGATTACATTCTTGATTTTGTATGTCTGGAGGCGATGCTCGTGATCGAAGTCGACGGTGGACAGCATATGGAGAACCAGGGGCTTGACGCAGTTCGGACAGCAAGCCTGAACGCGGCGGGATTTAGAGTGCTGCGGTTCTGGAATAATGAGGTATTGCAAAATACAGAAATAGTTAAAGAATCGATATGGCAGGCTTTGCATACCCCACCCCCATCCTAACCTTCCCCCTGAGTGGGAAGGTGAGAGTAGCGCTGCGCGCGGTCACGTGGCCCACCCCCACCTCGGTCCTCCCCCTGAGGGGGAGGATGAAAAGTGAAAACATGGAGAGGTGGCCCACCCCCATCCCAGCCTTCCCCCTGAGGGGGAAGGTGAGATTGGCACGAGGTTCGGATATGGGGGTGGTGTTACGATGATCAAGTCGCGTTTCGGATATACGTTGTTGCTCTACGCGCTGCTGCCGCAGGCGCTGCTGCATTTGCTGTGGCGCGCGCTCCGGCAGCGCGCCTATCTCGAGCATATCCCCGAGCGGTTTGGGCGCTACGTTGTCGCAAGCGGGCAACCGCTGATCTGGGTGCACGCGGTGTCGGTCGGCGAAACGCGTGCCGCGGAACCGTTGATTGCGGCGCTGCAACGCAAATACCCGCAGCATCGCGTGTTGCTTACGCACATGACGCCGACCGGGCGCGAGACGGGCGAGATGCTGTTCGGCGGCCGCGTGCTGCGCTGCTATCTGCCGTACGATTTTCCGTTCGCGGTCGGGCGCTTCCTCGATCACTTCAAGCCCACGTGCGGGATACTGCTCGAAACCGAAATCTGGCCCAACTTGATACACGCCTGCCGCGCGCGCGGTATCCCGATCTATTTGATCAACGCGCGGCTGTCGGAAAAATCTTTCCGCAGGTATCGGCGTTTCGGCGAGTTCGCCGCGGAGAGCCTGAATGAGCTGACCGGCATCGCGGCGCAAAGCAGCGCCGACGCCGACCGCCTCAAGGCGCTCGGCGCATCAGCGGTCGAGATAAACGGCAATCTCAAGTTCGACATCACGCCCGAACCGGCGTTAATCGCCACCGGCAAGGTCTGGCGCGAGATTTACGGCAGATCGCGGCCGGTGCTGCTTTGCGCCAGCACGCGCGAAGGCGAGGAAGCGCTGCTGTTGCAGGCGCTGCAAGGCCTCGATACCCCCAATCTGCTGACGGTGATCGTGCCGCGCCATCCGCAGCGCTTCGACGAAGTCGCGGCGCTGCTCGAGCGCATGGGCATCTCCTATCAGCGCCGCGGCGCCAACCAGCCGATTGCCGCGCAAACCCGCGTCGTGCTCGGCGACAGCATGGGCGAGATGTCCGCTTATTACGCGGCGTGCGACGTCGCCATCATCGGCGGCAGCCTGCTCGCGTTCGGCGCGCAGAACCTGATCGAGGCATGCGCAGTCGGCCGGCCGGTCATCATCGGGCCGCACACTTACAACTTTGCCGAAGCGACGCAGCTCGCGATTGAAGCCGGCGCCGCAGTACAGGTCGCGGATGCGCGTGGCGCAATTGCCGCGGCGCGCGAGTTATTGCAGGACGCGGCCCGCGCGCGACGCATGGCGCAGGCCGGCCTCGATTTCGCGCGCAGCCATCAGGGCGCGACCAATCGCACAATCGAGCTGATCAGGCTGGCGAGTCACGAGTGATGGATGGTCAGTGATTCGGCGATTAGGCGATTAAGTGATTCAGCTACCCAATCGCTCAATCACCCATTTTCCGCCATCGACCCCAGGTACGCCTCGTACGCAAGGCGGATGCCATCGCGCAGCTTTACCTGCGGCCGCCAGCCGTAGCTAAATATTCGGGTTACGTCGAGCAGCTTGCGCGGGGTGCCGTCGGGTTTGGTCGGGTCGAACGCGAGTTTTCCGTCGAACCCGATTATCGCGGCGACGGTTTCGGCCAGTTCGCTCACGCTCAGATCCTCGCCGCAGCCGATATTGATCATCGGGGGCAAGCGCGAATCCGCAGGCTCGGGATTGACGAGAGCGTCGAATTCGGCGTCCGGCAACTGCATGAGCAGGATGCACGCGTTCGCCATGTCGTCGCTGTAAAGGAACTCGCGGCGCGGTGAGCCCGTGCCCCAAATGGACACCTCCCGGTCGCCGCGCGTCTTCGCCTCGTGCATTTTGCGAATCAGAGCCGGCAGGACGTGGGAGTTTTGCACGTCATAATTGTCCCCAGGGCCATAAAGATTGGTCGGCATCACCGCGAGGAACCGCGTGTGGTGCTGGCGGTTAAATGCCCGGCACAGCTCGATGCCGGCGATTTTGGCGAGCGCATACGGCTGGTTGGTTGGTTCAAGCGGACCGCTCAACAGGTACGCTTCCTTCATCGGTTGCGGGCAGTCGCGCGGGTAGATGCAGGATGAGCCCAGGAACAACAGACGCTTCACCCCCATGCGCCACGCCGCCTCGATCACATTGTTCTGGATAGCAAGATTCTGAAAGATGAAATCCGCAGGATAGGCGTTGTTGGCGTAGATTCCCCCGACTTTGGCCGCGGCCAGAAGAACATGCTCGGGGCGCTCGCTCTCGAAAAACCGCTTGACTGCCGCCTGGTCGGTAAGATCGAGTTCAGCGTGGGTGCGCGTCAGCAGGTTCGAATGACCGCCGGCTTCGAGCCGTCGCAGCAATGCGGAGCCCGCCAATCCGCGATGGCCGGCGACATAGATTTTGTCTTCGCGTTGCACGGGTGATTGAGCGACTAAGCGATTGGGCGATTCAGCGCTCGAGGAATTTGATCTCTCAATCACCCAATTACCGAATTACTATTCGTGATAATCGTAAGCCGCATAGCCGTGCCGCTTGACGAGTTCGTCGCGCTCGGCAGCCTTGAGGTCCTCGCGCACCATTTCGGCAACCAGCTCCTTGAACGATACGCGCGGCCGCCAGCCGAGTTTTTTGCGCGCCTTGCGGGCATCGCCGAGCAGCGAATCGATTTCGGTCGGCCGGAAATAGCGTGCGTCGACCCGCACCACGATCTGGCCGCGAGCTGGAGACCCGCGTTTCGCGCCCGGCCCCCCGTCGACTACGGCGACTTCTTTTACGCCTTTGCCGCGCCAGCGCAATTTGATCCCGAGCTCGGCCGCCGCGGCGTTGACGAAATCGCGCACGCTATACTGCGCGCCGCTGGCGATTACGAAATCCTCCGGCTTGTCCTGCTGCAGCATCAGCCATTGCGCTTCCACATAGTCGCGCGCGTGCCCCCAGTCGCGCCTGGCGTCGAGGTTGCCGAGGTAGACGCAGTCCTGCAGCCCGAGCTTGATGCGGGCGAGCGCGCGCGTGATCTTGCGCGTGACGAAAGTTTCGCCGCGCACCGGCGACTCGTGGTTGAACAGGATGCCGTTGCACGCGAACATGCCGTAAGCTTCGCGGTAATTGACCGTGATCCAGTATGAATACAGCTTGGCGACGCCATACGGAGAGCGTGGATGGAAGGGCGTGGTTTCCGTCTGCGGAGATTCGCTGGCGAGCCCGAAAAGCTCCGAAGTCGAGGCCTGGTAGTAGCGGGTTTTCCCGGTGAGCCCTAGAATGCGAATCGCTTCGAGCAACCGCAGTGCGCCGAGCGCATCCGAGTTGGCGGTGTATTCGGGTTCCTCGAACGACACCGCGACGTGGCTTTGTGCCGCCAGATTGTAGATTTCGTCCGGGCGCACCTGCTGCATCACGCGCACCAGGGCCGAGGAATCGGTCATGTCGCCATAATGCAGGATGAGGCGCCGGTGGGACTCGTGCGGGTCCTGGTAGAGGTGGTCGATGCGGTCGGTGTTGAAGAGCGACGAACGGCGCTTGATGCCGTGCACCTCGTATCCCTTGTCGAGCAGAAACTCGGCAAGGTAGGCGCCGTCCTGGCCGGTGATGCCGGTGATTAATGCGATTTTTTTCATCTGCCTGCGGTGCTGCGTTGATGGCCGATTGATTATACTTGGAATGACACGGGCCAATAAGTGGCGCGTGTCGCGTCTTCATGAGCCAAATTCGCGTGCACATAACCGACGAAACCCGATGACCCGATGCTGATCCCCGTAATCCTGTCCGGCGGCGTCGGTGCGCGGCTGTGGCCGGTGTCGCGCGAGGCCTATCCCAAGCCGTTTATCCGGCTGGCCGACGGTCAGAGCTTGCTGCAGAAGGCGCTCGCGCGTGCCGCCGCTCTCGCCGGCGCTGGCGCGCTCGTTACGGTAACCAATCACGAATATGTCTATGCGACGCGTGACGAGTATCGATCGATGCAGGCGGGACTCGAGCAGATCTTTCTGCTCGAACCGGTCGCGCGCAATACGGCTCCCGCGATTGCGCTGGCTGCGCTGTACGTGATGTCACGCTGGGGGCCTGATGCGGTCATGCTGATACTGCCGGCCGATCACGTCGTCGACCCACTGCCCGCATTTCAGGCGGCGGTGACAACCGCGCAACGGCTTGCCGTGCAGGGACGAATCGTCGTGTTCGGAGTCAAGCCGATGCGCGCCGAAACCGCCTACGGCTACATCGAATGCGGGACGGCGATCGCCGATGATGCATCCGAGGTCAGGCGCTTCGTCGAGAAACCCGCACCGGCGCTGGCCGAAAAGTTTGCTGCGTCAGGCATGCACCTGTGGAATTCTGGAATGTTCTGTTTCACGGCGCGCACGCTCCTCGACAATCTGCAGCGGCACGCGCCGCAGTTGCACGCTGCCGCCGAACGTTGCTGGGCGGCGACGCGCGACCGCTCGGGCGACGCGATCCGCATCGATGCGGAAAGTTTCACTGCACTCGCAGAGATTTCGATCGACTATGCGGTCATGGAAAAAGCGACCGGCGTCGCCGTGGTGCGCGCCGTGTTTGCATGGAGCGACGTCGGCTCGTGGAACGCGGTAAGCGAGCTGACGCCGCCCGATGCCGAGGGCAACCGCACGGTCGGCGAGGCGATCATGGTCGACAGCAGCGATTGTTACGTGCAAAGCGCGGACCGGGTGGTCGCCGGCGTGGGCGTGCACGGATTGCTCATCGTCGATACGCCCGACGCGCTGCTGATTGCCGACCGCAATCAGGCGCAGAAAGTGCGCAACGTGACCGAGCGCCTCAAGCTGGCCGGCCATCCGGCGCACAAGATACACCGCACAGTGGTGCGGCCGTGGGGGACTTACACCGTGCTCGAGCAGGGGCCGGGCTTCAAGCTCAAGCGCATCGTCGTGAATCCGGGCGCCGCGTTAAGCCTGCAGATGCATCATCGCCGCAGCGAGCACTGGGTGGTGATTTCAGGCAGCGCGCAAGTAGTCAACGGCGAGCGCGAGTTTGCAGTGCAAGCGAACGAGTCGACTTTCATACCGGCCGGCAACCGGCACCGCCTGTCCAATCCGGGACGCGAGCCGCTGGTGATCATCGAGGTGCAAACCGGCGCCTACGTCGAGGAGGACGACATCGTGCGCTTCGACGACGTATACGGCCGCCCTAAAGGGTGACTGAGTGATTGGGTGATTCAGTGATTGGGCGATCGAGCAACGTAATCGCTTAATTACTCAATTCCCTAATTACCGCTTTTCAGCGAGACAGGCCTTGAGACTCGTGAGCCAGTGCGGCAACTCGATGCCCAGGGTGCGCCGCAGCTTATCGTGATTCAGGAGCGAGTTCCGCGGGCGTGCCGCTGCCGCCGGATACTCAGATGCCGGGATGGGTACCAGCTTCGCCCGTTGTTTTGCCGCGGCAGCCGAAGCGTTCGCGAGGATCGCGGCTGCGAATTCGTACCACGATGCGCTGCCTTGGGCGCTCAGGTTGTAGATGCCTTTGACGGCGCCGGATTCCGCGCCTCCGGCGCTTGTTAATCGCGTCAGAATCGCGCAGGTGGCGGACGCAATGTCGCGGCACCAGGTCGGCGCCCCGATTTGATCGTTGACCACCTTGAGCTCAGCGCGCTCGGCAGCGAGCCGCAGTATCGTCACCAGGAAATTCCTGCCGGTTGCGCCGTACACCCAGCTCGTGCGCAGGATCAGATACTTTGCCGCTGACGCCTGCATCGCGCGCTCGCCGGCGAGCTTGCTGCGGCCGTAAACGTTGAGCGGGTTCGGCGCGTCGTCCTCAGCATAAGGGCCTTGTTTGACGCCGTCGAACACGTAGTCGGTCGAGTAGTGCACCAGCACTGCACCAAGCCGCGCCGCTTCTTCAGCGAGAATGCCCGGTGCGATTCCGTTCACGGCCATCGCCAGTGCGGGCTCGGACTCGGCGCGGTCCACCGCGGTATAGGCGGCCGCATTGACGATGATGTCGGGACGGATCTTGCGCACCGTCGCGGTTATTGCAGCGGGATCGGCGAGATCAAGCGCGCGGCGGTCGCACGCGAACACCGTGCCGAGAGGGGCGAGCGCTACGGCCAATTCCGAGCCGACCTGGCCGGTCTTGCCGGTGAGCAGGATTTTTTTCAAGCAAAAATCTCTGCATCCTTGAGCAGCTTGCCATGCTGGTCTTTGGCCGACAGGTCGGGCGGCCCGGCGAGCGGCCAGCCGATCGCGAGCTGCGGATCGTTCCACCGGATGCAGTGCTCGCACTGCGGCGCGTAATAGCCGGTCGTCTTGTAAAGGACTTCCGCGTCGTCGGACAGCACCAGAAAGCCGTGCGCAAAACCCGCCGGTACCCATACCGTGAGCCGGTTTTGCGCGGAGAGCCTGATGCCGTTCCATTTTCCGAAGTTGGGCGAACTGCGCCGGATGTCGACCACTACATCGAATACTTCGCCGGCCAGCACGCGCAGGAGTTTGCCCTGCGGCTGCGGGTTCTGGTAATGCAGGCCGCGCAGCACGTTTTTTTTCGATCGTGACTGGTTGTCCTGCACGAAGCTCGCGCGGACGCCGGTGCGCGCCTCGAACTCGCGCTGGTTGTGGCTTTCGAAGAAATAACCGCGTTCATCCTCGAATACGCGCGGTTCGATGATGAGGACTTCGGGCAGCGCAGTGCGAACTATTTCCATCGGAACGGTTTTTCTATAGATAAGCCGGATGATATTCTATGCGTAAAGTCGCGCTGATTGTACGTTCACGGCCTTAATGCCGGCTCCGTTTCACGCACACCCATCAGGGCGCAACACCAAAGTGGCCGATCAGCATTTGCGATATAAAGAGTTCTCGGTCACTACGACGTCGATGCGCTGATCGTTGACTGCGAGCGGGATTTGCTCGCGCACCTGCAGCGCGAATGCGGCGGCAACCAGCGGCGGACGATTGGTAAATTGCGCGATCAGGCGGTCGTAGAAACCGCCCCCATAACCGAGCCGCTCGCAGCGCGGCGTGAATGCAACGCCAGGCAGCAGCACGAAGTCGATGCGATCGAAATCGGCGTGTGGGCGGCCGGGGAGCGGCTCGCGGATGCCCCACACGCCGGGTTGGAGATCGCGATCGATATTTTCAACCCGATGCACTTCGAGCCGGCGCGTGTCGCGGTTGACGCGCGGCAGGCACAGCTGCTTGCCGCTCGCGAGCGCGTCGGCGACCAGTATGCCGGTATTGAACTCGCTGCCGAAACTCATATAGGCAAGCACACAAGCGGCGTTTCGATACGCGTTGAGCTTGAGCAACTCTTGCGTGATGCGGGTACTCAGATCGTGTCGCGTCGCGGCGGACAGCGCATCGCGCGCGGCGATGATCTGCTTGCGCAGCGCGGCCTTGGGGCTATCGTTCGCTGCTATTTTTCCAGCCACTGATTGACGTAGGCGACGTCGTTTTCTGAGAGGGTGCCGGCAGCGGCCTTGAGCTTGAGCACATTGATCGCGTAACCGTAGATCGCCTGTGCATGGTCGCGGCGCGCACTGATCAATTGCTGCGTGGCGTTCAGCACGTCGACTTGCGTCCTTACGCCCACCTCCTGACCGAGCTTGGTTGAGTCGAGCGAGCTCTGGGTCGAAACCAGGGCGGCCTCCAGGGCCTTGATCTGCGCCACCCCGCTGGTCACTCCCAGGAACGCCGTGCGGGTGTTGAGCGCGACCGTTCGCTTGGTGTTCTCCAGGTCCTGGCGCGCCTTGTCCTGGTTTGCGAGCGCTTCTTTTACCTTGGAGTTGGTGAGCCCGCCTTGATATATGGGCACCGCGAGCTGCAGCCCGATGTAGCGGGTGGTACTGTCGAACCCTGAGCCGGCCTGAAACCCCGCGCCTTGGCCCGCGTCGGTGTAGTTTGCCACCGCATCCAATGTCGGCAGATGCCCGCCGCGGTTTTTGGAAACGTCCTGGGTGGAGATGTCGAGCGTGGCCTGGGCTATTCTTACCTGCAGGCTTGAGGCCGTAGACTGCTCGACCCATGCGTCCATGCTGTTGGGCTGAGGCAATTCCGGGGCGAAGCTGGAGCTTAATTTGGAGAGCTGCGGCGGCAGCCGGCCGATGATCTGCCGCAGCGTCTGCTTCTTGATCTCGAGGTCGTTTTGCGCCGCGATTTCCTGGGAGGCAGAGAGATCATGCCGCGCCTGGGCGTCGTTCGCGTCGGTGATCGTGGCGGTGCCGACCTCGAAGTTACGCTTCGCCTGGGCCAGTTGTTCGGCAAAGGCCGCTTTCTGGGCGGCGGCTAGCGTCACGTTGTTCTCGGCGAGTAACGCGTCGAAGTAGGCCTGTGCGACCCGTACGATCAAGTCCTGGTTCGCCTGCAGAAAGGCGGCTTCCGCCTGCGAGACCTGGTTCTTCGCCTGCTCGTAGACGATCCAGTTCTGGAAGCGAAACAGCGGCTGTGTCGCGGTGACGTTCAGCGTGTTGGAGTTATAGCGAGAATTGCCGCCGACCAAACCGGCCGCGGGCGGGCGAAACGACAGATCCCGATCGTTGTACTGGGTGTTGGCCGACAAGGACACCGAGGGCAGCAATCCCGATAACCCCTGCGGCAGCTTTTCCTGTCCCGCCAGATACGACGCCCGCGCCGAGGCATATACCGCGTCCGTCGTTTGCGCTTCGCGGTAAATCGACAACAGATCGGCAGCGGCGGCCGGCGTGCCAGCGAGCGCAGCGGTGAGAGTCAGTATCTTGCGCAACATTTATCGATCGAGACTTTTCGCGATGTGAGGCGGCAGGCCTGCCTTGCTGGTCGCAGGCCTTTCATAATTGGGGCACCGAGCACGCGGGCGATACCCTGATTACATCAAAATCCTGATGCGTACGGCAACCGGTGTCGTCAGAACACGAACCGCGGCGGTTGGGGCGCATTGCGCAGCGCCGGGATGCAGGTTTCGAACAGGCCGAGCGCGTTGCAGGCGCCGCTGGCCGCGCAAGTGATCAGGCGCGCTTCCATCACCGGCGCTTCGCCGACGACCGCGAGCAGGCGCCCGCCCGGATTCAGGCTGCGCTGGAAGTCGTCCACGAGCACCGGCACCGAGCCGGTCAGCACGATCACGTCGTAGGGCGCCTGCTTGCCCCAGCCGCGCGCGGCGTCGCCGACTTCGAGCGTGACATTGGTGATGCCGTGCGTTTTGAGCCTGACCGCTGCCTGGGCGCTGAACTCGGGGATGATCTCGACGCTGGTGACATGCGCGCCACGTTTCGCGAGCAGCGCAGTCATGTAGCCGCTGCCGGTGCCGACTTCGAGGACGCGGTCGGCGGGTTTGACGGCGAGCTCCTGCAGCATGCGCGCTTCGAGCTTGGGCGCGAGCATTTTCTCGCCGTGGTCGAGCGGGATTTCCATGTCGGCGAAGGCCAGACCGCGGTACTGCGGCGGTACGAACTCCTCGCGCCGCACCTGGAACAGCAGATCGAGCACTTGCTGGTCAAGCACTTCCCACGGCCGGATCTGCTGCTCCACCATGTTGAAGCGCGCGCGTTCGACGTCGATTTGTGCGGTCATGACTGAAGCCGGAATACGGGGCTGCGCTACGGAACTCGGAACTTGCAATTATCGCATAATTCCAGTAGTTTAATTACCACACGTTAGGGGTCCTGGCGGATTGTTCCGCCGGGTGAGAGAGACCCTCGGAACCTGATGCGGATAATGCCGCCGCAGGGAAGCGTGGCGCCGTACCGGTATCCCCCGCGCCTTCGCTCCTTGCGTTACTTTGAGGAGCAAGCTATGAACGCCAATCCCAAGTTTCTTGCGCAAACCGCGCACGTCGATGATGCAGCGGTCAAGCCACTGCCGAATTCGCGTAAGGTTTACGTGCCGGGATCGCGGCCGGACATCCGCGTGCCGATGCGCGAAATCACCCAGTCGGATACACCCGCGGAGATGGGCGCGGAAAAGAACCCGCCACTTTTCGTTTACGACACCTCGGGACCGTACACCGACCCCGGGGTGAAGATCGATATCCGCTCGGGGCTGCCGGCGCTGCGCGAGAAATGGATAGCCGAGCGCGGCGATACCGAGCTGCTGCCGGATTTGACCTCGGAGTATGGCCGCCGCCGCGCGGTCGATCCAAAACTCGCGGAACTGCGCTTCAATCTCAAGCGCCATCCGCGGCGCGCCAAGGCCGGCATGAACGTTTCGCAAATGCACTACGCGCGCCGCGGTATCGTTACTCCCGAGATGGAGTACATCGCTATCCGCGAAACGCAGCGGCGTGACGGCCTTTCAGAACTGGTCACGCGCCAGCATCCGGGGCAGGGCTTCGGCGCCGCCATCCCCAGGGAAATGACGCCCGAATTCGTGCGCGACGAAGTCGCCCGCGGCCGTGCGATCATTCCGGCCAACATCAACCATCCGGAAAGCGAGCCGATGATTATCGGCCGAAATTTCCTGGTCAAGATCAATGCCAACATCGGCAATTCCGCGCTGTCGAGTTCGATCGCCGAAGAGGTCGAGAAAATGACGTGGTCGACCCGCTGGGGCGGCGACACGGTGATGGATCTGTCGACCGGCAAAAATATCCACGAAACGCGCGAGTGGATCATCCGCAATTCGCCGGTGCCGATCGGCACGGTGCCGATTTACCAGGCGCTCGAAAAAGTCGACGGCAAGGCCGAAGATCTCACGTGGGAAATGTTCCGCGACACGCTGATCGAACAGGCCGAGCAGGGCGTCGATTACTTCACCATCCATGCCGGCGTGCGCCTCGCCTATATTCCGATGACGGCGAAACGCCTGACCGGGATTGTTTCCCGCGGCGGCTCGATCATGGCGAAGTGGTGTCTCGCGCACCATAAGGAAAGCTTTCTCTACACGCATTTCGAGGACATCTGCGGGATCATGAAAGCGTACGACGTTTCGTTTTCGCTCGGCGACGGCTTGCGTCCGGGCTCGGGCTATGACGCCAACGACGAAGCGCAGATCGCGGAACTGAAGACGCTCGGCGAGTTGACCGACATCGCATGGAAGCACGACGTGCAGGTGATGATCGAGGGGCCCGGCCATGTGCCGATGCACCTGATCAAGGAGAACATGGATCTGCAGTTGAAGTACTGCAAGGAAGCGCCGTTCTACACGCTGGGGCCGCTCACCACTGACATCGCGCCGGGCTACGACCACATCACGAGCGCGATCGGCGCGGCGATGATCGGCTGGTACGGCACCGCGATGCTGTGCTACGTGACGCCGAAGGAACACCTTGGTTTGCCCGACAAGAACGACGTCAAGGACGGCATCATGGCGTACAAAATTGCAGCGCACGCCGCCGATCTCGCCAAAGGCCATCCTGGCGCGCAGATCCGCGACAACGCGCTTTCCAAAGCGCGCTTCGAATTCCGCTGGGAAGACCAGTTCAACATCGGTCTCGATCCCGACAAGGCGCGCGAATTTCACGACGAGACGCTGCCGCAGGAAGGCGCCAAGCTCGCACACTTCTGCTCGATGTGCGGGCCGCATTTCTGCTCGATGAAAATCACCCAGGACGTGCGCGATTATGCGGCGAAGCAGGGCATCGACGAGCAGACGGCGCTTGAGAAAGGCATGGAGGAAAAAGCCGTGGAGTTCGTGAAGAAAGGCGCGGAGATTTATTCGAAAGCGTGAACCGGTGCCGCGCAAGAGAAAACGGCCGCAGTTGCGGCCGTTTTTATTTCCGGATTCAGACTGCTTGCCGCAGCGCTCCCCCGTCATCCAATGCTTGCGTCCACTATCACGTTGGCTGCGATCCAGCGCTGCAGGCTGGCGCCGAGATTGAATTCCGCATCCGCCGCCAGCGCGCTTTCCAGGGCTGTGCCGAGCAGTTCGCCTTGCTTGATGGCGGCGAGAAACGCCAATTCGCCGCGGGACAGCGCGGCCACCGTGACGCGGAAACCCGGCCGGTAAACGATGACACGATCCGGGCCGTGGTCGAGATCGACGGCGATCTCGCCGCGATAATCGTCCTGATGCACTTCCCAGATGCGGAAGACCGGGTATGACGATTCGAGGGTGCTGACCGCGGGATGCAGCTCAAGCTTCAGCCGCGGATAGTCATGTTCCGCGATGCCGCCAAGCCGTCCGGTGTCGAGTGGCGCATGATCGGCGGCGTAATGAGCGCGATGCGCGAGCCATTCGAGCCGCGCGACGTCGGGCAGATAAGTCAGCGACTGCGCCGCTTCGAACGTCGCAATGAAGTCTGCAAAATTCGCGCCGAATTCGTTGAGGTCACCGCTCGCCGAGGGGTGCGCGCGGCAATAAGCGCGGGCGAGGCCGTCGAAAAACTCGTCGCCCACCAGCTTGCGGATGATCGGATAGGCAGCGGCGAGCGCCTTGGTCGCATTGGCAATGCCGTTGCCGCGATAAATCGCGATGCGGACGCGCGCGCGCGCCGCATCGCCGACGAACAATGGCGCGGCATCATCGGCGTGCGCGGCGTCCGCGAGCGCGGCGCCGAAGCGTTGTTGAACCGCCAACAGTTCAGGCATGTGCCGGCTCCAGCACGGCGTCGGCCTTGCGCGCTTCGTTGAGCAGCACGTCAAGCGCTGGGATATCGGTGTCCCACTCGATCAGTGTCGGCACTGCGCCGAAACGCCAGCACGCGACTTCGTACAACTTCCAAACCGCATCGGCGACGCATGAGCCATGATCATCGATCAGGCAATCCTCTGCGCGCAAATGGCCGGCGAGATGGATTTCGCCGATGCTCTCTGCCGGCAACGCGGTCAGCGCAGCGTACGGATCGAAGCCGTGATTGACGGCGTTCACGTACAGGTTATTCGCGTCGAACAGAATGCCGCAGCCGCTGCGCCGCGCGAGTTCGGCCAGAAATTCGAGTTCCGGTATCTCTGAAGCGCGGTATTGCAGGTAGGCCGAAACGTTTTCCACCAGGATGCTGCGGCCAAGGGCGGTTTGCGCCTGTTCGACCCGCGCCACCATCAGATCAAGCGCCTCGCGAGTATACGGCAGCGGCAGCAGGTCATTGAAATGACGGCCGCCGATTGCACCCCAGCACAGGTGCTCGGACACCAGCGCCGGCTCGACGCGCTCGACTAAGCGTTTCAGCTTGGCGAGATGGTGCTCGCGCAAGCCATCGGCCGAGCCGAGCGACAGGCCGACGCCGTGCAGGCTCAGCGGGTATTCGCGCCGAACATGATCGAGCACGTGCAGGTCGTAGCCGCCATCGCCGAAATAATTCTCGCTATGGATTTCAAGCCAACCGATGCGTGGCCGGCCTTCAAGGAAGTGCCGGTAATGCGCGGCACGCAGACCAACTCCGGTACCGAGATTCGGCCTTGATCTTGGCATCATTTAAATTGAATGCGTTTCCTTGGTTATATATTGCGGGAGCGGTGCTCTTTGCAAGAGTCGGTTTCACATGCGCTATCTTACGTGAGACCGCTGCTATCCCGATATTACCAGCACGCCCTGAATTACGCTCCCAACGTCCAGCCGGGTGCGTGCGGCGGCAACGCCGCGATGGTGCGTTGCGATGACAGAGCTTCGCGTGAATAGCGGATACAATGCGACCGATGGATTTGGCGATATTGCTCAAGGCGCTCATTCTCGGCGTGGTCGAGGGACTGACCGAATTCCTGCCGGTGTCGAGCACCGGTCATCTGATCATCGTCGGCCAGCTGCTCGATTTCAACGACGAGAAAGGCAAGATCTTCGAACTCGTGATTCAGACCGGCGCGATGCTGGCTATCGTCTGGGAATACCGCGTGAAGTTCGCCGGCGTGATTGCGGGTTTCGCAAGGGAGCGCAAGGCGCAGCAATTCGTAGTCAACCTGGTGATTGCATTCATACCGGCGGCCGTGCTCGGGCTCGCATTCGGTAAATACATCAAGGCGGCGCTGTTCAAGCCGGTGCCGGTCGCGGTCGCGTTCATCGTCGGTGGCTTGATCATCCTGTGGGCGGAGCGCCGCGAGCACCCGATCGCGGTGCAGTCGGTGGATGACATGCGCTGGACGGACGCCCTCAAAGTCGGCTGCGCGCAGGCGTTCGCGCTGATCCCGGGCACGTCGCGTTCCGGTGCCACCATCATCGGCGGGCTGCTGTTCGGGCTGTCGCGGCGCGCGGCGACCGAGTTCTCGTTTTTCCTGGCGGTACCGACGCTGATTGCGGCCGGCGCGTACGACCTGTACAAGAACCGCGCGCTGTTCGATGCGGGCGATATCGGGGTGTTTGCGATCGGGTTGATCGCCTCGTTTATTTCCGCGTTCCTGTGCGTGCGGTGGTTGTTGCGCTACATCGCGAGTCACGACTTCACGGTGTTTGCCTGGTACCGGATTGCTTTCGGCGTGATGGTGCTGGTGACTGGATACAGCGGCGTTGTGAACTGGTCGGCGTGAGGAAGCGGTGAATCGGCAATGAGTGATGGGTAATGAGCTTTGGGTTAGGGACACAAGGGTTTCATCGCGCATAACCCATTACCCATTACCTATCTCAACTCTGCACCCACGGCAATCCCGCCGCGCGCCAGCCGCCGACGCTGCTGCGATGGCCGCTTGCATCGCGGTCTCCCTCGAAGCCTTCGAGAACGTTATAGGCGTCGCTGTAGCCGGCTTGCGTCGCAACCGTCGCGGTTTCGTGCGAACGGCCACCGCTGCGGCATACGAACATCACGATCGCATCCGGCGGCACCTGCTGCTTGAGCTGCTGGATGAAATTCGGGTTCGGCAGCATGCCCGGGTAACTCTTCCATTCGATTTCGACGCTGCCCGGGATGCGTCCGACGAAGTCAAGCTCGGCGCGGCTGCGTATGTCGACGAGCCTGGCTCCGGTTTGCCGCAGCAACTCGTAGGCCTCAGCGGGCAATAGCGCCCCCTCGTATGGCAGGCCCATCTGGCGTGCCCGCTGGTGCGCTTTTTTCAGGATGTCGTCGTTGGCCATCATCACACTTCAAAAAATGGTTTTCAAAGCAAAATTTTACATGAATGGTGCAATGAACAATTCGCACCAATGGAGTGCATTAATCTCAATATTGCACCGATTTTGTGCGCACCGTTTTGGTGACCTGCCGGAAATGACTTGTGGCACAATGCCTTTCCCGCTTTTGAGCTTGGCATATTTCATGCTGAATCAAGCGTTCCGGAGTCTTCTGTTTCCAATAACACGCTTAAGTTAGGAGAAAACAATGGCGGTAGCCGATGTAATGAAAATGATCAAGGATAACGAGGCCAAGTTCGTCGATCTCAGGTTTACGGACACGCGCGGCAA
This sequence comes from Gammaproteobacteria bacterium, assembly GCA_041483135.1. Classification (GTDB taxonomy): domain Bacteria; phylum Pseudomonadota; class Gammaproteobacteria; order Burkholderiales; family SG8-41; genus PALSA-1004. The sequence continues at coordinate 1,581 of JBGPFE010000021.1, read as the reverse complement.
GGAGCAGCACGTGTCAGTTCCCGTCAAGGCGTTCAGCGATTCGAAATTCACCGACGGACATTTCTTCGACGGTTCCTCGATCGCGGGGTGGAAAAGCATCGAGGCATCGGACATGCTGTTGATGCCCGACCCGGACAGCGCGCGCATGGATCCCTTTACCGACGAGCCGGTGCTCAATCTCACGTGCGATGTGGTCGAGCCCTCCGACGGCAAAGGCTACGATCGCGATCCGCGCTCGATCGCAAAGCGCGCCGAAGCGTATCTAAAGTCAACCGGCTTGGGCGATGTTGCTTACTTCGGCCCGGAACCCGAATTTTTCATTTTCGATTCGGTGACCTGGAACGTCGACATGTCGGGTTGCTTTGTGAAGATCAAATCCGAGGAAGCGCCATGGTCGTCGGGCGAAGAGTACGAGGGCGGCAACATGGGCCATCGCGCGCCGGTCAAGGGCGGTTATTTTCCGGTGCCGCCGGCCGACACGCTGCAAGACATTCGCAACGCGATGTGCCTCGCGCTCGAGCAGCAGGGCGTCGAAGTCGAAGTGCATCACCACGAAGTCGCGGCCGCCGGTCAGAACGAGATCGGGACCAAGTTCAACAGCCTGGTGAAGCGCGCCGACTGGATGCAGATCCTCAAGTACACGGTCTGGATGACGGCCGCTTCATACGGCAAAACCGCGACCTTCATGCCGAAGCCGGTCGTCGGCGACAACGGTTCGGGCATGCACGTACACCAGTCGGTATGGAAAGGCGGCAAGAACATGTTCACCGGCACCGGTTACTCGGGCCTGTCCGACTTCGCCCTGTACTACATCGGTGGCATCATCAAGCACGCCAAGGCTCTCAATGCGATCACCAATCCCGGGACCAACTCCTACAAGCGGCTGGTTCCCGGTTTCGAGGCGCCGATCAATCTCGCGTATTCCGCGCGCAACCGTTCGGCCGCGGTGCGCGTGCCCCTGGTGTCGAACCCCAAGGCGCGCCGCATCGAGGTGCGTTTCCCGGATCCGACGACGAACCCGTATCTTGCTTTTACCGCGATGATGATGGCGGGACTCGACGGCATCCAGAACAAGATCAAGCCGGGCGACCCGATCGATAAAAACCTCTATGACCTGCCGCCGGAAGTCGCGGCGCGCGTGCCCAAGGTGTGTCATTCACTCGAGCAGGCGCTGGAAGAGCTCGAGAAGGACAACGAGTTCCTGCTGCGCGGTGGGGTATTCTCAAAGGACATGCTGCAGGCCTACGTGGCGCTCAAGGAAGAAGAGCTCATGGCCTTCCGCATGACGACCCACCCGATCGAATTTCAGATGTACTACAGCCTGTAATTCATCGCGACGGGAGCGGTCTAAGGGGCGGGGATATCCCCGCCCTTTTTTGTTGGCAAGAGGTCACCGCACCATTTAGGTGCGTTGCAAATTCTGATTTTCTGACATAGACTTAGATAAACCTTTCGAGGGAGATAGGGTCAACCGCCGGTCTCCCAGGACGTTACCCAGGTAGATGAGGTTCATGCCATGCGTATCCTGATAGTGGCCTTACTGCTTGCGTTATGGGCGACCGCGGTATCCGCGGATATCTG
>JBGPFE010000020.1:0-67585 GCA_041483135.1 Gammaproteobacteria bacterium | reverse complement strand
TGACCGGTTCGATTGAGCTGGCGAAGGGCACCGAGATGGTGATGCCGGGGGACAACGTGTCGATCACGGTGCAGTTGATCCAGCCCATTGCGATGGAAGAGGGCTTGCGCTTCGCGATCCGCGAGGGCGGCAAAACCGTCGGCGCCGGCGTCGTCGCCAAAGTCATCGAGTAACCGCGATGGCCACTGTCAAAAGCCAGAAAATCCGTATCCGCCTGAAGGCGTTCGACTACCGCCTGATCGACCAGTCGGCGCTCGAAATCGTGGATACCGCGAAGCGCACCGGCGCCGTGGTCAAGGGACCGGTGCCGCTGCCGACGCGCAAGGAGCGGTTTGACGTGCTGCGCTCGCCGCACGCCAACAAGACCTCGCGCGACCAGTTCGAGATCCGCACGCATTTGCGGTTGATGGATATTATCGATCCCACCGACAAGACGGTCGACGCGCTGATGAAGCTCGACCTGCCGGCGGGAGTGGATGTTGAAATAAAGTTGTAAGGCGTGAAAAGTGAAATGTGAAAAGTAAATTTCGTTTCACGTTTCACCGCGGCGCGAGCCGCATCACGTTTCACAAATAAGGAATTGCCGGTCAATTGCAACTGGCGCCTGCCCCGAGGTCACGGCCGAGGGGTGGTTGAACAAAAGGTGAAGAAGATGAGTTTAGGATTAGTCGGCCGCAAGATCGGCATGACGCGCGTGTTTACCGACGATGGAGATTCCATTCCGGTGACCGTAGTCGACGTGTCGGACAACCGCGTGACCCAGATCAAGACGCCTGCAACCGACGGCTACTGCGCGGTGCAGATCGCGTACGGCAAGCGCCGCGCGCGCCGCGTCAACAAAGCGGCTGCCGGACATTACGCCAAGGCCGCGGTCGAAGCGGGCTCGGTGCTGAAAGAATTCCGCGTCACGCCCGAGCAGATCGCTGGCTTCAAGGTCGGCGGCGTTATCGGCGTCGACGTGTTCAAGGTCGGCCAGAAAGTGGACGTGGCCGGCACCACGATCGGCAAAGGCTACGCCGGCGTCATCAAGCGCCATCACTTCTCGTCGAATCGCGCGAGCCACGGCAACTCGGTGTCGCACAACAAGCCGGGGTCGATCTCGATGGCGCAGGACCCGGGCCGCGTGTTCCCCGGCAAGAAGATGACCGGCCACCTCGGCGACGTGAAACGCACGACCCAGAATCTCGTGATCGTGCGCATCGATGCGGAGCGCCAATTGCTGCTGATCCGCGGCGCGGTTCCCGGCGCGAGAAACGGTGATATCACCGTGTACCCGGCGGTCAAGCTTGGCAAGGCGGGCAGCAAACCAGCCAATAAACCGGCAGACAAGCCGGGCGCGAAGCCGGCAAATAAGCCGGCCGCGAAGCCGGCAGATAAGCCGGCGGCCAAGGCAGGTGCATGATGGAACTCAAACTGATCGACCAGAAAGGGCGGTCGACTGCGAAGGTCGCGGCGCCGGACGCCGTGTTCGGGCGCGATTACAACGAGGCGCTGGTGCACCAGGTGGTGACCGCGTATCTCGCCAACGGGCGCAGCGGCACCCGCATGCAGAAAGACCGCGGCGACGTCAGGCACTCGACCAAAAAACCGTGGCGCCAGAAAGGCACCGGCCGCGCGCGCGCCGGCATGACCTCGAGCCCGCTGTGGCGCGGCGGCGGCCGGATTTTCCCGAGCACGCCGGACGAGAATTTCAGCCACAAGCTGAACCGGAAGATGTACCGCGCGGGCGTGTGCTCGATCCTCTCGCAGCTCGCACGCGAAGGACGGATTGCGGTGGTCGACAGCTTTACTGTCGATGCGCCCAAGACCAAGCTGCTCGCCCAGAAAGTCAAAAACATGGGCTTCGAGAACGTTTTGATTGTCACTGATGCGGTCGATGAGAACCTGAAGCTCTCGTCGCGCAATCTGCCCAACGTGAACGTCGTCGCCGTCGCGCACGCCGATCCGGTGAGCCTGATCCGTCATGCCAACGTGCTAATGACCAGGAACGCGATGGCGAAATTCGAGGAGCTGCTGAAATGAGCCCCGCGGCCGGCACCAGAAACACCGAACGCCTGATGAAGGTGCTGCTTGCTCCGATCGTGTCGGAGAAGAGCACGTTCGTCGGCGAGAAGAACAATCAGTATATATTCCGCGTCGCTCAAGATGCGACCAAGCCCGAGATCAAGGCCGCGGTCGAGTTGATGTGGAGCACCAAGGACAGGAAAATCGAGGTCCTGTCGGTGCAGGTCGCCAACGTCAAGGGCAAGGAAAAGCGCTTCGGCCGTTTCGTCGGCCGCCGCAACCACTGGAAGAAGGCCTATGTCTGCCTCAAGCCTGGCCAGGAGATCAACTTTGCCGCAGCGGAGACCAAGTAATGGCACTCGTTAAAGTCAAGCCGACATCCCCGGGCCGCCGTGCGGTGGTCAAGGTGGTGAATGCGGACCTGCACAAGGGCCGGCCGCATGAGGCGCTCGTCGAGCGCCAGACCAAGAATGCCGGGCGCAACAATCTTGGTCACATCACGATGCGCCACCAGGGCGGCGGTCACAAGCAGCACTATCGCGTGATCGACTTCAAGCGCGATAAGGACGGCATCGTGGCCAAGGTGGAGCGCCTCGAGCACGATCCGAACCGCAGCGCCAACATCGCGCTCGTGTGCTACGCCGACGGCGAGCGCCGTTACATCGTCGCACCCAAGGGCGTGAGCGCGGGCATGCAGCTGCAAAATGGCCCCGACGCGCCGATCAAGACCGGCAACGCGCTGCCGCTCAGAAACATCCCGGTCGGCACCACGGTGCACTGCGTCGAGATGCTGCCCGGCAAAGGCGCGCAGCTCGCGCGTGCTGCGGGCACCTCGGTGCAACTCCTGGCGCGCGAAGGCGATTACGCGCAACTGCGGCTGCGCTCCGGAGAAATCCGCAAGGTGCACGTGAATTGCCGCGCGACCATCGGCGAGGTCGGCAATGAAGAGAATTCGCTGCGTTCGATCGGCAAGGCTGGCGCCCAGCGCTGGCGCGGCATCCGCCCGACAGTGCGCGGGGTCGCGATGAATCCGATCGACCATCCGCACGGCGGCGGCGAAGGCAAGACCGCCGCGGGCCAGGACCCGGTCAGCCCGTGGGGCACGCTCACCAAGGGCTACCGCACGCGCAAGAACAAGCGCACCAACAGCATGATCGTGCGCCGCCGGCACGCCAAAGTCAGCGCCGCATAACGAGGTAAACCATGGCACGTTCAATCAAAAAAGGCCCGTTCGTCGACTATCACCTGATGGCCAAGGTCGAGGCGGCGCGCGCGTCCAACGACAAGCGCCCGATCAAGACCTGGTCGCGGCGCTCGACCATCCTGCCCGATTTCGTGGGCTTGACGATCGCGGTGCACAACGGCAAGCAGCACGTTCCGGTCTACATCTCGGAAAACATGGTCGGCCACAAACTCGGCGAGTTTTCCCATACCCGGATTTTCAAGGGCCACTCCAAGGCCGGCAGCGTGGCCGCGGCCGCGGCGGCTGACAAGAAATCGAGTGTCGCTGCGCCTGGGGCGGCGGCGGCAGCTCCGGCGGCGGCAGCTCCGGCGCCAGCCAAGAAATGAGGGATGCGCTAATGGAAACCAAGGCAAAACTAAACGGCGTGCGGCTGTCGGCACAGAAAGGCCGGCTGGTCGCCGATCAGATCCGCGGCCTGCAGGTCGAGAAAGCGCTCAATGTCCTTTCTTTCAGCCCGAAAAAAGGCGCGGCAATCATCCGCAAAGTTCTCGAGTCCGCGATAGCCAACGCCGAGCACAACGACGGCGCCGACATCGACGAGCTCAAAGTGACGCGTATTTGCGTCGAAAAAGGGCCGGTGCTGAAGCGATTTTCCGCGCGCGCCAAGGGCCGCGGCGTGCGTGTACTCAAGCACAGCTGCCACATTCACCTGACCGTCGGCGACGGAAGGAAATAGTCATGGGACAAAAAATACATCCGGTCGGTTTCCGGCTCTCGGTGTTGCGCAACTGGTCGTCGAAGTGGTACGCGAACAGCAAGAACTTCCCGGTCATGCTGCAGGAAGACATCAAGGTGCGTGATTTTCTGAAACAGAAGCTCGCGCATGCCGCCGTCGGCAAGATCATAATCGAGCGCCCGGCGAAGAACGCCAAGATCACGATATACAGCGCGCGCCCCGGTGTCGTGATCGGCAAGAAGGGCGAGGACATCGAATCGCTCAAGGCGCAGCTGCAGAAGATGCTGCGCGTGCCGGTGCATATCAACATCGAGGAAATCCGCAAGCCCGAACTCGACGCGCAACTGATTTCCGACTCGATCGCGCAGCAGCTGCAGAAGCGCATCATGTTCCGCCGTGCGATGAAGCGCGCGATCACCAACGCAATGCGGCTCGGCGCGCAGGGCATCAAGATCATGAGCGCGGGACGGCTGAACGGGATCGAGATCGCGCGCACCGAATGGTACCGCGAGGGCCGCGTGCCGTTGCATACGCTGCGCGCGGACATCGATTACGGATTTTCCGAAGCCAAGACCACCTATGGCGTGATCGGCATCAAGGTGTGGGTGTTCAAAGGCGAGATCATGAGCAAGCATGAGCAGCCGCTCGCGGCGCCGGTCGCCGCTGCGGAGGTGCCCGTGCCTGATAAACCCAAACCCGCGTCCGATAAGCCTGCGCCGAAGGCCGCAACGAAGAAGAGAAGGTCAGGAGCGAAACATGCTGCAGCCAGCTAGACGGAAGTACCGCAAGGAACAGAAGGGCCGCAACAAAGGCGTGGCGACTCGCGGCAACAAGGTAAGCTTCGGCGAATACGGCCTGAAGGCGGTCACGCGCGGCCGGTTGACTGCGCGCCAGATCGAAGCTGCGCGCCGCGCGATGACTCGCCACATCAGACGCGGCGGCCGCATCTGGATCCGCATTTTCCCGGACAAGCCGATTTCGCGGAAGCCGGCCGAAGTGCGCATGGGCAACGGCAAAGGCAACCCGGAATACTGGGTCGCCGAGATCGTGCCGGGCAAAGTGCTGTATGAAATGGACGGCATCGATGAGGCCGAGGCGCGCGAGGCGTTCCGCCTGGCGGCCGCCAAGCTGCCGCTGCTGACCACGTTCGTGCACCGTATGGTTGGAGGTTAAGCCGTGAAAGCGAGCGAATTGAGAGCCAAGAGCCCGGCCGAGCTGCAGCAGGAGCTCAACGAACTGCTGAAAGCGCAGTTCGGCCTGCGCATGCAGGTGGCAACCCAGCAGCTGACCAACAACAGCCAGATCGGGAAAGTGCGCCGCGACATCGCGCGCGTACGCACCATCCTTAACGAAAAGGTACGTCAGTCATGACTGAAACGAGCAGCAACAAGCGTACGCTGACCGGCCGCGTCCTCAGCGACAAAATGGACAAAACGGTGACGGTGCTGGTCGAGCGCCGCGTCAAACACCCGCTTTACGGCAAAATCATCACGCGCTCGAAGAAATACCACGCCCATGACGAGCAGAACGCGTTCAAGGAAGGCGATACGGTGCTGATCGAGGAGTGCCGGCCGCTCGCGAAGACCAAGGCCTGGCGGGTGACCAAGCTGATCGAGAAGGCGCGCACGGTTTAAGTGCCTGCATAGCTTGAAAACGCTTGAAATAGATAGGGATTTTCTGTAAAATCACACGTTTTCGTTGCGTCGCGCCGCGGATTTTGACGTTAGCGGCTTGGCTGGCGCGGATGACCTGACCCGGACGGGTTCCAAGACTGACTGCCGGCACGTTGCCGGGCGGATCAAGTTGGAAAAAAGTTGCGGCTTTTAATCGAGAGCAAAAATGATACAGATGCAATCCATCCTGGATGTTGCCGACAACACCGGCGCGCGCGCCGTGATGTGCATCAAGGTGCTCGGCGGCTCGAAGCGCCGCTACGCCGGCATCGGTGACGTGATCAAGGTCAGCGTGAAGGACGCGGCTCCCCGCGGCCGCGTCAAGAAGGGCGAAATCTACGATGCGGTGGTCGTGCGCACCGCCAAGGGCATACGCCGTTCCGACGGCTCGATGATCAAGTTCGACAGCAATGCCGCCGTGCTGCTGACGCCGAAGCTGGAGCCGATCGGCACCCGCATTTTCGGTCCGGTAACGCGCGAGCTGCGCACTGAGCGTTTCATGAAGATTGTTTCGCTCGCGCCGGAAGTTCTGTAAGAGCTGAAGGCAAATGAGGGTAAATGAGCATGCGCAAGATCAAGAAAGGCGATGACGTGATCGTCATCACCGGCAAGGACAAGGGCAAGCGCGGCACCGTGCTGCGCGTGGTCGACCTCGAGCACGTGCTCATCGAGGGCGCAAACCGCGTCAAGAAACACCAGCGCCCGAACCCGATGAAGGGCACTACCGGCGGCATCGTCGACAAGGAAATGCCGCTGCACGTGTCGAATGTCGCGATTTTCAATCCGGCCACCAAGAAAGCCGACCGGATCGGCACCAAGCTGCTCGACGACGGCCGCCGCGTGCGCTACTACAAATCCAACGGCGAAGTAATCGATGCATGAGTACTCCAGCCACTCCAGCCAAGACTAGCAAAGGCATGGCAGCCGCGGCCCAGGCGCGGATGCAATCCCTCTATCGCGACCACGTGATCAAGCAGATGATGCAGCAGTTCGGCTACAAGTCGGTGATGCAGGTCCCGCGCATCGAGAAAATCACGCTCAACATGGGCGTCGGCGAAGCGGTGAATGACAAGAAGATTTTGGACAACGCGGTCGCCGACATGACCAAGATAGCCGGCCAGAAGCCGCTCGTGACCAAATCGCGCAAGTCGATCGCGGTGTTCAAAATCCGCTCCGGCTATCCGATCGGCTGCAAGGTCACGCTGCGCGGCACGCGCATGTATGAATTCCTCGACCGCCTGGTAACGGTTGCGATCCCGCGCATTCGCGATTTCCGCGGTATCCCTGTGAAGTCGTTCGACGGCCGCGGCAATTTCAATTTCGGCGTCAAGGAACAGATCATTTTCCCCGAGATCGAGTACGACAAGATCGATGCCCTGCGCGGCATGAACATCACGATCACCACCTCCGCCAGAACCAACGAGGAAGGCAGGGCGCTCTTGGCGGCATTTAAATTCCCGTTCAGGAACTGAACCATGTCCAAACTCGCTTTGAAACTCCGTGACCAGAACCGCCGCAAGACGGTGAAAAAATTCGCCGCCAAGCGCGAGCAGTTGATGGCGATCATCAACGATCAGAAGTTGAGCCCAGAGGACCGCTATGAAGCGCGCTTGAAGCTCCAGAAGCTGCCACGCAATGCGAGCCCGGTGCGGTTGCGCAACCGTTGCGCGCTCACCGGCCGTCCGCGCGGGGTGTACCGCAAATTCGGCCTCGGCCGCGGCAAGCTGCGCGACATCGCGATGCGCGGCGAAATTCCCGGCGTGATCAAGGCGAGCTGGTAGGAGCAAAAGAAACCATGAGCATGAGTGATCCGATCGCCGATATGCTGACGCGCATCCGCAATGCGCAGATGTCGGAAAAAGTTTCAGTCGCGATGCCCGCGAGCAAGGTCAAGGCCGCCATCGCCAAGGTCCTCAAGGACGAAGGCTATATCGACGACTTCGCGGTGCGCCCGCTGGACGGCAAGCCGGTGCTTGAAGTCGGCCTCAAGTATTACGCCGGCCGGCCGGTGATCGAGAAACTGGAGCGCGTGAGCCGCCCGGGCCTGCGCGTCTACAAGCCGAGCGATGACATACCGAAGGTGATGAACGGACTCGGCGTGGCGATAGTTTCGACCTCGAAGGGCGTGATGACCGACCGCAAGGCGCGGGGACTGGGCATCGGCGGCGAAGTGTTGTGCATCGTTGCATAGTTGACGCTGCAAGCGAGGAATAGCGATGTCAAGAATAGGAAACTCCCCGGTCGAATTGCCGGCCAATGTCGAAGTCCAGCTGTCGGCGAGCGAGATTTCGGTGAAAGGCCCGCTCGGCACGCTGAAACAGTCCTTGTCGTCGCAGGTCACGGTCGAGAAGGTCGAGAACAGGCTGCAGGTCAAGGTCGCCAACGACTCGACTGCCGCCAATGCGATGTCGGGCACGGTGCGCGCGCTGGTCGCGAACATGGTGTGCGGCGTGACCAAGGGCTACGAAAAGAAGCTGACGCTGGTCGGCGTCGGCTACCGCGCGCAGGCGCAGGGCGACAAACTGAACCTGACGCTCGGGTTTTCGCATCCGGTCGTGCACCAGATGCCGAAAGGTATCAAGGTCGAGACGCCGACCCAGACCGAGATCGTGATCAAGGGCATCGACAAGCAGGCGGTCGGACAGGTTGCCGCCGAAGTGCGCGCCTACCGCCGGCCCGAGCCGTACAAAGGCAAGGGCGTGCGCTATGTTAACGAGGCGGTGGTCCTCAAAGAGACCAAGAAGAAGTAGAGGCGAGATATGAAAGACAAGAATGAAGCGCGGCTGCGCCGGGCGCAGCAAACCCGTCGCAAAATCGCGGAACTCCAGGTCGCTCGGCTGGCGGTGCACCGCTCGAACGGCCACATTTACGCGCAAGTGATCGACCCCAGCGGCGCCAAAGTGCTGGCGAGCGCCTCGACGCTCGAGCCGGAGATGCGCAAGAGCGTGAAATACGGCGGTAACGTCCAGGCGGCGGCAGAGGTCGGCAAACGCATCGCGGAAAAAGCGCAGAAGCTCGGCATCGAAGCGGTCGCGTTTGACCGCGGCGGCTACAAATATCACGGTCGTGTCAAGGCGCTCGCGGAAGCGGCGCGTGAGCACGGGCTCAAGTTCTAGTGCCGATCCAACTATTCCGAGCTATCAATGATGGGTGATCGAAGCACAATATTCAGCAGAAGGATCCTCGTGGTCATTAGATCAATCAAGTTGGAACGGCACTAGGCGGGAACCATTATGGCGAAACTGCAAGCAAACAAGATGTCGGGCGGCGAGCAGCGCAGCGACGGTCTGCGCGAAAAAATGGTCGCGATCAACCGCGTCACCAAGGTGGTGAAAGGCGGCCGCGTGCTCGGCTTTGCGGCGCTGACGGTGGTCGGCGACGGCGACGGCAGCGTCGGCATGGGCAAGGGCAAGGCGCGTGAAGTGCCGGTCGCGGTGCAAAAGGCGATGGATGAAGCGCGCCGGAAGCTCGTCAAGATCAATCTGAAGAACGGCACTTTGCATCATGCGGTGATCGGCCGCCACGGCGCTTCGCGCGTCTACATGCAACCGGCGTCCGACGGCACCGGCATTATCGCGGGCGGCCCGATGCGCGCTATTTTCGAGGTGATGGGCGTGACCAACGTGCTCGCAAAATGCATCGGTTCGACCAATCCGTACAACATCGTGCGCGCCACTTTGAACGGCCTGCAGGCGATGAACACGCCGTCCGAGATCGCGGCCAAGCGCGGCAAGACGGTCGAAGAAATCACGGGCTAAGCCATGGCCAAGGCGAAACAAGCGGGTAAAACCATCAAAGTCACGCTGGTCAGGAGCCTGATCGGCACCATGCGTTCGCACCGCGCGACGGTTCGCGGCCTGGGTCTGCGCCGCATCAACCATTCGGTCCAGGTGATCGATAATCCGGCCACGCGCGGCATGCTCAACAAAGTCAGTTACCTCCTGAAGTGCGAGGGCTAAATGCAACTCAACACGATTAAGCCGGCAGCCGGTGCCAAGCACGCGAAAAAACGCGTTGGCCGCGGCATCGGCAGCGGCACCGGCAAGACCGCCGGACTTGGCCACAAGGGGCAGAAAGCGCGTGCCGGCGGCTTTCACAAAATCGGTTTCGAAGGCGGGCAGATGCCGCTGCAGCGCAGACTTCCCAAACGCGGTTTCGTATCCCCGACGCGCGACGATACCGCCGAAGTGCGCCTGTCGGATTTGAACAAGCTCAAACTCGACACCATCGACATACTCGCGCTGAAAGAAGCCGGCGTGGTGCCGATCCAGGCGCTGTCGGCGAAAGTGATTGTTTCAGGCGAGATCAAGCGCAAGGTCACGCTGCATGGCCTGCTGACTTCAAAAGGCGCGAGAGCTGCGGTTGAAGCTGCGGGAGGCGCGGTTGAGATGCCGGCACGTGCCGACGCGGCCTCCACCAAGCAGGGCAAGAAAGTCGCGGCGAGGGCCGATGCGACGGCCAGGGCCAAGGTGCGGGCCGCCACGACGGCTGCGACCATAGCTGAAGAAAAAGCCAAAGCCGCGGCCGTGGCAGAAACCAAAGCCGAAGCGAAAGCGGAAGCCAAGGCCAAGGCTCCCAAAGCCGAAACCAAAGCCAAGGCGGAGCCCAAAGCTGAGGCCGGCAAGGCAAAATCCAACACCAAGAAAACCAAACCGGCGGAATAAAATTGGCTGATCAGGATTCAATGCTGAGCATGCAGGGCAAGATGGGCGACCTCAAGCGTCGCCTGTTGTTTTTGCTCGGCGCGCTGATCGTGTTCCGCATCGGCGCGCACATCCCGGTGCCGGGCATCGATCCGGTCCAGCTCGCCGAACTGTTCAACAAGCAGCGCGGCGGTATCTTCGACATGTTCAACATGTTCTCGGGCGGCGCGCTGTCGCGCTTCACGATTTTCGCGCTCGGGATCATGCCTTACATCTCGTCGTCCATCATCATGCAGTTGATGACGGTCGTGTCGCCGACGCTCGAAGCGCTCAAGAAAGAGGGCGAGGCGGGGCGCCGCAAGATCACCCAATACACGCGCTACGGCACCGCGGCGCTCGCGTTGTTCCAGGGCCTGGGCATCGCGATTGCATTCGAGCAGGGTCAGAAGGGCCTCGTGCTCGATCCCGGACTTGCATTCCGGCTGACGACCATGATCACGCTGGTGACCGGCACCATATTCCTGATGTGGCTCGGCGAGCAGATCACCGAGCGCGGCATCGGCAACGGCATTTCGCTGATCATTTTCGCCGGCATCGCCGCGGGGCTGCCCAATGCGGTCGTTGGCACGCTCGAGTTGCAGCGCACCGGCGCGTTCTCGATCCTGACGGTGTTTTTCATCGCGGCACTGGTGGTCGGTGTCACCGCGGTGGTGTGCTTCGTCGAGCGCGGCCAGCGCAGGATCCTCGTCAATTACGCCAAGCGCCAGGTCGGGCGCAAGGTCTATGGCGGGCAGTCGTCGCACCTGCCGTTGAAACTCAACATGTCGGGCGTGATCCCGCCGATTTTCGCTTCCAGCATCATCCTGTTCCCGGCCACCCTTGCCGGCTGGCTCGGCACCGGCGAGAACATGCGCTGGCTATCCAACATCGCCGCGACGCTGCACCCCGGGCAGCCGATTTACGTGTTCCTGTATTCCGCGGCGATCATTTTCTTCTGCTTTTTTTACGCCGCGCTGATGTACAACCCGAAGGAAACCGCCGATAATCTTAAGAAAAGCGGCGCTTTCGTGCCCGGCATCCGGCCCGGCGAGCAGACCGCGCGCTATATCGAGAAGATCATGCTGCGCCTCACGCTGGTAGGCTCGGTTTACGTTACGCTGGTGTGCCTGCTGCCCGAATTCCTGATCGTGTGGAAGAGCGTGCCGTTTTATTTCGGCGGCACCAGTTTGCTGATTATCGTGGTGGTGACGATGGACTTCATGTCGCAGGTGCAGGCCTATGCCATGAGCCACCAGTATGAAAGCCTGCTCAAGAAGGCGAACTTCAAGGGCGGCGGCGTATTTCCGACACGTTGAGAATGGCGAAAGAAGAAACGATACAGATGCAGGGCGAGATTGTGGAAACCCTGCCCAACGCAACATTCCGGGTCAAGCTGGAAAACGGCCACATTGTGCTCGGCCATATTTCCGGCAAGATGCGCATGCATTACATCCGCATCCTGCCCGGCGACAAGGTAACGGTGGACTTGACGCCGTACGATTTGACGCGCGGCCGCATCGTGTTCCGCGCCAAGTGAGTGGTGAAGCAGCATTCAGCTATCAGCACTCAGCGTTCAGCTTTAGTTACCGCGGCGCAGCAGCGCGGGTTTTGCTGAAAACTGACCGCTGACAGCCAATAAAGGAGTTTGCAATGAAAGTACGGGCTTCGGTGAAAAAGGTTTGTCGCAACTGCAAGATCATCCGCCGCAAAGGCGTGGTGCGCGTGATCTGCAAGGACCCGCGCCACAAGCAGCGTCAGGGCTGATGGCGTAATTTTGGTATTTACTGATGCAAATTAACAGGTTATAATCTCCGGTTTGCTATTTTTAGCAGGCGTTTTGGCACTCGTTTCAGCGTACGTTTTCAGCATAAAAGGTAGAGCGATATGGCCCGTATTGGTGGGGTAAACATTCCGAATCATCAGCACACGGAAATCGCGCTGACGGCGATCTACGGCGTCGGCCGCAGCCGCGCGCGCGCCATCTGCGTGGCGGCGGGCATCAAGATCACGTCCAAGATCAAGGATCTGTCCGATACGGACATGGACAAACTGCGCGAGCAGGTCGCCAAGTTCACGCTCGAGGGCGATTTGCGGCGAGAAGTTTCGATGAACATCAAGCGCCTGATGGATCTCGGCACCTGGCGCGGCTTGCGCCACCGCCGGGGACTCCCGGTGCGCGGCCAGCGCACCCGCACCAACGCGCGCACGCGCAAGGGCCCGCGCAAGGCGGCGATCAAGATTATCAAGGCAGTAACGGTCTAACAACGATTAAAGCGGAAGCAGGAAACTCAATGGCAAAAGCAAACACCCGGGTTCGCAAGAAGGTAAAGAAGAATGTCGCGGAAGGCATCGCGCACATACACGCTTCCTTCAACAACACCATCGTAACCATCACCGACCGCCAGGGTAACGCGCTGTCATGGGCGACGACCGGCTCGGCGGGCTTCAAAGGTTCGCGCAAGTCCACGCCGTTCGCGGCGCAGGTCGCCGCCGAGCGCGCCGGCAAGCTCGCCCAGGAATGCGGCGTGAAAAATCTCGAGATCCGCATCAAGGGCCCGGGACCGGGCCGCGAGTCGGCGCTGCGCGCGCTGAACGCGGTCGGATTCAAGATCACCAGTATCGCTGACGTCACGCCTGTCCCGCATAACGGATGCCGTGCGCCGAAGCGCCGTCGTATTTAAGGAGAACTGGCTGTGGCAAGAAATCTTGACGCAAAATGCCGCCAATGCCGCCGCGAGGGCGAGAAGCTGTTCCTCAAAGGCGACAAGTGCTTTACCGACAAGTGCGCGATCGAGCGCCGCAACTATCCGCCCGGACAGCATGGCCAGAAAAACACCCGGCTGTCGGGTTACGGCGTGCAGTTGCGTGAAAAGCAGAAGCTGCGCCGCATCTATGGCCTGCTCGAGCGCCAGTTCCGCAATACCTATCATGCCGCGGAGCAGAAGAAGGGCGTCACCGGCGAAACCCTGCTGCAGATGCTCGAGTCGCGGCTCGACAACATTGCCTACAAGATGGGCTTCGGCGCCTCGCGCTCGGAAGCACGCCAGATCGTGCGTCACAACGCGATCCTGGTGAACGGCAAGCGCGTCAACATCCCGTCCTATCAGTTGCGGCCGGGTGACATGGTGGAAGTCGTCGCCAAGGCCAAGGAACATCTGCGCATCAAGGCGGCGGTCGAAGCCGCCTCCAGCCGCGGTTATCCGGAATGGCTCGAAGTCGACGCCGCCGCGCTGAAAGGCAAATACAAGAGCCTGCCGCAACGCACCGATCTGCCCTCCACCATCAACGAATCGCTGGTGGTCGAGCTTTATTCGAAATAAGGAATATTTGAGCAGGGGGCGGCGCCCTTTTTGTAGAACCCCAAACCAGGGGAAACTTCGGTTGGGGAAAACCTGACCCGGGTTTCCGCAATTGTTAGAGGAATAAGCCATGCAAAGCAGTACTTTTCTTAAGCCTCGCATCATCGACGTGCAGAACATTTCACCGTTCCACGCCAAGGTGACGATGGAACCGTTCGAGCGCGGCTACGGACACACGCTCGGCAACGCGCTGCGCCGCATCCTGCTGTCGTCGATGCCCGGCTATGCCGCTACCGAAGTCAAAATGAGCGGCGTGCTGCACGAATACTCGACAATCGACGGCGTGCAGGAAGACGTGGTCGACATTCTGCTCAACCTCAAGGGCATCGTGCTGAAATTGCACAACCGCGAGGAAGCGATGCTGACGCTCAAGAAGCAGGGCGAGGGCGTGGTGACCGCGGGCGACATCGAGCCGATGCACGACGTCGAAATCGTCAATCCCGACCACGTGATCGCGCATCTGACCGCGGGCGGCAAGCTCGACATGCAGATCAAGGTCGAACACGGCCGCGGCTACGTGCCGGCGGCGGTGCGCACGAGCCGCGGCGAGCCGCTGGAAGGCGCCGCCACCAGCCGCGCGGTGGGCAGCATCGTGCTGGACGCCTCGTACAGCCCGGTGCGCCGCGTCAGCTACCAGGTCGATTCGGCGCGCGTCGAACAGCGTACCGACCTCGACAAGCTGATCGTCGACATCGAAACCAACGGCGTGATCGAGCCCGAAGAAGCGATCCGCTACGCAGCGCGCATCCTGGTCGACCAGCTGGTGGTGTTTGCCGATCTCAAGGGCACGCCGGTGCAGGTCGAGCAGCCGAAAGCCCAGCAGATCGACCCGATCCTGCTCAGGCCAGTTGATGATCTCGAACTCACCGTGCGCTCGGCCAACTGCCTGAAAGCGGAAAATATCTATTACATCGGCGATCTGATCCAGCGCACCGAGACCGAACTGCTGAAAACACCGAACCTCGGCCGCAAATCGCTCAACGAGATCAAGGAAGTGCTCGCGTCGCGGGGCCTGACGCTCGGCATGCGGCTCGAGAACTGGCCGCCGGTCGGTCTCGAAAAGGTCTGAACGGGGAACCCTCATGCGTCATCGCTTAGGTCTGCGCAAGCTCAATCGCACCAGCAGCCATCGCCTGGCGATGCTGCGCAACATGACCGTGTCCCTGCTGCGGCACGAGGTAATCAAGACCACATTGCCCAAGGCGAAGGAGCTGCGCCGGGTCGCCGAGCCGATCATCACGCTCGGCAAATCGCCGTCGCTGGCCAACCGCCGGCTTGCGTTCGACCGCCTGCGCGACCGCGACATCGTGACCAAGCTGTTTGGCGAACTCGGGCCGCGCTACGCCAAGCGCAGCGGCGGCTATCTGCGCATACTGAAGTACGGTTTTCGGAAGGGGGATAACGCTCCGATGGCACTGGTCGAGTTGCTCGACCGTCCGGAGGTTGCTGAGGACAAGAAACAAAAAGCGCCTGTCAAGGCGGCTTGACAATAACCGCGATATTTTGAAAAGCCGGCCCCGCGCCGGCTTTTTTTATTTCCGGAAGCGGAATTTCGGCGTGTTCGATGCGTCTGCTTGCGTTAAGCTCGCGTCAACGCCGCGAGCCGGCACGGTGTTAGTTACTATGTTTACCCGGGTCTGTCCCACCGGTGGGCATCTTGTTCCATAATTACGCATGGTGCTATCCGGCGATCCGCAATGCTTGACGAATTGGAATTGACGGGACGCGCGCGCACGCACGTCGTGCAGCGCGACGATCTGGGAGCGGCGCTGCATCCCGCAGCGATCGGGCCGTTTCTCGCCATGCGCGAGGCGGCGGCGCGCGAGGGCATTGATTTGTCGATTTTCAGCGGCTTCCGCGATTTCGACACCCAGTGCCGGATCTGGAACCAGAAATTCCGCGGCGAGCGGCCGTTGTACGACGAACGCGGCAACGTGCGCGATCGCGCGGGTCTTGATGACCAGCAACTGATCGACGGGATCCTGTGCTGGAGCGCGCTGCCTGGCGCGAGCCGGCACCACTGGGGGTCCGACCTCGATGTCATCGATCGCGCGGCGCTGCCGCCCGCATACCGCGTGCAGCTGCTCCCGCAGGAGGTGGAGCCTGGCGGCGTGTTCGAGAGACTGCACCGGTGGCTTTCCGCCAACGTCGCGCGCTTCGGTTTTTTCAGGCCCTACCGTGAATATCGCGGCGGCGTGTTTTCCGAGCCCTGGCATCTCAGTTATGCGCCGGTTGCCGTGCCGGCGCTGCAACAGCTCGGCGAGGAGCTGCTGGCCGCCGCGATACGCGATGCCGATTTGCTCGGCAAGGCGGCGGTGCTTGCGCGGCTGCCCGGCTTGTTCCGCGATTACGTCGCCAACATCGATGACGCCGCCGCGAGGCGAGTGCTCGCCGCGCACAGTGTCGCGCGCGGAGCCGCCCCGGCATGAGCATATTTCTGTTCACCGACTTCGGCGTGGCCGACATATACGTCGGTCAGGTCAAGGCAGTGCTGCAACAGCAGGCACCCGGCGTGGCGGTGATCGACCTGCTGCACGAAGCACCGGCGTTCGACGTGCGGGCGAGCGCGCATCTGCTCGCCGCGTGTGCTGCGCAAATCCCTCACGGCAGCGTGACGCTGGCGGTGGTCGATCCCGGTGTCGGGGGCACGCGTGGCGCTGTCGCGCTCAACGCCGATGAGCGCTGGTTTGCCGGGCCCGACAACGGCTTGTTGTCGGTGCTTGCCGCGCGCGCCCGGGTTTGCGCTAACTGGCGCATCATCTGGCAGCCGGAGCAGCTGTCCGAATCGTTTCATGGCCGCGACCTGTTCGCACCCGTCGTCGCGGCAATCGCCCGCGGCGAATTTCCCGCCGGTAAAGCCACTCCGACCGCGCGGCTCGGCGTAGAATTCGGCGGCACCGACCTCGGCGAAATCATTTACGTCGACCATTACGGGAACGCCTTCACCGGCCTGCGCGCGCAGGGGCTGCCGCGCGACACGCGCATCGTCGTGGGCGGCAAGTGGCTCGATCATGCACGCGTTTTTTCGGAGGTATCGACGGGCGATGTATTCTGGTACGAAAACAGCCTGGGCCTGGTCGAGATCGCCGGCAACGCCTGCAATGCAGCGGAGAAACTGGCCCTCAAAGTCGGGCAGCAGGTAGGAATCGGCGCCTGAGCAGGGATTGAGGATCGAGGATTGGAAAGCGTCACGCTCTATACCATCGGCCACGGCAATCGCAGTGGCGAGGATTTCGTGCAGTTACTCAAAACAGCCGGGATCGGGCTATTGGTTGACGTGCGCGCTTATCCCGCGTCGAGGAGGCATCCGCAGTTTGCGCAGGAAGCGCTTGCAATGTCGTTGGCGGAGGCGGGCATTCGTTACATGTGGGAGGGCGAAGCGCTAGGCGGCAGGCGCAGGCCGCGCGCAGGCTCTCCGCACGTTGCGCTCAGAAACGAGAGCTTCCGCGCGTACGCCGACCACATGAGTACGCCGGAATTTGCATCGGCGCTTGAGCAGTTAGTCGAGCGCGGTAAAACGGAACGGATGGCGATCATGTGCGCCGAGCGGCTGCCGTGGCAGTGCCATCGCTATTTGATATCCGACAGCCTGGTTGCGCGCGGCGTCGAAGTGCGGCATCTGATAGGCGCCGGAGCGCCCGGGACGCACGCGCTGAATCCGGTAGCGCGCATCGTAGCGGGGAAGGTGATGTACAACGGCGGCGCGCAATTGCCTCTGGTCTGATCGCCTCGGTCGCTACTGGCTGAGGGAAAGTCCGGCTTCTCGGATCACGCGCGACCACTTGTCCGCTTCCGCTCTGATGAAGGCGGCGAATTCTTCTGGCGTGCTGCCTACCGGTTCGGCGCCGAGCGCAATCAGACGCTCGCCGAGTTCGGGCGAAC
Source organism: Gammaproteobacteria bacterium (assembly GCA_041483135.1). Lineage (GTDB taxonomy): Bacteria > Pseudomonadota > Gammaproteobacteria > Burkholderiales > SG8-41 > PALSA-1004. The sequence continues at coordinate 50,066 of JBGPFE010000020.1, read as the reverse complement.
GCACGTGTCGCGCCGCTTCACGTTGAAATTTCTGCACGATTTCCGGCGGGGTGCCGGCCGGCGCGACCAGCCCCGACCATCCCGTAACCGAGGCGTTCGGGTAGCCGGCTTCGCCCATCGTCGGAGTGTCGGGATACGCCGCCGCGCGTTTTTCGCCGCCGGTCGCGAGCAGCCGCAGCCGGCCTGCCTTGATATGGGCATTCACGCCGGCAGATGTCGCAAACAGCAGCACGTACTGGCCGCCGATCAAATCGGTGACCGCCGGCGTCTCGCCCTTGTAGGGCACATGCACCATCTTCAAGCCGGTCTCGATGCGGAGCAGCTCCGCTGCCAGGTGGGTCAGGTTGCCGACGCCGAACGAGCCGTAAACCAGATCGCCCGGGCGCGACTTGCCCAGCGCGACCAGCTCTTTCACCGAGCGCACCGGCAGGTAGGGGTTCACGACGAGCACGATGATGTTGTTCACGCTTTGCATGATCGGCGCGAAGTCGCGGAACGCGTCGTACGGAAGCGATTTGTACACGAAAGGATTGATCGTCAGGACCGAAGTGAACGGGGCAGCGAGCGTGTACCCGTCGGGCTTGGACTTGGCGACCGCTTCGATTCCGATGATGCCGTTCGCTCCCGGACGGTTGTCCACGATCACCTGCTGGCCCCACGATTCGGTAAGCTTCTGCGCGATTGCGCGCGCCACGATGTCGACGCCGCCGCCCGCCGCCTGCGGGACAACGATCCGCACTGGCCGGTTGGGGTAATCGGCCGTTTGCGCGGCGGCCTGCCACGAAGCGCAGGCCGCAATTACAACGAACAGCAGGCATGACAGAGTCCGGCGATCCATGCGTGCTTCCTCAGATTTGGTGATTTAGTGATTAAGCAATTAAGTGATTGGGTTACTAAATCACTCAATCCCGGATTTCTACGCCGCCGCCGACTTGCGCAGCCGCCGCTCGCCGCCCGCTCTCAGCATGTCCATCAGCTTGCGCGTTGAGCCCAGTTTTTCCAGCTGCGTCACGGCGCCGATAACCTGCTCGACGTGGGCATCGGAGAGCCGGGCCCTCGCATAGGTGCGGAACTTATCCTCGATCTGGGCGCGCGTGAGAGGATTTTCAGGGGATCCCCTCGGGTGGTCGCAGCGGACGGCGATGGTCGAGCCGTCCGCCATGTCCGCTTCCACCAGCGCCTGCACACCGGTCAGCTCGGGATCGGCTTTTACTTCCACCCGCTCAGCTGCGAAGCGCCGCAGCTGCGGGTCGTCGTAGCGCGCCGGCTCGAACTGGGCGAGCGACAACTCGCGGTCGTGCAGGATCGCCGCCGCCGCATAATGGGTGGACAGAAGTGCCTCGAACTTCGCCTTGTAGCGAGGGAAGATCCCATGCATGTCGACGGCGGTCTTGCTCATGGCAACGCGCAGCTTTTTGACCTTGGCGGGATCAAGCTGGTGTTTTTCCACCAGGTCGAACATCGCCGTGATGATCCCCTGGATGGTGGACGCGGAAGGCCACAGCCTGAGTGCGATCTGTTCCAGTTCCCAGCGCCGTCCCAGACCTTCGGTCACGGCCTCCGGGCGTCCGCCGTTCGTGTAGGTGTTATAGAGTCCGCCGTCCTTCGCGGTGAAAAATTCGCTCGTCGCCAGGAATTTCTGCTGCGCGAGCAGCGCCGCCATCAATCCCGACAGCGCACCGCGGCACTGATGGAACTTGACCGTCGGGGTTCCCCATGCGGCAAAAGTGCCCGCCGACTGGCTGCCCGCCAGGCCGAACGCTTTCGCCATGGTGTCGGAGTCGAAGGCGAGCAGGCGGCCCACGGCCGCGGCGGCGCCGAACGGTCCGATGACGCCGGGCCCGTGCCAGCCCCGCCTGCGAAACTCCGGATAATCGAGTCCGATGCCGACGCGCGTGGTCGTCTCGCAGCCGGCAGCCAACGCGACCAGCAGCTCGCGGCCCGACAGCGCATCGCGCTCCGCGATGGCAAGCGCGGGCGGGACCACTTCCGGTGTGATATGAGTGAGCGTGGAACGGTGGATGTCGCACATGGTGACGGCGGTGATCAGGTAGCCGTTCAGCACGGTTGCGCCGGCGAGCGACAAACGGTCGCCGCCGATGACACTGCTTTCCGCCGATTGTGCAAGCCCCGACGCGAGCGCTGCAACCTGGTGGGTTTCTTCGCCCTGATGCCCGGCCACGGCACATGCGAGCGTATCGAGCAGCACGTTCTTGCAGTACTCCCTGACGCGCTCCGGGATGTCCTCGTATTTCAGCGTGGCCGCGAATTTGGCCAGCACTTCTGTCGCGCCGCCCGCCATTGGTTTCTCCTTGGATGGCCCGGTCTGCGAGCCGGGTAAAGAACTCATCATAAGGCCCGCGCCGGGAAAAGGAAACCGGGGACGCGCCGGATGTAAGTGGCCGGGAGCAGCGGCCTTGCGCAGATGCGATAATCTCCCATATACCTTCTCGACGGGGCAGACCATGCTGACCACTCAAACCGCCCGCATGCTCACGCGCTATAACGCGTGGGCGAACAAGCTCATGTTCGATGCCGTCGCCGGGCTGCCGGACGGCGAAGCGACGAAGGAGCGCAAGAGCCTGTTCAAAAACATGGTCCACACGCTCAACCACAATTACGTGATCGACCGCATCTGGCAGGCGCACCTCGAGGGACGCGGGCACGGCTACGCCGCGCGCAATACGCCGGACCATCCGCCGCTTCCCGAGCTGTGGCGCGTGCAGCAGGCGGTCGACGATTGGTACGTCACATGGGGCGACAAGCTGACGGACGCGGCGCTCGAGGAGAAGGTCAGATTCACGCTGATCGGCGGCAACCCGGGCGTGATGACGCGCGGCGAGATCCTGCTGCACGTCGTCAACCACACGAGCTATCACCGCGGCTTCGTCGCCGACCTGTTCTACCAGGTGCCGGCCCGTCCGCCGACTACCGATCTGCCGGTGTATCTCAGGGAAATAGGGAATGGGGAATAGTAAACAGGGAAAGCGGGGCAAGGGTGTGCTGCTTTTCTCCATATTCTGTTTACCGTTTACCGTTCTCCAGACGATATGAAGATAACGAAAGTGGAAACGATCGTCGTCAACATGCCGATGATCATCGAAGGCAAGGTCGTGCCGACACAGGGCGGGAAACCGCGCACCAGCATGGACACATTGCTCGTGCGCATCGACACCGACGAGGGAGTGACCGGCTGGGGCGAGGGTTTCGGTCACCGCATCTTCACCGCGACCAAGGCCGCGCTCGATACCTTCATCGGCCCGCTGTGCGTCGGCCGCGATCCGAGCGCGATCGGCGCACTCGTCGGCGAGCTGCAGCGCAATCTCGCCGGCGTCGGCCGCAACGGTCCCGCGATGTACGCGCTCTCCGCGATCGACATCGCGCTGTGGGACATCGCCGGCAAGCTCGCCGGACTCCCGCTCTATCGCCTGCTCGGCGGCTCGATGCGCAAGGCGCTGCCCGCTTACGCCAGCCTGCTGCGCTACACCGATACGGGCGCCGTTACGCATTACGTCGAACGCGCGCTGAAGCGCGGCTACCGCCACCTCAAACTACACGAGATCACGGTGGCGCCGGTCAAGGCCGGGCGGGACGCCGCCGGTCCCGACGTTCCGATCATGGTCGATTGCAACGCCCATGGACGGTCGGCGAGGCGATCGATATGGCGCACAAGCTGAAACCGTTCAATCTCAAGTGGCTTGAGGAGCCGGTGTGGCCGCCGGAGGACCATGCGGGTCTAGCCCGCGTGCAGGCGCAGGGCGGCATCCCGACCGCCGCCGGCGAGAACGCGATGCTGCCCGAATTCAAAAGCATGTTGCAGGCGGGCGCGATCACCTACGCGCAACCGAGCGTGACGAAAGTGGGCGGCGTCACGCAGATGCGCAAAGTCATGGCGCTCGCCGACGCGTTCGGCGTCACCGTAGTGCCGCATTCCGCGTACTTCGGCCCGGGACTCCTGGCTTCGATCCATTGCATCGCCGCCATGCCGGACGAGAGTCTGGTCGAGCGCTACGATGCCGATTTCGCGGAGAACGTGATGCATGACGCGATCATGCCGGACAAGAACGGCTGTCTGACGGTGCCGCAGGGCCCCGGACTTGGCGTCGATCCGGACCCGGCCCTGCTCAAGAAACTGCGGGCGGGCTGATGAGTAGATCGAAACAAGGGAACATGCCCGGGGATTCGGGTTCTGACTTCATGCGCGCCCCTGCCGCAGGATCTGACGGGCAACTGATTTGAAGGCTACAGCGCTGATCGCAGTTTTGCTTGCCGGTTGCGCCGCCATGGACGCCGACGTCAACGGGGCCAGGAACTCCTGGGACGGCGCGCGCCACGAGGAGGTCGTAGCGCAGTGGGGCGTGCCCGTCCGTAATGCGACGCAGGCCGACGGCCGGGAAAGCTATACGTGGGTGTCCGAAGGCATGGTTTCCAGCGGGCCCGGGTTTCCCTTCGCCATCTTCGGCAGCAACCGCGGGGTGGGCGTAGGTACGGTATTCGGCGGTGGGCCGGGCAGCAGCGAGCTCGCCCGCTGCGAACGCACGCTCATCTTCAGGGACGGCAGTGTAGTGGAACAGACGTGGCAGGGGCATGCGAGGTACTGCAGCACGTTCCGGCGAAAATAAATTTATCCGGGACACGCTAAAATGGACCACGCCAGCCCCATTTGTGGTGCCCGAAAAGCCATGAAACCGCGCCGTCCTGCAGGAATCCCGCCGGCATGAAGCTCTACATCTCCGCGGCCAGTTCCTACTCCCGCAAGGTCCGCGTCATGCTGATCGAGAAGGGCGTCAGGCACGACGTCGAAATGGTCAACCTCTGGGAATCCAACGATCTCAAGCAGACTAACCCGGTCGGCAAGGTGCCGGCATTGAAGCTTGATGACGGCCGCGTGCTGATCAATTCGCCGCTGATTGTGGACTACGTGGACAGCCGGTTGCCGGGTCCGCGATTCATTCCAGAAGATGCCGAGGCCCGCGTCGAGGTCAAGCGCTGGGAAGCGCTTGCCGACGGTACCATGGATGCGGTCGCCGCGAGTCTCTACGAAATTCGCTTTCATGCCGAAGCGCAGCGCAGCCTGGCATGGCTCGACCGGCAGCGCGGCAAGATCGATGCGGGCTTCGCCGCGCTCGAGCGGATGCTTGACGATCGCGCGTGGTGCGTGTGCGGCGCGATGAGCCTCGCCGACATCGCGGTCGCGTGTCATATCGGATTCATCACGCTGCGCAGGCCGCAGTTCTTCCCGCAGGAGCAATACCCGGGCCTCAGCCGGCTGTGTAAGAACATGGAAGCGCGCGAGTCATTCAGGCAAACGGCGCCGCCGGCAGCCTGATCGGATCATTCTCGGATAAACGCGGTTATCTCAGGAGGAGAAATGCAAAACAAGGCGTTGTACGAGAAAGGCAAGAAAACCCGCGAGCAGGTGCTCGGCGAAGAGCACAAGCGGCATCTCAAGGCCACTGAAGATTCGTTTTCGCTGCCGCTGCGCGAGTTCACGACCAAGTACGTGTGGGGCGAGGTGTGGTCGAGCAAGGACCTGCCGCGCCGGACGCGCAGTCTTCTCAACATCGCGATGCTGACGGCGCTCAAGTGCCCGCTGGAACTCAAGACGCATTTGCGCGGCGCGCGCAACAACGGCTGCACCAAGGCCGAAATCCGCGCGGTGCTGCTGCAATGCGCGGTGTATTGCGGCGTGCCGGCGATGCGCGAGGCGGTGCGCTGCGCGCACGAAGTGTTTGCGGCGGAAAAAACGAAATAGCCGGGCAGCATATCCGATGATGCATGCCGGGGTTGCAGGGCGGACGCGCTGGCTCGCGCTGGCGGCGGCCGTGGCAGCCGCTGCGGGCGTTGCAGCCGCGGACTATCCGGGCAGGCCGATACGCATGCTCGTCGGGTTCACCGCCGGCGGCGGCTCCGACATCGCCGCGCGCACCGTCGCGCAGAAGCTCTCCGAGGCATTCGGCCAGAGCGTGGTGGTCGACAACCGCACCGGCGCGACCGGCGCGATCGCCGCGGAAACGGCGGCGAAGGCGCAGCCGGACGGCTATACGCTGATGATGCTCGCGGTCGCGCAGGTGGTCGCGAACGCATTCGACGACAAGCTCGCCTACGACGTTGTGCGCGACTACGCGGCAGTGAGCTACGTTTCCCGCAACCCGTACGTGATGGCCGTAACGCCCGCCTTGCCCGCGCGCTCGGTGCGCGAATTCATCGACCTTGCCAAAGCGCAGCCGGGGAAGCTCAACTACGGCTCGACGGGTATCGGCGGATCGAACCATCTCGCGACGGAGTTGTTCAACTCGGCTGCCGGCATCCGCGTCGCGCATGTGCCGTACAAGGGGCCGCCGCAGGCGCTCGCCGATCTCGCGGGAGGCCAGGTGCAGCTCGTGTTCGCGAGCATCACGTCCGGTTTGCCGCTCGCGCGCGCCGGCAAGGTGCGCGTGCTCGCCGTCACCTCGCTCAAGCGCTCGAACGCCGCGCCCGACGTTCCTACAATTGCGGAAACGCTGCCGGGATTCGATACGATCGGCTGGTACGGCGTGGTCGCGCCCAAACGGACACCCGCGGCGATCGTCAACCGCTTGAGCGGCGCGATCGCCGAAGGGTTGCAATCGCCAGACGTTAAGGAACGGCTCGCGGCGGACGGCTCGGAGGCCGTCGGCAGCACGCCCGCCGAGTTCGAGCGCCACATCCGCAGCGAAGTTGCGCGCTTCAGGCAGGTGATCCGGGATGCCGGGATCCGCCGGGAGTGACCAGCGCCTTCCCCGGTGCGCGGGGGAAGGTTAGGATAGAAGAAGACGCGCGCTTTTCTCGATACCAATGACTCCGGCGCCATCCAGCGCGGGACGATACGCGTATTACGCGTAGTCGTCGAAAGGGGAGGGACATGCATTTCCTGAGCAGGCTGGTCGCAGCAAGCTTCGCGGTACTGATCGTCGCAGCGGGCGCGGCGGCGCAATCCTATCCGAGCAAGCCGATCCGGGTCGTCGTGCCGTTTACTGCCGGCAGCGCAACCGACATCCTCGCGCGCCTGATCGGGCCGAAGCTCAACGAGAGCTGGGGCCAGCAAGTGGTGATCGATAACCGCCCGAGCGCGGGCGGCACGGTGGCGGGCGTCATCGTCGCAGGCGCCACTCCGGACGGGCATACGCTGATGCTGACCTCGTCAGGGTTTGCGGGAACCGCGGCGCTCTATGCCAAGCTTCCATACGACACGCTCAAGGATTTCACGGGGATCACTCAGGTCGCGAGCACCCCGCTGCTGGTGGTGGTCTCACCCAGCCTCGGGGTAAAGACGGTCAAGGACTTAATTGCGCTCGCGCAGCAGAAACCGGGACAGGTCAATTTCGGTTCCTCGGGCATCGGCAGCGGCACGCACTACGCCAGCGAACTGTTCAAACTGGCCGCCGGGATCGATGTCGTTCACGTGCCTTACAAGGGCACGCCCGAAGCGCTCACCGACACCATTGCCGGCCGCGTTCAGTATTTCGTTGCGCCGGTGCTGCCTTCGATGGCCTTGGTCAGGAGCGGACGGTTGCTGGCGTTGGCGGTGACCACCAAAGAGCGGCTCGCGCTGCTGCCGGACGTGCCGACGATCGCGGAATCGGCGCTGCCCGGATTCGAATACGACGGATGGTACGGGCTGGTTGCGCCGGCCGGGACGCCGCGTAAGATCATCAACGCGCTGTCCGGAGAAGTCGGCCGCATCCTCAGGCTGCCGGACGTCACGGAACGCATCGCGAGCCAGGGTGCAAGGCCCAAGCCGACGACGCCAGGTGAATTCGACCAGCTAGTACGCGACGAGATCGTCATGCGCGGCAAGGTGTTCAAGGCTTCGGGCGCCCGGCCTGACTAGGTAACTGCCGATGAACGCAGATAAACGCAGATGAGCGCCGATAGAATGCGTCAAGCACGCGTTAACGTGAGTTCAATGGCTAAGCACTTGGCATATGCAGTTCTGCTTGCCGCGGGCGGCGCCGCGCATGGCGATGATTTTCCCGCCAAGCCGGCCCGCATCGTGGTGCCGATCGGGCCGGGCAGCAGCATGGACATCGTCGGCCGCGTGCTCGCGCAGAAGCTGAACGAAGGCTGGGGCCAGCCGGTCATCGTCGACAATCGCGCGGGCGCGGGCGGAACCATCGGCGCCGACCTCGTCGCCAAGGCAGTACCCGACGGCTATACGGTTCTCTTTGCGTCGAGTTCGTTTGCGATCAGCCGTGCCGTGTTCCGCAAGCTGCCGTACGATGCACTGCGCGATTTCGAGCCCGTCACCCAGATTTCCTCCAGGAATAACGTGCTGGTCGTGAATGTATCCTCGCCCGTCAATTCGGTCAGGGAACTCGTCGCGCTCGCGCAGGCGAAACCCGGGCGGTTGAGCTTCGGCTCCGGCGGCGGCAACGGCAGCTCGGACCACCTGGCGGGGGAGCTGTTCAAATTGCTCGCGCACGCCGACATCGTGCACGTGCCGTATAAAAGCGGCCCGCAGGCGCAGAACGACCTCATCGGCGGCCAGATCACGCTGTACCTGGGCGGCATACCCGTGCAGCTGCCGATGATCAAGGCGGGCAAGGTCAAAGCGCTCGGCACGAGCGGGCTCAAGCGTTCGCCGGCGCTGCCCGACGTGCCGACGATCGCGGAGGCCGGCGTGCCCGGCTACGAAGTCGACGTCTGGTACGGATTGTTCGCGCCGCGCGGCACGCCGAAAAGCGTGGTTACGAAAATTTCCTCTGCAGCGACCCGGATCATGAAATCGCCCGAGCTGCGCGAGCGCTGGAGCGCGCTCGGGATCGAACCTGCGGGAACGACACCCGCCGAGTTCAGGGCGCTCTTCAACACCGAAATCGAAAAATGGGCCAAGGTCGTGAAGGCCGCGCGGATATCGATGGAGTGAAGCTGGAACCGCCGATGAACGCCGCTGAACGCAGCCAAGTATTTTCTTCATCCTTCAATATCGAAAGGAGACCATGAAGGGCGGAACTTTGTGCATGCTGATTCTTGCGCCGGTGACGGCGCTCCCCATCGGCGTGGCCGTCGCGCAGGAATTTCCCTCGCGGAACGTGCGGCTCGTCGTCCCCTACGCGCCCGGCGGGGCGGTGGACATACTCGCGCGCACGCTTGCGCCGCCGTTGAGCCGCGCTGTGGGTCAGAACGTGATCGTCGAGGACCGTCCCGGCGGCAACACCGTGATCGGCGCGGAACTCGTGGTGCGGGCGCCCGCCGACGGGCATACGCTCCTGTTGATGGCCCCCAGCTTCACGATCAATCCTTTCGTGCGCTCGAAGCTGCCGTACGACACTTTGAAAGATTTCGCCGGTGTCACCCGCATCGCATCGAATCCACTGGTCATTTCCGTGCATCCGTCGCTGCCGGTGAAATCGGTCAAGGACCTGGTTGCGCTCGCGCGCGCCCGTCCGGGCGAGCTCACGTTCGGGACTGCCAGCATCATAGGCGGGCAACGCATCGCGGCGGAGTTGTTCAAGGAGGCGGCGAGGATCGGTCTCGTCAGCGTGCCATATAACGGCGGTGCGCCAGCGGCGACGGCTGTCATGGGCGGACACACCACTATGCTGGTCGCGAACGTCGTGGAAAGCGCGCCGCACATTGCCTCTGGCAGGCTGCGCGGCGTCGCCGTGACCTCGCTCACACGAGCCGACACTTTGCCGAACGTTCCGACGGTGGCGGAATCCGGCTACCCCGGCTTCGAATCGCTCAACTGGTTCGGCGCGGTGGTGCGCGGAGCGACGCCGAAAAATGTGGTCGAACGGCTGAGTGCGGAGATCGCGCGGGCCCTGCAGCTTGCCGAAGTGAAGGATCTCCTGGGCAAGCAGGGCCTTGCCCCGGCCGCGATGAGCCCGAACGAGTTCGATGCTTTCCTGCGGGTTGAGATGCAGAGAAACGAACGGATCGTCAGGACATTGAATCTCAAGATCGACTGACGCGGCGCCACAACGCGAGAGCGGGAGAGCGTAAAATATTTATTTGACCCCGCCCCACATCTCGTTTTTTAACGGAGATCATCCATGAAGCACCTCATCATTGTGTTCGCGCTCGCGGCGCTTGCCGGGTGCGGCGTCGAAACCGCGACCACCGCGGCGACCGGTGCGGCCATCAAGGCGAAGGAAGTGGAGGAAGGGAAGAAAACGATGGAGCAGGCGCAACAGAAGATCGACCAGGCGATGCAGCAGGCGCAGAGCCGTGCCGAGAAAGCCGGCGATGCGGACAAGTAGCCTGCGCGGCGCGGATAATATCCCGGATGCAATCGGGCAGGAGAAGCACCCATGAGCATTGAGGTTTGTCCCATCACTCCGGGCTTCGCGGCCGAGGTGGGCGACGTCGATCTGTCCGGGCCGCTCGCGGCGGCCGACTTCGCGGCGATTCAGGCCGCATTCTGGCAATACGCGGTGCTGATTTTTCCGGGACAGGAGCTGACGGCGGAACAGCACCTTGCGTTCGCGCAAAAGTTCGGGCCGATCGAGTCCGAGCGGGTGCTCGATCCGAAGACGGCGCCGAGCCGGTTCAGCAACAGTTTCGCCGACATCTCGAACCTCGACCCGCAGGGCGAGATCTGGTCGCAGGACAGCCGGCAGCGCATGTACAAGGCCGGCAACCGGTTGTGGCATACCGACAGTTCGTTCAGGTTCCGCCCGGGGCTGTGCTCGCTGCTGTATGCGCGCACAGTCGCGCCGCTCGGCGGCCACACCGAATTCGCCGACCAGCGCGCGGCCTACGATGCGCTGCCCGACGCAATGAAGAAAAAACTGCGTGGACTCGTCGCCGAGCATTGCATCGCCACCTCGCGCCAACGCAGCGGGTTCACGCACTTCACGGAAGACGAGGCAAGACGGCTACCGCCCGTGCCGCAGGCGCTCGTGCGCACGATTCCGCAGAACGGCAGGAAATCGCTCTACGTCGCGTCGCACGCGGGACGCATCCTCGGCATGCCGGACGCCGAAGGCCGCGCGCTGATCGACGAGTTGATCGCGCATGTGACGCAGCGCCAGTTCGTCTACACTCACCGCTGGCGGCCGGACGAACTCGTGATGTGGGACAACCGTTGCACGCTGCACCGCGGCACCGAATACAACGATCTCAGATGGGTCCGCGACATGCGCCGCGCGACGGTCAGCGACGTCGCCAACACCTGCGAGCAGGAAGGCATCGCGGTTCCGGCGTAATTCCGCCAGCGCCGCGGGAATGGCGGGAAGCAGGCTGAAGCCTGCTTGGGAAAACAAAGCACCCCGAGCGGTTTGTCCGATTTATTCCGGTCCGGTTCAAGGACCGGATGGCGCAACACAGGCAAATCCCGGCCACACAATCCGGACGGCTTCCAGACTGGACAGGTCGTTCCCTGCAATGCCCCGGTGTTTGATCTGGATCATGGTTTCCCGCATGGAATCCTCTAGCCTAGACGCATCCGTTGCATTCACGGGAAGAGTGGCCATGAAATACGATGATCCCGCATGCGCGTACTGTCCGCCGACCGTGCGCGCATGCCGCCAGGGGGAAGCCGAGGAGCGCGGCCCTGGTTTTTGCCCGACCAAAGTCGATCCCGACAGCCAGACCGTCGCCCGCGCGCTGTACGATGACCCCGAAACGCGCCGGATTTCGCGCGAATCGGCGCTGGTCGAATCCGAAGGCTACTGCAAGTGGACGCGGGTCGAGGAGGTCGTCCAGTTCGCCAAGCGCATGGGCTACAAAAAAATCGGCATCGCGAACTGCATCAGCTTCGTCGATCACGCGCATGTGCTGAGCGGCATTCTGGAGAGCCACGGCTTCGAGGTGGTGTCGGTTGCGTGCAAGAACGGCAGCATTCCGAAGGAAGAGCTGGGGATCGCCGACCGGGAAAAAGTCCACCCCGGCCAGTTCGAGGCGCTTTGCAATCCGATCTCCCAGGCCGAGATGCTCAATGCCCACGGCTGCGAGTTCAATGTCGTGCTGGGGCTGTGCATCGGCCACGATAGCCTGTTCTTCAAGTATGCCAAGGGGCTGACGACGGTCCTGGTCGCCAAGGACCGCGTGCTCGGCCACAATCCGGTAGCCGCATTGCAGCTTGCGGACACGTATTACAGTCGCGTGTGGGGACCGCAAAGGCCCGCGAAACCGCCGAAGCTCCCGCCGGCGGGACGCCGAAACCCACGCGGTTGACCGGCCGGTAATCGCGGCAGGAATACTGTCTGGTCGGAGAAATCGGGGCACTGCGCAGATCAGAATAAATAGCGGGATGACGGAAAGCCACAGCATCCGGACGCCGTAACATTGCTTCGATCGTCACCGGACGAGCTTTGCACATCGCCAAAGGTACTCCGGCCCCATCGATACGATCAGCATCTATAATGCATGCCGGTACGTGATACGGTTGAATGCCGCGGGCATGTTTCACGACGGGAATTCGCACGTCGCGGTTGAATTGCGTTTCCCGTTTCCAACCAGAACCCTACGATCGAACTGAAATGCTGATCGCTCAACCAGGCCGGATGGGCCCGCTGCGGCTGCGCAACCGGATCATCATGGGACCGATGGGCACCAACTACGGCACCACCGACGGGCTCTCGACCGAGCGCGACAAGCTCTATTACGGCGAGCGCGCCAGCGGCGGCGCCGCGATGATCATCACCGAGGCGATGGTCATCAGCGAGGGCGCGCGCAACCACACGAACTCGATGTGCCTCTACCACGACCGCTACATCCCGGGCCTCGCCGGCATCGTGGCGGCGATCCACGCGGGCGGGGCCCTGGCGGTCGGGCAGATCAACCACCGCGGCGCGCTGCTCAAGCGCTCGGTGCTCGGCATGGAGCCGGTGTCGGCATCGGACTGGCACAATCCCAACACCGGCGAGCCGGCGCGCGCGTTGACTATTCCCGAGATCGAGGCGATCCAGCGCGCTTTTCTCGATGCCGCCCGCCGGCTCCATCGCGCAGGCTACGACGCCGTTGAACTGCACGCGGCCAACGGCTATCTGTTCCAGCAGTTCTTCAGCCCGCGCATCAACCAGCGCGAAGACCGCTACGGCGGACCGCTGGAGAACCGCATGCGCTTCCTGCTGGAAACCGTGGCGCTCATCCGCGGCGAGTTGCCCGGCTTCCCGCTGATGGTGCGCATCAGCGCGACCGAGTACTGCGAAGGCGGTTACAGCGAGCAGGACATGATCGCGCTGTGCCGGGCGCTGGAGCGCGCCGGGGTGATCGCGATCGACATGTCGGGCGGGACCAACGAGAGCCCGCAGTTGTCGCGCTACTGCATCCAGCCGCCTTCCTTCGCGCGCCGCTTCCTCGAGCCTTATGCGCGGCCCATCGCGAAGGCGCTCGCCATCCCTACCATCATGGCCGGGCGCATCATCGATCCGGAGGACGCCGAGGGCATCCTGAAGGCAGGCAGCGCTGATTTCGTCGCAGTCTGCCGCGCGCTGGTGGCGGACGCGTACTGGCCGCGCAAGGCCTTCCGCGAGATCAGGACGCCAATTCGCAAGTGCATTTCCTGCAACGTGTGTTTCGAGCGCCTGACGCTGGAGCGCGACGTCTCTTGCGTGGCGAACCCGATGGTGGGCACCGAGTTCGAGCGCATCGAGAACGCGGAGCCGCAGTTGCGCAAGGGCACATCGCCGCGGCCAGCAGGCGACCGTAAACGTATCCTGGTGCTGGGCGCGGGTGTCGCGGGCATCGAGACAGCGCGCGTCGCCGCGGGGCTCGGGCACCACGTCGAGATCTGGGAGAAGGCCGCCAAGCCGGGCGGCCAGATGCCGCTCGCCCTCGCCGCCCCGGACAAGGCCGATGTCGCCGGCATCTGGACCTATCGCTGGCAGCAGATCGAGAGTCTCGGCGTCGCGGTGCGCACCGGCGTCAATGCGACTGCGCAGTCGATCCGCGATTTCCGCCCCGACCTGGTGGTGGTCGCAACCGGCGCCAAGTCCCGGCCCCTGCCGTTCCCGGTGCAGACCGATCTTCCCGTGCTCCAGGCCTGGGACGTGCTGCTCGATCGCGAGCGCGTGCCGCGCGGCGCGCGCATCACTATCGTCGGCGGCGGCATGGTCGGGATCGAGACGGCCGACACGCTGATCCACTATCGCGGCGTCAAGGCGACCGTGATCGAGGGTCTGTCGGTCGTCGCCAGGGAAATGGCGCGCAACAATCGCTACGACGTGCTCGACCGTCTCGAGAAGGGCGGCGCGCGGGTGCTGACCAACGCCCCGGTCGAATCGATCGAGGGCGACACGGTCTGGGCGAAAGTCGGCGGCAAGCGCGAGCCGATCGACGCCGGCGACATGATCATCGCCGCGATCAGGCCGCTGCCCAACCGCGACATCGTGCCGGAAGTCGAGCGCGCGGGCGCGCAGTACGTGCTGGCAGGCGATTGCAACCAGATCGGCGATTTTCTGACGGCAGTGCGCGACGGGTGGATGCTGGCGACCGCGATCGACTTGCGCCTGACTACGCGCCTCGATGCCGTCGCGAATGAGTAAGCTCCAGTGCTGGAAAGCCGCGCTGAAAACCCCTACACTGCGTCCTGTTGATTGCCAACCCGTTCGAAGCAAGGAGATTTCCCATGCGTCGTAGCGCGATTCTGTTTTCAGCCATCCTCGCGGCAAGCCTGCCCCTGCATGCGCACGCCCAGACCTATCCGGCGAAGCCGATCCGCATCATCAACGCGTTTGCGCCGGGCGGCGCGAGCGACGTCGTCGCCCGCAACTTCGCGGCCCAGATTACCGAGTCCCTGGGGCAACAGGTGACCGTCGATGACCGGCCAGGCGCGGGCGGCAATATCGCCGCTGAACTGGTCGCGCGCAGCCCCGCCGACGGCTACACCTTGCTGATGGGAACGTTCTTCCTGTCCACGAACCCGAGCATGTACTCCAAGTTGAGCTACGACTCGCAGCGGGATTTCGCGCCGATCTCGATGGTGACGGCCGCGCCGCTGATCCTGTGCGTGCATCCGTCGTTGCCGGTCAAAAACACCAAGGAGCTGATCGCGCTCGCGAAACAGCACCCGGGCGAGCTTTATTTTCCGTCGGCCGGCAACGGCACGTCGATGCATCTCGCCGGCGAGTTGTTCAACATGATGACCGGCACCAAGAGCGTGCATGTGCCCTACAAGGGCTCGGGACCCGGCGTCCTCGATCTGGTGAGCGGGCGGTTGCAGTTCATGCTGAATCCCATGCCCGAGCCGGTGCCGTTCATCAAGGTCGGCAAGCTGCGCGCGCTCGCCACCTCGACGCTCAAGCCGATCGCCGCGCTGCCCGACCTTCCGCCGATCGCCGACACGGTCCCGGGTTACGAGGTTCTGACCTGGCAGGGATTCGTCGCGCCGGCCGGCACCCCGCCGGACATCATCAAGCGCCTGCATGCCGAGTTCATCAAGGCGCTCAAAAACCCCGAGTTCGAGTCGCGCATGCGCGGCATGGGCCTGGAACTCTACGGCACCACGCCCGAGCAATTCGCGCAGTTCATCAAGGACGAGAACGCGAAGTGGGGCAAGGTCATCAGGGCCACCGGCGCCCGCATCGATTAGGCGTTATTGCGGTCCGCAGCGCACAACGAGGGTTGGCAAATAAGACAGCGTGTGCGCGGCCGCGCCGGCGGGAGGGCGTGCAATGGTAAGAGAAGGCCTTCTCGACTCACGATTTCCAAGCACGTTCTCACGGCTTTTTTAGGCGTGAGGAAATCCGGTCCCGTTATTCATTCGCGTTTCTCCCGCCGAGGTCCGCATGCCCGACGACTTGAACCAATCTGCGCCTGACGTTTTTGCAGCGGCGCGCACGCGCCGCTCGATCCGCGCGTATAAAGCCGATCCCATAGCCATTGAAACCGTGCGCGAGATCGTGGCGCTCGGGCGGCATGCGCCGAGCGGCTCGAACATTCAGCCGTGGCGGGTGCATGTGCTGACGGGCGCGACGCTCAAGCGCGTCGGCGCGGCGATCCAGCAGGCATACCTCAACGACGAGCCGGGCCACCAGCGCGACTACGATTACTACACCGACCCGATTTACGAGCCGTACCTCGCGCGCAGGCGCCAGTGCGGGTGGGGTTTGTACGGGACGCTCGGCATCGGCCGCGGCGAGCACGCGAAGTCGAAAGCGTATCGCGCGACCAACTACAATTTCTTCGGCGCGCCCGTGGGGCTCATCTTCACGATCGACCGCAAGCTGGAGAAGGGAAGCTGGCTGGATTATGGGATGTTCCTGCAGACCATGATGCTTGCGGCCCGCGCGCGGGGGCTGCACACGTGCGCGGAGGCGGCGATCGCGAGCTATCCGGACATCGTGCGCCGGGAGCTCGCCATCACGAACGACTGGATCGTGATCTGCGGAATGGCGATGGGCTATGCCGATCCGCAGGCCGTCATCAATACTTTCCAGCCGCCGCGCATCGAGTTGCAGGAATACGCCGTATTCCTTGATTGATGCCTGCTTCCGGCCATCGGCCGACAGCTTGACCCCGCCGGTCTGATTCACCAAAATCCCTGCCAGGAGGATCGTGTGACCCCGGTGCCGTACGGATACAGCGCAGGCGTACTTTGGATGGCGATGGCCCTGGCCGGGCCGGCACTCGCCCAAACGGCCGGCGGCTACCCGAGCAAACCGATACGCGTTGTCGTGCCGAGCGCTCCGGGCGGCGGTACCGACATTGTCGCGCGCCTGATCGCCCAGGGGCTGAACGAAAGCTGGGGCCAGCCCGTTGTCGTGGACAACCGCGGTGGAGCAGGGGGCACCGCGGGCGTCTCGATGGTCGCGAAGGGAACCGCCGCGGACGGCTACACCCTGTTGCTTGGCAGCGCCGGCCACCTGACTTTCGGGCCCGCGCTGTATAGCCGCCTGCCCTACGATCCGCAGAAGGACCTCGCACCGGTTTCGCTGGTGGCGAGCCAGCCGTTCGTGCTGGCAGCGGAAAAATCACTGCCGGCCGACTCGGTCAAGGAACTCATCGCGCTCGCCAAAAGCCGTCCCGACGCCATCCGGTATGGTTCCGGCGGCAGCGGCTCGGCCTCGCATCTGGGCATAGTGTTGCTTGAGCACACCGCCGGCATTTCGATGCTGCACGTTCCGTACAAGGGCAGCAATCCCAGCGTGGCAGCGCTGATGGGCGGCGAGATCCAGGTCGCGTTAGCGGGCATCGAGACGGCATTGCCGCAAGTCAGGAGCGGCCGGATCAAGGCGCTCGCGGTCACCGGGGCGAAGCGCTCCCGCTCGGCGCCGGAACTGCCGACGGTCGCGGAGGCTGGCGTGCCCGGTTATGCGTTCGAGGTGTGGTACGGCATGGTGGTCCCCGCGGGAACGCCGCGCGCGGTCGTCGCGAAAATAAGCGCGGAGATCGTGAGGCTGTTGAAGTCCCCCGTCGTGGCCCAGCGTTTTTCCGCCGCCGGCCTCGAACCGCTCGGCAGCACGCCCGAAGAATTCTCCGCCTTGATCGCGCGCGAGATCCCGCGGTGGCGCGAGGTCGTAAAGGCCGCCAATATACGCGTCGAATGACGGTGACGCGGCAAATCAGCGGCGGCATGCGCGTCTAAAGGTTCCGGGCCGCGCGGAGAACCCGCGGCACCACCCGGCGCATTCCATTCAATCCAACGGTAAATAAAAGGAGCGACGATGAGCGACTACAAGGACCGCTACAAGCGGGGGATGGCCATGCTGAAGAAAATGGGCCGGGAAAACCTGATGCTGGAACAAAAGGCCCTGTTGCCCGATATGTACGATATCTCGGTCGGGCACCTGTTCGGCGATATCTGGGCGCGGCCCGGGCTGAGCCTGCGTGACCGGCAGTTGATAACGCTGGCCGCCAACATCGCACTGGCGCGCCCGACCGGCAACTACTCGCATTACCGCAGCGCGAAACATATCGGGATCTCGAAGCGGGAAATCTGCGAATTGATCCTGCAGGTCGGGATGTACGCGGGCTGGGGCGCGATGTCGAACGCAGTCCGTCAATACACCGCGGTGCTGGAACAGGAAAAAGCCCGGAAAAAGGGCAGGAACAAAGGCAAGCCGCTGCTGGTTTAAGCCAGAATGAACGAATGGCATGCTTGACGATCGCGCAGGCGAGGCGGAAGCTTTTGCGATTCCGGCCCTGCCGGCCGTTGATTGGTATGATGGATGATTAAATGACCGGGACACGACCTTGCTCGATAAAAGAATAAAACCGAGTTTCATCGTGAAATATCTTGACCAGTACGTGATCGGTCAGGATGAAGCCAAGAAAATACTGGCGGTCGCCGTTTACTCGCATTTCAAGAAAATCGCCAAATCGCAGCAGGACACCATCGAGATAGCCAAGAGCAACGTCCTGCTCATCGGGCCTTCCGGCACCGGCAAGACCTTGTTGTGCGAGACATTGTCGAGGATCATCAGCGTTCCGTTCGTGACCGCGGATGCCACTTCATTGGCGCAGACCCGCTACGTCAATGAAGAAATCGAGGCCATTTTGCAAAGACTCGTCGACAAGGCGGACGGCAATGTCTCCAGGGCCCAACACGGGATCGTCTTTATCGACGAAGTGGACAAGCTCAAGGCCGCCGACGGTCAGACCCGCAGCACTTCGGGGGAAAGCGTGCAGCATGCCCTCCTGAAAATCATGGAAGGCTCCCCCGTCAAACTGGGAAGCGCGCAATATATCGACACCACCAACATATTGTTCATTTGCGGGGGGGCGTTTGTCGGCATCGAGGAGATCATGTCGAAGACCCATGGCTACGGGTTTATCTCGACCTCCGACGACGACAATCAGAATATTCTGGACAGGTTGAACACGCGCGTAAAACCCACCGATCTTTTTACGTTCGGGTTGATTCCGGAATTCACCGGGAGGCTGCCCATCGTCGCCAGTTTCCAGGACCTGAGCAAGAAAATGCTGGTCCGGATTCTGACCGAGCCCAAAAACTCGATTTACAATCAATTCCGGGAAATTTTCAAAAATGAAGGTGTCGAGCTGAGTATCGACCAGAAAGTATTCGAGCAGATTGCGGAAATCGCTTTCGAGTACAAGACGGGCGCCCGCAGCCTGAGAGGAATATTCGAGGAACTGATTACGCCCATACTATTTCTGGTTCCGGATAGTCCAGACATCCATAAAGTTGCGATAACGTCGCTATTTACCGAACCTTCCTATATCAAAAAGTCGTGAAAGCGTGAGGTCGAGATATTTTTCTGCACGCGATCTTGCGATCTCACGACTTACGAACTAACTGGGGCCGGGGTTGTTGTCCGTTCGTAAAAGCGACCCCGGCTTCGTTTGTTCCGCGATTTATCCGTAGCGTAGCGTGCGTCATGGAGGACAACGATGAAGATCAAGCGTATCGAGCATGTCGGCGTGGTGGTGCGTGACCTCGAAGCGAGCAGGCGGCTCTGGGAAGACTGCTTCGGCATCCCCCTCGGCGCCGTTGAGCAACCCGCCGGACGTCCCGTGCGGCTCGCCCTCTATCCCGTCGGCGAGTCCATGGTCGAGCTGCTCGCGGGGACCACGGCCGACAGCAAACACGCGCGCCTGGTCGCCGAGGGCAAAGGCGGGCTCAATCACATCTGCTTCGAGGTCGAGAATATTGACGCAGCGCTGGCGGAACTGAAAGCAAAAGGAGTGCCGCTGATCGATCAGGTGCCGCGCATCGGCCACGCCGGCTGCCGCATCGCGTTCATCGACCCGGCAGCCACCGAGAACTGCCTCATCGAGCTTGCTGAGCTACCCGCCCGATCTGCGCATCACCCGTGAGTCGCTGCTCAGCGAATTTCGCGATGCACGAACTCGATGATCTTGTCGATTGCCTCGATCGCCTGCGGTGACGCCGGATCGTTGGTGATGAACGCCTCGCCCACGCCTTTGAACAGGTGCAGGTCGACGCGGCCGCCCGCCTTGCGGTAACTCGCGATGAAGCGGTCGCGGTTAGGCACCGGATGCGCGAGGTCGTCGGTGCCCTGCAGGTACAGCACGGGCGGCATGTGGACTTGCTCGCCGCGGTCGAGCGCGAGCGTGGGATTGCCCTCGGCCATGGCCGCTTCATCCGGCCAGTATTTGTCATGGCATGACACCCACTCGTCCGCCTGTTTCTTCATTTTTGCATCGCCCTGCAATTTCTTCGCATAGCGGTAGCGTCCCAGCGGATCGATGACCGGCCAGCACAGGACCGCGCAGCGCACCGATGCGTCGACGGCGGGTTTGCCGGGCACGGGCAACGTCGCGTAGCGTTTATCGTCCGGCCGCATCGCCGCCAGCATCGCCTGGTGGCCGCCGCTCGAAACTCCCAGAATGCCGACCATGTCGGGGCGGCTGCCCAGTTTTGTGGCCCGGGCTTTGCACCAGCGGATCGCGTAATTGACGTCGGCGAGCGAAGCCGGATAACCGGCATCAGGCGGCATCCGGAAATCCAGCGCCACCACCACTACGCCGCTTCTTGCCAGAGGTTCATCGGTACCGGCGTCGCTCGTGCGGTCTTTCTTGCACCATGCGCCCCCGTGCAGATCGATGATGAGCGGAAATGGCCCCGTCCCGCGCGGCTTGTACAGGCGCGCGAGCAGCGATTTGTTGCCATGCCGGATGTATTCGGCATCCTCGATGTCGATCTCGTAGCGCGCTAGTACGGCGGTTGTCATGACGTGCTCCTCAGGGATGTCGATCGATTAAAAGCTCCGGCGTCATTTTAGCAACTGACGGCCTCGCCGGCAGAACGAGCTGCGATGACGCGTGACTCATGGTCACGACTCGCGGGAAATAAACAGTCCCGATGCCGCCGGTACCAAAAACAGATATTTCAAGACCTGGCCCGCCGACGGGTTTCTGTGCCACCCCGGGTTCGCACTTTATGCGCTCAGCGCCGGCGTTTTCCCGGGCGGCAGCGGCACTTCGTGCGCCAGCAGCGTCATGGCAATCATGATGTAGTAGCCGATCAGCGCTCCCAGCTCGATCGCGCCCCGCGTGCCGAACGCTTTCACCGTGCATTCATATGCCGCATCCGGAACCCTGCCGTTACTGAGCAGCCCGGTCGTGAAATCGAACACGGCGGACTCGTCGGGCTGCATGGCTGCGGGGCGGCGCCGTTCCTTGATTGCGTCGATGATGCTTTGAGCGAGGCCGCCCTTCTGCGCATGCGGCTCGTGCGCCTGCCACTCGTACTGGCAGGTGTAGTGCCTGGCCGTAAGCAGGATCGCAAGCTCGGAAAGCCGCGGCGGGAAGCAGGTCCCATAGCGCAGATGTTCACCGAGATGCTGTATGCGATCGGCGAGTTCAGGCACATGCAGCAGCGCCATGAACGGCCCGCGCACGCCGGCGCGGGGGCCGGCGGCAATCGCATCGTAAACCCGGCGCTGCTCCGAAGTAAGCTTACCGGGTTCCAGCGGAAGGAGCCGGCGCATTACGCACCCTCCGCCGCTGCGGGATTCCACTGCCCCTTGCGCATGCGCGTGATCGTTACGCTTGCGAATACGCCGTTCTGCGTGAACGGGTCGCCATCCGAAAACTTTTTGGCTTCGGCACGGCTGTTCACATTGACGACAAACAGGCTGCCGATGGCTTGTGTGCCATCGTCGTTCTGGGTCGCACCCGCGAGCACCAGAATGCCTTTCTGGCTTTTCAGGTAATCGCGGTGAGGCTGCAGGTGCTTGTCACGGATTGCAGCGGTGTTCGGCTTGTCGGTGCAAGAAATGGCCCAAAGCATGGTTGGTCTCCCGTAATGTGGATCGTCTGGTGCGGCGCCGCCGCGCGTCGAAGCGGGCAGGCAGCTTATGATATGGCAGTTCGAACCATCAATGACTCCGACCGCATTTCGATGAGCGACTGGCTCGACGAATCCCGCAACAGGCGCGACGGCGTGAGAGTACCCACCTTCTGGGTGGCGCTCGCGCTGTCGCTGTTCATTCACGTTGCAGTGCTGTGGCATTGGCTGCCGCGGCTGCGCTTCCCGTCGCTCGAGACTCCCGAACTCGGCGAAACAAGCGGCTCGCTGGTTGTGCACCTGGCTCCTCCGCCAGGCCCTCCATCCTCGCCGCAGCCCTCGCCGGCATTGCGGGCTCAGTCGTCACCAACGCTCGAAGCACGGCCGCCAACGCCGGCGCGACCGCGGCCCGCACCGCCGGTAATCGCGCTCAACCGGCCGGCGCCCGACATCCCATCGCCACCGCCGACCGCTCCATCCGTTGCCGCGCCGACATCCGCGCGTCCTCCCGCTGACGGCGATCTTGCATCGTACATCGAGGCAAGGCGCCGTGCCCGCTCTGAGCCGGCGCCTCCCGCGTCCCCGGGCGGCGTATTGAATTCGCCGCCGGCCGACGATGAAAATGCGCGCCGCAATCGCATCATTGCCGGCAATCTCGCGCAGCGACCGCCGACCTTCGGGTTCGATCCGGCCAAGCACGGCGGCGTTTTCCAGATTATGCACGTCGGCTACGACGACGCCCAGTTCCTATTCTTCGGCTGGAACAAGGATGCGCGCCACAACACGATGCAGGAGCTCGACGTGCGGACCGGCAACAACCCCGACATCCGCCTCGCAGTGATCCGCAAGATGATTGCGATCATCCGCGACAACACGCAGACGGATTTCCTGTGGGAATCGCAACGCCTGGGCCGCAACATCACGCTGTCCGCGCGCCTGGAGGACACCGCGGGGCTCGAGGAATTCCTGATGCGCGAATTCTTCTACGACCCGCGCATACCGCAGTGACTCCGCGCCCGATTAATTGACGGGCAGGATACCTGTCAGGGTTTTTGCTCCAGGTGAATGAGCGCGCAGGATCCGAAGGAGGAGCCCCCATGCCGGGAGGCCACTTCGTGCGTCTGCTCTTGAGTAGACATTTCAATCAGCGCGAACGGGGAAGGCGAACGGTAAACCTTTACCGATGTCACGCGGCCGACCTCGGAGCAGTTCTGGGAAATGACCAGACCGATCTGTTGATCGGGGTTTTTCAAATCAACTTGCAAAATCGTTGCCTCCTAACTGTTTTTTGTCGTTCTGCCAATGTCCATTGATTGGCAAGCCCGAAATTTATTGGTGCCTGCCCGACATACGCAATATATGGGCCATGGAACACCACCCAGGCGATAAGACGCTTTTGAGCAGTCTGAGTGCCAATTTCGTAGAGAAAGCAGGCGGTAAACGGGGTATCAGCGGCAATAAAGTGACGATAGTCTGACGGTACCGACGACCGGCCGACGGGATGCAGGCGTAAGCAGGACCGGCGCTTCCCGGAATCTACACGGCAGGGCTCATCTTTAGACAGCCGAAGGAATTCGGACCGAGATCAGGCTGGACCGGCAAAGTCGCGCCTTGCCGACGATGCGGTGGGAGTGGGAGTGGCTTGGGGTGCCTTCATCCCTCATCCTTCGGATATATCCTCAAACAACGTTGGCATGTGCGAAGCGCGCGATGATGCGTCAGCGTGCGCCTGAGTGCCGGGTTTGCTCAGCGCACCGATGCGCACGCCGAGGAGCCGGATGCGCCGGTCGAGCGGCACGCGTTTCAGGCATTCGCCCGCGGCCCGGCGTATCGCGCCGGCGTCCCGCGTCGGCGCATCGATAGTGCGGTCGCGGGTGACGGTCTTGAAGTTGTCGTAGCGCAGCTTGAGGCCGATCGTTTTGCCGACGTAACCTTTGCGCTCAAGATCGCCGGCCACCCTCACGCACAGTTCCGTGAAGATGCGCGAGAGTTGCTCCCGGTCGCGCACCGGATGCAGGTCGTCCTCGAACGTCGTTTCGCGGCTGATCGATTTCGGCTCGCTGTAAGTGACCACCGTCCGCTCGTCGCGCCCGTGCGCCGCATCAAACAGCCACGCGCCGTAGCTCTTGCCGAACTGCTCGACCAGCAACGCCGGATCGGCGTTCGCAAGCTCGCCGATGGTGCGAATGCCGAGCGCCTCCAGCCGCGCGCTCGCCTTGGGACCGATGCCGTTGACCTTGCGCGCCGGCAGCGGCCAGATGCGGGCGGGAATATCGGTTTCGCGGAGAACAGTGATCCCGCCGGGCTTTTCAAGCTCGGAGGCGATCTTCGACAGGAGCTTGTTCGGCGTGATGCCGATCGAGCACGACAGTCCGGTCGCGTTGCGCACGGCGCTCTGGATGGATACTGCCACGTCGCGCGCACGCGTCCACGGGTCCGGGGCATCGCTCTCGACGTCGGTCATGACGAGGCTGGTCAGGTCGACGTAGATCTCGTCGATGCCGCGGTCTTCGATATCGGGGGCCACCGCGCGTACCGCGTCTTTGAACAGCCGCGAGTAGCGCCGGTACTGGTCGAAGTCCGCGGGTAAGAGGAGCGCAGCGGGCGCGAGCCGCGCCGCCTTCATCAGCCCCATGCCCGAGTGAACGCCGAGCGCGCGCGCTTCGTAGGTGGCGGTGGTGATCACGCCGCGGCCGGAATAGTTGCGCAGGGCAGGGAAGGCCGTGCCGGACAATGGCTCTCCGGCAGCGCGCCGCCGCCCGCCGATCACCACCGGCCGGCCGCGCAGCTGCGGGTAGCGCAGCAATTCGACCGACGCGTAGAACGCGTCCATGTCCAGGTGGGCAATGAAGCGCAGGGGCATGAGAGGGAGCGTGGAAACGGAGCAGCTTGGTTTCCGGAATCGTCAGTCAGCGAATCAAAACCGGGCGCCGTCCCATTGCTGTTTCCTGGCGTGAAGCTTACGGCTTCGCCGGCAGCAGCCCGAGACTCTGGAAACGCAGGAACACTTCGCGGCAGACCCAGGCATCCGTGGCGGCGTAGGTGATCTGCTGCGCGGACAACTGCGGCGCGGCCCAGTTTGAAGTCTTGGTGCCTTTGGGAATCCGGATTCCCAGGAACATCCCGGCGAGGTTGCGCAAACCGGTCTGGTCGAGGCCGCAGCGCCTTGCGACGACGCCCAGATCGACCACGTTCTGCTCCATGAACGGAAACACCAGCTTGAGCGTGCGCAGATCGTATGCCAGCGCCACACCGGCCTTGACGATGCGCGGCTCCGCCAACAGCTCGGCGAGAACCTCGAAAACATCCACCCGGCGCAACTGGAACAAGTACACCGCACTGGCCGTGGCCGCCTGTACCAGGCAGGGCGGATAACTCTCGCCTTTCCTGAACGCGGGCCGCGTCTCCGTATCGAAGCCGACGACGTTTTCCCGCCGGATGTCCGCCCGCGCGCGCTCCAGGTCCTGCGGCGTTGTCACGAGGGACACCTCGCCCTCATACCGGCGGATAGGCAGGTCAGCCATTTCCTCCCTGGAAATCGCGCGCACGTTTCCGTTTTGCAAAGTGTCTGTGGTTGCGGGGTTCATGAGGCGGTTCAGGATAGCGCATTTTCGCAAGCATCAGAAAGTGCTTTTCCGATGCCGCGGCAAGCGCATCCGAGGACATGGAAAAATTACATTGACCCTATTCACTCACCGGTTTAATCAAGCTCATATTGTCATTGTTCGGGCTGTTGACCATTTTATCTACCGGCCACGCCTTCATGTCTCCGCGCCAAGGGCGCGCCAGGCGCTTAAGTCCTTCGACGTCATGATATTCGGGATCGAGCCATTCGCCGTAATTTTCCGGCGCCAGTATCACCGGCATGCGGTTATGAATCCTGGCCATGAAGTCGTTGGGCTCGGTGGTCAGGAGGGTGCAGGTGTAGACCAGATCGCCGTCTTCCTGCGGCTTCCAGGCGTCCCACAGGCCCGCGAATGCGAACAGATCGCCGCCGGGCAGCGTGATGTAGTGCGGGATCTTCCCGCTTTCGATTTGCTTCCACTCGTAGAACCCGTCCGCGGCGATCAGGCAGCGCTTCGACTTGAAGCTTGCGCGGAACAGGGGCAGCTTGTCCGCAGTTTCCATGCGCGCGTTGATGGGCCGGGTTTTAAGCGTCTCGGGGTCGGCCCAATGCGGCAACAGGCCCCAACGCATGCCGACCATCGTCGGCGTCGCGTCGTGGTGGCGTGCGGCGGTCAACACAAATTGCGAGGGGGCGATGTTGTAGCCCAAACCGAACGGCGGCAGCGGGCGGTTGGGGTCGAACTTGGCGCCGAACTTCCTGGCCACCTGGTCCGCGTCGTGGTGTTGGGTGTAGCGGCCACACATAGGCGGATATTGTAGCGGAGGGGAATCTGGCGATTCAGTGATTCGGTGATTAAGTGATTTTGTTGCTCAATCACTCAATTACTCAATCCTCAATGTACTCCGCCCCATATTATCGACCCGGTCTATCCGGCGCTTGCGTTCAGCTTTCGATCTTGCCGATGGCCCGGATCTCGCGGTCGAGCCGCTTCAGCTCGGTGTCGTACCACGCTTTGAGCGCGTCGCCGTCCAGGTAGTCGATCGTGACGTTGATCTTGGCCATTGCCGCCTTGAACCTGGGGTCTGCCGCGCTTTCGCGCAGCGCGGCCTGCCACGCCTTGACGGCGGCGGCGGGCGTCCCGGCGGGCGCGAAGTATCCGGCCCACAGCGTGAACTCGGCATCAACTCCCGCTTCCTTCAGCGTGGGCGTATCGGGGAACGCGGGCCCGCGTGTCGGGCCCGTCTGCGCGATCAGGCGCACGCGGCCGGAGCTGATGTGCGGGCTCGCGACCCCAATCGGTGCATGCATCATGAATACGTGGCCGCCGAGCACGGCGATCATGGCCGGGCCCGCGCCGTTGTAGGGCGCGTGGAGCAGGTTGACGTTCGCCGCGCGCATCAGCATCGCCATGCTGACGTGGCCGCTGCTGTAGAGCCCGGGCGATGAAAACGTCAGTTCACCGGGCTTCCTCTTGGCAAGGGCGACCAACTCCTTCACCGTCTTGACCGGCAGGCTCGCGTGCACGACGAACAGCAGCGGATCGGCCGTGACCCGCGCGAGCAGTATGAAATCGTCGACCGCGTAGGGGGCGTGCCGGCCGAGCACGTTCTCCGTGATCGGGATCAGTACGTGGGTCACCGTGTTGAGCAGGGTGGTGTAGCCGTCGGCGGGCGCTTTCGCCACGTACGCTCCGCCCACCGCGCCACCGGCGCCCACGCGGGTGATCGTGACCACCGTCTGCTTGAACGCGCGCTGCAGCGATTCCGACATGCCGTGCGTGATGATGTCCGACGTGCCCCCGGCTGCGTTCGGGTTGACGACGGTGATGATATGGGACGGGAACGGCTCCTGCGCGTTTGCGGGCGACACCGACAGCGCTGCGAGTGCCGCCACGGTGATCCCCCGGGTCAATGTTGCGCAAGCTTGCATGATCTTCTCCCTGTGCTGCCTAAAATACACCGACCCCATTTATTCGGCCATCATACTCGCGTTGTTCTTTTCCATTGCGCGATCCAAAATCCCGTTTAAACCGCCAAATCGCTTGACTTGCCGTCGCTTGAACGGCGATACGCGGAGGCGCAAAATTACCCCTCTGTAATTGACTATCAGGTTGTCTGCTTAAAGGTGACTCGCCATGAAAATAGATTCCCGCGCATATTTAGTCCCGCCGGCTGCGTCAACAGGCGCAGTCGCCTTGCTCGTCGCGACCCGCAAAGGCGCCTTTACCCTGAAGTCGGACCCAGCCCGGCGCGCCTGGAAAATCGCAGGACCGATGTTTTTCGGCCATACCGTGCACCACATGGTGCTCGACCCGCGCGACCGGCGCACGCTGCTCGTTGCCGCGCGCACCGGCCACCTGGGCCCCACCGTGTATCGCTCGACCGATTTCGGGAAGAACTGGAAGGAGGCCACGAAGCCGCCCGCATTTCCCAAAGTGCCCGAAGGACAGAAAGGCCGCGTCGTCGATCACACGTTCTGGCTTACCCCTGGCCATCCGAGCGAGCCGAATGCATGGTACGCGGGAACGTCGCCGCAGGGCCTTTTTCGCAGCGAGGACGGCGGCGACACCTGGGTTCCTGTTGCCGGCTTCAACGATCATCCGATGTATACGAAGTGGACCGGCGGCGAGCAGGACGGCACGCCTGACGGGCCGAAGATGCACTCGGTCATTGTCGACCCGCGCAACGCGCGCCACCTCTACGTCGGCATGTCGAGCGGCGGCGTGTTCGAAAGCGTGGACAAAGGCGCTGACTGGAAGCCGCTTAACGCCGGCTGCCGCGCCGACTTCCGTCCCGATCCGCTTCCCGAGTACGGGCATGACCCGCATTGCGTGAAGATCCATCCGCTCGCGCCGGGAATTCTGTATCAGCAAAACCATTGCGGGATATACAGGATGGAACGTTCTACGGGGAAGTGGGTGCGGATCGGCGAGAACATGCCGAAGAAGATCGGCGACATCGGCTTCCCGATCGTGCTGCATCCGCGCGATCCGAAAACCGTGTGGGTGTTTCCGATGGACGGCACTTCGGTGTGGCCGCGCACGAGCCCGGGCGGCAAGCCCGCGGCTTACGTGACTCGCAATGCGGGCAAGACCTGGCAGCGACAAGACGCCGGGCTGCCGGCGCGCCAGGGCTGGTTCACGGTGAAGCGCCAGGCGATGAGCTGCGACGCGCACGATCCTGTCGGCCTGTACTTCGGAACCACCGGCGGCGAGATATGGGCGAGCCGGAACGAAGGCGCGAAATGGACGTGCATCGCGCGCTACCTGCCGGAAATTTACGCCGTGGAGGCGGCCGGGCCCCGGTGATGAAGGTGCTGATTCCCGACCCGCTGCGTTCCTACACGGACGAGCGGCGCCAGGTGGAAGCCGACGGCGCGACGCTTGGCGAAGTGCTCGCTGATCTCGACCGGCGCTTTCCCGGCATCCGCTTCCGCATGATCGACGAGCAGGATGCGCTCCGCCGTCACATCCGCATCTTCGTAAACGGCGAGCAGGTGCGCTCGCTCGATGTCCCGCTCGCGGGCTCGGACGAGGTTTTCATCGTCCAGGCGCTGAGCGGCGGATGACCGCGAATATATCCGCAGAAAACCGGGGCTTGTTCCCCATTATTCCGGACTTATCATGACAGCGCTGGTGACGGGCGGCACCGGATTCGTCGGCGTCAACGTGGTCGAGGCCCTGCTCGCGGGCGGGCGCGACGTGGTGGTATTCGACCGGGGGCCGTTGCCGGCGGCCGCGCAACGCGCGTTCGCGCCGCACGCGAAGCGGCTCACCGTGGTGCAGGGGGACATCTGCGACGCCGGGCAAGTCATGCGCGTGCATGAACGCTACGCGCCCGACGGCGTCATTCATTGCGCGGCGATGACATCGGGCGCGGAACGTGAGGCGCGCGATCCGGTGACCGTCGTCAACATCAACCTGAATGGCACCCTCAACGTCCTCGACGCGGCACGGCGCCACAAGGTGCGGCGCGTCGTGTATCTGAACTCGGGCTCGATTTACGGGGAAACGCTGTATAAAGGCCTGCCCTGGCTTTACGAAGACACCGCGCTGCCGGTGCCGGTGCGGCTATATTCGATTACCAAGCACGCGGCCGAGCGCGCGTGTCTGCGCATGCGCGAGCTGTGGGCCCTCGACGTGGTGTCCGCGCGGCTCGGCAATGTGGTCGGCCCATGGGAGCGCGACACGGGCGTGCGCGACCGCATCGAGTCGCACTCCCAGATCGTGGCGCTCGCGCTGGCGGGTAAAGTCGCGATCCTGCCACGCCACGAGATACCGCGCGATCTCGTCTACAGCCGCGACCTCGCCGCGGGACTGATCCTGCTGCTCGATGCGCAAGCGCCGCGCCACGCCATCTACAATCTTTCCTCCGGCCGGGTGTGGGGCGACACCATGGTCACGTGGTGCACCGCGCTGAAACCGGTCTTTCCCCGCTTCGAATTTCGCGTCGCGGCGGAGGGCGAAACGCCTAACGTCACGTATTCCGACCAGCAGCGCTCGCTGATGGACATGGGGCGCATGATGAAGGAGTTCGGTTTCCGCTCGCGCGAACCCGCCGCGATGTGGGCCGATTTCGCCGAATGGATCCGGCGCACGCCGGATTTCTGGACGAGCTGAAGCCCGCGCGGAGCGATTTCAGTTTGCCTTGATGCCGGCGCGCTGGATGATGTCGCGGTACTTTTTGATCTCGCCGGCGATGATGTCGCGCAGCCGCTCGGGCGTAGACGGCAATAGCTCGACGCCTTGACCGGTGTAGCGCGCCACGATGTCCGGCTGCTGCAGCGCCTTGACGGCCTCTGCGCGCAGGCGGCGCGCGGCGTCGGGCGGCGTGCCGGCGGGTGCCACCAGCCCCCACGATTCCAGCATGAAGAAATCGGCAAACCCGGACTCCGCCATGGTCGCGACATTCGGCAACAGCGTGGAACGCCGGCGGTCCGCGATCGCGAGCGCGCGCAGCTTGCCGCCGTTCACGAACGGCAGCACCGATGACACGGGATTGAACATCATCTCGATCTGCCCGCCCATCACATCGACCATCGCCGGGCCGCCGCCTTTGTACGGCACGTGTACCATGTCGGCTTTCGCCTCGAGCTTGAGCCGCTCGCCGGCGATGTGATTGACGACGCCGATGCCGGACGACGCGAAATTGATCGGGCGCCCCGCCGCCCTGGCGCGCGCGATCATGTCCTGCACCGACAGCGCGGGATTCGACGGATGGACGACGAGCACGACGGGCGATTGCGCAACGAACGTGAGCGGCAGGAAATCCTTGATCGAATCGTAGGGCAGTTGCGCGGCGAGCGTCGCATTGCTCGCGTGCGCGCTGAGCGAGGGAATGCCGAAGGTATAGCCATCGGGCTGCGCGTGCGCGACGGCTTCCATCGCGATCACGCCGCCCGCGCCGCCGCGGTTGTCGACCACGATCTGCTGGCCGAGCGCGGCGCCCATCGGCGGCGCGAGCAGCCGCGCCAGCAGATCCGCGGTGCCGCCCGGCGGGAACGGGACAATGAGACGCAAGGGCCGTTGCGGGACCCATTCAGCCGCGCCGGCGTAGCCGCACACGACGAGGCACAACATGGCGAGCGCGCAGCGCGCGGTGTGCCCGCGGCGAGCGCGGGATGGAAATCGGATGTGGCTGAGCATCGGGCTCTCCTCTCGATTGTGTCGATTCTTTTGCGCAACAGCTTATCACCAATTCCGTGCCGCCAATCGGCCGACGCGGCAGGAGCGGGTAGAATCGACGGACATCGAGAGCCGCGAGAGGAATCGAGATGGGGCAGCAAATCGAAAAACTGGCGCAGTTTGTCGCCGACACGCCGTTGGAGAAGATACCCGGGTCCGTGCAGCGGCATGCGAAGCTCGTAGTGCTAGACACGCTGGGCGTCATTCTCGCCGGATCGGAGCGGCCCGAGGTGCATGCGCTGCGCGAAAGGCTTGCCGCCACCGCCGGCACCGGCGCCACAGTGTTCGCGCGGGGCTGGCCCGCCGGCGACCCGCGCACCGCTGCATTTCTCAACGTCATCGCCGGCCGCTCGATCGAGATGAGCGAAGGCCACCGCTACGTCTCGTATCAAGGCGCACTGCAGATTCTGCCCGGTGTATTGAGCGTGGGCGAGTGGGCGCAAGCGAGCGGGCGCGAGATGCTGGCGGCGCTGATCCTCGGCTACGATGCCGGTGCGCGACTCGCAGCGGCGATGACCCCGCGCCCGCTCGCGCACCAGAACGGCCAGGCCGCGCTCTTGGGAGCGGCCGCGGCGGGCGCCCGCATGCGCGGGCTGAACGCGGCGCAGACGAGCCTCGCCATGCGCATCGCCACCACGCTGGTGCTGACGCCCAGCTACAACAATGCGATTGCCGGCGCGACGACGCTGAACGTGGCGGGGGGAATGAGCGGTTTCGCGTGCGCGCTCGCGCCCGATCTCGCGCTCGCGGGGTTCACGGCGCAGGACGATGCCGTCGAGGAATCGCTCGCCAACCTTGTCGGCGACGGCTTCAGGCCGGAAGGGCTGCTCGCGGAACTCGGCACGCGCTGGGAGATCACGCGCGACTGGTTTCGCCTGCGCGCCTGCTGTAATCCGGTCTATGCCGCGCTCGACGCGCTCGAGGACGCGCTGGCTGCGCTGCGCCCGAGACCAGAGGACATCGAGCGCATCGATGTCGCGACCTTCCGCTTCGCCGCGGCCATGCGCAACCCGGATCCGCCCAATTATTTCGCCTCGAAATATTCGCTGCCGCATGCCGCGGCCGCGCTTGTGATAAATGGCAACGCGGGATACGGGTCGCTTAACGATGCGGCTTTACGCGATCCGGCGATCGCGGCGCTGCGCCAGCGCGTGCACGTGAGCGAAGACCCGGCGCTGACGAAGGCCGCGCCGAAGCTCAAGCCCGCGCGCGTGACGCTGACGCTGAAAGACGGCAGGCAGAGCACGCACACGTGCGACAGCCCGCGGGGCGATTGCCTGCGGCCCTACGAAGAATCCGAGATCCGCGCCAAATTCCGCGAGCTCGCGGGCGTCGTGCTCACGTTGGAGGGCATCACCGGCATCGAGCGGGCCGTGGACCGCTGCGAACAGTGGGCGAGTGTGCGGGAGCTCGCCGAGCGGCTGCGCCGCCATGGCCGCGCGGTGTAAGGTGACAGGTTCCGGCGACAGCGCTGGCGACGCCGGGAAACCGTGGCCCGACCCCGATTATTCTGCAGCAGAGCAAATGAAAGGAGGATTCCATGAGCAAATCGCCAAACCAGAAACGTATTGCCGCCAAGGCCGGGCGGAAGCCCAGACCGCATGTCTCACAAAGCCAGGGCGGAGCAGTGCGTAAAAAGCCGCCGGTGGAAGAGCAAAAGGAGGCGGCGGACGATATCCGGCGAGCGGTCGATGACGGGATGCAGGATTTGAGGACAAAATAGCCGGGCTGACGCTGCCCCGTCACGAATCGATGCTGTCCGGCCCCGTTTATTTCGTGAGCGGGATGAAATCGTACTCGCCGATGCCCTGCAGGACGAGGAAAGTCGCGGAGGTGTCGCCGCCATTGACGACCAGGTGCGGGCGTTTCGGCGGCACCGCGTACGTCTCGCCGGGCGCGAGGCGCACTTCCTCTTTCGGGTCGCGCAGGAAGATGCGGATTTTTCCCGCGAGCACGTAGAACGTGTCCTGCACATTGCTGTGATAATGCCAGGGCACTTGCTGGCTCGGCGAAATCTGTATCTCGCCGATTCGGAAGCCGGGCCGCTCGGCGTGACGCGCGCGCCGCTCGACTTCATATAAATGCGTTGCGTCCTTCAGCGCTTCCATCGCGGTCTCCTTGCCCTGGTCCGAGAAACGTGCGTTTTTTCCGCTGCCGTTGCCGCAGCGGCTTACTGCGGCTTGAAGCCGATGTCGCGCGCGATCTTGCCGTACTTGGCGAATTCGGTCTGGATGAACTTGGCGTAGAATTCCGGCGACTCGTTGGCGACGTACAGCCCGGCCTGGACCAACTTGGCGTTCACGTCCGGTTGATGCATCGCCCGGTTGACTTCCTCGTTGAGGCGCCGGACGATGGCGCGCGGCGTTCCGGCCGGCGCGATGTAGCCGAACCATCCGCGCATGTCGTAGCCGGGAACCAGGTTCGCCAGGACCGGCAGATCGGGTTTGTCGGGCACGCGCACATTATTGGTCACCCCGATCATCCGCATGCGGCCGAGTTGCACGAGCGGCGACATGCTCGTGTAGGAGCCGATCCCCGCCTGCACCTGGCCCGAGATCACATCGGTCACGACTTGCGTCGCCCCCTTGTACGGGACATGCAGGAACTTGAAACCCGCCATCGAGGCCAGCAGCTCGAACGCGAGGTGCGGATAGCCGCCTTCGCCGTTGGTTGCGAGCGTGAGTTTTCCCGGATTCGCTTTGGCCCACGCGATCATTTCGGCGGCGTTCTTGAACGGCGCATTGGGATTGGCCACCACGGCCAGATAGTTCGTCGCGTTGAGCGCGACGGCCGCAAAATCCTTGAGCGGGTCGTACGGCAGCTTCTTGTAGGTATGGGGCGCAACGACGAGGTTGCCGCCTTGCCCCACGCCGATCGTGTAGCCGTCCGGCGTGGCGTTCTTGAGCAACTCGAGCCCGATCTGGCCGCTCGCGCCGGCGCGGTTGTCGACGACGATCTGCTGTCCCATGTGCTCTGCCATGACCGGGCTCAAGAGCCGGGCTATGATGTCGGCCGCTTCACCGGGCGGAAACGGAATGATGACGCGGATCGGTTTGGCCGGATACGTCTGAGCAGCGGCCGCGCCGGCGTAACCGCAGGCTCCCGCTAACAGCGCAAGTGCATAAAGCATCAGCTTTTTCATGATTTTTCTCCTCGGCAAACCTGCGTGGTGCAAAAGATTCTGCAAACAGACGCCGTGCACGCGCCGCGTCGACGCGGGCAGCGCACGGAATCGTCAGTGACAGTTTACAACTCTATACGAAAGCGAAGTGTCCCCGCTACTGCATCATTACTCAATGCAGGGCGAACGTCACTGGAAACAGCATTTCACGTGGTCCCGAGGCAAAGCGCGGCGTCGCGCGTATCGCCCGCAACGCGGCCTCGTCGAGAATCACGTGGCCACTGCTCTTAGCTATCTGAGCATCGATCAACGCGCCATCGACGCCAAAGCGCAGCATGAGGATCGCCTCGCCTTCGAGGCCCCTGGCAATGGCCTCCGGCGGGTAGAAGCGCAGAGGATTATCGACCCGCGGATTTCGTTTGATGCCGTTCGCAGACGGGGCCGGACGCCCGATCACCATCGATGCGGGTTGCGCGGCAAGGGATCGCGCCGCGTGCGCGGATTTCGACCGCTCCGGGCGCGCTGACTTGCCGGTCGCGAGCGTGTTTTTGAGGCGGGCAGTGAGGACGCGGGGAGCAGCGGACGCCGGCCCGGCGGAGGCGCGCGAGGCGACGGAAGCCGGTGACAGAACAAGCAGGCTCGCGTGCAAAGCGGTGCTGGCAAGCAACGCAACGCAGATTTCGATACGCATGAAAGCGGAGCGCTCAGCTCATCCTTTGACAACCGGCTCAATTTGTTACATAAATCACGGCAGCCAGGCAATCGCAGAATAGGCTGTCGAACGAGGCCTGGCAAGACCGGATGCGCAGAAGCCGAGGACTTACGATGCCCGAACTCCCGTCGAAACAAGCGCGCCGACTGTCACAGCTGATACTGGTCGCGCTCATCGTGCTGACCGCGCGGGCCTTGAGCCTGCCGCCGGCTGCGGCTGCGGACGCGCCCGCGCTGCCGGCCGCGGCCGCACGCGCGCTGCCGGATGCGATCACGTTCGGTGTCAGGGTCGAGCAGGGAGACATCGCAACGGTCGGTAAATGGCTCGACGCCGGGCTGGATCCGAATTTCGAAGGCGACCGTGTGGGCACCGGCTTGATGATCGCCGCCTGGAGCGGAGATATCGCCATGATGGAGCTGCTCGTGAAACACGGCGCCGACGTGAATCGCACCAATGCTTTCAAGGAACAAGCGCTCATGCTCGCCGCATGGAAGGGGCAGCGCACAGCGGCCGCCTGGCTGCTCGAGCATGGCGCGCGGATAAACCGGGACGGCAATGAATGGAGCGCCTTGCATTACGCGGCTTTTGCGGGGCACGACGAGATCGCGAAATTCCTGATGCAGCAAGGGGCGGACATCAACGCGCGTTCGACGAACGGCTCGACCGTGCTGATGATGGCCGCGCATGAAGGCAAGCAGAAGATCGCCGCTCTGCTGCTCGTGGCCGGCGCCGACCGCACCGTCAAAAACGATATTGGAGAGGACGCGTTGGCCTGGGCCATGCGTTACGAGCACCTGACGATTGCAAAAATGGTCTCGTCGACCGACGAATTCGCCCAGGCAGCCGCCAAGCCGAGAGCAAGCTGGGGCGAGGCGGTCGGTTCGATACTGGCGCCGGCGGAGGTCGAAGAGATCATTCAGATGGAAAGGCTCGCCCACGCGGGCGGCAGGGCGAGGGTTCTGTCGGACGACGAGTACCGCAGAGTGCTCGAAAGAGTCGCGAAGATGAAGCCCGCCTCGATCAAGACCCAGCTTCCCAACCGCATGAGCATCAACGCGAAGAAAGGCGACCGGTGGCGAGAGTGGGCGGAATTGCAGTTTGGCGAATGACGGCAGGGTGATTGCTTGGGGTCAGACCCTTTTCATTCTTCAAGCGGAACAAAGGCGGAGAGACCGAAGCGAGGGGCCAAGCGATTTTGTTACTCAATCGCTGAATTAGCCAATCGCTCAATGACCAAACCAAGAAACCGTGGTCTGTCTCCGATTATTCGAAAAATTCATCCGGGCCCGATCCGAGCCTCGCCTCTCGTCTTGCGCCCGGCGTCCCCCGGATCATGGTGCCTTTATGCATTTCGCCAAGCCTGGCCCCGATTCCCCTATACTGCCCCGCGGAAGTTGCTTAAAAAGAAAATTGCCCGAATCCGGAAGCCCCTTGAATACCAGGAGGAGACATGTTTTTATCCAGAACGACGCTTGGGTTTGCAGCGCTTTTCGCGGCATGGCCGGTTTTCGCGGCTGACCAGCAACCCGTTCAACGCGACTACCCGTCGAAGCCTATCCGTGTGGTGGTGCCCTATGCCGCCGGCGGGCCGATGGATTTCATCGCGCGGATGGTGGGGCGGAAAATGCAGAGCGTGACCACCCTGGTGATCGACAACCGGCCCGGGGCGGGCGGAGCCCTCGGCACCGATCTGGTGGCGAAAGCGGCACCGGATGGCTACACGATGCTGCACACCTCATCGAGTCACGCCAGCCTGCCGGTGATTACCAAGAGCCTGCCTTATGACCCGGTCAAGGATTTCGCCCCCATCTCGTTACTGGTCAACAGCGTCGGCTTTCTCGTAGTCGTGCATCCCAGCGTGCCTGCCCGCACGATCCAGGAGCTGATTGCCGTCGCGAAGGCCCAGCCCGGTAAACTCACGTATGGATCCGGCGGGGTCGGTAACGTCATGCATTTCGCACCCGAGATCTTCAATGTCATGGCCGGGACGCAAATCACCCATGTTCCTTACAAGGGGGTAGGGCAAGCCATCACCGATCTTCTGGGGGGGAGAATAGACACTTGCTTCGGCCCGCCGACGGTGCTCCTGCCCCAAGTCAAAGCGGGCAAGCTGAGAGCGCTCGCCATTACCGCGTCCAGCCGCTGGAGCGAGCTCCCCGATGTGCCCACGGTCGCTGAGGCAGGTGTCAAAGGGTATGTGTTCGTGCCCTGGTACGGCTTCTGGTTTCCGGCCGGCACGCCGAACCAATACGTGAACCGTATCCGCAACGAAATGGCGAAGGCCATGGAGGATCCCGAAATGAAGCGCGCCTTTGCGGACCAGGGTTTCGCCCCCGCGAGTTCCACGGCCGCGGAGTTTGCGAAGACGATTGTCGCCGAAATCGAGGCGAACCGGCGTCTTGCCGCCAGGATCGGTCTCACGCCGGAGTGATGCGGCCTGCTTTGCGTTAATCCTGGAAAAAGCAGTCAGCCACAGAGGTCACAGAGATCACAGAGAAAAATCGTTGGGTTGTTTATCCTGCGCGCATAACCCGACGGGTGAGTGCGCGTAAGACCGTAATGCCCCGAACCATCATGTCCTCTGTGTCCTCTGTGGCCGCTGCTGCGTTTTTTGGGTTAATGGATAGTCGCAATCGGGAAAATAACAGTCAGGAGTGTCAACGCGGTGTCGCAGCCACTTGAAGGCATCAGGGTCCTCGAGCTCGGCAATTTCATTGCCGGCCCGTTTTGCGGCATGCTCCTGGGTGACATGGGAGCGGACGTGATCAAGATCGAGCGCCCGGCGCAAGGCGATCAGACCCGGGCCATGCCCCCGCTGGTCAATGGCGAAAGCGCAAGCTTCGCCGCGTTGAATCGCAACAAGCGCAGCCTGGTCCTGGATCTGAAGCAACGACCGGCGCGTGACATTGCGCTTGCCCTGGTCGAAAAAAGCGATGTGTTCCTCGAAAACAACCGGCCGGGTGCGCTGGAAGCGATCGGTCTTGGCCCCGAGCAGGTGCGCGCGGCAAACCCGAAGATCGTCTACGTATCGGCCTCCGGATTCGGCCAGACGGGGCCGTATCGGCGGCGCGCCGGCGTCAACTTGATCATCGAGGCCTTTTCCGGCGCGTTATCGGTCACCGGCATCGCCGGTGAAATGCCGATGCGCACCGGGATTCAGAGCGCGGACATTTTCGGAGCGCTGTTTGCAACTTACGCGACGCTGTCGGGACTGATCAGCGTGCTGCGAGGCAAAGGCGGGCGGATCGCGGATGTCTCGCTCGTGGAGTCCTCGATTGCGGCGGCGGCGTGGGAGACGGCCGGCTATCTCGCGACGGGGATGGTGCCGGAACGGCTGGGGCACCAGCATCGCCTGAATGCACCGTACCAGCTGTTCGAAACGCAGGATGGGCATTACCTGGCGATCGGCACGCCGAACGATGAGTTGTTCAGGCGGTTCATGACAGTGCTCGGCCTCGAAAGCCATATCAGCGACGCCCGCTTCGCGACCTATGTTCTCAGGAAGCAGAACGAGACCGGCCTGCTGGGCGTCGTTACACCGGCAATACGCGCGAGAAGCGCTGCTGACCTGGAGGCCCTGCTGGTGGAAGCCGGCATTCCTTGTTCGCGCGTCAATAATTTCCAGGAAGTCTTCGACAACCCGCACATCCGCGCGCGGAACGTCATAGGCGAGGTCAAGCATCCGCGCATGGGACCCACCCCCACCGTGCGCAACCCGGTCTTGTTCGATCAGGACAGTCCCAGCGTCCGCAGGCCGGCGCCGATGTTGGGCGAGCATTCGGCGGAAATTCTGCGCGAACTGGGATACAGCGATGTCCAGATTGCCGGTTTTTCCAGGGCAGGCGTTGTGTTGCTGGGGAATCCGGCAGGCTTATAGTCCAGTTTGTTGCGGCCAACTTTACGGGAGAATAGTTCATGCGCTTGTGGCGAAGCTTGTTATTCGTGCCGGCCAATCAGCGGCGGATGCTGGATAAGCTCGGCTCTTTGCCTGCGGATGGCTTCATTTTCGACCTCGAGGACACGATTCCGGTTGCCGAGAAAGCGAACGCCCGGACGATGGCGAAAGAGTACATAGCGAAGCTCCCCGCGGACAAGAGCTGGATCCGCGTCAACTCGCTGCCGAGCGGGTATCTGCATGAAGATCTCGCCGAATTCGTCGGCACGCCCGGGCTTGCCGGGTTCGTCGTCCCGAAACAGGACAGCGCCGGCGATGTGGCCGCCGTCGATCGAATGCTGACGAGCCTGGAGGTTCGCAAGGGGCTCGCCCCCGGCAGCACGCCGATCATCGTGATGGTCGAGAGCGCCGCAGGCGCCTTGTTTTCTTACCAGATCGTCACGGCGGCAAAACGCATCGAGTCCGTGATTTACGGCGGCGGCGAGGACGGCGACATGAACGTTTCCCTCGGCGCCATCTGGTCGAGCGAAGGCCCGGAGATGATGCTGGTGCGGCAACTCACTTTTGTGTCGGCACGGGCTGCCGCTATCAAATACCCGCTGGACGGCGTGTACTCGAACATCAGGGATCGCGCGGGATTCAAGCGGGATACGACGCTGTCGAGAAGGCTGGGGTACCGCGGGCGAACCGTGATCCATCCCTCTCAAATCGAGGCGGCCAACGAGATCTATACGCCGACCGCGGCCGAGATCGATTACTCCACCCGTGTTTTGAAGGCATTTGACGAGGCCCTCGCGCGGGGTACCGCCAGCACTACGGTGGATGGCAAGCTCGTTGACGTGGCGATGGCGAAGACTGCAAGCAATATCCTCGCGCTCGTCGCCACCATTGCCGGCCGCGACAAACCGGCCAAATAAAAATCCTGCGCGATTCAGATGGACGCGCAACCGTAGCGCAGGCAACCGCGCTGCGGATATTTTGCAGCGTGCTCTTGATAAAGCGCCAGGTACAGCAGGTGGTCTCAGACGAGGAGATTCGTGCCATGAACCGTATAGCGGTCTGCCTGCTCGGCGTTCTGACGGCGCTCGGCGCGACGCCCGCGGCAAGCGCGGAGTACCCGGCCAAATCGATACGGCTGGTCGTGCCCTTTGCGGCCGGCGGCGGCACCGATCTGCTGGCAAGGCTGGTGGCGCCCCGGCTGGGAGAGGTGCTCGGACAACAGGTCGTGGTGGACAACCGCGGCGGCGCCGGCAGGCGCCCGCGAGCAGTGAACAGGGGCCTGCAGAGCGTGGAGCAAGGACCCGCTTGCGGGATGCGACCGCGGAGCTGGTCGTTAGCGTATCGTTAATACCGGCCCCTTGCTCATCTCCGGGGTCAGATCCCAAAGGGAACCCTCTTCCGCCCTGCGATGCGCCCCGCTTGCGGGATGAGAACGTCCGCGAGTCGGGATGCGCGCCGTGGGATTAACCGCGGGCACAGCATCCGTCTCCGGGGTCGCATCCCCTGAAGGGGCGCCCCTGCTCCGCCCTCCGACGGCGCATCGGCACGCAAATAGTGGCGAGCGCGGCTCCCGACGGATATACGCTCGGGTTCCTGGACACCGCCTTCGCGATCAACCCCGCCATCGCGCCATCGCTGCCTTACAACAGCGAACAGGACTTCGCGATCCTCAACATCGTCGGCACTTCTCCGACGGTCCTGGTGGTCCACTCTGCCGTGCCTGCCAGAACCCTCAATGAGCTGATCGCACTGGCGAAAAATATTCCCGGCAAGCTCACCTACGGTTCGGCCGGACCGAACTCTGCAGGGCATCTCACGGGCGAGATGTTCAATGCGGCGGCCGGGATCAATGTGACGCATGTGCCGTTCAAAGGCGCCGGGGCCGCCATCACCGACCTCCTGGGCGGTCACATCGACATCACTTATGCGACGCCCGGCAGTATCGCGTCGCACGTCCAGGCCGGCACTCTCAGAGCGCTGGCCATTACCGGCAGCAAGCGCTCGCCTGCACTGCCCGCCGTCCCGACCTTCGAAAGCCTCGGACTCGCGAGCGTCAATCCCGGCAGCTTTCGCTTTCTGGCGGGTCCCGCCGCCATGCCGCGTGCGGTTCAGAACCGCCTGATCGCCGCGATGGAGAAGCTGGCCCGGATGCCGGGCCTGGCGGCACGGATGGCCGAGTACGGCTACGACCCCATGTTCATCGGCCCGCCGGGCAGCCGGGATTACGTCCTCGCCGAAATGCGGAAATGGCGCAAAGTGATGCAGCAATCAACGGTGAAGGTGAATTGAAGCAACGTCAAACGGAACAAAAGCGAGGAATGGGGGATGGGGAATGGGTCAAGACGCCTTTTACTATTTCCTGTTCCCTGTTCACTATTGGCTGGTCGAGGGTGATCAAGGAATCAGGCGCGAAGGGCGAATAGCGAAAAAATCGTGGGCTGTTCACGACGATCCTCTCGCCGATGGCCGGGTCGCCGATTTCGGCGTAGAGTTTGCCGCGGGGAGTTCAGCACGGAAAAGCATCCGACCGGGCGCCGGGACTTTCCGCGGAATATGATGCAGCGCGAGGACCGATGATGAAAACAGCTTACAACCCCGCGGCTAAGTTCGAGCTCAAGGTGAGCGAAGTGGAGTTCCGGCGCACGCCGGGCGGGCGGCTGCTGATGGCCCGCATCTATCAGCCGCAGGGCGCGGGACCGTTTCCGGTCCTGCTCGATCTGCATGGCGGCGCGTGGAACCGCAAAGACCGCTTCGCGAACGAGCCGATGGACCGCGCGGTGGCGGCGAGCGGCGTGCTCGTTGCCGCCATCGACATGACGCTCGCGCCGGAAGCGCCGTACCCGGCGTCGGTCCAGGACGCGAACTACGGCGTGCGCTGGCTCAAATCGAAAGCGGCCGGGTGGAACGGCGACGCGGCGAACGTCGGCGTGCTGGGCAGTTCGACCGGCGGCCAGATCGCCGAGCTGCTCGGCATGCGCCCGCGCGATGCGCGCTACAACGCGATTCCGTTGCCGGCTGCGCCCAACGTCGATGCGACGGTCGCCTACGTCGCGACCCGCTCGCCGATCAGCGATCCGTACGCGCGCTACCAGCAGGCGGAAAAGATGAAGCGCGACGCGATGATCAAGAACAACAAGACGTTCTTCGTGCCGTGGGAATCGATCCACGAAGGCAATCCGCAGGAGATCCTCGCGCGCCGCGAGGCGGTCACGCTGCCGCCGCTCTTGATCATGCAAGGCGCGCTCGACGACAACGTGCTGCCGGCGGTGCAGGAGAAATTCGCCGCGACGTACAAGGCGGCGGGCGGCGATTGCCAGCTGCACGTGTTCGAAGGCTGCGAGCACGAGTGGATCGCAAAACCGGGACCGCAAACCGACCGCGCCCATGAGATGGTGAAGGTTTTCATCGCGCGTAATTTGATTGCCGCGCGCCGCGCGGCTTGACGTTTCCGGGAAAGCGGGAGGGGAGTCTGGGAATTAAGCGATTAGGGGAGAGCGCAGCGAGGGGCCCAGCGATTTTGTTACTCAATCACTCAATTACTGAATTGCTTAATCACCATCCTAATAAACCGGGCTCCGTCCCCATTTCTTTACCCGGTTTATGCTTTCTTGCTGCCTGTTTGCAGGGAAAATCACCGGCCCTTGCGTACCGGCAGCGGCGTAGTTACTGTACGCTGCTCTGACGCGGCGAATAAGAGAGGATTCGTTTTACAACGCCGGTTGGTTTACGGACAAAATTTTACGGGGAATTTAAGATGAACGCAAAAAACGTGAGCAGGCAGGACCGCCGTCGACTACTCAAGGTCGCCGCGGCAACTCTCGCCCTGGGCGGTCTGCCGTTCGCAGCGCGCGTGGCGAGTGCAGCGGAAGGCAAAATGAAGATCGGGATCGTCGGCTCGGGCAGAATCGGCGGGACGCTCGGCGAGCTTTGGATCAAGGCCGGGCACGAAGTCATGTTCTCGTCGCTCGATATCGAGCACGATAAAGCGCTGGCAGCAAAGCTCGGGCCCAACGCCCGGGCAGGAACATCGCGCGAGGCCGCCGCATTCGGTGACGTGATACTGATCGCTGTGCCTTATGGCGCGCTGCGGCAGGTGGGCAGGGATCTGGTGGAACTGATCAAGGACAAAGTGGTGGTCGATGCGAGCAACCCCATAGTCGCGCGCGATGGCGAAATTGCGACGTGGGCGCGGGAAAAGGGCGCCGGTTTGGCTTCGGCGGAGCTCCTGCCGGGGGCGCGCATCGTCCGCGCTTTCAATGCCATCGGTTACGCGAAGCTGCCGGGATTTGCGCAGAGCAAGGGCGAGCGTACCGGGATGCCGATCGCGGGCGACGATGCGAACGCCCTCGCGACGGCGTCGCGACTGGTGCGTGATGTCGGCCTCGAGCCGGTCGTGGTCGGGCCGCTTGTCATGGGCAAACATTTGATCCCGGGAACACCGCTTGCCGGCGAGCACACGCCAGAGCAGATCCGCCGGATTGTTGCCACGCTCAATTGATCCGAGCCGGACGGAACGCTGAACAATAATCAGGGTCAGTGTCAGGTTTCCAACGCGCGCCAAAGCAAAAGTTACACCGACCCTGATTAATTTTTCCCGGCGCGCCAACATAATCGACCCCGGTCCCGTTTATTGCGGTGCGCATGGAATGATCGATACCATGAAGTGGCTCCGCATGACCCGGAAGGAGGGCAAGATGAAACGGATGGTTGCAACGCTCGTACGCGGCGGTCGGTTCCTTTCGCGATTGGCCTTGTTGTCGGTGCTTCTCGTCACCGGCGCCACGGCCGCCGAGCTGGAAGTGTTTCACGCCGATTCCCTGGCCGGTCCG
Organism: Gammaproteobacteria bacterium; assembly: GCA_041483135.1. Lineage (GTDB taxonomy): Bacteria > Pseudomonadota > Gammaproteobacteria > Burkholderiales > SG8-41 > PALSA-1004. Next base: position 6,636 of record JBGPFE010000020.1, on the reverse strand, counting down.
ATGCGCGCGCTCAAGCAGGCGTTCGAGGTGAAGCATGCGGGCGTCACCCTCAAACTCACCTCCGGCGTGTCCCGGGATCTCGCCAGGCGCATCCTGAACGGCGACGTTTGCGACGTCTTCGCGCCCTCTGCTCCCGCGGTCATCGACGAGGATTTGATGAACAAGAAACTCGCGGGCTCGGGCAAGGACGCGGCCACGTGGTATGTCGTCTTCTCCGCCAACGAAATGGCGGTCATCACCACCAAGGGAAATCCACTCGGCATTCGCCGGGTCAGCGATCTGGCCGGACCGCAGGTGAAGTTCGCGCGGGTGACGGGCGCGACGGACCTCGCCACCAACCGCACGATCGAGTTCCTCAAGCGAGCCGCGGTGCAGGAAGGAAAACCGGAACTCGCGCAAAAGATCCTCGACAGCGCGCCGGCCGACCCCGCCAAGCCCACCAACGTTCCCGGCACCGTCAACGCCGTGAAAGAAGGACGCGCGAACGCGGGCGTCGTCTACTACTCGGCGGCCGTGGCGGCGCGCAACGATGTCGATATCGTCCGCTTTCCCGACAGCGTCAACCTGAGCGAAGCAATCCGCAACGCGGCGACCGTCCCGGGCACCGCCCGCTATGTGAAAGAGGCGACGGACTTCGTCGGCTTCCTGCTCTTGCCGGAAGCGCAGGGCATCCTCAAGGAAACCGGCCAGCCGCCGGTGGTGCCGGCGATTCGAAAAGGGGCCGTGCCGGCGGCAGTAAATTGACGCCAGTGGTTTTCCCGGGGGCGGCCCTGAATAACAGGTGATGAGCGATGAGCGATGAGCGATGGGGTTTCCCATTACCCATTACCCATTACCCATCACTGAGTATTGCTCAATCACCGATCTAAAAAACCGTGGTCCGACACCGGCGAGCACTCGACGACTATTTATTGGACCCGCGGTTTGTTCCGGTAGCGGCGCAATTGTTCCACTGCGGTAAGGCATAGCGCGAGCCAGGCCGTTCCTGCCGCCATTGCCGCCAATATATCGCTCAAGTAATGCGCTCCCAGATACATCCTGCTTATCGCAACCAGAAAAACGAGCATGATCGTTATAGCCGCTATAAAAAAGCGCCACGGCCAGGCCCCGATTCTTAGAATCAGGCAGGTAGCCGCGAAACCATAGATGATCGTCGCCATCATCGTATGGCCGCTGGGAAAACTATAATCTGCGAGCGATGTCAACGGATCTGCCCATCCGGGCCTTCCTCTGCCGAACAAATCCTTCAAGAGTGCGTTGAGAAGCATACCGCCCGGAACGGCCAACACGAGTCCCAATAGCCAGTACCATAATCGCTTCCATATAAAAACGCAGCTCATGAGCGCGAACAGGCTGCTGACGGCGGCGACGGATGCGAGCTCCGACGCCAATTGCATTTCCATATTGAAACGCGGTGTCGGATGCAAACGAAACCATTCCGAGATGAGCCGATCGATCAGGATGAGCGGGTCGCCGGCGATCAAGTCCTGGGCGATACCACCAAACAGCCATGCCGCGCCGGCCACGATTGCTGTACCGATGGTCAGATGCAGGCCGAACAAGCCTTCTCGTGAGAGCCGCGCCTGTACGAACGAAAACTGCCGTGGGAAACGGCGTCGAAGGAATTGCGTGGTCCTGGAGACGATCACGTTTGACGTTCAATCGTCGTCAAGCGAGTGAGCCGGGAGAGCGTGCGGGGAATCTGGCGATCAAGCGATCAGGGGAGAGCGAAGCGAGGAGCCAAGCGATTGAGTGATCGGGTTACTCGATCACTCAATCGCTAAATTCGCCAATCGCTCAATCACCAATCCTGCTTCGACCCCGTTCATGCCTTCGCGACGCGCGCCGCCAGCGAAATCATTACCAGCGATGCGCCGAAAAAGATCATATTGATACCGACCAGAAGTCCGATCGCCCACGCTGCCGTGCTCGGCCAGCCGGAAAAAATGAGCGCGGCCAGTAGCAGATCGATAACACCGGTCGCGAGGACCCAGCCCCAGTTCTGCGAGTGCTTGCGCAGATCGAGCGCAAAAAGAATCTTGCCGACAGCCTCCAGGACAAAGAACGTGATCAGCAGCATGGTCAGCGTAAGCATGCCCGCAAGCGGCATCATCACCAGCATCGCGCCGAGCACAATCGCGACCATGGCCATCGCCAGCGACCATCCGAAGCCGGGCATGCGGGATGAGCGCGCGAGAGAAATGGCGCGCCAGACGCCGCCGATAACGAGCAGCCAGCCGATGAGGATCTCGATTGCAAGCGTGATGACGACCGGCAACGCGACGGCCAAAGTGCCGAGCGCTATCATGAGCGCGCCCTGCACCAGGAAACGCCGCCAGTGCGCTTGCACCAGCGCCGCAACGTCGCTCGCCAGCGGTTTGGCGTCATTTGTCGACTGGATGCTCATAGGATGGCCCTTTCCATGAACCATGAAGCCAGGCAGCGTAGCCTTGCATTACCTGGGCGATGCGATAAAGGCATTCCGTCCGCCATTTGTCGTAGCGGGCATTGTCCCCTTCGCAAACCGCGCGCTCTGTGCGTCGCCGCACATACAGAATAATAGTCCTGCTGTAGCTTGGCAGTAATTCCATTGGCATTGCATCGTCCGTTCCTTATGAAAAACCTCTTTCCGCCCGCGATACTCGCCTCGCCGTTGCTGCTCGATGGTGGCTGCATGCCGCTCATTGCAGGCGCGCAGAAAGACTGCGACGTCGTCAGGCAGGGCCCGCCCCAGGCTGACGCGGCGTCCCCCGGCGCTCCCGCCAGGGGCGCCCTCTCGTGGGGTTTTCCATGCCGGTCAGCCTGAAAATGACCCCGCTGTTTCTGGGTCCGCTGTTCTCGGGCTTGCAGGAAGACGAGCTGCGCGCCGTCGCCGATAAAGCGGTGATAAAAACGTTCGTCAAGAATGCGATTGTTATCAGCGAGGGGGAATTCACGGGGTCCCTGTACGTAGTTCTTTCCGGCAAGGTTAAGGTATGCCTCAGTGATGAAAGCGGCAAAGAACTTATTCTCGACATTAAAGGTCCCGGGGGGTACTTCGGCGAGATGGCGCTCGATGAGCTGCCCCGGTCGGCATCGGTAGTGACGCTCGAACCGTCCCGTTTCGCAGTCATCTCAAAAACCGATTTCGCGCACCTCTTGCACGAACATCCGGATATCTCGCTGCACGTGATCAAAGATCTTATTCATATAGTACGAGGACTTAATAAAAATATAAGAAGCCGCGCCATGCTCGATGTCTACGGCAGGGTCTCCAGATTGCTGCTCGATCTTGCGGTTGAACAGGAGGGAAAGCTTGTTATTTCCGAGAAACTGACGCAGCAGGACATGGCCAGCCGGGTGGGGTCGTCACGCGAGACGATTAACCGGATATTCAGAGACCTTGCCGTCGGTGGATACATCAAAGTCGAGAGGAAAAAAATAACCATCAACAGGGCCCTGCCAGCCCGCTGGTAATTGCCAGTTGATGCCAGGCGCATACTGACCGTAAAGGCATCACCATTCAGGCTGCTGGCTTGGTTGCGCCAATTGACGGTAGGTCGTTTTGACAGAAGGTGGCCATGCAAAACATCAATCAGGAAATAATGCCTCCATCCACGCCCTCGCCGGTTAATCAGCGCAAACATTTCTCGATGCTGCGGGGTTTTCATCTCGCCGATTTTTTCACGCTCGCCAACGCAGCCTGCGGGGTGGCGACGATTTTTCTCGCCATGATCTACGTCGGCAACGCGTCGGTGGCCCACTTCCTCGCCGCGGCGGCGATGGCGCCGGCGGCGCTGGTATTCGACGTGCTCGATGGCCGCATAGCGCGCTGGCGGCATACCAACTCGGCGCTCGGGCGCGAACTCGATTCGCTGGCTGACGTCATCTCGTTTGGCGTCGCCCCCGCGGCACTCGGATTTGCCGCCGGCCTGCGCGGCGGTTGGGACTCGGTTGTGCTGATTTACTTTGTATGTTGCGGGGTGAGCCGCCTCGCGCGCTACAACGTGACCGCCGAGAGCCTTTCGCAAGGCGCCGACAAGGTTGCCTACTTTGAAGGCACGCCGATCCCCACCAGCGTGCTGCTGATCGCGCTATTGGCGGTGCTCGCGTGGCAGGATCGGCTGGGCGGGAATCTTTACTGGGGCGTGTGGACGGGCGGACCGTGGGATTTGCATCCGCTTGCCCTGCTGTTCCTGTTGTCGGGGACCTTGATGATCAGCAAGACTCTGCGCATTCCCAAATTCTGATGGCGCCCGACCGGCAGCTGCGGACGCTGCGCTAAGCGTCCGCGAACCGCTGAAAATGGAACGCCGTCGCGCGGCGCCGTCTCGAATCCTGTCGGCGATTCCGTTTACGCGGCGGTGCGCGCCTGGGGGCCGCGTTCCATGAGCCAGTCCCAGGCGGCGCTCTCGTTTGCATAGTCGAAATGCCTGACCTCCGCACGGATGAAATGGCTTGCGAAATGCGGCATGATGTTCGCAACGCCGCCATCCGCGACGACCGCCACTTTCTCGATTTTCCGATGATGATTCTTGACGAACTTCAGGTGAGCGAGCAGCGCGCCGAAGTCCTTCCAGCCGGGAAACGATTTTGCGCGCACCAATACGCCGCGCAGCTTTCCCTTTTGCTCCAGATAAGCATCGACGTGACTTGCCAGCGTCGTGAAATCGGCCGCTTCGAGCGGCCCGTCGGGCTTGAGCACCAATATGCTTTTGTCTCGCTGCAAATCGTGGGTCAGCATTTGACATCCTCCATCGTGTCGGGCGCAAATACACTGCGCGGATAAACACGCGCCGGCCACCTTCAGCCGTGCGCATGCTTATATGACTGTCCGTACCGCAAAGCGTTCGCGCCCTGAATTGCGGCGAAACCCCGCCACAGGGGCCGGAGCCGAATTATCTTGATTTTTGAAAAGTAACCCGGCACTGACCCCTTGTCTGCAGTGGGGCGAGCGAAGCGGGGGGGCGGGAGGGGAATCTGGCGATTAAGTGATTTAGCGATTGAGCGATTGAGTAATCCAATCACTTAATCCCGAATTACTTAATTGCTCAATCACCAATCCAGGGAAGGGCCGCCCCTGGAAATTTAAATCAGCGCGGCGTGCCGAACGCCTGCGACCAGTACACGCCCATCTCGCTCCTGCGATCGACCGCGAAGGCGGCGCCCATTTCGGTAAACGCCGGATTCATCAGGTTGGCGCAATGCCCCGGGCTTTTGATCCAGCCCGCCACCGCATCCTCGGGTTTCATTGGCCCGGCGGCGATGTTTTCGCCGGTAGAGCGGTATCGGTAGCCCGCGCGCTCGACACGTTGCGCCGGATTGGAACCGTCGCGGCCGCTGTGGCTGAAGTAGTTGTAGCGCGCCATGTCCTCGGCATGCAGCCGCGAGGCCTCGGCAAGCGTGTCGTTCCAGCGCACCGGCCGCGCCGCATTGAACTTCCGGTTGCCACAGGAGCGCGGCGCGGCGCGAGCCTGGTTGACGAGGTCGAGCACGCGCTGCCCCGCCGCCTGCCCGGACATCCCCACCGACGGCGCAAACGGCGCCGCCATCACGATCCAGACCTGGCGCGCGTCGAGGTAAATGCCGACCTCCGTCATCGCGGCATCCTGCAACCGCTCGCAGGAGCTTTGTTTTGCCAGCATCCCTGCCGCGTGTGCGCCGACCCCGTCACCCTTGATGCTAAGGGCAGTGGAACGCGTCGCCCTGTACCCGGCCGCATTCAGGCTTCGCTGCAGGTTATCTCCCCGCGCAAGATCTCTGGCGACGCGCTCGAGCGCGGCCTGTGGCTGCAGCGGCGGCAATTTTTCCGCGACGGCGCAATTGCCTACACCCGCGCGCAGCCGGTTGAGCGCGGTGTAAAGATCGCCCGCCGCCGCATCGAACGAGACGGCAAGCAAAAGCAGACAGGACAGAATACGACGGCGCATGGTTGCGGGCGGCAGATAGTTCAGAACGTGTTGATGCTCAGACCGCGTGTCGGGCTAAAGTTCAGCCCACGCTGCGCGCTTACAATTTCTTACACACCGATGGCGCTAATCCTCGGGAACGGACCACGATTTTCCCGCAGTCCTTTCCGGCATCATTGCTTTGCTTCGGGCTTTGCTTCGGGGCGTCTGAGCAGCAGAGAAGGATTGTCCTTGACCTTGTCCGTCAACGCGCCGACGTTCGTCACGACTTTCTTGACCTGGTCCTCGATCGCTGAGAATTTTTCGACCAGCTTCGGCAGCTCGTCGAGCATGGCTTTGAGGCCGGTCTTTTCCGAGGGAATCTCGGGAGTCTTGCCCTGGGGCGTGGCCGCAAGCAGGGTCTGCGCCGCCGGGTCTCCGCCGTTCAGCTCGATAAAGACGACACCGGTGATGCCTTTCAGCGCGAGGCTCGCCCGGGTGTCGGTCTTGACCGGGGTTTCCTTGCGCAACCTCACATCCACCAGCACCATGCGGGTATCGTCAGGATCGATGACCATCGTCTTGACCGTGCCGACATCGACGCCGCGGAATTTCAGCGGATCGCCGACCGCGAGCCCGCTTACCGAGTCGGGGAAATGGATGCGGTAGAGCACATCGTCATGGCGGCCTGTGCTTCCCAGCCACACGGCAAAAAATGCCGCGGCAACGGAAAAAACGATGATGAACAGCCCCTCGAAGAAATAATGCT
>JBGPFE010000019.1:0-70070 GCA_041483135.1 Gammaproteobacteria bacterium | reverse complement strand
CGGGGCAGATCGACCTTGCGCACCGCTCGAACGTGCGCCGGACGGCCCGCCAGGACGACGACCCTGTCACCCATCAGCACTGCCTCGTCGATGGCATGAGTGACGAACATCATGGCGGTCGGGCGGCTGTCCCAGATTCGCAGCAGCTCGAACTGGAGCTGCTCCCGCGTTTGGGCATCGATCGCGCTGAAGGGCTCGTCCATGAGCAGGAGCTTGGGCTCCATCACGAGCGCTCTCGCCAGCCCTGCGCGTTGCTGCATGCCGCCGGAGAGCTGGTGCGGATACGACTTCTCGAACCCCGCGAGCCCGACGAGCTCGATCGCCTCCACGACGCGGCGTTCGATCTCCTCCGCGGGGGCACGCCGCAGTTTCAGGCCGTATGCGATGTTGTGCCAGAGGTTTTTCCACGGGAAGAGCCCGAAATGCTGGAACACCATCGACACGCTCGGCAACGGTTTGTCGACCACCTGCCCGTCGATACGGACCTCCCCGCCGTCGAGCGGGGTCAACCCGCCCACGCAGCGGAGCAGCGTAGTCTTGCCGCACCCGGACGGCCCGACGATGCTGACGACCTCCGAGCTGCCGACGTTGAGGCTGACGCCCGCGAGAACTTCGAGCTCACCGTAGCGCACGGCCGCGTTCTCTACCACCAGCCGCACCGCTCCCGGACCGTTCATCGGGGACACAGGGTACTCCAACCACACGTCAGCCGGGCACTTCCCGACTTGAGTGTGCGACGAGTTCCAATCTGGTCGGATTCGATGTAACCCATTAAGCAGGACTATACTCCGCCCGAAGTTCGACGAACCGAATCATGCCGCGAGGGTGGATGTATGTCATAATTTTTGGACGCGGTCAACTCGGAACAGGAAGCCGCTAACCGTGATGGAGGAAGCATGATACGAGCTGCAATCGTCGGACTTGGCTGGTGGGGAAGGACGATCGTCGACGCCGTTCAGGGCAAGAGCGATCAGATCACTTTCGTCGCCGGCAACACGCGCACCCGCGCGAAGGCGGAAGATTTCTGCAAGGAGCGCAAGATCGAGCTGCGCGACGATCTGGACAACATACTCAAGGACCGCGGCATCGACGCGGTCGTCTATACCACGCCTCATAGCCAGCACGAGGAACACGTCAAACGCGCGGCACGGGCGGGCAAGCACATCTACGTGGAGAAGCCGTTTACGCTGACCGTGGCGAGCGCCAGATCGGCGCTCGATGCGGTCAAGAAGGCGGGCATCGTGCTCGGCATCGACTATCAACGCCGGTTCCATCCCTCCATCGGCGAAATCCGCGCCCGTGTCAGGGACGGCCGCCTGGGCACGATCTGTTTCGGGGTGGCCGAGGCGACGGCGCCGGGCGGACTTTTCATGCCGAAGGAGTCGTGGCGCACCAATCCGGCCGAGACCCCGGTCGGTGCAATGACGGGGATAGGCGTCCATCTCGTCGATGGATTCATCGATCTTTGCGGCGAGATCGCGGAGGTCTATTGCGTCAACACGCGGCGGGGAGCCCCGCTCGTTGACGACACGACAACCGTCACGCTCATACACAAGAACGGCGCGACATCGAGCTTCAACTGCTCAATTGCCACCGCGGCTAATTATCGCGTCGCGGTCTACGGCACGCGCGGTCTCGCCGAGACCGACAGGAATCTGGATGTGTTTCGCTTCAGTCCGGCGCCCGACAAGCCGGGGCATCCCCCGCCCGCGCAGCCGGAAATCATCGATCATAAAGGCGTCAATCCGGTGAAGGCGGCATTGGAGGCGTTCGCGGCGGCGGTTCGTGGCGATGCGCCGTTCCCGATTTCCGCCGAGCAGATCATTCACGGTGTAGCTGTCTTCGAGGCGATCGTGAAATCGGCAAAGACGGGCAAACCGGTAAAGGTGCGCTAAGACACGCTCACGCTGATGGATGCTCCGGAAGATTAAACCTTGAACCGCAAAGGACGCGAAGGACGCAAAGGAAGAGCCAGAAACGATAGACGATAAATTAGATAGGACCAATAATTTAGTTGTTTCCATTTCTATCTTGTTTTTCCTTCGCGTCCTTGGCGTCCTTCGCGGTTAAAGATTTAGCAGGAAATAATACGTCGCCGAATTGATGAGCCAGACTATTTGGAAGGCGCAGCGGCATGGATTATCGTGAGGTCAGCGTGGTTCGCGACGGCATGCGGATCGATTGGGATGTGCCGGTTGAGATGGAAGACGGCCTGGTATTGCGGGCCGACGTGTACCGGCCGGTCGAGGACGGCAAGTATCCCGTCATCCTGACCTACGGCCCCTACGGCAAGTGGCTGCATTTCGAGGACCTGTATATCGACCAGTGGCGCCGCATGTGCGACGAGCATCCGGACGTGCCCGCAGGTTCCTCCAACAAGTACCAGAACTGGGAAGTGGTCGATCCGGAGAAGTGGGTGCCGGACGGATACGTGGTCGTGCGCGTCGACTCGCGCGGCGCCGGCCGCTCGCCCGGGCTGCTCGATCTGTGGTCGCTGCGCGAAGCTCGGGATTTCTATCATTGCGTGGAGTGGGCGGCGAAGCAGCCCTGGTCGAACGGCAAGATCGGACTCAACGGCATTTCCTATTACGCCATGAACCAGTGGCAGGTTGCGGCACTGCAACCGCCGCATCTGGCGGCGATCTGCATCTGGGAGGGCGCGGCGGATTATTACCGTGATCTCAGCCATCACGGCGGCATCTACTGCACGTTCGCCGATACCTGGTTTCCGGGGCAGGTCACCAAAGTGCAGCATGGCAAGGGCCAGAACGGTTATCGCAGCCGCATGAACGGCGGCTGGGTAGCCGGACCCGAGACCCTGAGCGAGGAAGAACTCGGCGCTACCCGGCGTGACTTCGCAGCCGACTGTTTTGCGAGCCCATTGGCGAGCGACGATTACTGGATTTCGCGCATGCCTGACTGGTCGAAAGTGAAGACGCCATTGCTTTCATCCGCTAACTGGGGCGGGCAGGGCCTGCATCCGCGTGGCAACTTCGAGGGCTTCGTGCGCGCGGCGTCCAGGAAGAAGTGGCTCGAGGTGCACGGCATCGAGCACTGGACCGAGTTCTATACGGATTATGGCATCAGGATTCAGAAGCGCTTCTTCGGCCATTTCCTGAAGGGCGAAAATACCGGGTGGTCGAAGCAACCCAAGGTGAGCCTGCTGGTGCGCCACGCGGGAGAGAAGTTCGTCGAGCGCCACGAGGATGAATGGCCCCTCAAGCGGACGCGCTGGACAAAGTTTTATTTGCACCCCGAGGGCCATACGCTTACGACCGACGCGCCAAAAAAGGCGGGCAGCGTCACTTACGGCGGCCTTGCGGACGGCGTAACGTTTCTCACGCCGCCGCTCAGGAAGGGCACGGAAATCACGGGCCCGATCGCGGCCAAGCTGTGGGTCTCGTCGGCCACCGAGGATGCCGACCTGTTTCTGGTGGTGCGCGCGTTCGCTCCGGACTTGAAAGAAGTCACTTTCATGGGGGCGCTCGACCCGCACACGCCGATTGCGCAGGGCTGGCTCCGCGCCTCCCATCGCAAGCTCGACAAGGCGCTGTCACTGCCCTACCGGCCCTATCACACCCATGACGAAATTCAGGAACTCACGCCGCACAAGATCTATGAACTCGACATCGAGGTGTGGCCGACCTGTGTCGTGCTGCCCAAGGGCTATCGGATCGGCCTCACTGTGCGCGGCCGCGATTACGAGTGGCCCGGCGGCACGGTCAAGGGCCTCGGCAATCTGAATGCGACATTTACCGGCGTCGGCCCCTTCCGCCACAACGACCCGCGCGATCGGCCTGCCGCGGTGTTCGGCGGCGACGTGACGCTGCATATGGGACCGGGCCGCCGGGCCTGCGTGCTGCTGCCGGTCATCCCGCCGAAATAGCGTGGCCGCTTGTGCGCCGCGAATTTTCGTGCGGCGGTATGACCTGCCCGGGATTTCAGGACCTAGCGTAACTTGAGAGTACGGCTTCCGCCGCCAGCGGGGGAGCCATCGAAGCAGGCCCGATTCATCGAAGAATAGATGGAGTTTATGAATATCGATCTGCACAACCATGTAATTCCGCCGACCATCATCGATGCGATCACCCGCAGCCCCGACCGCTACGGCACGAAAATCGAGATCAGGGACGGCAAACGCTACTTCTACGCGCACGGCCCGATGGCGGAGCTCAAGCCCGCTTTTTACGACGTCGATGCCAAGGTCGAATGGATGGACCGCGTCGGCATGGATGTGGCCGGCATCTCGGTCGCGCCGCCGATCTTTTTTTATGCGCTGAGTCCGGAAATCGGGCTGGAGGCGGCGCGGCTTGCGAACGACGGCATCGCCCGGATGGTCGCCCAGCGGCCGGACCGCTTGCGCGGCCTGGCCCATCTGCCGATGCAGGATCCTGACGCGGCGATCACCGAACTCGAACGCGTCGTGAAGGAACACAAATTCAAGGGCATCGAAATGGGGACGTCGATCGAAAACGACCCGCTCGCGCATCCCAAATTTCGCAAGGTGCTGAAGGCCATAGAACAATCGGGTTGCTTCATTTTCACGCATCCGTATCACTGCCTGGCGCGGGGCGCAATCCTGGACGACTATTACCTGAACAACTTCGTTGGATTCCCTCTCGATACGACGCTGATGGTGGCGCATCTCATGTTCAGCGGCGCGCTCGACGAGCTGAAGAAACTGCGCATCCTGCTGGCGCACGGCGGCGGCTTCGTCCCTTACCAGATCGGCCGTTTTGCGCATGGTCATCGCGTGCGCCCCGAACCAAAAAAGAATACGCAGACTTCGCCGCGCGACTTGCTGCGCCGGTTTTATTTCGACGCGCTCGTGCACGATCCAAAAGCAGCGCGGCATCTGATCAATATCGTCGGACAGGACCGCGTGGTGATAGGAACGGACCATCCGTTCGATATGGGTCCGGACGACCCCATTGCTTCGATTGATGCGATCCCGGGTCTCACGACGAGCGAGCGCGCAGCCGTTTCCGAGAAGACCGCCAGGGATTTGTTGGGCGAAGCTTGAGTACTCTTCGGCGCATTGATAAACAGGGTCAGGGTCAGATTTCCGGGGAGCGCAGCGGTAAAGCAACACTGACCCTGTTTATGCTTGATCGGTCCAGCGATCTCGCACCTAATCCCTGCGCAGCAGATACAAGTCTTGATGGAGAGCTTCGTGTGTACCCGCCGGCATCATGTCCTTGACAGTGCAGCCCTCACTCATGCGCTGACGCACATAGGCTTCGGGGTGAAAGGCTCTGCACAGATTCATCCCGCTCGCTCCCGCATAGCGGACGACCAAGTCCCCTGCCGTAAATGCCTCGCGCTCGGGTGTCGTGAGCGTCTTCCGGAAGCTTTCTCCATGCGTGGTGAAAAGCAAATAGCCACCCGGTCGAACAATCCGCTTCAGTTCCTTCACCCACAACGCTTGAAGTTCCTCCGACATGTGGGTGAAAACAGAAATCGCATACACACAGTCGAACATCCCGTCCCGGTAGGACAAAGGCGGGTATAAGGTATTGGTCGAGAACCGGGCGAAGGGCAGACTTTCGCGGCACCACTCGATGAGCCGCACGTTGTAATCCACCCCATGGAGTTGCGGCCCCTGGACTGAATGCCAATGTCGCAGAATACGGCCGCAGCCGCAACCAAACTCGAGGACCGCGGTCAGGCTTTCAACCCTGACCCCCTCCTTTTGCAGTGTCCCGAGCAGGATCTGAAACATCGACTTGCCGAAATGAAGAAACCAATCGACATTCGGCGAGCCGGCCGCCAGGATCATCAAGTCGGAAGGCGGAAGCGGTAAACCATCGGCCTCGGATCGACTTTGGGCGCCACAGGCGTTCGTTGCGAGCGCTTTTTTGTATATCCGGTAGGCGATTTCGAGCAACCCCAACTTGCGCAAGGCATCCAGGACAAAGTTCAACACGCCCAAGCTCTGCATGGTGTGACAAGTCTACTCATCATGCGGCGGCCGCAAGGGGTCAGAGCCGAAATACTTTTCCACCTGTTCATAGGTTCCTGGCTCTCTCCGCTTATCAACGATCCTTGCCTCAATCCACGCCTCAGGATATTTCGGCTCTGACCCTTTGAGAGAGACCCTGGTCCTAACAGGGGAACCCCCGAGTGTGAATATGTCACTGGTTTTTAGTGGCATGGTTCATTATCATCAAGACCCTGTCAGGCTTAGTCTGGCGTCATGGCGATAGTCTCGCTGCTGGCAGAGGAGGCGATCATGTTCGAACCACTTATCGCTCTGGGGTTGTTTGGCGGTGTAGTGTGGGTCGTTTCGCATGCGATCTTCCTGATCATGCATACCGACAGAGGCAATGATATTTTGCCTGAATATCGCGACACGATTGCAACCTTTGTCCAGGAGAACTATGGTTCGCATTTCGGGCATGCGAACAGCCTTGGAGAAGAAAGCTTGCGGAAACTCTGATTCTCGTCACCGGTTACCGCTTCTGTTATTGCTCTTATCTGCGTTCATCGGCGGTTGCTGGTGGTTGCTACTGCGCGCTGATCTTCGCTTCCTTCACCACGCGCGCGAACTTCGCGATTTCAGATTTCAGATAATTGCCGAATTGCTCGGGCGTGCCGCCGATGATGACGGCGCCGACCGCGCCGCTTCGTTCCTGGATATCGGGAAGCTTCATGATCGCGTTGAGCTCGCCGTTCAACTTCGCGATGATTTCCTTTGGCGTGCCGGCGGGCGCGGCGACCGCCGACCACGACGAGTTGTCGTAGCCTTTGACGCCGGCTTCATCGATGCTCGGCAGCTCGGGCAACGCCGGCATGCGCTTCAGGCTCGTCACCGCGAGCGCGCGCACCTGTCCCGCTTTGATGAACGGCACTGTCGAGATCGCGTTGTTGAACAGCACCTGGATCTGGCCCGCGATCAGGTCGGTCAGCGACGGCGCCGAGCTCTTGTACGGGATGTGCACCATTTCCGTTTTGGTCATCAGGCAGAACAGTGCGCCAGAGATATGGCCGAAGCCGCCGACGCCCGACGAGCCGTAGTCGAGCTTGCCCGGTTTCGCTTTGGCGAGCGCGATCAATTCCTTCACGCCCTTGACCGGCACCGATGGGTGCACGACCAGCACGCCGGGCGAACTCGAGACCTGCATGATGGGCGCGAAATCCCGCACCGGGTCGTAGGGCATTTGCTTGTATAGGCTCGGGTTGACGGCCCAGGTGCCGACGGTCGCGATCACGATGGTGTAACCGTCGGGCGGCGCCTTGGCGACGAGTTCCATGCCGATGTTGCCGTTGGCGCCGCCGCGGTTGTCGATGATGAACTGCTGGCCGAGCCGCTGCGCGAGCTTCTCGCCGAGCATGCGGCCCTGGATATCGGTGGGGCCGCCTGCCACAAAGGGAACGACAAAACGTACCGGTTTCGACGGATAAGTTTGCGCGATCACTGGCATCGCAGCGAAAGATGCAGAAACGAGCAGCGCGATTGCAAGACGTCGCCGAAAGCCGTGCCACAATTCCGGCGGCCGTGCCCCGTCTCCGCCCCAAAAGCAACCCCTTCGCCGAGATCCGGGGCCCCCGCCTTCTACAAACGGCACGACAAAACGCACCGGCTTCGCCGGATACTGCTGCGCCGCCGCGACGGCAGCAAACATCGATAACGCTAACGCAACGACTAACCGCAATTTGGTTTTCATCTTTTCCTCCGTCGGATTTTTTGGCTATGCCTGCAGCAACTGCTTGAGCCGTGCGACCGCCGAGTAGGGACTCGTGAACACGCTTCTGCCGCGGCGCGCCGGTATGCGCTCGGCTGCGCTCGCCATCGAAAACTGGCACAAGAGCAGCGCGTCGCAGTCGCCGAGTTCTTCGGCTGCCGCGGCGATCAACTGGTCGTGCTCGGTGCCGCGCCCGGCATGCAGCGCGGTGAGCGCAGCGGGAACCGCTTTGGTCGCTATCTTGAGCTTTTGCCCACGCCGGGTGGCAAGTTCCTCCAGTTCCTGCAGCATCGACGGAATGCTCGGCTCGAACGTCGCCAGCAGGTTGATGTTGCTGCCGGTCGCGAGCGCTTCCTCCATCATCGCCTCGTTCGGTTTCAGCACCGGGATTTTGACCGCTGCGCGCGCCGCTTCGATGGCCGGCCCGAATGCCGAGCACGTGAACAGGATCGCGTCGGCGCCGCACGACTCGGCGTATTGCGCGAGCACGCAGAAACGCTTGACCATGGCTTGATCGAGCTTGCCGGCGGCGGCGAGGTCGGCGGCCAGCGAGTCTTCGAGCAGATTGGTGACCTGGGCCTGCGGCCACAGCCGCTTGAAGGAGTTGCAGATCGGCTCGATCGCGACCGGCAACGCGTGGATCAATGCGATACGGGGTTTCTTCATCGGTGTCATTTTAACTGCAGCGGGCGCCGCCGCGCCCGGCGCCGCTTTTTTTGCGGGGTTGCGGCAATTTACGCCGCGGCGAGCTTGTTCGCGCTTTTCTCGAGACGGCCGACGGCCGCGGCACCGAACGCGCGCGTGCCGAGGCTGCCGCCGACGTCGATTGTGCGCGTGCCGGGGTCGGCAAGGCACGCATCGATCGCGCCCTCGATGGCCTGCGCCGCGGTGACAAGGTTGGCGCGCTGGTGCCGCGTGCCGAGCCATTCGAGCAGCATCGCCGACGAAAGAATCAGCGAAGCCGGGTTGGCCACGTCGCGGCCCGCGATGTCGGGCGCCGATCCGTGCGCGGCATTGGCCGCGGCGTGCTGGTCGCCTGCATTGAGCGCTGCCGCAAGCCCGAGGCCGCCGGCCATCGCCGATGCCGCGTTGGACAGAATGTCGCCGAACATATTGGTGATCAGGATCACGTCGTGGCGCTCCGGGCGCGTGTAAAGATCCGCCGCCATTGCGTCGACGTCCATTTCACGCCACGCGACGTCTGGAAAGTTTTTCGCCACTGCCGCCGCTTCGCGCATGAAGATGCCGTCGCCCAATTGCAGCACGTGGCGCTTGCCGACCGCCGTCACCTGCTTGCGGCGCCTGCGCGCATGCTCGAAAGCGACTTGCGCGATGCGGCGCGAGGCCTTGGCGGTGATCTTGCGCACCGACAGCGCGCAGTCCTCGGTCGGCATGAATTCCGCGCTGCCCAGGAACATGTTGCGGTCGGCATAAAACCCCTCGGTGTTCTCGCGCGCGACGAGGCAGTCGAGCCCGGGGCGTGCATTGCGCAGGCTCTCGCGGCTGCGCGCCGGGCGCAGGTTGGCGTAGAGGTCGAGGCGCTTGCGCAGCGTGCCGGGAACGTTGACTCCGCCCGCTTCGAGCGGCGGATACTCGGTCATGCCGCAGGGGCCGAGAACGACGCCGTCGGCGGCGAGCGCCGCTTCGACCACCGCTTCCGGCAGCGTGGTGCCGGCGCGGCGGTGGCTCGCCATGCCGACTTCCCGCGTCTCGAAGCGCAGGCCGAGCGAGAAAATGGCATCGGCGCGTTGCAGCACGCTCATCGCAGCCGCGGTAATTTCGGGCCCGATGTCGTCGCCGGGCAGCACGAGCAGGTTCATGGTGGCAATCGGATGCGCGTTGGTGAGTCTCGACAGTAGCATGCGGTCGCGAAAACAGTCAAAGCATGTGACTTAGAGATGACTGTTGTTGACACCTGCCATGGCCCGCTTTAAGGTGCGACAACACCACAATAAATCGCGAGGAGGAGACCGATGAAACGCGCAACGCGCAAATTTGCGCTGACGCTGGCAGCAATGCTGATGGCCGCGGGAGCGCTGCTTATTTCGACACCCGCGCTCGCGCAACAGTATCCGAACAAACCCGTTCGCATTATCGTCGGCTTCGCGCCGGGCGGCGGCACCGACATCATGGCGCGCGCCGTCGGCGCCAAGGTGTCCGAGTCATTGAAGCAGCAGTTCGTCGTCGAAAACCGGCCGGGCGCCAACGCCAACATCGCCGCCAAGCTCGCCGCCGACGCGCCCGCCGACGGCTACACCATACTGTTCATGTCGGTGGCGCACATCATGAGCAAGCCGGTTTACAAAAACCTCGGCTACGACATCGAACGCGATTTCGCGCCGATCACGGTGGTTTCCAATGTGCCCAATGTCCTCTGCGTGCACCCGTCGCTGCCGGCGAAGACGGTCAAGGAGTTCATCGCGCTGGCCAAGGCCAGACCCGGCGCACTTACGTACGCGACTTCAGGCGTCGGCAGCCCCGAGCATTTCGCGGGCGAGATGTTCAAGATGATGACCAAGACCGACATGCTCCCGATTCCCTACAAGGGGGGCGGGCCGCTGGCGATCGATCTCGTCGGCGGGCAGGTCATGGCGGCCTTCAATACGGCGCCGCCGATCATGCCGCACATCCAGTCGGGCCGCGTGCGCGCGATCGCCGTCACCATGGATAAACGACTGGCGGTGCTGCCCGACGTGCCGACCATCGCGGAATCCGGCGTGCCAGGCTACGCGATGAGCACGTGGTACGGCGCGGTGGTGCCGGCGAAGACGCCGCGCGAGCTCGTCATCCTGCTCAATCGGGAGATGCTCAAGGCGCTGGCGTTGCCGGACGTCAAGGAGCGGATGGCATCGCTGGGGGCGGACGTGGTCGGCAACAGCCCCGAGGAAGCCGCGGCGCTGTTCAAATTGGAGTTGGCGAAATACACCAAGGTCGCCAACGCGGCCCACATCAGCGCCGATTAGCCCCGAAACGCGCGGCGCCCGCCCGCATGGCGCAACCCGGCTTGCTTGAACCGATGCGTCCCGCGGGCGCGGCGGCGCATTGATCATGTCCCGGGGAAGCGCCGCGAATTACCTGGCAAGGCGCGTGGCGTATGAATCGACGATTTTCTTGTACGTGCCGTTCTTTTTCATGCCATCGAGCGCGCCCTGCAACGCCTTGACGGTGACGTTGGGCACGCCCGGATTGCAGGCGAGCCACAGCTCCTGCTCGTTGATTTTGAGCAGGAGCTTGATGTCGGGCGCCTTGGCGCTTGCCGCGACCTCGCGCGCAGAATAGATGCTCGCGACCCAGAGGTCGATGCCACCGAGCTCTTTGCGGTCGAGCGTAAGCCGCGGCGGGTTTTTCTTGTCGACGTCGACGGTGTCGATGTTGGTGACGGCCTTCTGCTTGAGCCATTCCACCTTGTAGTCGTCGGTCACGGCGCCGATCCGGTAGGGACGCGCGTCCGCGAGCGTCTTGATTTCACCGCTGAAGGCGCTCTTCGCATACAGGCCCCAGGTGTCGGTCGCGATCGGGCCGACCCATTTGAAAATGCGCTCGCGATTCTCGAGCCGCACGGTCGAAAAGACGCACGTGTTTTGTTTGGATTGCGCGCGCTCGTAAGCCTGCCGCCACGCCATCGAATGGAACTCCATCGGCATGTTCGCGCGCACGCCCATTTCGGCCACGACCTGGGTCGACAGGCCCTTGAGAGTCTTGCCTTCGGTGTAATTGAACGGCGCATACTCTTCGGTCACCAGTTGCAGCGCCTGCACCGGCGCGGCAGCAAAACCGAGCAGCAGCGTCAGCAGGCTGAGAACGCGCGGCATTTTGTCAGTGGACATTGAGCCTCCCTGTTTTATCGGCGTACGGTGCCATATTAACGAACCGCGCCGGCCCGCGCCAGCGCGCCGGTCATTTCACGCCGGATTCGAGATAACGGAACATTTCGGTGTGGTCGGTGGCGGCACCGAACTCGCGTTCCATCCGGTTCCAGATTTCCACGCACGGCTTGGCGAGCAGTGTGGGCGCCTTCATCGCTGCAGCGACTTCGAGCGCGGTGCGCACGTCCTTCGCCATCAGGCCGGTGACGAAGCCAGCGCCGAACGTCCCGGACAGCATGTGCTGCTTTATTTTGTTGCGGGTCGTGTTGTTCATGCCGCTCGACGCATTGAGAATATCGACGATGACGCCCGCGTCGAGCCCGAAGCGCTGTCCCGCGATGACCGCTTCGCACGCGGCGACGAGGCCCGCCGCGGACACGTAGTTGTTGAGCGCCTTCACCGCGTGGCCCGCGCCGAGCGGTCCCGCGTGAAATATCTGGTTGCCGAGTTTTTCGAACAGCGGACGCTGTTGCGCAAAGAGCGCGGGGTCGCCGCCGACCATGATGGCGAGCGTGGCGGCCGTCGCGCCTTTCACTCCGTTCGACACCGGCGCGTCGATCAGCTTGATGCCGCGCTTTTCGAGCAGCGCGCCCAACTCGCGCGTGCCGATCGGCGACGACGAGCTCATGTCGATCACCAGCGAGCCGGGCTTGAGACCCGCGATTACGCAGTTCTTGTCGCCATCGGCCTGTCCGCATAAGACTTTGCGCACGATCTTGCCGTCGGGCAGCATGGTGATCACGGTTCCGCACGCGGCGCCGAGCGCGGCGAGGCTGTCGGCAATTTCGATTTCGAGCGTGGCGGCCAATGCCTGCGTGCGCCTGGCATCGGTATCGTAGATCACGAGCTTGCAGCCGGCTTTGGCCAGATTGGTCGCCATGGGCGTGCCCATCGCGCCGATGCCGATGAAACCGATTTTTCCTGAAATGAGGCCCATGAATGGATTCCTAATAAAATAAAAAACCGTAATCTGCCACAGAGGACACAGAGTTCACAGAGAATAATAAAAGTCTGAAAAATCGAAATGCAACATCTGTTTTTTTGACTTTACCCCGTGTCTTCCGTGATCCCTGCGGCTAAGATCCGGTATTTGAAGGCAGCTTGCGCAGTATCAGTTGCTGGTTGAAATCCGCGATCTGCTCGAAACCGTGGTCGGTCGTGAGGAATTCCTTGATCGCCTTCGTCGCCATCGCGTTCTGTCGCGGCAGGTAGTCGTCGAGCGCGAGTATGCCATGGTCGCTGATGCGCGCAGGCAGCCAGCGCAACGCGTCGACCGTCGGCTGATAATGATCCACGTCGAGTATGACGAGCGCGAAGCGCAGGGCTTCCGGCACGTTGGCGAAACAGGCGGGCACATAGCCGGCCCACACCTGATAAGATTCGCGGCTTACGCCGGCCTCGGTCATCAGCTCGATGAATTGCCCGGGCCCTCCGATGTCGAATTTTCCTTTCGGGTATTGCCAGCCGTCTGCGGCGGTCGGCTCGTCCATGCCGACAAAGCTGTCGAACGCATGGGCACGTTTTCCCTGCTGCGCCGCCAGCGCGGCGACTCGCCGGAAGGCAGCGCCGCGGAATACGCCGATCTCGGCGAAATCGCCGGGAATATTGCGCACCCGGTTCGCCATCCATTCGATGTCGGCGTGGTGCCAGGAGCCGCACCGGCGCTCGACCTGTGGGAGGTCGGCGGGATTGTTGCCCGCGATCCAGCCCAGCAACTTGGAAGCTTCCCGCGCGAGGAACGTGAGCAACATCCGGCGCGCCTACTCGCCGATCGGCAGATCGACGCCGATGTTTTTCCCGCGCGCGGCATCGAGTACGTACTTGGCGGTGTATATGTCCTGGATGGCCATGCCGTGCGATTCGTAAAGCGTGATCTCGTCGGGCGTGCGGCGCCCCGGCACGCGTCCGACGATCACTTCACCAAGCTCCGGCAGCGCATCCCAGTCGAGCAGGCCATTCTCGATGAGCGGCAGCAGGTCGCCGCATTCGTTGCGCGCGGTCGCGCGCGAGTCGACTACCACGCGAGCGCAGCGCCGCACCGCTGCCTCGTCGAGTTCGCGGCGGATCAGCGAATTGGAGCCAGCGGCGTTGACGTGCTGGCCGGGCTCGAGCCAGCGGCCTTCGAGCACCGGCGTCGCGGCCTTGGTGATGACGTTGACGATGTCGGCGCCGCGCACCGCCTCGGCGGCAGTTTCCACCACTTGCATTTTCACACCCAACTTGCCGCTCAATGCTGCGCAGAAACCGCGCGCCCGCTCGGTGTTGCGGCTGTAGACCCTGACCTCGCGTATCTTGCGCACTTCGCACACCGCCTCGAGTTGGCCGACCGCCTGCTTGCCGGCGCCGATCATGCCGACTATCGAAGAGTCCTGGCGTGCCATGTAGCGCGTCGCCACGCCGCTTGCCGCGCCCGTGCGTACCATCCCGAGATGGCTCGCCTCGATCATGGCGATGAGTTTGCCGCCGTCGATATCGTGCAGGTGGACATGGAAACGCGTGCCTTTGCCCGGCTGCGAGTAATAGGCTTTATAGCCGATCAGCTTCAGCTCGGGCGCCGCGGCCTGCATCACGTGCAGTGTGCCGGACGGCGTGCGCGTGCGCACGCGCGGCACGTCCACGGCGCGGCCCTCGGCGCGCGCCTTGAGCGCCGCCTCGACGAGCTCGACGGCTTTCGGCATCGTCAGGATTTTTGCGACTTCCGCTTCGTTGATGTAACGGATCACGGTTTGTATTGATGCGCGAGAATCAGTGAAGGAGTGAAGGGGTGAAGGGGTGAAAAATTCCCTCTCCCCCGTTACCGGGGGAGAGGGCCAGGGTGAGGGGGTTCACTCATTCACCGTTCACCCTTCACGCTTTCATGTTTTTCAGCGCCTCGGCGCGGATCGCGGAAAGCGTCGTGCGCGGCGAAATCGAATCGGGATCTATCCTGAGCTCGAGCAGCGCTGCGGTTTTGGCGTTCCACGCCCGCTCGAACGCCGGCGCGAAATCGGCGGTCTTCGCGACGATCTCGCCGTGCAGGCCGTAGGCGCGCGCGAGTGCGGCGAAATCGGGGTTGCGGATCTCGGTGCCGCTCACGCGACCCGGGTAGTGTTTTTCCTGATGCATGCGAATGGTGCCGTACATGCCGTTGTTGACGACGATGAAAATGACTTTCGCGTCATATTGCGCCGCCGTTGCGAGTTCCTGGCCGCTCATCAGAAAGTCGCCGTCACCCGCGAACGACACGACCGGGCGCCCGGGATGCACGAGCTTGGCGGCGACCCCCGACGGCACGCCGTAACCCATCGCGCCGCTGGTCGGCCCGAGCTGGGTGCGGAAGCCCGTGTATTGATAAAAGCGGTGCACCCATAGCGAGAAATTGCCGGCGCCGTTCGTAATGATGGTCCCGGGCGGCAGGCGCTGGCGCAGGAACGCGATTACCTCGCTCATGTTAAGCGCGCCCGGCGTCGCGACCGGCTTTTGCCACGCATCGTATTCGGCGCGCGCGGTTTTGGTCGCGTCCGCCCACGCGGCTTTCACGGGTGACAGCTTGCGCGCAGCCGCGGCGAATTCCGGCATGCCGGAGTTGATCAGCAGGTCAGCCTGATAGACGCGGCCGAGTTCTTCCGCGCCGGCGTGGACGTGCACGAATTTCTGCTTCGGCCGCGGGATGTCGATCAGCGTGTAATTGATGGTCGTCCATTCGCCAAGCCGCGGGCCGACCGCGAGCAGCAGATCGGCGTTGCGGATGCGGCTCTCGAGCGCGGGATTGAGTCCGACCGCGATGTCGCCGACGTAATTCGGATGGCGGTTGTCGAGGAGGTCCTGGCAGCGGTAGGCGCACCCGACCGGCAGCGCATTCGCTTCGGCGAACACCTGCAAGTCGGCGCATGCCTGCGCGTTCCAGCCGCCTCCGCCAAGCATCACGAACGGGCGTTGCGCGTGCTCGAGCATGTCGCGCAGCTTGTTCATGGCGTCCGCGCCCGGATGCGCGGCGACGCGCTGGTAGCGCGCGGTATCAGCGACCGCCGCGGTCGCGGTCTGCATGTCTTCCGGCAGCGCGAGCACGACCGGGCCGGGACGTCCGGATACGGCGAGATGAAACGCGTGGCTCACCATTTCAGGCACGCGCTCGGGGCGGTCGATCTGCGCGACCCATTTCGCCATCTGGCCGTACATGCGGCGGTAGTCGATTTCCTGGAACGCTTCGCGCTCGGCGTACTCGTTGTCGATCTGGCCGATGAACAGGATCACCGGCGTCGAATCCTGGAATGCGGTGTGGATGCCGATGCTCGCGTTGGCCGCGCCCGGGCCGCGCGTGACGAAACAGATGCCGGGACGGCCGGTCAGCTTGCCGTAGGCCTCGGCCATGTTGGCGGCGCCGCCTTCCTGCCGGCAGATCACGAACTTGATGTCGTTGCGCGCATCGTAGAACGCGTCGAGCGCGGCGAGATAACTTTCCCCCGGGACCCCGAAGACCATGTCGACGCCGTGCACCCTGAGCGCGTCGATGAGCAATTGTCCTCCGGTGCGGGTGAGGGTGGATTCAGTCATTTTCATGTTGTCACCGTTAGCGAGAAAAGCGCGAAGTGTCGGGCGGGAGGCCGAGTCGCATGGTCAGGATCGCGGCCGTTTTGCCGAGCCTGTTGCTCCTGACTCCTTCTTCAGCTCGCCTCGCTTGCCACTTATGCGCTCTTTGCGGCGGCGCTTTTTTGATCTTTGTCAAAGCGAACCGCAAATCTATCACGAACGCGCATTTGGCGGTAACGGCGCGCGGTTATACTGCAGCGGATGATCAGCGATCCGTGGTTCTACGCGGTGGCGATCCCGGCGGTGCTGCTGTCGGCGATCAACAAGGGCGGATTTGCCAGCGGGCTGGGTGTGCTGTCGGTGCCGATGATCGCGCTGACGGTGCCGCCGTTGCAGGCAGCGGCAATCATGCTGCCGGTGCTGTGCACGATGGATGTGTTCGCGATCTGGAGCTACCGCAGGCAATGGGATCGCGCCAACATGCGGGTGATGCTGCCCGCGGGCGTGATCGGTGTCGCCGTCGGCTGGCTGAGCGCCGGCATGCTCACCGACAACAGCATCAAGGTGATCGTCGGCCTGATCGCGGTGGCGTTCACGCTGCATTACTGGATCGGGGCGCGCGATCTGCCCCCGGAGCGGCCCAACGTCTGGAAGGGGTCGGTATGGAGCTCGGTGGCCGGCTACACCAGCTTTCTCGCGCACGCCGGCGGCCCGCCGCTCAATATGTATCTGCTGCCGCAGCGGCTGGACAAAGCGCGGTTCGTCGCCACGACGGTGATATTCTGGGGAGCGATCAATTACCTGAAGCTCATTCCCTACGCCGCGCTCGGACAATTCGATAACCGCAACCTGCTCGCTTCGCTGGTGTTGCTGCCTCTCACGCCGCTCGGGATCCGCATCGGCATCTGGATGAACCGGCGCCTGACCCCATTCTGGTTCTACCGCATCTGCTATGCGCTTACGTTTGCGGTCGGCGCGAAGTTGCTGTGGGATGGCGGCAGCGGCCTGCTTGTCTGAAGCATCGCCTCAGGGGCGGGTGAGCGCTTCGGCTTCGGCGTCTATCATCAGCGCGTCATTGAAGCGGTTGAAGAAACCGCACAGCGCGATGCGCAGCGTGAGTTCCACGATCTGCGCTTCGTTGAAATGTTGCTCAATCGCTCGAACATTTTGTCGCGGATACGTTGCGGCGAGTTGGTGACCTGGATCGTGTATTCGACGACCAGTTTGTCGACTGCGTCGAGTTCGGGATGGTTCTGGTAGTCGAGCAGACGGCCGGCGCCTTCGGCTGAAATGCCCTCGGCGGTGAGCAGCGACGTGTGCTGCGCGACGCAGTAGTGGCACTCGTTGAGTTTGGACGCCACCACTATCGCGAGTTCGATGTAGCGGAACGGCACGTTTTTTTGCTCGCGCAGCTCGAGCAGCATGCCCATCAGGTGCTTGACGCTGGAGGGCACGTGCGCGAACACGCCGACCTGGTTGCGGAACGGGCCGTAGCCGCCGGCGAAATTCAAATAAACATCACGTACGTCGGCAGGGACTTTCTCGGGCGGGATATCGCTGACTCTTGCCACGGTCGCTCCTTCGAGAATGCCGGGTGTTGAGGAAGTTCGTCATGCCAGAGCAGGCTGGCATCCAGTAATAAGTCGATTCCCCTGGTTTCCCGCCTGCGCGGGAATGACAACGATGCTAAACACTATTTTTACTTCGCGCCCAGCCACTCGGCAAAAACTTCCTCGTTGTGCTCGCCGAGCCGGGGCGGGTTGCGGTAGACGCTGAATTCGTAGCCACTGATCTTCATCGGGAACGCGACGGTTTTCGTCCGTTTGCCGTTCGGCAGCGTCATGTCGCGCACGAGCCCGATCGCCCGCACGTGCGGGTCGTTGAGAATCTCGGGATAGGTGTTGATCGGCGCGCACGGCACGCCGCGGCGATCGAATTCGGCGAGCCACTCGGCCTTGGTGCGCCCGGAGAACACCGATTGCAGGATTTTTTCGAGCGCTTGCTGGTTTTTCGCGCGCAGCGCATTGGTCGCGAAACGCGGATCGGTCTTGAGCCGCGGCATGCCGACTGCTTCGCACACGTCATGCCACAGCTTGTCGTTGCCGGCGGCGATCATGAACGGCGCGTCGCTCGCCTGAAATCCTTGATAAGGCGCAGCGCGCGGGTGAGCGGAACCCAGCCGCCGCGGCGCCTTGCCGGTGCCGAAGTATTCGCTGGTCTGCAGCGCGGCGATGCCGAGGAGCCCCGCGAGCATCGAGCAATCAATGAATGCACCGCGCCCGGTCTCTCTGGCCTGCAGGATCGCCGCCGTGATGCAGAACGCGCCGTAAAGACCGGCGCCGAAATCGCCGATCGGCACGCCGCACTTGACCGGCGGGCCGTCGGGCTCGCCGGTCACGCTCATCACGCCGCTGATGCCCTGCACCGTGGCGTCGAACGCGCCCTTCGACGCGTACGGTCCCGTGTGGCCGTAACCATTGATCGAGCAGTAGACGAGCCGGGGGGAGGCCGCGCTCAGGGTTTGGTAGCCGAGGCCGAGGCGTTCGAGCACGCCGGGGCGGAAATTCTCGACGATCGCGTCGGCTTTTTCGCACAGCCGCTTGAGCCGCGCGACCTGCGCCGCGTCCTTGAGGTCAACCGCGATGCTGCGCTTGTTGCGGTTGACCGAGGCGAAGTTCTCACTGTAGCCGGGACCTTTGTCGCCCGTGCTGACCGGCGGCCATTGCCGCATGTCGTCGCCGCCGTCGGGCTTCTCGATTTTGACGACATCGGCACCGAGATCGGCCAAGAGCGAGCCGGCGAAGGGGCCAGCGGCGATTTGCCCGAATTCGAGGACTTTCAGCCCCGCCAACGGGCCGGCTGTGGATCGGGTCATCAGTAACCCCCGGGGGAAAGGGTTGGAAAGATGCGTATTCTAAGCTGCGCCGCCGGCCGCGGCCATCACGTATCCTTATACGATTTATAACTAAAATCATTCGCGGCCGCCGCCGCTATCGGTTATCGTTTGTGCGCTGACCGGCGCCTGCGCGTAACGCGGGGCCGCACCGCAACAAGGAGGTCGGGATGATAGCCAAAAGTTTCGTGCAGAATGCCTGGTACGTCGCCGGCATGTCCGCGGAATTCGCAACCAACAAGTTGCAGGGCGTGGTGATCGCCAAGAAGCCGATCGTGATCTGGCGCACGGGCGAAGGGAAGGTCGTCGCGTTCGATGACCGTTGCGTCCACAAGCGCATGCCGCTTTCGTGCGGCAAGATCCTGGACAACGGCACGCTCGAATGTTCGTATCACGGTTTTACCTATGACGGCAACGGCAAGTGCGTGGCAATTCCCTCGCAAATGGACGTGCCGATTCCGTCGCGCGCGAAGCTCAAGCCGTTTCCGGTGATCGAGCAGGACGGTGTCGTGTGGGTCTGGGCGGGCGACCCCGATAAAATGGGCAAAGCGCGGCCGCCTCGCACGCCGGAGTTCGTAAGCGACGAATGGGACAACTACACCTGCCCGCCGATCCACGTGCCGGCCAACTACCTGCTGTTGATCGAGAACCTGCTCGATATCACGCACTTCTACCCGCTGCACGACGGCAACATCGGCGATCTCGCCAACAGCAAGATCCCGATCGAATTCATCGAGCAGGAGGTGGACGGCAACCCGTCGATCAAGACCGTACGCAAGGTGAACAACTACAAGCATCCGCCGTTCCTGGTCGACTGGTTCGGCTACGAGACCGTGGACCGCATACACACGCACCAGATGTCGAATCCGGGACTCACGCGCGTGCGGCTGCGCTGCGCGCCGCCGGGACAGCTCGATACCGCGGCTGAGCGCGGCTATATCCTGCATCACTCGCACACGCCGATCGACGAAACCAATCATATCTGGCGCTGGACCATCACGGTGCCGAAAGGGCAGAAGAGCCTGGATCCGGGCAAGACCACGATGGAACGCATGCAGGAAATGTTCCCGGCGGTGGTCGACCAGGACCGCTGGGCGCTCGAGCGGCAGCAGAAGATGTTTGCGTACGCGGAAGACGGCTATTCGGAAGTGCACCTGCGCTCGGACAAGTCGATACTGATCGTGCGCAAGATTCTGGATGCGCTGGAGAAGGGCGAAACCAAGGACCCGGGCAAGTCCTGGCTCGCCGCCTGACGCGCGCAGCATCGTTTTAGCGCGCCGCGCTCCCGGCGCGCATCGTTCTTCAGGGGCCGGTGGCGGATCAGTACGCCGGTCCTAGTGCTTTTTGATCCCTGCGCAAAATTTTCGATTCCGGGGCTGATTTTTGCTCTGCGGCGGGTGGAATTGCGGCGCCGGTTTGCCGGAACGCGCAGGCGTGTTAGATTTGACGCAGTTATCACCAACGGCTTGATCCGCGCGTGCTGATATGCCCATGGAAATTTACCAGATCCGCACCTTCGTCACGGTTGCCGAGCACGGCAACCTGACCAAAGCCGCGCTGCTGCTGCACGTGACGCAGCCGGCGGTGAGCGGGCATCTGAAATCGCTCGAAGAAACGCTTAATCTCAAACTGTTCGAGCGCGGCGCGACCGGGGTGAAGCTGACCAGGGCCGGGCAGGCGCTGTTGCCCAGAGCACAGGCGATCCTCGCCGCGGCGGGCGAATTCCGCAATCTGGCGCAGGACCTGCAGGGCCAGCTCACCGGCAAGGCGCGCGTCGGCACCATCCTCGATCCGTCGTTCATCCGGCTTGGCCAGTTCATGAGTTCGGTGCTCGACCTTTACCCGTGGCTCGAAATCGAGCTGCAGCACGGCATCTCGACGTGGGCGATCGAGCACGTGAGCGACGGCAGTCTCGACGCCGCGTACTGCATGGGACACGTGAACATTCCGCACGTGCAAGCGGTCAACCTGACTGAAATGGCATACCGCGTGGTGGCGCCGCCGGCATGGAAAGACAGGATCGAGCATGCCGACTGGGCCGACATCGCGGCGCTGCCGTGGATCCGCGCGCCGAAGATGTCGCCGCATCTGCAGATGGTGAACGAGATGTTCGCGCGTCACAAGCTCGAGCCGTTCAAGGTGGTCGAGGCCGCCGAGGAGCAGACCATCAAAAGCCTGATTACAGCCGGCGTCGGGCTTGGCCTGATGCGCGAAGACCTGGCGTTTGTCGCGCAAAGCGCGGGCGAGGTGTGCGTGTGGCGCAAGGCGCGGCCGACCACCTCCTTGTCGTTCATTTACCTGCGCGAGCGCGATAGCGATCCCGTGATTGCCGCGATGGAAAATGTGGTGCGCAAGATCTGGCTCGAGGGCAGCGCTCAATCGCGCGCGGAAAGCGCGTAATGCGTGGCGCCTGCCGGAATGGCGCGGCTGCGCACCCCATAAAAAACGATTATGGCTGGCATCACAAAAAGTTTTTCCCAGCGCCGCACCGATTGCGGTTAAGCTGAAAAGCAGTCGTTATCAGAATAATTCGAACAATCAAGCCAGGCATTAACTGGCGGCGAATCGGCAACCCTGCAAATCTCCTCGTGTCGCATACGACCTGATATCACTCATGCTGAGCGCGCAAAACATTTCCAAGTCCTTCGGCGGTTTTCAGGCCTTGAGCGGCTGCAGCATCGAGATCGGCGCGCAAAGCATCACCGGCATCATCGGCCCCAATGGCGCCGGCAAATCGACCCTGTTCAATATCGTCGGCGGCCTTATTTCTCCCGATGCCGGCGCCATCACGCTGGAGGGCAGGAACATCGTGGACTTGCGTCCCGACGAGATGGCGCAAGCCGGACTGGTCCGCACTTTTCAGATCTCGCGCGAGCTCGGGCAGCTGACGGTGCTCGAGAACATGCTGCTGGCGAGCTCCGGCATGAGCGGAGACAGCGTGTGGCGAAATTTCTATTCGCCGTCGCGCGTGCGCGCCGAGCAGCAGCATGCGATTGCCAAGGCGCGCGCGCTGCTCGAGCAGGTCAATCTGTGGCAACTGGCCAATGAACCGGCGAAAAATCTTTCCGGCGGCCAGAAAAAGCTGCTTGAAATCTCGCGCGCGTTGATGCTCGATCCGAAGATCATACTGCTGGACGAGCCGACCGCCGGCGTCAGCCCGCTGATGACCAAGGTGTTGGGCGAAACCATTACCAAGCTGCGCGGGCAGGGACTTACGTTCGCCATCATCGAGCACGACATGGACGTGATCGCCGAGCTGTGCAATCCGATCTACGTGCTGGCGGAGGGGCGCACGCTGACCTCGGGCACGTTCAAGGAAGTCGCTACCAATCGCGACGTAATGCATGCTTATCTTGGAAAAGTCGCATGAGCGACTTGCTCTCGATCAGGCAATTGCACGCCGGCTACGGCGAGGGCGACATCCTGAAAGGCATCGACGTCACGTTGCCGGCCGGCAAGGTGGTGACGATCATCGGGCCGAATGGCTCGGGCAAATCGACTTTGCTCAAAACGCTGGCGGGCCTGCTGACGGTGCGGCAGGGCGACATCGTGCTCAAGGGACGGAGCCTGAAGGACTTGAGTCCGCCCAAGCGTGTCAGGGCAGGGGTGTCGTATGTGCCGCAGGAGTACAACGTGTTCCGCAACCTGACGGTGCTCGAAAATCTGAAGATCGCGCGCGAATTCATGGCCGACACGAATGCGCGCGGCGACGCGGTGATTTCCGATGAATTGCTGGAGCTGTTTCCCGAGTTGCCGGGGAAATTCAAGGCGCGCGCCGGCAACTTGAGCGGTGGCCAGCGCCAGATGCTGGCGCTGGCGTGCGCGCTTACCGTTCGCCCCGAGGTGCTGATGCTCGATGAGCCGTCGACCGGGTTGTCGCCCAAATACATGAAGGATATTTTCGAGACGGTGCGCAAGGTCAACGCCAAAGGCGTATCGGTATTGATGGTCGAGCAAAACGCGATCGAGGCGCTGCGCATTTCCGACACCTGCGTGGTGATGGCCAACGGCCGCGTGCGCATGACCGCGCCCGCGGGCGAGGTGCTCGGCATGCAGGATTTGCACAGCTTGTATCTGGGCGATGCACGGGAAGAAGCGGTGGCGCACTGATGCTGCAGACCGCTTTCAACGGTTTGATCACGGGCATCATCGTCACGCTGCCCGCGCTGTCGGTGACGCTGCTGTTCGGGGTGCTGAAGTTTCCGAACTTCGCGGTCGGCGCGATGATGACGCTCGCCGCCTACATGGTGTTTGCGTTGAACGTCCAGCTCGGCTGGCCGCTGACGATAGCGACGGCGGTCGTCGCCGTTGCTTACGGCGGCTTGCTGATCTTGATCGATTACCTGACGTTCAAGCCGCTGAGGGAACGCGGCTCGATCACGTTGATGGTGGCCTCGCTCGGGCTGGGCTTCGTTCTGGAAAATGTCGCGCGCCTCGCGTATGGCAATACCGCGCGCAGTTTCGCGATCGAGCTGGCGCGCCCATTCCGCTTCTTCGACATCCGCATGAATCGCGAGCAGATGATTACCATCGTTGTTTCAACGTTCGCAATGCTCGCGATGTATTTTCTGCTGACGCGCATGCCGATCGGGCGCGCGATGCGCGCGGTTTCCGACAACCCGGCGCTCGCGCTGGTGCGCGGCATCGAGAGTCCGCGCATCATCCGCTGGACGTGGTTCATCGCCGGCATGCTGCTCGCGGTGGGCGGCGTGTTGATCGGCATGGACCGCGCGCTGGAGCCGCCGATGGGGTCGAGCTATGTGGTGACGGTGTTCGCCGCAGCGATCCTTGGCGGGCTCGGCAGCCCGCTCGGCGCTTTTGTCGGCGCGCTGATCATCGGCATCGTGAGCGAGCTCGCGACGCTGGTCATCCCGCCCAACTACCGGATCGGCATTCCGCTCTGCGTGATCGCGCTGATACTCATATTCCGTCCGCAAGGATTGTTTGGCCAACCGTATATACGCAAATAAGACGCAAATGAGCCGCAGATGATTTCTTTCCTGATCCTGATGGCCACCGTGGTCTGCTTTTCGGCCATCCTTGCGCTCGCGCTCAATTTCCAGTGGGGTCTCGGGGGAATGGTGAACTTCGGCCTGGCGGGGCTGTACGCGCTCGGCGCCTACAGCTGCGCGCTGCTCATGTTGAAAGGCGGCGCCAATACGTTCTTCGCGACGCTGGGGGCGATGGCGATCGTCGCCGCGGCGTGCGGCATAATCGCGCTCGTCACTCTGCGCGTGACCGAGGAAGACTATTTCGCGATCGTGACGCTCGGCGCCGGCGAGATGCTGCGGCTGGTGGTGCTCAACGAAGACTGGCTGACCAAGGGCGCGCTGGGGCTTACCGGCGTGCCGCGGCCGCTGGGCGACGTGATCGCCCCCGAGTATTACCAGTATTTCCAGCTTGGATTGGCGGTCGTGCTGCTGCTCGGCACGGTATGGTTTCTCAACGTGATCGCGCGCTCGCCATTCGGCCGCATCGTGCGCGCGTTGCGCGAAGACGACGTGGTTGCGGCGACGCTCGGCAAGCACGTGCTGTGGGCGCGGGTGCGCATTTTCGCCATCGGCGGCGCCATCATCGGCCTCGCCGGCTCGTTTCACGGTTTTTATTACCAGTACATAGACCCGACGCAGTTTTCCAATATCGTGATCGCCTATGCGTTCATGGCGGTGATCGCGGGCGGGCGCGGCGCCCACTACGGCGCAATCTGGGGGGCTGCAATCGTGATGGTGCTGCTCGAGGGCTCGCGTTTCATCAAGGACCTGATCCCGGTGCTGGATTCCGACCAGCTTGCCGCGATCCGCATCATCCTCATCGGCGTCGGCTTGATCCTGCTGCTGATCTTCCGGCCGCAGGGGTTCGCGCGCGAATATCGCTTGCAGGTGGAAATCAGGTAATGCAAGGTATGGGTTGACAGGCAGGTACCCGAAGTTGGACTCATCATCAGGAGGTGTCAAATGAAGAAGTTCACCCGTCGCAAGGTTCTCAAAACGCTGGGCGCAGCGGCCGCGTTGCCGCTCGCTGCCCCTTATCTCAATCTGGCTCACGCGCAAGGCGCAACGATTCCGATCGGCGTCGCGCTGCCGCTGACCGGCAACGCCGGCGCCTATGGACCCGACATGGGCGAAGCCGCCAAGCGTACCGTCAAGGTGATCAATGACGCCGGCGGTATCCTCGGCGGCCGCAAGCTCGAGCTCTTCATCGAGGACTCGGAGTCGAGCGCCGCGGTGGCGGCGAACCTGTCGCAGAAATTCATCAACGTGCACAAAGCCCAGGCGCTGGTCGGTTATTGGGGCACGCCGGAAGGCATGTCGTCGCGGCCGATCGCGATCCAGAACAAGACTGTGCTGATGGTGTCGAGCGCGGCCAACGCGATCACCGAGGGCGACACCCAGGGTTACGTGTGGCGCTTCCAGATGAAGGCGACCGACTGGGGCATCGTGATCGGCCGCGCGGTGCAACGACTCAACTACAAGACCATCGGTCTCATGGGACTGCAGAACGCGTTCGTGCTGCCGATCATGAAAGGCGTCGAAGAACAGATGAAGGCGGCCGGCCGCAACGTGGTCGATTCGCTGATCTACAACCCCGAGCAGCCGTCGTACCGGGCGGAGGTCGAGCGCATTTTCGGCAAGAAGCCGGAAGCGGTGTGCTGCTTCGGCCTGCTGCCGGACTTCGTGTCGATCATGAAAGAAGTCTATCGCGGAGGTTTTAACAGCAAGGTGATCGCGTTGTCGATCATGGCCGACGCCGAAGGCAAGTTCGTGCAGGCGGTCGGCCCGGAAGTCGCTGAAGGCATCCGCCATTTCCAGCCGATGCCCGACACCAGCGCTCCCGGCTACAAGCGGTTCCTGAAACTGATGGGCGCGCCCGATGACCGGGTCTTCCTGTTTCCGCCCAACACGCATGACCAGATCGCGGTGGTGGCGATGGCGATGGAGAAGGCGAAAAGCCCGGTGGCTGCCGATTGGTCGAAGCAGATCATCACGGTGTGCAACGGGCCGGGAGAAAACGTCACCGACGTGGTCGATGCCCTGAAGCTGATCCGTGCCGGCAAAGCAATCAATTTCTCGGGCGCCGGCTCAACCTGCGACTTCACTCCCAATGGCGACCAGCTGGGCCGCGGCATGGGGCAATGGATCATCAAGGGCGGCAAGAGCGTGTTCGTCGAGTACGCGAAGCCGTAAGCTTGAGAGCATGCAACCGCCGGCGTGCGGCGCTGCCGCCGCACGCCGAGCCGGTTATTTGATTCCGCAGGTTGAAGGCGCGTTCGACATCATGTCACTGATGGAGGGATAAAAATGGATGTTCGCGCAGCAGTCGCGCACAAGGCCGGCGCGCCGTTGACAATCGAGTCCGTGCAACTCGAAGGGCCGAAAGCGGGTGAGGCGCTCATCGAGATCAAGGCGACCGGCATCTGCCACACCGACGAGTTCACGCTGTCGGGCGCCGACCCGGAAGGCCTGTTTCCGGCGATCCTCGGCCACGAGGGCGCGGGCGTGGTGGTCGAGGTCGGGCCCGGCGTGAAGAGCCTCAGGAAGGGAGACCACGTGATTCCGCTCTACGTGCCCGAATGCCGCGAGTGCGAATACTGCGTGTCCGACAAGACCAATCTGTGCCAGGCGATCCGCGTGACGCAAGGGCAGGGCGTGATGCCGGACGGCACGAGCCGCTTCTCGCTCGGCGGCAAAAAGTTATTCCACTACATGGGCACGTCGACGTTCGCCAACTATACCGTGGTGCCCGAAATTTCACTCGCAAAAATCCGCGAGGACGCGCCGTTTGACAAGGTGTGCTACATCGGCTGCGGGGTCACGACCGGCATCGGCGCGGTCATCAACACCGCGAAAGTCGAGCCGGGCGCCAACGTGGTCGTGTTCGGTCTCGGCGGCATCGGGTTGAACGTGATCCAGGGCGCGCGGCTTGCCGGCGCGTCTATGATAATCGGCGTCGACATCAATCCGGGAAGACGCACGCTGGCCGAAAAGTTCGGCATGACGCATTTCGTCAATCCCAAGGAAGTTGGCGGCGATCTCGTGCCGTACCTGGTGAACCTCACCAAAGGCGGCGCCGATTACAGCTTCGAATGCATCGGCAACGTGGATGTCATGCGCCAGGCGCTCGAATGCTGCCACAAGGGCTGGGGCGTGTCGGTGATCATCGGCGTCGCGGGTGCCGGCCAGGAGATCAAAACGCGCCCGTTCCAGCTGGTGACGGGACGCGTATGGAAAGGCACCGCGTTCGGTGGCGCCAAGGGCCGGCGCGACGTGCCGAAAATCGTCGACTGGTACATGGACGGCAAGATCAACATCGACGATCTGATCACGCACAAGCTCGCGCTCGCCGGCATCAACCAGGGGTTCGATCTGATGCACGCGGGCAAATCGATCCGGTCAGTCGTGGTATTCTGATCCCGAAGCGAACGCAGAATTCGTGATCGGTTTTTCAACGGCGCAGAGTCACTCTGCAATTCAATAAGCGTCACACCTTGTATCCTGATGGCAACCATGCACACGCCGTTTCCGCACGGGATTCTGATTGATCGGGTGCAGTGTCAATGTTTGCGAATGTTTTACTGGGGAATGACAACTTGAGATACTGGTCGCGGCCCCAGTCCGCGCCGGCGGCTGACGTCGAAATTTAAACGGAGAAATCATCATGAGTAATGTCAAGATACATCCAGCGGTTGATGGCGGATTGCAACCCGCGGCAAAGGGCTTTGCGGGCGGGACGCTGTTGTGCGATTGCGCGGAGAACAAGGTCGCGGTGGCGATCAAAGGGCAGTGCGCGCACAATCACGTGTGCGGCTGCACGAAGTGCTGGAAACCGAAAGGGGCGCTGTTCTCGCAGGTTGCCGTCGTCGCGCGTGAAAACCTCAGTGTAAAGGCGAACGGAGACAAACTTGCGGTGGTGGATCCCAAGGCAACCATTCAGCGGCATGCCTGCAAAAAATGCGGTGTCCACATGTATGGCCGGATCGAGAACAAGGGCCATCCGTTATACGGATTCGATTTTATTCACACCGAGCGATCGAAGGAGGCAGGCTGGGCGCCGCCGGAATTCGCGGCGTTTGTTTCGTCGATTATCGAGTCGGGTGCAAGCCCCGATAACATGGGTGCCGTCAGGGCAAGGTTGAAGGAACTCAAGCTTGAGCCTTACGATTGCCTGTCCCCGCCCCTGATGGATGTTATCGCGACTCACATGGCCAAGGCCGCCGGCGTGCTGCGTAAGTGATGCAGCGGGCCGCAGCCCGCCACGGTGGTATATGGCTGGCGCCCGTGCGGCGCCAGCTTTTTTTGAAATGCTGAAAATAAGACGAATTGATGAATGAAGATGATCAGTTCGCGCCCGGATTGGCTTCGGAAATGACAGTTACGACTATTTCCCGCAATAAGTCTTTCGGTGGCATCCAGGGTGTCTACAGCCATGAGTCACACGAAACCGCGTGTGTCATGCGCTTTGGCGTATTTCTCCCTCCGCACGCGGAAGCCCGCAGGGTACCTGTGCTTTACTGGCTTTCCGGCCTCACCTGTACCGAAGAGAATTTTGTCATCAAGGCGGGCGCGCAGCGGGTTGCCGCCGAGCTCGGCTTGGCCATCGTGGTGCCGGATACCAGCCCGCGTGGCCTGCAGATTCCCGGCGAGGATGAAAATTATGACTTCGGTACCGGCGCCGGTTTTTACGTGGACGCCACGCAGGCGCCGTGGTCGCGAGGCTACCGGATGTATTCCTACATTACGCAAGAACTATCTTCGCTTGTTGCATCCAGCTTTCCCGTCAACCCCGCGCGCGTGGGCATCTTTGGCCAGTCCATGGGCGGACACGGCGCGCTGACCATCGCGCTCAAAAATCCGGACTGTTACAAGTCCGTGTCGGCCTTTGCCCCGATTTGCTCCCCGATGCGTTGTCCATGGGGAGAAAAGGCATTTACAGGTTATCTGGGAACCGACCGCGCTCGCTGGCGAGAATATGACGCGACCGCGCTGATTGAGGATCGCGGGTGGAAAGGCCCGGCCATCCTGATTGATCAGGGCGCCAAGGACCAGTTTCTGGAGAGCCAGCTCAAACCCGGGTTATTGGGAAAGGCCTGCGAGCGGGCCGGCGTTGCGCTCGAGCTTCGCATGCAAGAGGGCTACGACCACAGCTACTTTTTCATTGCGAGTTTTATCGAGGATCACCTTCGATTTCACGCACTGAATTTGTAAGCGCGGGGTGCTTCCGTCAAGCGGGATCAACCGCCCGCGCCATGCCCGTGCCGGGGTGCGCAATTTACGGGGCCGTGAGCGCTGCGCTTTCAAGCAGCGACTTTAGATGCCGCGGCGCCAACTCGGTGATGTGCTGGTAAAGCCGGCGGTACTCGTCGGTGAGTTCAGTGCCGAACAGCGGGTCGGTATTATCGCCGAACGCACTGTCGACTCGTTGCCAATCGGCCGCCGTGAGGTGTTGCGCCGCCAGCGGCAGGAGTTGCTGCTCCTCCTTGCGCATGTGGTACCAGTAGAACTCCGCGAATTCGTCGACCGCGGTGGCGAGCTGATTGAGGGCGTTGGCGCTGCCGTCTCGAAACGCGTGAAACGCGCGGCGCAGCTCGGCAAGCATCGGCTCACCCTGCGCATGATCGCGCTCGAGCTCCTGCACCAGCGCCTTGCCGCCGCCTGCGCGCTCCATGATCGCGGGAAACAGCACCCGATCTTCCTTGGGATGGTGCAGACGATCCGGCACGTTCTCGATATAACGCAGCATCGAGTCGAACAGCCCGTAATCGGGCTTCGAGCCCGGTTCGCGATAGCGCATGACCAGGGCTTGCATGGCGGCGAGCATGCACGCGAGCGCGTGGTGCTCGGCCTTGATGCGGTTGATTGCGCATTCAGCAGCTCGCGGCAATGTTGTCGAATTGGCGGTAGTCATGGGCGTCCCTCCAGTGGACTGGCGCAATGTCGGACTATGGTCAGCATGCCAAGATTCCGGCGGGATCAATTGATCCAGGTCAAAACCGGGCTCGAAGGCGCACCCCTGCGACACGTTAGCGGAACGCCTGCTTGCGGGAGCAGGGGCCACGGCGCGCTCCCCGCAAACCGGTGGTTGCACCACTAACGAGTCCGCGCGCCGCCGCGCTGACGGGGATGTCACTGTTCCGGTAGTAAAATGCCGGAAAAACCAGCAAAAAAACCTGCCGTGACCCCCTGCCATGTCCGACTACGCGCCACCTGGATATTTGACCACACTCGCCGAGTTTGCGTGCGCAACGAAACTTGATGATCTGAGCGAGCGTGCGCGCTCGCGTGCACGCTGGGTGATCGCGGACTCGATTCCGGTGATCGCCGCCGGCATGCAGCAGCCGGAAATGCAAACGCTGGTCGCGAAGCATCTCGCGCAGGCGGCGCCGGGCAATGCGTGGGTGATCGGCGCGGGCAAACGCGCCGCCACGCTCGACGCGGCGCTCTTGAACGGCACCGCCGGCACCTGGCTCGAGCTCGACGAAGGCAACCTGTTCGCCAAGGGCCATCCCGGCATCCAGGTGGTGCCGGCGGCGGTCGCGCTCGCGCAGGAAACCGGTGCGAGCGGTGCCGAACTGCTGCTCGCGGTCGCGCTCGGCTATGAATTGTCGTCGCGCATCAGCCGCGCCGCGCAGGTGAAACTGAGCGTGCATCCGCACGGCACTTACGGCGTGATCGGCGCGGCCATCGCGGCGGGCAGGCTCAAAGGCTTCAACGCGGCGCAAATGCGCGAGCTGATCAACGTCGCGGCGACGATGGGCATGGCGACGAGCCGCCAGACGCTGCTCGACGGCGCGACGGTGCGCAATATTTTCACCGGGCACTCGGGCTACATGGGGCTGACGGCGGCGCGGCTCGTCGAGTGCGGCTTTACCGGCGGGACCGACGGGGTATCCGCAATTTACGGCACCGTGCTGTCGGATGCGTTCGATACGAACAAGGTGGTTGCGGGAATCGGCACCGAATGGCTGATCGCCGGCGGCTATTTCAAGCTGCACCCGACCGGCCGCTACGTGCATTCGGCGATCGACGCGCTCGAGGACCTGCTCGCGAAAGTTCCCGGCGGCAGGCTCGAAGCCGCGCAGATCGCTCGCATCGAGGTGCGCGCTTATGCGCTGGCGGCGATGCTCGCCGGGAAAAATATCACCAGCAGTTTCGGCGCGCGCTTCTCGGTGCCGTTCGCGCTCGCGAGCATTCTCTGCCACGGCCGCTCGGGGCTCAAGAGCTTCGACGATGCCGCCGTCGCCAATCGAGAGGTGCAGGCGCTCGCGCAGCGCGTCGATCTGCGGGAAGACAAGTCGTTTACCGCGCGCTATCCGAATGAGCAGCCGGTGACCGTGCGCATCGTCATGCGCGACGGCGCCGCGCACGCGGGACACTGCGTCGTGACCAAAGGCGAGCCGGCCAACCCGCACCAGCCGGCAGAATTGACGGCGAAGTTCTTCGACCTCGGCGAGCCGGTGTGGGGAAAGAACGTGACGCAAAAACTCTACGACGGCTTGATGCGGCTTGAAGATATCAAGGACTTCCGCGCGTTCGCGGCTCCATTCATTCTGTAACTTTTGAGGAAATCCCATGCTCAAGACCCACGGCCGCTACGACTATTCGGCGATTTCGAAACGCCCCGATTACAGTTTTCCCGGCGGCAAGCGGCTCGCGGTTCATCTGAGTCTCAACGTCGAGCACTTCGCGTTCGGCGAGGGGGGCGGCAACGATTATGCGTCGCCGCATCCGTCACCGAATACGCGCAGTTATGCATGGCGCGACTACGGCAACCGCGTCGGCGCATGGCGGCTGCTCGAATTCGCCGAGAAATACGCTCTGCCGTATGCGGTGCTCGTGAACAGCGAGCTGTATGACTACTGCCCTGAGATGGTTGCGGCGTTCAGCCAGCGCGGCGACGAGATCGTCGGCCACGGCCGCACCAACACCGAGCGCCAGGCCGACATGAACCACGAGCAGGAGCGCGCGTGCATCTTCGAGGCGACCGCCAAGATCGAAAAACACGAAGGCAAAAGGCCGCTGGGCTGGCTCGCGCCGTACATCTCGCAGACGCGCGATTCGCTCGACCTGCTCAGGGAAGCGGGCTACCGCTACATGATGGACTGGCCGCTCGACGACCAGCCGGTGTGGTTCCGCACCAAGCACGGACCCATCCTGTCGATCCCGTATGCGCACGACCTCAACGATTCGCTCGAAGTCGTGTCGCGCCGCACGCCGCAGCAACTTTTCTGCGACAACCTGATCGATCAGTTCGACGAGATGCGCGAAGAGTCGGCGCGCCGCCCGCTGGTGATGGGCATGGTGCTGCACAGCTTCATCCTCGGCCAGCCGCACCGGCTGCGGCAGTTCCGGCGGGTGATCGAGCACATCCTCGAGTATCGCGAGCAGATCTGGCTCGCGCGCCCCGGCGAGATCTGCCGGTTCGTCGAAGCGCTGCCGGCGGGCATCGTTCCCGGGAGCAAATGATATGAACGAATTATGCAAGCTTTCCGCCACCGCAGCGGTCGCAATGCTCAAGCAGCGCAAAATCTCACCGCTCGAACTGATCGATGCCGCCGTCGAGCGCATCAAGGAGACCGACCCTCAACTTAACGCGCTGCCGACGCTGTGCGTCGAGCGGGCGCGCGAGCATGCCAAACGACTCATGCAGAATCCGCCGACCGATCCGCCGGCGCATTACCTCCACGGCCTGCCGATCGCGGTCAAGGACGGCACCGACGTCGAGGGCGTGCGCTGCACTTCCGGCTCGCGCATTTACGCCGACCGCATTGCGCCCGCGTCGGACCTCATCGTGCAGCGGCTCGAGAGCAACGGCGCGCTCGTGATCGGCAAATCGAACCTGCCCGAGTTTGCCGCGGGCGGCAACACGTTCAACGACGTGTTCGGCGTGACGAGAAATCCGTGGGACACGCGCATGACGCCGAGCGGCTCGTCGGGCGGCTCGGCGGCCGCGCTCGCGAGCGGCCAGGTGTGGCTCGCGACCGGCGGCGATTTCGGCGGCAGCATTCGCACCCCATCGAGCTTTTGTTCGACGGTGGGCTTGCGGCCCAGCCCCGGCATGGTGCCGCGTGCGCAGAAACAGCCGTTCTCCGCGTTGTCGGTCGAAGGGCCGATGGCGCGCAACGTCGCCGACTGCGCGCTGATGTTCGAGTGCGAGGCCGGCGCGCACCCGCTCGACCCGCTGTCGCATCCCGCGCAGCCCGGAATCTATGCCGCCGCCGCCGCGCGCCCGCTCAAGCCGAAGCGCGTCGCGTTCAGCGTCGATCTCGGCGTCGCGCCGGTCGTGCACCGCGAGGTGCGCGCGGTATGCAAGGCGGCCGCAGAGAAAATCGCGGGCGACGGCGTGCGCGTCGAGGAAGCGCATCCGGACCTGTCGGATGCGGTGAAGAATTTTCTGGTGCTGCGCGGCGCGGTCTACATCGGGCGCATCGGACCGCTGCTCGAAAAATACCGCCATCTGCTCAAGCCCGAGGTGATCGGGAACACCGAATTCGGCTTGAGCCTGAAACTGAGCGAAGTCGTCGCCGCGGAAATCGCGCATGGCGAGATCATCCGGCGCGTGGCGAAATTTTTCGAGCAATACGATCTGCTGATCTGCCCGGGGGTGATGTGTCCGCCGTTCCCGGTCGAAACGCGTTACGTGTCCGAACTCGACGGCGTGAAGCTCGACGGCTACATGGGCTGGCTCGCGCTGACCTGCGCGCTCACCATTACGGCGTGCCCGATACTCGCGCTGCCGGGCGGTTTCACCGGCGACGGGCTTCCGGTCGGCCTGCAGGTGGCGGGGCCCCTGCGCTCGGAAGAAAAGCTTTTTTCATACGGTGCGTACCTGGAGCAGTTGCTTGGATTAGCCGGCCGCCTGCCGATCGATCCGATAGTTCGTTGATCGGCCGGCCGCTTCTGTAGGCTACGCGTGTGCATTTTGTCACAGCTGTCCGCGCACCTGTTGATCATGCGCGCCGTTCGTCGTGACCGAATGCACGCCGGTCGGCCTGTCACGCCCGTATGTCCCTTCCCATGAACGCTGGCACGTTGGATGCGTCTAATATTGCATGGCGTTTGAATTCGAGGCTGATCATGACTGGCATCATTGTGTTTCTGGCACTGTTGTTCGGCGGCATCGCGGTGTGGGCCGGAATCCAGGCGTTCCGGGCCGATCGCAAGCCGGCGGCGCGGCCGCATCCGCGCGTCATCGCGCCGTCGCCTACCGATCCGTGGGGCGCGCTGATGGCGCGCCGGCGCGAGCGCGAGTTGCTGCGTCCCGGTCAGCGCGTGGTTTGAGCGGGTTGGCCGGCGCGGCCGCAGGATTCTCTTGTGCGGACATTCGCAGTATAGTTGGCGCGGCAATGCTGCATGCTGCGCCATGACCGAAACCAAACGCAAACAGCGCCGCACCGATCTCGAACTGATACTGCACGCGCTGGAGTTTGCGGCGCGCAAGCACCGCGACCAGCGGCGCAAGGACGTGCACGCGTCGCCTTATATCAATCACCCGATTGCGCTGGCCAACGCGCTCGTCAACGAAGGCGGCGTCCGCGATCCGGAAATCATTTGCGCGGCGCTGCTGCACGATACGATCGAGGACACCGAGACGACGTCGCGGGAACTCGCGCGCGAGTTCGGCAGTGATATCCGCGACATCGTGCTTGAAGTGACGGACGACACGAATTTACCGAGAGCCGAGCGCAAGCGCCTGCAGATCGAACACGCCGCGCATGCAAGTTACAAGGCGAAGCTGGTGAAGCTTGCCGACAAGATCTGCAACCTGCGCGATATCTCGGCGAGCCCGCCGGAGGCGTGGAGCCGCGAACGGCAGCAGGAGTACTTCGATTGGGCGAAGCAGGTTATCGATCAGGTGCGCGGCACCGACCCGCGGCTCGAAGCGGCGTTCGACCGGGCCTACGCGCGCCGCCCCAAACAACCAGTCATTAAGTGATTAAGTGATTCAGTTATTGGGTTACTCAGAACCCATCTCAAAAATCCCAAACCTTTGTTAGCCGCCGATAAACGCCGATGAACGCCGATGTGATGGATTCTGAGCTAAGAGTGAAATTACCCATTCCCCCTTGACCATTCCTCATTACCGGTTCACTTAATTTCGATCTTATCGGCGTGTATCGGCGTTCATCGGCGGTTTCGCACTATTTTTGGGACCGCTTCTCAATCACCCAATCACTCATTACCATGGCAACCAGCGCCGCTTGCCGCGCCCGACGCGCGCGACCAGCCCGGCAAGTTCGGCGTTGCTCAATAACCTGATTGCCTTGTCGGCCGCAAACTTGCGCGCGTTGGCGGTGAACTCGCCCGCCGCGACGTAAACGCATTCCTGCGCGTCGCGCGCCTGCTTCGCATCGTACAGCTCGCGCAGCGGCCCGACGCCGGTCTGTGCGACTTTCCAGCGTTTGCAGCCCACGATCGTCACGCGGCCGTTCTTGCGCAACTCGAAGTCTGCCGCGCCATGCGCGATTTCGGCTACGCTGTAGCCGTCGCGGCGGAATGCCTCGCCGATCACCGCGGAGAAGTTTTCCCACGACATCGCGCGCAGCCTGCCGAGGATTTCCGCAACATTGGTGACGCCCGGGGTGCGCAGCTGGCGCCAGCCCGCGTAACCGGCGATCGCGAGAAACGGCA
The DNA here is from genome assembly GCA_041483135.1 of Gammaproteobacteria bacterium. GTDB lineage: Bacteria > Pseudomonadota > Gammaproteobacteria > Burkholderiales > SG8-41 > PALSA-1004. The sequence goes on along the minus strand of JBGPFE010000019.1, from coordinate 34,492 downwards.
AAGCCGCGGCCACCGCCGCAATGTCGGGCAGGAACACCCGCACCGATGCAAATAATGCCGCGGCAGCGGCCACGCTCACCCACCACGGCGCGCGTGAAAGTATCGAAAACAACGAATCTTTCGCCATATTAGAATGGGTACTGTTGCTGCAACTATCCCCATTTGAAACGAATCACGGATTATATGAGCGACGCCAAATCACCGCCATTAAAAGGCATCAAGGTCATCGAGCTCGGCACGCTGGTCGCGGGGCCGTTCTGCAGCCGCATTCTGGCCGAATTCGGCGCCGAAGTAATCAAGATCGAATCGCCGGACGGCGGCGACCAGTTGCGCCAGTGGCGCAAGATGTACGAAGGTACGTCCTTGTGGTGGTACGTGCAGGCGCGCAACAAGAAGTCGGTGACTGTCAACATGCGCGCACCGGAGGGGCAGGAGATCGTGCGCAAGTTGTGCACTGAGGCCGACATCGTGGTCGAGAATTTCCGCCCCGGCGCGCTCGAGAAGTGGAACCTCGGCTGGGAGCAGCTTTCGAAAATCAATCCGCGGCTCATCATGGTGCGGCTGTCGGGCTACGGCCAGAGCGGCCCCTATCGCGACCGGCCCGGCTTCGGCGTGGTCGCCGAAGCGATGGGCGGCATGCGCTACGTGACCGGCTATCCCGACCGGCCGCCGGTGCGGCTCGGCATCTCGATCGGCGATTCGATCGCCGCGCTCTACGGCGTGATCGGCGCGATGATGGCGCTGCACCATCGCAATACGAGCGGCGGGCGGGGCCAGATGGTCGACGTTGCGTTGTATGAGGCAGTATTCAGCATGATGGAAAGCCTGGTGCCCGAGTTCGACGTGCTCGGCTTCATCCGCGAGCGCGCCGGCAACGCGCTTCCCGGCATCGTGCCGTCGAACACTTACCCGACGCGCGACGGCAAGTTCGTGATCGTCGGCGCCAACAACGACTCGATCTTCAAGCGCATGACGACGGCGATCGGCCGTGCCGATCTCGCCAACGATCCGCAGCTCGCGACCAATGCCGGGCGCGTGGCGCGCACCGAAGAGCTCGACCGCGCGATCGCCGACTGGACGCGCGGGCACGATCTCGAGCATGTGCTCGCGGTGCTGGAAAAAGCCGGGGTGCCGTCGGGAAAAGTCTATTCTGCTGCCGATATCGTCAAAGACGCGCATTACCTCGCGCGCGGCATGCTCGAACAGCACGTGCTGCCGGACGGCAAGCAGTTCAAATTGCCGGGCATCGTGCCCAGGCTCTCCGACACGCCAGGTATGACCGCATGGCTCGGCCCCGAGCTCGGCGCGCATACTGCGGAGATATTGCGCGGTCTTGGTTACGACGACGCGGCTCAACAGGCGCTGAAGGCGCGTGGAGTTATCTAAACCTTAACTACTTATAGCTTAACCGCGAAGGACGCAAAGGACGCCAAGGAAAAGCAAAAGCGTAAACTGATATTTCAACACTTGACCCCGTCATCTTTGGCGGTCTTGGTTACGACGACGTGGCCCAACAAGCGCTGAAGGCGCGTGGAGTTATCTAAACCTTAACTACTTATAGCTTCACCGCAAAAGACGCGAAGGACGCGAAGGAAAAGCAAGAAAATATTCGGCTGCGGAAAAGTTACGCTGTCCCGGTTTATTTAACCCCGTTGAATCCCGCGGTCTGGACGTATATACTGTCCGTATCTATTCTTCGGAGAAGCCGATGAAGACAGCCAAGGTGTTCAAGCACGGCAACAGCCAGGCGGTACGGCTGCCCAAGGAGTTCCGGTTCGACGATAACGAGGTGCTGATCAAGCGTTCGGGCGGAGGCGTGTTGCTGCTCCCCAGGAAGATCACTTATGAGCGGGTCATGGCCGCGGTCAGCCGGTTCAAGGGCAAGTTCGAGCGGCGCCAGCCGAAAGACCAGAAGCGGAAGTGGTCATGATCTGGATGCTGGACACCAACATCCTGGTTTACTTCGCGAACCGCAAACCGGGTTTCGAGAAGATTGCGCGCCGGATGTCCGGCCGCTCGCCCGGCGAAGTCCGGTTATCGGCGATCACGCTCGCGGAGCTGAGATTCGGAATCGAGAGGGGGGAATTTCGGACGGAAAACAAGACGGCCCTGGATGGCCTGCTCGAATTTCTACAGGTTGACGACTTTCCGGCCGGCGCAGCCCGGGATTTTGGAGAGATCAAAGCCGCTTTATTGTCAGGCGGGAAACCCATCGGTCCTTACGATTTCCTGATCGCGGCGCATGCCAGGCACATCGGCGCGGCGCTCGTGACCAACAACGAGCGCGAGTTCCGTCGCGTACCCGGGCTCTCAGTGCAAAACTGGTTGAAGGCATGACTATGCAATTAGCCAGGCCTGACGTCCTTGTTTTGTCGTAAACCTTAATCCCTCAAAGCTTCACCGCAAGGGACGCGAAGGACGCCAAGGAAAAGCAAAAAAGTAAATCGATGAAACCGCCGATGAACGCAGATGAACGCCGATATCATCAAAGCCGACAGGTGAAGACGCAACTCGCGAGCTATGCGTCTACGCTAGTCGAACAGAGGGGATTATGCAATTAGCCAAGCCTGACCCCATTGCCTTGTCGAACAAATCCCTCGGCGCGCTGATACTCGCGCTTGCGCTGCTCGTCTCCAGCCCGGTACTCGCCGGCGAAGCGGAGTGGCAGGCGCATATGGATGCAGCAACGTCCGCGCAACGTGAGGGCGACTACCGCGCCTCCGCCGCACGCTTTGAAGCAGCGCTGCGGGAAGCGGAATTGTTTGGCGCGAGCGATCTCCGCCTAGCGACGACGTTGAACAACCTTGCGGGGCTGTACGAAACGCAAGGCCGGCTCGCTGAGGCTGAGTCGCTCTACAAGCGCTCGCTGGCGATCCGGGAAACAGCACTTGGGCCAGATCACCCGGATGTCGTGCTCTCATTGGTCAGCCTTGCGTCCATGTATCAAGCGCAAGGGCGCTATGCTGAGGCCGAGCCCTTGAATCGGCACTCGCTGGCGATCCGGGAAAAAACGCTGGGGCCGGATGACCCGAGTATCGTGCAATCATTGCTCAGTCTTGCGGGGCAGTATCAAGTGCAAGGGCGTTTTGCTGAGGAGGAGCCGCTTCTCCTGCGGGCGCTTCGGATAATGGAAAAAACAGATGGACCGGATAGCTGGGTTACCGGGCTCCCATTGGGTATGCTTGCGGCGATGTATCAAGCGCAAGGGCGCTACGCTGAGGCCGAGCTGCTCTTGCGACGCAACCTTGCGAGCTCAGAAAAAGTGCTGGGGCCAGATAACCCTGTCGTAGGTGGGGCACTCACCAGGCTGGGGGAGCTGTACGATACGCAAGGGCGCTTTGCTGAGGCCGAGCCGCTCCTCCGGCGAGCGTTTGTCATCGCCGAAAAGGCCCTTGGCCCGGATAACCCGATTATGGCAACGATGCTCAACAGCCTTGCGTCGCTTTATCGAACGCAAGGGCGCTTTGCTGAGGCCGAGCCGCTTTACCTTAAGGCGCTTAGAATAAGGGAAAAAGCAGAGGGACCGGATAGCCCAGGCGTGGCGATTTTGCTGCACAACCTTGCGGCGCTGTATCAAGTGCATGGGCGCTCTGTTGAGGCCGAGCCGCTTTACCTGCGGGCGCTTAGGATAGAGGAAAAAACAGCGGGACCGGACAGCCCGGGCGTGGGAACTATATTGAGCAGCCTTGCAGTGCTGTACGAACATCAAGGTCGCTTTGGTGAGGCCGAATCATTTTATCGGCGCTCCCTGGGGATCTATGAAAAAGCTCTCGGGCCGGACCACCCGGATGTCGCGCAGTCGTTGAACAACCTTGCCTACCTGTATCGATCGCAAGGAAAGCTAGATGAGGCGCTGAGGCTCACGCGCCGTGCAAATGCGTCGCTCGTGCGGCGATTCTCGGTGAGTAGCAGCGCGTCGCGCCGAGGCGCGCTGGCAGAGCAGAGAAGGCACTCTGGCGGTTTCGAGTTTCACGTTTCGCTGCTCGCCATAGCCGCGGAGCGCGGGTTGCAAGCGCGTGCCGAGACCACGCGGGAGGGGTTCGAGATCGCACAGCTCGCGCGCGCGAATGACACGGCGGAGCAGGTGGCGAAGATGGCGGCGCGGTATGCCGCCGGGAGCGACGCGCTCGCGCAGCTTGCCCGTGCGCGGCAGGACACAATGGCGAGATTCGAGCAGTTGGACTCCCGGATCGTGCAGGCGGCGGGGCAGCGCGGCAACGAAACGCTCGCGGCGAAATTGCGGATCGAGCAGGCTGAAACGACGAAGGCAATCTCCGAACTCGATACCCGCCTGGAGCGCGAATATCCGCAGTACGGGGAACTGACCAACCCGAAGCCGCTGGAACTTGCTGCTGCACAGAAGCTGCTTGGCGAGGACGAGGCGTTGGTGCTGCTCCTCGTCTCTGCGGATGAAAGTTTCCTCTGGGCGCTGCGACGAAACGATGCTGGCTTTTTCCGGCTCGGCATCAAGCGGAGTGAGCTTGCCGAAATCGTAAAGAAACTTCGGTCGCAGCTTGATCTCGATGTACCAGATCCCGAACGAATGCTAAGGCAGCCATTCAATGTCACTTTGGCATACGAACTGTACCGAAAAATCCTTGCGCCCGCGGAGCCGCTGCTCGCCGGCGCAAAGCACTTGATCCTCGTTCCCGACGGCGCAATGCAGAGTTTACCGCCGGGCGTGCTGGTGATGGAGCCGCCCGCGAAGCCGAACGCCTCGCTCGCCGAACTGACGCAGGTGCCTTGGCTTGCGAAGAAGTACGCGATCACGGTTCTACCCGCCGCAGGCTCGCTGCGAGCGCTGAGGCAATTCTCGAAAGCGCCCACCTCGCGCGAGCCATTCAGCGGTTTTGGCGATCCGGTGCTGGAAGGCATTGGCGAAGACGCCCGCAAGGGGAATGTCGCTGCGCTCTACTCACGGGGTGCTGTGGCCGATGCGAATGAAGTGAGAAAACTCGCCCGACTGCCCGAGTCTGCCGGCGAGTTACGCGCCATCGCCGCGGCGCTGAAAGCTCCCGCTGCGTCGATCCGGCTCGGACCGGCTGCCACGGAGCGTGCGGTCAAAGAGGCCGATCTCACGCGCTACCGCAATCTCGCCTTCGCCACGCACGGGCTGATGGCCGGCGATTTCAAGGGACTCGCCGAACCGGCGCTGGTACTCACCCCGCCGGAGCAGGGAAGCGAACTCGATGACGGGTTGCTGACCGCAGGCGAAATCTCGCAACTGAAACTCGACGCCGACTGGGTGGTGCTCTCCGCGTGCAACACCGCGGCGCCGGACGGCACGCCGGGGGCGGAAGGACTCTCGGGTCTTGCGCGGGCATTCTTCTATGCGGGTGCGAGATCGCTCCTCGTCTCGCACTGGGCAGTGAGTTCGGACGCAGCGGTGGCGCTTACTACGCGTATGTTCGATGAGTCGTCGAAAGGCGCGCCGAAGGCGGAGGCGCTGCGCCGCTCGATGCTCGCGCTGATGGCGCGCACGGACAAGCCGCACTTCGCGCACCCGGCGTTCTGGGCGCCGTTCGTGGTTGTTGGCGAAGGCAATGCAGAATGGACGCAGATAGAAGCGCGTGAAGGAGTGAAGAAGTGAATGAGTGAAGGAGTTAAGGAGTGAAGGAGTGAAAGCTTCCCTCCCCCTTGGCCAAGGGGGAGGGTCAGGGAGGGGGTGTTCACCCATTCACTCATTCACTTCTTCACTTGTTCAATAGAAACCTGAAACTCGCAACTCGAAACCGACCTTGCTTGACACTATGAGGCTCACATGTGAGCATCGCTCGACAAATTGAAGGTTGAACGGAGGAGATCATGCGCGTTACCCGAACCTTGTTTTTGCTGCTGCTCGTCACCGTGGGAATGGCGTCTTGCGGCGCGATGGCACAGGCGCTCGAGAAATCTAAAATCACGCTCGCGGTCGGCGGCAAGCCCCTGCTCTATTACCTGCCGCTGACGGTAGCCGAGCGGCGCGGCTATTTCAAGGACGAAGGGCTCACTGTCGAGATCGTCGATTTCCCGGGCGGCGCCAAGGCGCTGCAGGCGATGGTCGGCGGCAGCGCCGATATCGTGTCTGGCGCTTACGAGCACACCATCAACATGCAGGCGAAGGGCATCAACATCGTCGCCATCGCGCTCGAAGGGCGTTACTCCGGCATCGTGCTCGGCGTGCACAAGAGCAAGGTCGCGCAATATAAGTCGCCGAAAGACCTGAAAGGCTGGAAGATAGGCGTGACTGCGCCCGGCTCGAGCACCAACATGATGGTGAGCAACTTGCTTGCGAAGGACGGCCTCAAGCCCGATGCGGTTTCAATCATAGGCGTCGGCGCAACCGCCGGCGCGGTGGCAGCGCTGCGCAAAGGCGAGATCGACGCGATTTCCAATCTCGATCCGGTGATTGCGCGGCTCGAGGCGTCGGGCGACGTGATACCGGTGGTGGACACGCGCACCGCCAAGGGCATGAAGGAGGTTTATGGCGGCGCTTATCACGCCGGCTGCATTTACGCGCCGCTGGACTGGGTTAAGAAGAACCCGAACACCGCGCAGGCGGTGGTCAACGCGATAGTGCGCGCCGACCTTTGGCTGCAGAAGGCGCGTCCCGAGGAAGTGGTCGCGACCGTGCCCGCTGAATATTACGGCGATGATCCGACCATGTACAAAGTCGCATTGCTCAAGAATATGGAAGGCTATTCGCCCGACGGGCTGTTCACGATGGATGGCGCGAGGAACGTCTACAAAGTGTTGAATTCATTCGAACCGACGGTGCAGGCGGCGAAGATAGATCTTGCCAAAACATTCGATAATAGTTTCGTGCAAAAAGCATTAAAAAAATACAAACATTAGCCACAGAGCACACAGAGAAAAAAGAACGCAAAAAAAGCAGAAGTGCGAAAGTGTTGATATTTTGTTTCCCTCCGTGATCTCTGCGGCCCGGGTTTGATTTTCTTCGGCAGTTTCTTCCTCCATGTCCCAAAGTAACGGCGCCGCCCTGGCGCTGGATAACATAACCGTCACGTTCACTGCGCATGGCGCTGACGCCGGTTCGTATACCGCGGTGCGCGACACGACTCTGATCGTCGGTGCCGGCGAGTTCGTGTCGGTGGTCGGTCCTACCGGTTGCGGCAAATCGACCTTGCTGAATATTGCGGCGGGACTGCTCGAGCCGTCGGCGGGCAGCGTGCGCGTGCTCGGGCAACGGCTTGCCGGCATCAACCGCCATGCCGGCTACATGTTCCAGTCGGATGCGCTGCTGCCGTGGCTCTCCGCGCTCGACAACGTCGAGCTCGGGCTCAAGTACCGCGGCGTCGAGCCGGGTGCCGCGCACGAGCAGGCAGTGGCGTGGCTGGCGCGCGTCGGCCTGAGCGGGCACGGCGGCCGTTACCCGCATCAACTTTCGGGCGGCATGAAAAAACGCGTGGCACTCGCGCAGATACTGATCATGGACCCCAAGATCCTGCTCATGGACGAGCCGTTCTCGGCGCTCGACATCCAGACGCGGCAGCTGATGGAAAACGAACTGCTCGAACTGTGGTCGGCCGACCGCAAATCAGTGGTGTTTATTACCCACGATCTGGAAGAAGCCATTGCCTTGTCCGACCGCGTCGTGGTGCTGTCGGCGGGCCCCGCCACGCATTTGATGGGCGAATTCGTGATCGATCTGCCGCGGCCGCGCGACGTCGCGGAGGTGCGGCTCACGCCGCGCTTCGTCGAGTTGCATACCGATATCTGGCACACCATGAAAGACGAAGTGCTTAAAGGTTATGCGCAAAGCCAGCGCAAATGAAGCAGGTTATGCGCAAAGCCGGCAAAAGTGAGGTACGCGCGGTGCGCGGCAGGCTTTTGCTCTACCACCTGCTGCTGCTGGGAGGCGTGTTTGTATTCTGGCACCTGATGACGAATCCGCTGCTGGTGTCGGAAGAGTTCGCCAGGAACACGGCGTTCTTCTTCGGCAAGCCGCTCGTCGTGCTGCAGAAAATCTGGGAATGGTTCGCGAGCGGCAAGATTTACGAGCATTTGCTGGTCACGCTGATCGAAACCCTGCTCGCGTTCGCGATCGGCACCTTGCTCGGACTCGGCGTCGGACTGTGGCTCGCGCTGTCGCCGACGGCATCCGCGCTTGCCGATCCCTATATCAAGGCGCTGAACGCGATGCCGCGCGTGATACTGGCGCCGATTTTCGCGGTGTGGTTCGGCCTCGGCATCCTGTCCAAGGTCGCGCTCGGCATCACGCTGGTGTTCTTCATCGTGTTCTTCAACGTCTACCAGGGCGTGAAAGAAGTGAGTCCCGTCGTGCTCAACAACGCGCGCATGCTGGGCGCGAATGCCGGGCAGCTGCTGCGCACGGTGTATCTACCGTCGGCGATGTCGTGGGTGTTCTCGAGCCTGCACACTTCGGTCGGCATGGCGTTCGTCGGCGCGGTGGTCGGCGAATATCTCGGCTCGGCACGCGGCGTCGGCTACCTGATTTTGCAGGCCGAAGGCGCGTTCGATATCAACACCGTGTTTGCCGGCATTCTGGTGCTGACCGCATTTGCGCTCGCGCTCGACGTGGTGGTCACCATGGCCGAAGAGAGGCTGCTGGTATGGCGGCCGGCGCAGGGGGAGACTGAACGATTGTAGTCAGGCGTGAGGCGTGAGGGGTGAGGCGGAAAACTTCCATCACGGCTGCGCCGTCGATGTTTGCCTAACGCCTAACGCCTAACGCCTAACGCCTAACGCCTAACGCCTAACGCCTAACGCTTTCAACTTTTCGTGCCCGCGGCTATGATGGCTGATCGACGCATTGGCGCGAGGAGACGGCATGCTCATCCGCGATATCCTGAACATGAAAGGCGGCGCCATTTTCAGCATCGCGCCCGACGGCAAGGTGGCGGACGCGGTGAGCATGATGGTCAAGCACGACATCGGTTCGCTGGTGGTGATGGCGGGCGGGCGCATGACCGGCATGCTGACATTCCGCGAAGTGCTGCAGGCGGTCGACGCGCAGCGCGGAAATCTCGCCGACCTGCGCGTAATAAACGTGATGGCTGCCGACCCGATCTGCGGCAATCCCAACGATTCGCTCGATCATCTGCGCGAGGTGATGACGAAAAATCACGTGCGCTACCTGCCGGTCAAGGACGGCGAGCAGTTGCTCGGCGTGATCTCGTTTCACGACGTCGCCAAGTCGGTGATCAAGGAAACCAGTTTCGAGAACCGGCTCTTGAAGCGGTACATCAAGAACTGGCCGGAAGCCGACGAAGCGCCCAAATAATCGAGCGGTCTCTCTGTTGTCGAATAACGAGTCGGTCAGCCTCGCGCAGGATGTGCGTCCGGTCGAGGTCTGGGCGTGGGCGATGTACGATTTTGCCAACTCCGGCTACACCACGGTCGTCATCACCGCGGTTTTCAATGCCTACTTCGTCAGCGTCGTGGCGCACAACGAGATATGGGCGACGTTCGCCTGGACTGCGGCGCTTGCGGCGTCGTATCTGCTGATCATGCTGACGGCGCCGTTGCTCGGCGCGTGGGCCGACGTGCACGCCGCCAAGAAAAAGCTGCTGCTGATAACGACCGTCGGTTGTGTCACCTTCACGGCGGGGCTGGCGCTGGTCGGCAGCGGCGACTTGTGGCTCGCCATCGCCCTCATCATCGCGTCGAATTTCTTTTTCGGCAGCGGCGAAAATCTGTGCGCGGCATTCCTGCCCGAGCTTGCCCGCGGTGAAGCGCTCGGGCGCGTGTCGGGGTGGGGCTGGTCGCTCGGCTATATCGGCGGGCTGCTGACGCTCGGCATCTGCCTTGTTTACGTGACAAGGGCACAGGCAGGCGGCGCCACGGCGGCGCAATTCGTGCCGGTCACGATGCTGATTACCGCCGTTATCTTCGCGCTCGCCAGTCTGCCGACCTTTGCGTACTTGAAGGAGCGTGCAGTGCCGCAGCCGGGGCGGCAACGCCTGTTTGCGGAGTCGCTTGGCCGGGTAATCGCGACCTGGCGCGAGGCGAGTCGCTATCGCGACCTGGCGCGTTTTCTAATCTGCATCGTGTTTTATCAAGCCGGTATTCAGGCTGTGATTGTGCTGGCCGCGATCTACGCCGAGCAGGCGATGGGTTTTACCACCCGGCAGACCCTGATGCTGATACTGGTGGTGAATCTGACCGCAGCGGTCGGCGCCTTCGCCTTCGGGCACGTGCAGGACCGCATCGGGCATTTGCGCGCGCTGGCCGTGACGCTGCTCGGTTGGGTGGTGACGATAGTGCTGGCATGGGCTGCGCAAGGGCCGGCACTGTTCTGGATTGCCGCGAACCTGGTCGGCTTGTGCCTCGGTTCCAGCCAGTCGGCCGGCCGCGCGCTGATCGGCTACCTGAGCCCCGAGCCGAAACGCGCGGAATTTTTCGGTTTATGGGGCCTGGCGGTAAAGTTTTCTGCGATACTCGGCCCGCTTACCTATGGTTTGGTAAGCTGGCTGTCGCGCGGCGACCACCGGATGGCGATCCTGTTTACCGGCAGTTACTTTCTGATCGGACTGGGGATTCTGACCGGTGTCGATGTCGGGCGCGGCCGCAGTACGGCGCTCGCCGCCGGCGATAAAACGTGAAAAAATAGCTGTATCGGGCTGGTTGACGCTACTATATTGGCCGGCTTGATGTTTGTTCCATAATAAATTCGTTAAAGCTACATTCGAGGACGGAAAATGGCTTTGTTCGGGGGCGGTAAGCCTGATCATCCGATGGCGGACGCCAAGCAGGCGAAAAAGCTCATTGCCGAGCTGCCCGCGAATGACGCCGCCAAGGCGCTGGAAGAAGTCACGTTCTGGCTCGACTCGATCGTCCGCACCGAGGGGTTCAAGCTCGACTATCGCTACGAATTGTTCGATTGGCTCGACCAGGCGGCTAAAAATCATCACCGCAAGCTGAACCAGGAATATCTCGCTACCGATCGCCAGGAAAAGTTCCGCGAAAACAAGCTGTGGACCACGGTATTCGAGTTCTGGAAAATGCTCAGCCAGGCCTACGGCCAATGCGTCGAGCAATTTCAGTCGGGCGCGAGCGGCGCCGGCGCCATCAAGAAGGATTTGCCCACGATCATCGCGCGCGCGTTGCGGGCGCTGACATTGCAGCTCAAATGGATTTTGTTGCACTACGGTCCGATTGATGATCGTATGTGGAGCGACCTCGGGCGGCTGTATCTCTTTGCCGAGGCCAAAGGCATGACTACCGCGCCGGTCGAGATTTACCCGGGCGCCCATGGGCAGGGCACCGTGCAGAATGAATTCCTCAAGGCGCTGATGCTCGGCGTGTCGTCGACCGACGGGCTGACGCCGCTCAAGCAGGAGATCGCCGAGCGCACGGTCGCGCATTTTGGCGAACTGTATACGCTGCAGCCCAAACCCGCGCCGGGTTGCAATTATTTCTTCGACCTGTCGATGCGCAAGCCCGCTGCACGCGTGCAGAAAAGCATCGAGCCCAATAAAATGACGCGCTACTTCGGCGCCGGCAAAGCGCTGCCGGCACTCGAGCGCTTGATGCAGGAAATAAAGGTCAAGGATGGCATGCCCTCGCACGTCAACCTCGGCGGCACCTACGATCTCGACCTTATACAGTCGGTCATGCAGCATCTTGCGCTGTATTGGTCCGACCACCCTCCGGCGCGCGGTTCGGAGCGCCGCAAGATCGCAACCCGCCTGACGGTCGTGCATGGCTTCCGGCAGGTGGTGAAGAGCGTCGCGCCCGCCGACGACGAGACCTCGCTCGATTTCCAGGCCAAGGACAGCGGTGAAAGCTGGATCGTCGAAAACGTCAGCGAAGGCGGTTTCGGCGCGATCATCCCGCAGGTCAAAGGCGACTGGATCAAGGTCGGCAGCCTGCTCGGCGTGCAGACGGAAACCGCGCAATTCTGGGGGGCCGGCGTCGTCCGCCGGATGGCGCGCGACGAGTATCAGCAGCGCCGCGTCGGCATCCAGCTGCTGTCGAAAGCGGTGATTCCGGTCAAGCTGTCGCCCGCCGGCAGCGTGTCGTCATTCAACGCGACTCGCGGAGGCGATCCGGCGCTGCTCCTGTCGACCACTCCCGACAAGAACAGCGAGATCGCGTTACTGTTGCGTGCGGGCAGCTTCACGCCGGGACAAGGGCTCGAAATGAACGTGCGCGGCAAGCCTTACTATCTGATGCCGAGCAAACTGGTCGAGGGCGGGGATGATTTCGACTGGGCAAAGTTCAGGATATTGCAAAGGCAGTGAAACGAGGGGCTTACACCCTTCACCCTTCACCCTTCACCCTTCACCCTTCACCCTTCACCCTTCACCCTTCACCCTTCACCCTTCACCCTTCACCCGTAACACTTTCCTCAGCCAGTTCCCGATAGCGGCGATTTCCTCCACGCACACCGAGTGCTGCATCGGGTACTCGTGCCACTCGACTTGGTAGCCCAGCTCCCCGAGTTTGTCGCGCGACGCAGTCGCCATCGCGAACGGTATCATCGGATCGTAGGTGCCGTGCGCGTAGAAAATCGGCACGGCCTTGTTCGCGGCTGATGCTTCCATCGGCAGGCTGCCGGCGAGCGGCAGGTAAGTGGAGAGCGCCATGATGCCGGCGAGTTGCTCAGCGTGGCGCAGCCCGGTCTGCAGCGCGATTGCGCCGCCCTGCGAAAAACCCGCCACGACGATATTGCGCGATGCGATGCCGCGCAGATTTTCGCGCGAGATCAGCCTGGCGATCGCTGCCTGAGACGCGCGCACGCCTTTTTCATCGGCTTTTTTGCCGGGCTTGCCCTCGAGGTCGCCGTAGGTCACGTCGTACCACGCGCGCATCACGTAGCCGTTGTTGATCGTCACCGGCATCATCGGCGCATGCGGGAAGATGAAGCGGACGCCGGGCAGGCCGCCGAGATCGATCTCGGGCACGATGGGCGCGAAGTCGTTGCCGTCGGCACCGAGCCCGTGCATCCAGATGACGGCTGCCGCAGGATTCGGCGCGGTTTCGGTTTCTATGGCGTCGAGGAGTTGGGTCATGTGATGTGAAGGGTGAAGGGGTGAAGGAGTGAAGGAGTGAAAGATTCCCTCCTCCTTTGTCAAGGGGGAGGGCTAGGGAGGGGGTGTTCACCCATTCACTCTTTCACTACGATTCACTTCGGTCTGATGGCCGACTTTGGCCGGAAGACCTTGATCACGTTGTCATGCGTTTCGATGTAAGGCCCGCCGATCAGGTCGATGCAGTACGGCACCGCGGCGAAAATGCCGTCGAGCGTTTCCTTGATCGCTTTCGGTTGCCCGGGAAGATTCAGGATCAGCGCCTGCCTGCGGATCACGCCGACCTGGCGCGACAGGATCGCGGTCGGCACGTATTTGAGACTCACCTGCCGCATCTGCTCGCCGAAACCCGGCATCACCTTGTCGGCGACGGCGAGCGTGGCCTCGGGAGTCACGTCGCGCGGTGCGGGTCCCGTGCCGCCGGTGGTGAGCACGAGGTGGCATTTTTCCCGGTCGACGAGTTCCCGCAGCGTCTGCTCGATCACCGGCTGCTCGTCGGGGATCAGCCGCGTCATCATCTTCCACGGCGTCGCGAGCGCCGCGCCGAACCATTCCTGCAGAGCCGGAATGCCTTTGTCTGCGTAGACGCCGCCCGCGGCGCGGTCGCTGATCGAAACCAGTCCGATCAATAGCTCGGTGTTCATGCCGGAAGTATAGCGTGAGGCGGGAGGGGTGAGGAGTGAGAAGTAACGGGTGATGAGCAAGGAGTAATGGGTGAAAGGTAAAAGGTGGAAAGGGTTTACCCATTGCCCATCACTCATCGCTCATTGCTGTTTCTGCTTTGCCTCCATAATCTCGCGTAGCACGCGGAACAGCTCGCGATAATTCCTGGGCGGCCTGCCCGCAGCCTGGTCGCGCTTGACGCTGGCGATCAGGGTGCGCAGGTGCTGCCGGTCGCTGCCCGGATAATCGGTGGCAAACACTGCCAAGGCGACATCGTCGGCGAGCAGCCGCTCTCGCCAGCGCTCGATCAGGTGTTGAAGCGCGGTATGCCCGCGCGCCGCGCCTCGCCATTGCTCGAGTTTGGCGAGGATCGGTGCCGGGTCGATCTCGCGCATCAGCTTGCCGACGTACTGCATCTGCCGGCGCCGGCCCTCGAAATCGCGGATGCCTTGAGTTTCGACGATCGCGTCGTACAGGCGCTCCGGCAGCTCGATTTGCGCCAGTTGCCCGGCGTTGAGCTGTACCAGTTCCACGCCGATTTTCTGCAACGCTTCCATCTCGCGTTTGCGCTGCGATTTACTGGGTCGTTCCCGTTCGTCCATGCTTCAGCCGGCTCGATTCAAGCTGGTATGATAACGGCTTTTCTGATCCCGCTTCTCATGACAACCGAACTCAGGACGCGGCCGGCGCCGGCCCATCAGTTCTCCCACGATCAGGCGGGCCTGCGGCAGATCGCCGCGGATGTGCTCAAGTACGCGCGCGAGCAGGGGGCGACTGCTTGCGAAACCGAAGTGTCAGAGGGCTTCGGCCAGACCGTCACGGTGCGGCGCGGTGAAGTCGAGACCATCGAGTACAACCGTGACAAAAGCATCGGCGTTTCCGTTTACCTGGACAAGCGCCGCGGCCATGCCAGCACTTCCGATTTCTCGCCGCAGGCGATACGGGCGACCACTGACGCCGCGCTGTCGATCGCGAAATTCACCGCCAGCGACGATTACGCAGGGCTCGCCGACGAGGAGCTGCTGGCGCGTGAAATCCCGGACCTCGATCTGTTCCATCCGTGGGATTTGCCGGTCGAGCGCGCGATCGAACTCGCCCAGGCGTGCGAGGGGGCGGCATTCGCGGTCGACCAGCGCATCGCCAATTCCGAGGGCGCGACGGTATCGCTGCAGCAATCGCATTTTGCCTACGGCAACTCGCTCGGTTTTCTCAGCGGGTACCCGAGCTCGCGGCATTGGATCAGTTGCGCCGTGATCGCCGGCAAGGGCGATGCGATGCAGCGCGACGACTGGTATGCATCGGCGCGCGATCCCGCCGAGCTCGATGCACCGGAGGCTGTCGGCAGGATCGCCGGCGAGCGCGCGATCCACCGCCTCGGCGCCAGGAAAATCGCGACCTTGCAGGTGCCGGTGCTGTACGAGGCGCCCGCTGCGGCGACGCTGCTCGGTCATTTCGTGTCGGCGGTCAGCGGCGGCAGCCTCTACCGCAAGTCGTCGTTTCTGCTCGACAGCCTCGGCAAGGCGGTGTTTTCGCCACTGATTGAAATCAGCGACGATCCGCACATCCCGAAGGGTCTGGCCAGCAGCCCCTTCGATGAGGAAGGCGTGGCGACGCACCGCCGCCAGGTGGTTGAAGGCGGCAGCGTGCAGGGTTATTTCCTGAGCAGCTACTCGGCGCGCAAACTCGGCATGCAGTCGACCGGCAATGCCGGCGGCAATTACAACCTGGTGCTCAAGGATACCGGCGAGGACCTGCCGCAATTGCTGAAGAAGATGGGACGCGGGTTGCTGGTGACCGAGATGCTCGGCCAGGGCATCAACATGGTGACCGGTGATTATTCGCGCGGCGCGGCCGGATTCTGGGTCGAAAACGGCGCAATTGCCTATCCGGTGCAGGAAATCACGATCGCCGGCAACCTCAAGGACATGTTCCGCAACATCGTTGCGGCCGGCAACGACATCGTCAAGCGCGGCTCAAAACAGTGCGGTTCGGTGCTGATCGAACGCATGACGGTTGCGGGGGACTGACGCCACCAGCACTGGCCAATCCCGCCGGCTGCGCTTAGACTATACGGCCCTGTTTACCCAACCCGGAGGAGCAAATGAAACGACGTGCATTTCTGAAAAACGCGGCGGTAGGCCTGGCAGCTGGCACGGTTGCCGCGCCGGCGCTTGCGCAGACGCAGCCCACCGTCAACTGGCGGCTGACGGCGAGCTGGCCGAAGAGCCTCGACACGCTGTTCGGCGGCCCCGAGCTGATCGCCAAGCGGGTCGCGGCATCCACCGGCGGCAAGTTCAATATCAAGGTGTTTGCCGCCGGTGAAATCGTGCCGGGCCTGCAGGTGCTTGACGCCGTGCAGAACGGCACTGTGGAGTGCGGACATACGGCGCCCTACTACTATTTCGGCAAGGACCCCACGTTCGCCTTCTCCTGTGCCATTCCGTTCGGGCTCAATGCCCGCCAGCAGTTCGCCTGGATGTATCACGGCGGGGGCCTCGAGCTCATGCGCGAGTTTTTCAAGGAATACAACGTTATCAACATTCCCGCCGGCAACACGGGCTGCCAGATGGGCGGCTGGTTCCGCAAAGAGATCAAGACCGTTGCGGATCTGAAGGGGCTGAAGTTCCGTATCGGCGGCTTTGCCGGCGCGGTGCTGACCAAACTCGGCGTGGTGCCGCAGCAAATTGCGGGCGGTGATATTTACCCGGCACTGGAAAAAGGCACGATCGATGCTGCAGAGTGGGTCGGCCCCTACGACGACGAAAAGCTCGGTTTTTACAAGGTCGCCAAGCACTATTACTACCCGGGGTGGTGGGAAGGCGGTCCTGAGCTCGATCTACTCGTCAATATCAAGGCGTGGGAGGCGCTACCTGCTGACTACAAGTCGATTCTCGAGTCGGCTTGCGCCGAAGCGCAGATCGACATGACCGCGAAATACGACGCCGCCAATCCGGCCGCATTGAAACGGCTGCTCGGCAACGGCGTCAAGCTGCAGCCATTCACCAACGACATCATGGCCGCGTGCTACAAGGCAGCCAACGAGTTGTATGCGGAAACTTCGGCGAAGAACCCGAAGTTCAAGAAGGTCTACGACGCATGGAGCAAGTTCCGCAACGATCAGGTGCAATGGTTCTCGATCGCGGAAAACCGTTACGATAATTTCATGATCGCGGCGCAGCGGCTGTCGCAGCAGGCGCCGAAGAAGAAGTAGCGGCGCGGCTTCCGGCAACCCAGCCGGTTCCAGGAAAAACCCCGCGTAATGCGGGGTTTTCTTTTTTTGCCACCCGAGCTGTCGACGCGTTATTTCCTGTCCTTGGGCGGCTTGGCGGCGTCTCCAGCGGCGGGCGGCGCAGTGGAGGTGCTGCCCATCGCGCGCGCGAGCGCCTTTTCCGCATCCTCTTGTTCGGAGCCTGTGTTTTCCGCGCCCGGCTGGGCGGCCGTGCTGCCGTCTTTTCCGGGCTCGCCCAGCAGCTCCGGCGCTTCCGCGGGCACCTCGATCTGCATCTTGTTCGTGTCGATGACTTGCTTCTTGACGAGACCGCCGGTGACCAGGCCGGGGAACGCGATGATCAGCGTCACCATGATGATCTGGATCAGCACGAAAGGCACGGCGCCCCAATAAATCTGTCCGGTCGTGACTTTCGGCGTCAGCTTGCCGGTGAGCCTGTCGACGTAGTCCTTGGCCGGCGCCACGCTGCGCAGGTAAAACAGCGCGAAGCCGAACGGCGGGTGCATGAACGAGGTCTGCATGTTGACGCCGTAGAGCACGCCGAGCCAGATCAGGTCGATGCCGAGCTTATCGGCGACGGGGCCGAGCAGCGGGATGACGATGAAGGATAACTCGAAAAAATCGAGAAAGAACGCCAGCACGAAAATCAGGATGTTGGTGACGATCAGGAAGCCCAGCTGGCCGCCGGGCAGGCCGGTGAGCAGGCTCTCGACCCAAAGATGGCCGTCCACGCCGTAGAACGTCAGGCTGAACACCCGCGCGCCGACCAGAATGAACACGACGAAGGCCGTCAGCTTCGCGGTCGAATCCATCGCCTGCCTGAGCAGGCTGAAGGACAGCCGCCGGCGCGCCAGCGCCATCGCCAGCGCGCCACTAGCGCCCATAGCCCCGCCTTCGGTCGGCGTCGCCACGCCGAGAAAAATGGTCCCGAGCACAAGGAAGATCAGCGCGAGCGGCGGGATCAGCACGAACGTCACGCGCTCGGCAATGCGGGAGAGCAGGCCGAGCTTGAGAAGATGGTTGATGACCGAGGCCACGAAAGCCACGGCGACCCCGACCGAGGTGGATACGACGAGCAACTCGTCGGTCGGAGCTTCGGGCGGATAGTGAAATTTCGCGAAGGCGACGGCGGCCAGCGTCGCGACTACGACGAGCACGATCAGGGATCGCGTGCCGCCGCTGCCGTCGGGTTCGCGCAGTGTGCGCGCTTCGGCCGGCAGCGCCGGCGCCCACGATGGCTTGAAGACAGAGATGCCCGCTGCGTACAGCGCATACAGGCCGGCGAGCGTCAGGCCGGGGATAAAGGCGCCCTCATACATGTCGCCGACCGATTTGCCCAGCTGGTCGGCCATGATGATCAGCACCAGCGAAGGCGGGATGATCTGCGCAAGCGTGCCCGAGGCGGCGATCACGCCGGTGGCAAAGCGCCGGTCGTAGCCGTAGCGCAGCATGATCGGCAGCGAAATCAGGCCCATCGAGATCACCGAGGCCGCGACCACGCCGGTCGTTGCGGCGAGCAGCGCGCCGACGAAGATAACGGCGAAGGCCAGGCCGCCGCGCAGCGGTCCGAACAGCTGGCCGATGGTGTCGAGCAGGTCCTCCGCCATGCCGCTGCGCTCGAGGATCAGTCCCATGAAGGTGAAGAAAGGCACCGCGAGCAGGGTGTCGTTCGACATCACTCCCCAGATTCGCTGCGGCAACGCCTGGAACAGGGACGGATGCAGCAGCCCCATCTCGATGCCAAGCAGGCCGAAGAATATGCCGATGGCGGCGAGTGAAAACGCCACCGGGTAGCCCAGCAGCAGAACCACAATCAGCGCCGAGAACATCAGCGGCGCCATGTTGTTTGTCAGCAGCTCGATCATGCCGACGCTCCCGCGACAGTTGGCGCGTTCCGACCCGTTGCGTGTCGGCGTCCGCGGGTATTCGCATTTTTCTTCTCCCCGCCAAGCGGGGCCCCTGCCTGGTCGCTCATGCCTGCTCCTCCCGCTGCTTTCTGATTTCTTCGGCGAGCAGTGCTTCGGCGGCCGGCGCCTCGTGCTTTTCAGCCGGATCGGGGATCAACCCTTTGAGGAAGGCGATGCGCTTGATCAGCTCCGAACACCCTTGCATTACCAGCAGGGAAAAGCCGATCGGCACCATCAGCCGGGCCGGCCAGATGATCAGTCCGCCGGCATTGGTCGAAACCTCGTTGTGCTGATAGGCATCGACAAAGACCGGCCACGACAGCCACATGATGGTGATCGCCATCGGCAGCAGGAAGAACAGGGTGCCGAAAATGTCGATCCAGGCCTGTGCCCGCTTCGACATGCGTCCGGTGATGACATCGATCCGAACGTGTTGATTGTGCAGCAGCGTGTACCCGGCACAAAACAGAAATACGGCCGAAAACAGATACCATTGGACTTCCAGCCACGCGTTGGAACTCATGTTGAACGCATAGCGGATGACTGCGTTGCCGGCGCTCACCAGAACGGCGACCAGTATCAGCCAGTAGATCAGGTGGCCCACGCGCTCGTTGAGCGCATCGATCAGGCGCGATAACGCCAGCAGTGCTTTCAATGAAATCTCCCCCGGAACGCGTAATGCAAAGCCGGCGCTAATCATACGCAACATTATGTGCGGCGCGCAAAATGCGGCACCCTACCGCGGCCGGCATACGTTGCGGCGGTGTCGCAAGCTCGTTGCGATGCACTGCGGCTGCCCTGCCGCATCACAGATTAAACGTGGTAAAATCAACAATTTAGATACGGATTGGTGCACATGTATTCAGCGCAGGACACGATCCAGAGCTTCGACCCCGAGCTGTGGTGGGCGCTCGAGCGCGAGACGTGCCGCCAGGAAGAGCACATCGAGTTGATTGCTTCCGAGAATTACGCCAGCCCGCGCGTGCTTGAAGCGCAGGGCTCGGTGCTCACCAATAAGTACGCCGAAGGCTATCCCGGCAAGCGTTATTACGGCGGCTGCCAGTACGTCGACGTCGTCGAGCAGCTCGCGATCGACCGTGCCAAGCAGCTCTTCAACGCCGAGTACGCGAACGTGCAGCCGCATTCGGGATCGCAGGCCAATTTCGCGGTATTTTCGGCGGTGCTGCATGCGGGCGACACTATCCTCGGCATGTCGCTCGCGCACGGCGGCCACCTGTCGCACGGCGCGACAGTAAACGTCAGCGGCCGCTTGTACCACGCGCTGACCTACGGCCTCGATCCCGCGACCGAGGCGATCGATTACGGCCAGGTCGAGAGCCTCGCGCGCCTGCACCAGCCGAAACTGATCATCGCCGGCGCATCCGCCTATTCACTCGCCATCGACTGGCAGCGGTTTCGCGAAATTGCGGATGAAGTGGGTGCGCTGCTGATGGCCGACATCGCGCATTACGCGGGATTGATCGCGGCGGGGCTTTATCCGAGCCCGGTCGGCATTGCCGATTTCGTAACCACCACGACGCACAAGACGCTGCGCGGGCCGCGCGGCGGGCTGATTCTGGCCGGGGCGGAACACGAAAAGCTGCTCAATGCGGCGATCTTTCCCGGCATCCAGGGCGGGCCGCTGATGCACGTGATTGCCGCCAAAGCGGTGGCATTCAAGGAGGCGCTAAGCCCGGAATTCAGGCAGTATCAGCAGCAGGTGGTGAACAATGCGCAGGCGATGGCGCGGGTTCTGCAGCAACGCGGCTTGCGCATCGTGTCCGGCCGCACCGACTGCCATCTGTTCCTGGTCGACTTGACCGGCAAGCGGCTGACCGGTAAGGATGCCGAGGACGCGCTCGGCCGCGCCCACATCACGGTCAACAAGAACGCGATCCCGAACGATCCGCTGAAGCCGGCGGTGACGAGCGGCATCCGGATCGGCTCGCCGGCCATCACCACGCGCGGCTTCGGGGAGGCGGCAGCCGAGCAGCTCGCCAACCTGATCGCCGACGTGCTCGACGCGCCGCACGATGAAAAGACGATCGGGCGCGTCACGGCCGGGGCGAAGGCGCTATGCGCGGAGTTTCCGGTGTATGGATAAAACAGTTTCGAGCTGCGAGTTTGGAGTTTCGAGCTGGCGAGGGTGAGCTTTAAACTCACAACTTTTAACTCGAAACCCGAAACTTCCAAAATATGCATTGCCCGTTCTGCAAAGCCGAAGACACGCAGGTGATCGATTCGCGCGTGAGCGACGACGGCGACAGCATCCGCCGCCGCCGGCGCTGCCCCGCATGCAACAAGCGGTTCACGACCTACGAAACGGTCGAGCTGCGCCTGCCGCAGGTGGTGAAGCAGGACGGCAGCCGCACCGAGTTCGATCTCGACAAGCTCCGCACCGGGTTCATGCGCGCGCTGCACAAGCGCCCGGTGCCGACGCCGCTGGTGGATGACGCGGTGGCGACCATCGCCCAGCAGGTGCTCGCGCTCGGCGAGCGCGAGATCCCGACCCGCCGCATCGGCGAGATGGTGATGAAAGAGCTCTACAAGCTCGACAAGGTCGCCTACATCCGCTTCGCATCGGTTTACAGGAGCTTCCAGGACGTCGACGACTTCCAGGACGCGATCAAGGAAGTGCAAAAACCTTCAGGCAAAAGCAAGTAAGGGCAAAACCTTCAGCCACAGAGGACACAGAGGTCACAGAGATAAAAACAAGCGAAACGGGCGGTTTACGGATTTGACTCCCTCGGTGTTCTCTGTGATCTCTGTGGCTGAGTTTCTGGTTTTCTTGGTATCGTGGCGATCTATCATTCATGACTAACGCTGCCGACTACGAATTCATGGCGCGCGCAATGCAGCTCGCGCAGCGCGGGCTGTATACGGCGACGCCCAATCCGCGCGTCGGCTGCGTGATCGTGCGCGACGGCACAGTGGTCGGCGAAGGCTGGCACGAGCGCGCCGGTGCACCGCATGCTGAAGTGAACGCCTTGAAGGCTGCGGGTGAGCGTGCACGTGGCGCCACCGCCTACGTGTCGCTCGAGCCGTGCCACCATCACGGCCGCACGCCGCCGTGCGACGAGGCGCTGATCGCGGCAGGTATCGCGCGCGTGGTCGCGGCGATGCGCGATCCCGATCTGCGCACCGCGGGGCAGGGCATGGAGCGCATCAAGCAGGCGGGCATCGAAGTCGCGACGGGCGTGCTCGAAAACGAAGCGCGCGAGCTCAACATCGGTTTTGTCTCGCGCGTGACGCGCGGCCGGCCATGGACGCGGATGAAAATTGCGGCGAGCCTCGACGGCAGGACCGCGCTCGCAAACGGCAAGAGCCAGTGGATCACCGGCGAGGCGGCGCGTCGCGACGGCCACCACTGGCGTGCGCGCGCGTGCGCGGTACTGACCGGCATCGGCACGGTGCGCGACGATGATCCGCAGCTGACGGTGCGCGAAGTGGACACGCCGCGGCAGCCGCTGCGCGTGGTGGTCGACAGCCGGCTCGAGACGCCGCTTACCGCGCGCATACTCACCGGCGGCGGCGTGCTGATCGCCTGTGCGGCGGCGGACGAAATGAAAATCGGGCAAATGCGGGACCAAGGCGCCGAGGTGATCGTGATGCCAAACGCCGCGGGCAAAGTTGAATTGCCCGAGCTGTTGCGCGAACTCGGCCGGCGCGAGATCAACGAGCTGCACGTCGAAGCCGGCCACAAGCTCAATGGATCGTTGATCAACGAAGGCTGCGTCGACGAGCTGTTGCTGTATCTGGCGCCGTGCCTGCTCGGCGACCGCGCGCGCGGCATGGCCGATCTGCCTGAGCTTGCCGATCTCGAACATCGGCGCACGCTCAAGATCAACGATATGCGTACGGTGGGCGGCGACATGCGTATCCTGGCGCGCCTGGAACAAAGATAAAATGTTTACCGGAATCATCGAGGCGGTCGGCGGCGTGCGCGGGGCGAAGCCCACAGAGGACGGCGTGCGCGTGACGATCGACGCGGGGGCGCTCGATCTGGCCGACGTCAGAATCGGCGACAGCATCGCGGTGAACGGCGCGTGCCTGACCGTGACATCGCTCGCCCGCAAGCAGCTCGAGTTTGACGTGTCGCGCGAGACGCTCGCTTGCACGATCGGGTTTGCGCCGGGCTTCAGGGTGAATCTCGAAAAATCCCTGCGGCTTGCCGACCGGCTCGGTGGCCACCTGGTGGGCGGGCACGTCGACGGCGTCGGCACTGTCGCGCGTTTCGAGGCGAGCGGCGGCGACCGGCTGCTGGCGGTCGAGGCGCCGCCCGGGCTGGCGAGATACATCGCGCGCAAAGGCTCGATCGCGGTAAATGGAGTAAGCCTGACGGTGAATGCGGTCAACGGCAGCGCGTTTGAAGCCAACCTGATTCCGCATACACTGCGGGCGACCAATCTCGGCGCGCTGGCGGTGGCAGCGAAAGTGAATATCGAAGTCGACATGCTCGCGCGTTACGTGGAACGCCTGGCGGAGCCTGGACACTGATATGGCAATCAGTCCCATAACCGAAATCATCGCCGACATCGGTGCCGGCAAGATGGTGATTCTCGTCGACGAGGAAGACCGCGAGAACGAAGGCGATCTCGTGCTCGCTGCCGACTTCGTCACCGCCCAGGCTGTCAACTTCATGGCGCGCTATGGGCGCGGACTCATCTGCCTCACGCTGACCGAGGAAAAATGCCGCCAGCTCAACCTGCCACTGATGGTCGCGAACAACGCTTCGCCGCTTGGCACGGCCTTCACGGTATCGATCGAGGCGGCCGAAGGCGTGACCACCGGCATTTCGGCAGCCGACCGCGCGCGCACGGTGCAGGCGGCGGTGCGCGCCGACGCGAGTCCGGCTGACATCGTGCAACCCGGCCACGTTTTCCCGCTGATGGCGCAGAAAGGCGGCGTGCTGGTGCGCGCCGGGCATACCGAAGCCGGCTGCGATCTCGCGCAATTGGCGGGCACGACGCCCGCCGCGGTGATCTGCGAGGTGCTCAAGGACAACGGCGAGATGGCGCGGTTGCCCGACCTGATGGAGTTCGCCGGGCAGCACCAGATTAAAATCGGCACCATTACCGATCTGATTCATTACCGCAGCCGCACCGAGTCGCTGGTGAGCCGCGTGTCCGAGCGCGACATCGAGACCGTGCACGGCGGGTTCCGGCTCATCGTCTACAGCGACAAGATCGGCCAGGCGACGCACCTTGCGCTGGTCAAGGGCAGGATCAAGCCCGACAGCGAAGTGCTGGTGCGCGTGCACGAGCCGCTGTCGGTGATCGACCTGCTTGATACCCGCAGCGCGAGCCACTCGTGGAATTTCAGCCAGGCACTGGCGGCGGTGAGCCGGGCCGAGTGCGGCGTGATCGTGTTGCTGCATCGGCCGGAATCGGCAACCGATCTGCTCGAACGCGCGCAACCGGGCGCGATCCCCGCGCCCCAGAAAAACGCGCTGCGCACTTACGGCATCGGCGCGCAGATATTGCGCGATCTCAAGGTCAAGAAAATGCGCCTCATGGCCAAGCCGCGTAGAATGCCGAGCATGGCGGGATTCGATCTGCAGGTGACCGGTTATTTGCAGCCGGAAAACGGAACGAAAAAGTAGGCGGCGAGCATGGCGAAATACGATTCCATCGAAGAAGTCGAAGCCGGCGCGGGCGGCGCCGGCCTGCGCATCGGCATTGTCGTGGCACGCTTCAACGCCGACGTCAGCGACGGCCTGCTTGCCGGCTGCACGGCGGCGCTGGCGAAGCTCGGCGTGCGCGGGCCCGACATCAGGATCGTTGACGTGCCCGGCGCGCTCGAAGCGCCGCTCGTGCTGCAGAAGCTGGCCAACACCGGAAATTTCGACGCGCTGATCGCGCTCGGCGCGGTGATCCGCGGCGAAACCTATCACTTCGAAATCGTCGCCAACCAGTCCGCGAGCGGCATCATGACGGTGCAGCTCGATACCGGCGTGCCGGTCGCCAACGGCATCCTGACCACCGACGACGATGACCAGGCCGAAGCGCGGATGATGCAGAAGGGCGCCGACTGTGCGGCGGTCGCGGTCGAGATGGCGAACCTGCTCCGGGAGCTCGGCCAGAAATGAACGGCCGAGAGAACCGCCGGCGCGCCACAGCATGACCCGGCCGCAGGAATCACCGGCGCGCAAAAGCAGCCGCCGCCGCTCGCGCGAATTCGCGCTGCAGGGCCTTTATCAATGGCAGCTCGCCGGCACCGACGCCGCGACCATCGAGCAGCAGATGTCCGCGGCCAGGGGTTTCGACAAGACCGATCGCGCTTATTTTTCGGCGCTGCTCGCCGGCGCGATCCGCGAAGCGCAGCGGCTCGAGCAATCGCTGCAGCCTTATCTCGACCGCAAGTGCGCGCAATTGAGTCCGGTCGAGCGCGCGATCCTGCTGATTGCGGCATACGAGCTGGAAAATCAGCCCGAGGTGCCGTATAAAGTGGTGATCAACGAGGCGGTCGAGCTGGCCAAGAGTTACGGCGGCACCGACGGTTTCAAGTACGTGAACGGCGTGCTCGACAAGCTCGCTGCGGACAAGCGGCCGCACGAGGTAGCAAGAAAATGACGGAATGGGGTTGGCCATGGATGACAGGCTGAAGAAACGCATAGTCGCGTTTTACATCGGCGGCATTATCAACGCGCTGCTCGGGCTGTATGTGCTGATCGAAGGGCTGTCGTTCCTGCCGGCCGATACCGCGCGCACGCTCGCGATCGTCTTCCTGGCGTTCGCGGCGGTCGATTTTTATTTTCCGTACTCGATGAAGCAGAAATGGCTCTCCGACAACGCCGGGAAGCAGGGGCAGGGCACCGGTCCTATCCAGCGGCCGTGACCGGCAGTGATTTCAGAGTTTGAGCTGATCCGGCGCTACTTCACTCACCGCGCACGGCATACCGTGCTCGGCGTCGGCGACGACGCGGCGCTCGTCAACGTGCGCCGCGGCTGCGAACTCGTGGTCTCGGCCGACATGCTGGTGGCAGGCCGCCATTTTTTCCGCGCTGCCGATCCTTACCGGTTGGGCCACAAGGCGCTCGCCGTCAATCTCTCCGACATGGCGGCGATGGGCGCGACGCCGCGCTGGGCGATGCTCGCGCTCGCCTTGCCGCGCGCCGACGCGCGCTGGCTCGGCGAATTTTCGCGCGGCTTCATGGCGCTCGCGCGCCGGTTCGACGTTGATCTGGTAGGCGGCGATACCACGCGCGGGCCGCTCAACATCTGCGTGCAGATCATGGGTGAAGTGCCGCGCGGCAAAGCGTTGCGGCGCGACGGCGCCCGCCCTGGCGACGACATCTGGGTGTCGGGCACGCTCGGCGACGCGGCGCTCGCGCTGGCGGCGCTCAAGCGGCGCATCCGCCTCGAGCCGGCGGAGCTCAGGCGCTGCGCCGCACGACTGCATCAGCCGCAACCGCGCATCGCGCTGGGGCTCGCGTTGCGCGGCGTTGCCCGCGGTGCAATTGACATTTCGGACGGCCTGCTCGCCGATCTCGGCCACATCCTCGAACGCTCCGGCGTTGCCGCGGAAATCGAGCTGGCTGCGCTGCCGGCATCGAAGGTGCTGCGCCGATATCTCGATCGCGTTGCCGCATGCGGCGCGCTGCTCGCGGGCGGCGACGATTACGAACTGTGCTTTACCGCGCCGCGCCGGGCGCGCGAGCGGGTCATGCGCATCGGTAGGCGCGTCGGCGTTGCGATTACGCTAATCGGCCGCATTCAGGCGCGTGCACGGGCTGCGCCGCGGCTGATCGTGCGCGCGCCCGACGGCACGGCGCTGCGTGTCGTGCGCGGAGGCTATGACCATTTCGGCTGATACGGAGGTCCGCCCGACGGCGCGTTTCATGCTGCGCGATCCGGCGCACGTGATCGCGCTCGGCGCCGGCGCGGGGCTGGTGCGGGGCGCGCCCGGTACGGCCGGCACGCTGCTTGCCTTCCCGATTTATTGGGCGCTGGCGCCGATGTCCACGGACTGGATACTGCTCGCGCTGACCGCGCTCGGTTTTGCACTCGGTATATGGGCATGCGGGCGCACCGGGAGCGCGCTCGGTGTTGCCGACCACGGCGCCATCGTATGGGACGAGATCGTCGCGTTCATGCTGGTACTGGTTTTCATCGGACCGGCCGGCTACCTGTGGCAGGGAATCGCGTTCCTGCTGTTCCGTATGTTTGATATCCTCAAACCGCCGCCGATCCGTTATTTCGACCGTAAATTGAAAAGCGGCTTTGGCGTGATGTTCGACGATTTGCTGGCGGCGTGCTACACGCTGCTAGTGCTGGCGATTGCCAGGCTACTGTTTCCGGGGTGAATCGTGACCGATAAACGTTTATACCAACTCGCGGAGGAAGTCGGCGCGGCGCTCAAAGCGCGCGCGCTGATGCTGGTCACCGCCGAATCGTGCACCGGCGGCTGGGTCGGCGAGGCGGTGACCATGGTGCCGGGAAGTTCCGACTGGTACGAACGCGGTTTCATCACTTATACCTACATTTCCAAGCGCGAAATGCTCGGCGTCAAAGAGGGAACGCTGGAACAGCACGGCGCAGTCTCGGAGCATACGGTGAAGGAAATGGCGGCTGGCGCGCTTGCCGCGAGTCACGCCCAGGTCGCGGTCGCGGTGAGCGGCATCGCCGGCCCGGCGGGCGGCACGCCCGAGAAGCCGGTCGGCACGGTGTGTCTCGCGTGGGCGCTCAAGAACGGCGAGCCGGTTGCCGAGACACTGCATTTTGCGGGTGACCGCGAGGCGGTGCGCAGGCAAGCGGTCGAACGCGCGCTCACCGGCGTGCTCAAACTGCTGGGTGAAGGAGTGAAGGAGTGAAGGGTTCCTTCCCCCTTTGTCAAGGGGGAGGGGCAGGGTGGGGGTGTTCACTCATTCACCCTTCACGCATTCACTATGTTGCCCGCGTTCAGCGCCGACTTCGTCCTAGTCTTTCGACAGTCACTACTACCAAAGTCATAGTCGTCATCCGCGACACGCGCCCGGCGTTATCCCTGCTGTGAGAGGACTGTGAGATAATCCGGGGGGTATTTATGGGACACATCATGGACGAAAACAAATCCAAAGCACTGGCGGCAGCGTTATCGCAAATCGAAAAGCAATTCGGCAAGGGCTCCATCATGCGCCTCGGCGAGGCCGAGGTTTCGAAGGACATCGAGGTGGTATCGACCGGCTCGCTCGGGCTCGACATCGCGCTCGGCATCGGCGGACTGCCGCGCGGCCGCGTGGTCGAGATCTACGGCCCGGAATCGTCGGGAAAGACGACGCTGACGCTGTCGGTGATCGCGCAAACGCAGAAACTCGGCGGCACCGCCGCGTTCATCGATGCCGAACACGCGCTGGATCCGCAGTACGCGCAGAAGCTGGGCGTCAACGTGCAGGAACTCCTGATTTCGCAGCCCGACAACGGCGAGCAAGCACTCGAGATTGCCGACATGCTGGTGCGCTCGGGCTCGGTCGACGTGGTGGTGATCGATTCGGTCGCGGCGCTCACGCCCAAGGCCGAGATCGAGGGCGAGATGGGCGAGCCGCAGATGGGATTGCAGGCGCGGCTCATGTCGCAGGCGCTGAGGAAGCTCACCGCCAACATCAAGCGTTCGAATACGATGGTGATCTTCATCAATCAGATCCGCATGAAAATCGGCATCATGTTCGGCAACCCGGAGACGACGACCGGCGGCAACGCGCTCAAGTTCTACGCCTCGGTGCGCATCGATATCCGCCGCACCGGCGCGATCAAGAAGGGCGAGGAAGTGATCGGCTCCGAGACGCGCGCCAAAGTCGTCAAGAACAAGGTCGCGCCGCCGTTCAGGGTCGCCGATTTCGATATTCTTTACGGCGAAGGCATTTCGCGCGAGGGCGAGATCATCGAGCTCGGCGTGCTGCACAAGCTGATCGACAAGTCCGGCGCCTGGTATACCTACGGCAAGGAGCGCATCGGGCAGGGCAAGGACAACACGCGCGATTACCTGAAGGAGCACCCCGAAATCGCGCAGGAGATCGAAGCCAAGATCCGCGCGGCGATAGGCGTTGGTGGTGGAGCAAAAGCCGCGGCCGCCGCGGAAAAATAAACCGGAGCGCAGCCTGCGCGCGCGGGCGCTCGCGATGCTCGCGCGTCGCGAATACTCGCGGCAGGAACTCGCGCGCAAGCTGTCTCCGCTGACCGAAAATCCGGACGAGATTCCGCAGCTACTCGATGATTTCGAGCGCCGCGGCTGGCTGTCGGAGAGCCGCGTCGTCGAGCAGGTGCTCGCGTCACGCCGCCGCCGCTTCGGCGCGCAGCGCATCGCGCACGAGCTGCGCGAGAAAGGCGTTTCGGAATCCGCGATCGCCGGCGCCGAGCTGCAGTTGAAAGACAGCGAACTCGATGCGGCGCGCGCGGTGTGGTTGAGAAAATTCGGCGCGCTGCCGCGCAACTCGACCGAACGTGCGCGGCAGGTGAGGTTCATGCAGGGCCGCGGTTTTGCGCTGGAAACGGTACTGCGGATTATCAAACAGGGAGGAGATGATGACTAAGCGCTACGCCTTCTTAGCGGTCGCGATACCCGCGGCGATAATGCTCGCGGGTTGCGATTATCTGCCTTTTGGCTATACCCCGATCAGGGACATCGTGGCCACGCCGGCAAATTTCGAGGGCAAGGAGGTCAAGCTCAAAGGCAAGGTGAAGGACATTACCAGACTGCCGATCGTGGAACTAAAAAAGTTTGAGTTGCAGGATGACACAGGCGAGATTTCCGTGACCACGCAGGGCAATCTGCCGGCAATCAATGACAAGGTGACGCTCAAGGGCACGGTGACGAGCACGGCCATCATCGGCGGGCAGGCGCTGGGCCTGCACGTCAGGGAAACCAGACGGCTTAATTGAGCAGCGCCTTGATCTGCTCCCAATCGTTGGGGAACAGGTTCAGCGTGCCGGCCTTGTCGGCGTCGAGCACGCCATAATCGGTCGCAAGGAACTCGGCGGCTATTTCGTCCAGCCGTGCTGCCAGCACGCGCGAACCCGGATCGAGGCGGCGGATCAGGGCGAGGCCGGTCGGGGGCGCGGCGATCGTGTGAATCGCGAGATCGCGCCGGTACTTCTTGAGCGCAAGCACCAGCCGCCAGATATCGCCGCTCCAGAATTGGGTGGTGCGTTCCCGCGCGGCGGTACGCAGGTCGAGCGGATAGCAGTCGTGAACCAGCACTGTCGATTGCGGCGAGCAGCAGCGCTCGATCGCCACGAAATCACGCAGTGCAAACTCGAAGTGATGCATGCCGTCGATGAACGCAAGATCGACCGGCCCGCCGCCGAACTCCTTCGGTACGTCATGCTGCGCGAAAAAATCGTCGCTCTTCAGCGTGAATATCCTGACGTTCGCGCCGAGGCGTTGATCGATCTCGGGTGCGGGATCGACACCGATCGCCAGGGTCGCCCGGTCCGCCAGGGCGATGGTTTTTCCGCTCGCAACGCCGATCTCGAGGTAGGTGCGCGGCTTGAGGTGGCGGTGGATGTCGGCGAGCACCTCCATGTAATTGCGGCCGGGCAACGCGATCTGCGCCATGAGATGCTGGGTGGGCAGGTGATCGAATCGCAGCGCGAGTGCCGCCTCGCAATCCCGCCACGCTTGCGCGGTATCGCCGAGGGCGCCCCGGCAGGCTGCAACGTGGTAGTGGTAGTCGGCATTGCCGGGTGCAAGCGCGACTGCGCGGCGGAATGCCGCGAGTGAAGCGGGGAAATTGCGGCGCCGGTACTCGATCAGCCCGCGCGCGTGGAACGCACGCGCGTTGTCAGGCTCCGTCGCCAGAACCAAACCGACTGCGCGGTCCGCGGCGTCGAGATCGCCAACCTCATAAGCAGCGAGGGCGGTCGCGAGCGAAATACCGGGGCCCCGAGTTGCGGCTGCGCTGTTCTGCACGAACCGCCTGGGCAGCGCTCTTTTCAGCAGATCGAGCAGCATGGAGCAAATGATTGATGGCCGATTTGAACGGCGCAGCATAACACGCGCGGCGCGTGTTGCATCAAGCGGCAATTCCGGCGAAAATCAATGACTATTGATTGCATGAGATGTCCGGAAAATCGATCCGCCGACCATGAAATCCGCCGCGATTCGCCAGCAATTCCTCGATTACTTCAAGAGCAAAGGCCACACCATCGTGGCTTCGAGCCCGCTCGTTCCCGGCAACGATCCGACGCTCTTGTTCACCAATTCCGGCATGGTCCAGTTCAAGGATGTCTTTCTTGGCCAGGACAAACGCAATTACGTGCGCGCCACCACGGCGCAACGCTGCGTGCGGGCCGGCGGCAAGCATAACGACCTCGAGAACGTCGGCTACACCGCGCGCCATCACACGTTCTTCGAAATGCTCGGCAATTTCAGCTTCGGCGACTATTTCAAGCGCGATGCGATCCATTTCGCGTGGGAGCTGCTGACCGGCATCTACAAGCTGCCGAAGGACAAGCTGTGGGTCACGGTCTACGAGACCGACGACGAGGCGTACAACGTGTGGGCCAACGAGATCAGGGTGCCGCGCAACCGCGTCGCTCGCATCGGCGACAAGCCGGGCGGCCCGCAGTACCAGAGCGACAATTTCTGGCAGATGGGCGAGACCGGCCCGTGCGGGCCGTGCAGCGAGATCTTCTACGACCACGGGCCCGGGGTTGCGGGCGGCCCGCCCGGAACGCCGGCAGCCGACGGCGACCGCTACATCGAAATCTGGAACCTGGTGTTCATGCAGTTCAACCGCGACGAGACCGGCCGACTCAATCCGCTGCCCAGGCCGTCGGTCGACACCGGCATGGGGCTCGAGCGCATCGCCGCGGTGCTGCAGGGCGTGCACTCCAACTACGAAATCGACCTGTTCCAGGACCTGATCAAGGCGGCGGCGCGCGAAACGCATTGCAAGGACCTCTCCAGCAATTCGCTCAAGGTGGTTGCCGATCACATCCGCGCCTGCGCGTTCCTGATCGTCGATGGCGTGATCCCGGGCAACGAAGGGCGCGGCTATGTACTGCGCCGGATTGTCCGCCGCGCGATCCGCCACGGCTACAAGCTCGGGCAGAAGCGGCCTTTCTTTTACAAGATCGTTCCCGATCTGGCGAAGGCGATGGGCGAGGCTTATCCGGAGCTGACGGGCGCACGCGAACGCGTTGCGCAGGTGCTGAAGCAGGAAGAGGAGCGTTTCGCCGATACACTCGAGAACGGCATGAAGGTGCTGGAGGGCGCGCTCACCCGCGAAGACAAGATGCTCGAGGGCGAGACCGTGTTCCAGCTCTACGACACCTTCGGCTTCCCGGTCGATCTCACAGCCGACATTGCGCGCGAGCGCGGCGTGCGCGTCGATTACGCCGGATTCGAGGCGGCGATGGATGAACAGCGCACGAAGGCGCGTGCCGCGTCGAAATTCAGCGTGCAGGGCGCGGTCGAATACAACGGCCAGAAAACCGAATTCCGCGGTTACGACGCCCTGACGCTCGAAGGCAGGATCGTTGCGCTCTACAAGGAAGGCACGGCAGTGCCCGCCATCGAGGCGGGCGACAGCGCTGTGATCGTGCTCGATAAAACGCCGTTCTACGCCGAGTCCGGCGGCCAGGTCGGCGACCGCGGGCAGCTGGTGGCGAGCCGCGGCACGTTCCATGTCAGCGACACGCAGAAAATCCGGGCTGAAGTATTCGGCCATCACGGCGTGCTGCATACCGGCAGGCTCGCAGTCGGCGACGCGGTCGAAGCGAAAGTGGATACCATGGCGCGCGCGCGCGCTGCCTACAACCACTCGGCGACGCATTTGATGCACGCCGCGCTGCGCAAGGTGCTAGGGTCCCACGTGCAGCAGAAGGGCTCGCTGGTCGATCCCGACCGCACGCGCTTCGACTACTCGCACAACGAGCCGCTCTCCGAGCAGCAGATCCGCGAGATCGAAAAGCTCGTCAATCAGGAAATCCGCCGCAACGTGCCCGTCGAAGCGCGCGTGATGAAATACGACGAGGCGATCAAGTCGGGCGCGATGGCGCTGTTCGGAGAAAAATACGGCGACGAGGTGCGCGTGCTCAGGATGGGCGATTTCTCGACCGAGCTGTGCGGCGGCACGCACGTCAAGCGCACCGGCGACATCGGGTTCTTCAAGGTGGTGTCGGAGACCGGCATCGCGGCCGGCGTGCGGCGCATCGAGGCGGTGACCGCCGACGGAGCGCTCGCGTGGGTGCAGCAGCAGGAAGCCAATCTGCAGCAGGCGGCGGCGGCGCTCAAGGCGCCGGCGCAGGAAGTGACGCAGAAAATCGGCCAGATCGTCGACAATGTGAAAAACCTCGAGAAGGAACTCGCGCGTTTGAAATCTAAGCTCGCCAGCTCTCAGGGCGATGACCTCGCAACTGAAGCGGTCGATGTCAAAGGCGCTAAAGTGCTCGCGGCAACGATAGACGGCGCCGATGCGAAAGCGTTGCGCGAAGCGATGGACAAGTTGAAAGACAAGCTCAAGTCTTGCGTGCTGGTGCTGGCTTCAACTGACAACGGCAAGGTGACGCTGATCGCCGGCGTGAGCTCCGATCTCACCGCCAAGGTCAAAGCCGGTGAGCTCGTCAATTTCGTCGCGCAGCAGGTCGGCGGCAAAGGCGGTGGCCGCGCGGACATGGCGCAGGCGGGGGGTAATGATCCAGCGAAGCTTCCGGCGGCGCTCGCCAGCGTGAAAGACTGGGTCGAACAGCGACTGTAATATCCATCCGTAATAGTTCGGACCTCATCTGACCGAGTCTATTCGGGCAAGCCAGGTCCGTAGCGTTTTTTGAATGGCTGGAAATGGCCAATTGCGGTCATTCACTCACTGCTTGTTCAGGAACGTAACCGCGCAAGTTCGAGTTATGGTTGGCTCCCCGTGCCGGGCAAATCCGGGCACTGGTCGGAAGTCTTGAGACTGCCTTAACGTGGAAGTAACCGGCGTTGCGCGGTGCGATCGCCGGCGTCCGCGTGCGGCGCCAGGTTAGACGCCGGCGTCAATGAGAGCGGTTGGCAAACCACGAGCGAAGTTTCTCAAAGAAGCCCGACTTCCGTAGGCGACCTTCTATGTGGTTTAGAAATTCGAAAAATACCAATAAGGCTACCCCAGACGCAAACCAATGCCACCCCGGGTGACCCTTTAGGATCCCAGTCTTCCCGATAAGCCATAACGAAAGGAACATGCCGCCAACGGTTAAAACGGGTAGCGCAATCAAGACCAAAAGTCCGCGGCCAACGCCATGTATGGCAATGACCATGACGAGAACGAGAAGGGTCGCAGCAGTCCCAGACACATATTCCATTGCGCCCATAGCCGTGTTCGCTCTTGCAAAATCTCAGATCAGAGATCGGCGGCCAACTTCTGTACCGCCCTAATACCGTCATCAAAAAGGGACCGTTCGTGTTCGAAGAAACGCAGCAAGATCTGCAAATCTCGGTGCATCTCCTGCTTGCCCACGAGATTGGCGACCTCGGCAATCTTCGGACCGAACTCACGGACGAGCACCGCTAGAGTAGCGGCCCTCTGAAGCGCCTCGAACATGTTGTCCGACACAGAGGTGAATCCATAGTAGCGGTCCGGAACCCGCTCGGTTTCTAGGGCTGTTACGTACCGCTCTAGTTTAGGCTGAGCATTCCGATCTGGATGAGGGCGAGAAGAGAGGCGTGTCTCGTGTAGGACGAGGGAGAACGCGCCTGCGGAAGAGATTGGGACAGCGGGTTAGAAATCGTCTGATTCCGAT
>JBGPFE010000018.1:0-73123 GCA_041483135.1 Gammaproteobacteria bacterium | reverse complement strand
CTCCGGCAATCAGACCATCACCATGATCGTGCGCGCGCTCGCGCTCGGCCAGATCACGGTCAGCAGCGCGCGCAAGCTGTTCGCGAAGGAGATCGGCGTCAGCTTCATCAACGGTCTGATCTGGGGCGGCGTGGTCGGCCTGTTCGCGTTCCTGATCTACCACAGCATACCGCTCGGCGTCGTGATGACGAGCGCGATGGTGCTCAATCTGCTGCTTGCCGCGGTGATGGGGGTCACGATTCCGCTCCTGATGCAGAAGCTCGGCCGCGACCCGGCGGTCGGCTCGAGCGTGATGATCACCGCGATCACCGACAGCGGCGGGTTCTTCATTTTCCTCGGCCTCGCGACGTTGTTCCTGGTGTGAATCAAAGCGAGTAATTGAGTAATTAAGTGATTGAGCGATTAATCCGTCAAGCATGATGAATAGACGCCAAAGCCGCGATTACCCGCAGCCTGGTCTTAATCACCTGATCACCGAATCACTCAATTACCCGGGCTGGAATAAACGCCGCCCCGGAGTGTTTACCCGGGTGCAGGACCTTTCCTGCGATTGCACGAGGAGCAGACGATGACCCGCTTTAAATCTGCCATGGCAGGTATTGCCCTGGCGCTGCTGTTGGCCGCCTGCGTCGGCATGGGTGGCGCCCCGGTGAAATATACGGACGGACTGATAACCGACAGCACCGGCATGACGCTTTACAATTTCGATAAAGACCCGGCCGGTTCCGGAAAAAGCGTTTGCAATGGCCCGTGCGCCAGGAACTGGCCTCCGCTCATGGCTGAGCCAGGCGCGCAGGCGACGAGCAGCGACTGGTCGATCATTACGCGAGACGACGGCGGCAAGCAGTGGGCCTACCAGGGTAAGCCGCTGTACCTGTGGTCCAAGGACCAGAAACCCGGCGACAAGACCGGCGATGGTTTCATCAACGCGTGGCATGTCGTTAAACTCGAGTTTCAGATGCCGACATCCCGCTAAGCCATGGACGGCACGGGCCGCGATTTCGTCCAGTACATTCCCCGTTTGCGCCGCTACGCGCGCGCGCTGACGGGGGAACGCGCGCGCGCCGACGACCTGGTGCAGGACGCGCTCGAACGGGCTCTGGTGAAATTCCATTTGTGGCAGCCGGGCAGCGATTTGCGCGCCTGGTTGTTCACCGTCATGCATAACGTATACATCAACCAGTTGCGCGCGCAGCCCGCAGGCATCACCTACGGGCTCGACGATGAAGCGATACAGGTTGCAACGCGCGCAACCCAGAGCGATTTACTCGAGGTGCGCGACCTGCAGACGGCGCTGCTGCGTTTGCCCGAAGAGCAGCGGGAAGTGCTGCTGTTGGTCGGGCTCGAGCAAATGACCTACCAGGAAACCGCGGGCGTGCTCGGGATCCCGATCGGCACCGTGATGTCGCGGCTGTCGCGTGCGCGCGAACGGCTGCGCGCGCTGCTCGCCGGCAGTGCGGTGCACTCCACGTTGAAGGTGGTGAAATGACCCAACAACTACCGGTAACCGAAGCCGAACTGCACGCCTATGTCGACAGCCTGCTGCCGGAGACGCGCCGCGCCGAAATCGAGGCGTATCTGGCGACCCATGCCGAGGATGCGCAGCGCGTGCGCGTCTGGCGTGAACAAAATCATGCTTTGCATGAATTGTTCGATCCGGTGCTCGGCGAAGCGCTGCCGGCGCGCGTGCGCAACCCGGCGCTGCTGCGCCGCATGCGGCCGGCGCTGCGTTATGCGGCGGTGGCGGCGTGGCTTGCGCTGGGCGGCGTGGCAGGATGGTATCTGCATGATTACGACACGGCGAAATCGGTCGATGCGGTAGCCTTCGCGCGCCAGGCCGCGATTGCGCACGCGGTATACAGCCCGGAAGTTCGTCATCCGGTGGAGGTCGGCGCCGATCAGGAAGCGCATCTGGTCGGCTGGCTGTCGAAGCGTCTTGGCGCGAGCCTCAGGGTGCCGCAGCTCACTGCGGTCGGCTATCAACTGGTCGGCGGGCGCCTGTTACCGGGCAGCCGGGGTCCGGTTGCGCAATTCATGTTCCAGGACGGCAACGGCCAGCGCCTGACCCTCTACGTGCGCAACGGTGCCGGCGACAGCAAGGAAACCGCGTTTCGTTACGCCCAAGAGCGCAATGTCAGCGTGTTTTACTGGCTCGATGGCAAGTCAGGCTATGCGTTATCGGGCGAAATCGACAAAGCCGAGCTGTTGCGCGTGGCCAAAGTGGTGTACCAGCAGCTTAACCCCTGACGCGGCAACGCGGGCCGGGGGCTGACTGCCGGAGGGACGCAGGTTTGGCCGTTTGGCGTTTTTTTGCCCGCCCCCCCGTTTTTTGCGCATATCTGCCGCCCGACCGGCTGTTCGACTTTGCGGCGGTCGTTGATCACGAGCGGGTTCATGCTGCGTGCCGCCGCTTCCGCTTGCCGCAACTTCGCTTAACCCGCATGGCGGAAAAATTCGGCAGCAACGCCGGCAGCAAACGCAGTGTTGCGCTTGCGTGATTGCGACCTGCAGCGTCGCGCATAGCCGATGCGCCGGCAACAATGACCTCATGCAATCGCTGATTGACGGCGAGGTGCAAGCACCGTTTGTGCTGCCACGCGTGGAGGTTTTGCGGCGTGCAAAAATCCGCGCCCGGCGCCGCTGCCGCGGCTGTCGAAACGCTGCGCGAAGTTGCCTAACCGGCGCCAGGACGAACCTGAATTCAGTCTATGAATCAATTACTTAAAACACGGACTCGGGTCTGGCCTGAAGCGGCGGAGTGATGGTGACTTACCCTGGGAATAATGCGGCGGGGAGCGATCTTGAAACCGGCTGCGCTGGCTGCAGCCGCTTGACTGCGGGTGGAGGGAAAGAACGGGAGCTGGGGAGCCCAGCTCCCGCGCAAGCAACTGCCGTTATTTCTTCTTAGCTGCTTTCTTTTTAGCTTTTTTCTTCTTTGCCATTTGTCATCTCCTTACGAGTGGTTGATTGGCTTCACGTGCAAACAGCATTTGTTTCTGCACTCCCAATACATCGTTCACGTTGCGGCATGTGATCCCTGTTTTGTTTCCAAAGCAGGATTACGATGCTTGGTGCGCCAATTCTATGCTACGTTCAAAAAAAAATGCAACACTTTTATAAAAAAAAGCAAAGTAGTGTGGTATGGATGTTGCACATATGCCGCCGGAATTATTGTCCGCGATCGTGAACAGCATCACGATTTTCGTCGCGCGAATCGCGTTTCGAAGATCGGGAAATGATGTAATGATGCGTTGTAGCGATGAAATTTCGACAGTTTTTATCGTTAATTACGGCAGCAAACGTTCCGGCGCGATCATCTGCGCAATGGATTCCCGTTCGCGGATCAAATGCATTTCGGTCCCGCTCACCATCACTTCGGCCGCGCGCGGCCGCGTGTTGTAGTTGGAACTCATCGTCATGCCGTACGCGCCCGCTGACATGATTGCAACCAAATCGCCTTCGGCCAGGCTCAGTTCGCGATCATGGCCGAGGAAGTCGCCGCTTTCGCACACCGGTCCCACCACTTCATAACGCCGCGCCGGCGCGCGCCGCGGCTGCACGGGTTGAATGTCGTGCCAGGCATCATAAAGCGCCGGGCGTATCAGGTCATTCATCGCCGCATCGAGCACCGCGAAATTGCGTTGCGCGCCGTGCTTCAGGTATTCGACGCGCGCCAGCAGGATGCCGGCGTTGCCTGCCAGCGAACGTCCGGGCTCGAGCAGGATCTTCTGCTTGCGGCTGCCAAGGCAGGCCGACAGCGCCTGGACGTAATCGGCGACCGACGGCGGCACCTCGTCGCGATACCGGATGCCGAGGCCGCCGCCGATGTCGATATGCGCGACGTTAATGCGTTCGGCGGCCAGGCGGTCGACCAGATCGAGCAGTTTTTGCAGCGCGGCAATATACGGCGGGATCTCGGTGATCTGCGCGCCGATATGGCAATCGATGCCGATGACACGCAGGTTCGCCATGGCGGCCGCGCTGCGATACAGCGGCAGCGCGTCCTCGATCGCCACGCCGAATTTGCTTTCCTTGAGCCCGGTCGAGATGTAGGGGTGGGTCTTGGCGTCGACGTCCGGGTTGATGCGCAGGCTGACCGGCGCCGGCTTGCCCAGTTCGCCGGCGACGCGGTCGAGCCGCTTCAATTCGCTTTCGGACTCGACATTGATGCACAGGATGCCGGCGGCGAGCGCCGCGCGCATTTCAGCTTCGCTTTTGCCGACGCCCGAAAATACCGTCTTGCGCGGGTCGCCGCCGGCCGCGATGACACGCTCGAGCTCGCCGCCGGAGACGATGTCGAACCCGCTGCCGAGACGCGCCAGCAGATCGAGCACGGCCAGGTTCGAATTGGCCTTGACCGCATAGCAGATCAGATGATCGCGCCGCGCCAGCGCCCGGTCATAGGCGTGATAAGCGGCTTCGAGCGCCGCGCGCGAATAGACGTAACACGGAGTGCCGAATGTCTCGGCAATGCGGTCGAGCGGGACCCTTTCAGCGCACAACCGCTGGTCGCGATAAGCGAAATAAGTCACTTAGTCCCCGGCGCCGGGGTTTTCTTGTCATCGGGCTGCGCGGCGGGGGCCGGCGCGGCGGCTGGTGGAGCAGCCGCGGGTTTTTGCTCCGGGATATAAAGCGGCCCTTTCAGGCCGCAGGCCGGCAGCAGCGCCGTAGCCAATAACAGTAGAACGGATTTGCGCATGGGACTTTGATTGCGCGTGATGCGCCATTGAATATTAGCACAAGGACTGTTGTTCACCGCTCACGCGAGCAAGTAACGGTGTCCGTCGCGCCGCAGCGTGCGCCGTCGCTGCTCGTAGTCGGGGAGCACGCCGGCGACCCAGCGCCAGAAACGCCGCGAGTGATTGGGCTCGCGCAAATGCGCGAGCTCGTGCACCACCACGTAGTCGATCAACGCCGGCGGCATCTGGATCAGCCGCCAGTTGAGAAGAATGCGCCCGTCGGGGTGGCAGGTGCCCCAGCGGGTTTTGGCATTCGACAGCCGGATGGCGGGCACCCGCACGTCGAGCGTCGGCGCAAAATGCGCGGCGCGCTGCCCGAACCAGTTTTGTGCGGTGCTGCGCAGCCATGCGACAACGTGTTTGGCCAGCATATCCTCGGGGCCGTTTGCCTTCTCGGCAATGTACAGGCAGTCACCGTCTCGCACGGTGGCGACCCGCGCAGGATCGAACGCGAGCTTCAGCGGCTCACCGAGCGCCATCACGGTCGCGCCCGCCTGCCACTTGAACGGCGGCGGCCGGCGCGCCCGCCATTCGGCCAGTTTGCGGCTGATCCAATTTGCGTGCGCGCCGAGCAGCGACTCGATGCGGCGTTGCGAGGCGCGCCACGGCGCGCCTACGCGCAGACCGTCCTCGTCGATGGTGAACGTGATGCGGCGGCGGCGCAGGCTGCGTTTGAGCGTGTATTCGATCCACCCCCCGTCGAGCCTGAATTGCTGACGGCTTGCGATCTGTGCCGGCGGCTTGCCGAGTACGAGCTCGAGTTGTAGAGGTTTACGCCTGGTCATCCGGACGTCCCAGGCGCGACACTTCCGCTTCGATCCAATCCTCGGCCCGGCGCGTCAGTTCATCGGCTTTCATGCCGCGGCTGTCGATCGGATTGCCGACGCTGACGGTGATGGTGCCTGGGTACTTGAGGAACGCCTTGCGGCGCCAGCAATAACCGGCGTTATGCGCAACCGGCAGCACCGGCGCGCCGGCGTGTACCGCAATCGCGGCGCCGCCGGTCTGGTAATTGCCGCGCGTGCCCGGCGCGATGCGCGTGCCCTCGGGAAACACGATGATCCAGAAGCCGCGCGCGAGGCGGTCCTTGCCCTGTTCGAGCATCTGCTTCAGCGCGCGCATGCCGGCGCTGCGGTCGATCGAGATCGGCGAGTCCATCGCGAGTCCCCAGCCGAAAAACGGTATCCACAGCAGTTCACGCTTGATTACGTACACCTGGGGCGGAAAAATCACCTGGAAAGCGACCGTTTCCCATGCCGACTGGTGCTTCGACAGCACGACGCACGGCTCGCGCGGTATGTGCTCCGCGCCGATTACACGGTAGCGGATGCCGCAAATGGTTTCAGCGGCCAGGACGATCAGCCGCGACCACAGCGAGATGATGCGATAACGGGTGACGGGCTTGAGCGGAAACGTCAGCAGCGCGATGACTGTGAACGGCAGCGTAAGCAGGATCTGGACGGCGGCGAACAGGCAGGAACGCAGGACGATCCCGAATTTCATGGGGCGATGGACTTCGCGACCTCGCCGAGATCGGCATACGTCTGGGTATCCGCCGGCAGCCCGCCCGCCTTGGCAGTCTCCTTGCCTTTGCCGGTCAGCACCAGTATCGGCTGCGCGCCGACCTGCGCCGCCGCCTGCAGGTCGCGCAATGCGTCGCCGATGCACGGCACGCCGGCCAGATCGATGTTGAAGCGGCGCGCGATGTCCTCGAGCAGTCCGGGCTTGGGCTTGCGGCAGCTGCAATCGGCGTCCTGCGCGTGCGGGCAATAAAACACCGCGTCGATGCGCCCGCCGGCCTGGGCGAGCGCCTTATGCATCTTGTCGTTGATGGCGTTGAGCGCCGCCATGTCGAGCAACCCCCGGCCGATGCCGGACTGGTTGGTCGCGATGACCACGCGGTAGCCGGCCTGGTTCAGGCGCGCGATCGCCTCCAGGCTGCCGGGGAGCGGCTTCCATTCCTCGGGCTTCTTGATGAACTCGGCGCTGTCGTAGTTGATCACGCCGTCGCGGTCGAGGATGACGAGTTTCATTTTTCGACGGCGAGCTTCGAAATGTCGGCGAAGCGATTCATCGCGTTTTGCATGTCAGACAGAAGCGCAAGCCGGTTCTCGCGAAGCCTTTTGTCGTCGACCATAACCATGACTTTATCGAAGAATGAATCCACGGGATTCTTCAACGATGCAAAGGTCTTCAGATAGCCAGCGAAATCTCGAGCGTCAAACAAGGGCTTTGCCGATCGACTGGCGGCTTGCAATGCCTCAAAAAGCGCGATTTCGACGGGATCCTTCAGCGCCGATAGGTCGGCATCGCCAAGCAGTGTCTCGCCTTTGCTTTCTGCCTGCCGCAATATGTTGGCGATTCGCTTGTTGGCGGTCGCAAGACTAGCTGCTTCAGGAAGCGCAGCAAACGCGCGAACGGCTTCCAGCTGCTTGGGGATCGGACTTATTTCAACCGGGCGCTTGCTGAGAACTGCCTCGACCTCGTTCGCCGTGTAGCCGCGCTCCAAAAAGTAGCTACGCATGCGTTCGATGAAAAAGATCCGAAGTTCCGTCTGCGCCTTGTTTGCGAAAGGTTCAAAAGCCGCGTCTACAAGACTCAATAGCGACAACGAAAGCTGGTTCTCGACAAGGATTCTGATGACGCCGAGTGCCGCGCGACGCAGTCCGAATGGGTCCTTGTCACCGGTGGGCTGCTGTCCGATGCTGAACATGCCGGCGAGGGCGTCGAGCTTGTCGGCCAGGGCGACCGCACAGGCGACGTTGCCTTCCGGCAGCCGGTCGCCCGCGAAGCGGGGGCGGTAGTGGGCTTCGATCGCGTCCGCGACTGCAGCGGGTTCCTTGTCGTGAAGCGCGTAGTAGCGGCCCATGACTCCCTGCAATTCGGGAAATTCACCGACCATGCCGGTGAGCAAATCTGCTTTCGCTAACCAGGCCGCGCGCTCGGCCAGTGCCGCATCGGCGGCGAGCATGCGGGCGATCTTGCCGGCGAGCAATTGAATCCGCCCGGTGCGATCGAGTTGCGTGCCGAGCTTGTGGTGATAGACGACTTTAGCGAGCGGTGGCACGCGTTCTTCGAGCCGGGTCTTGCGGTCCTGGTCGTAAAAAAACTTGGCATCCGCCAGCCGCGCGCGCAGCACGCGCTCGTTGCCGTGAATGATGTTGGCCGGATCCCTGGTCTGCAGGTTGCTGACGACCAGGAATTTCGACAACAGCGTGCCGTTGGGGCCGGCGAGCGGAAAATATCTTTGGTGCTGTTTCATCGACAGGACCAGGCATTCCTGCGGCACGCTCAGGAATTCCGGGCTGAAGGTGCCCTGATAGACGACCGGAAACTCGACCAGCGCGGTGACTTCGTCAAGCAGCGCGTCATCCCATAACGGCTTACTGCGCGCAGCCGCGTTCAGGAGCGCGGTACGTATGTGTTCCTTGCGCTTGGTGAAGGAGGCGATCACCGAACCTCGTTTTTCGAGTAATGCCTCGTACTGATCGGCAGCTGGAATTTTTATCTGTCCCTTGCTCAGGAAACGATGACCGAGCGTCACGTTACGGCTCTCAAGGCCCAGTACTTGGCCAGCAACAACACACTTGCCGTGCATCATTACCAGCCCATGCACTGGTCGCACAAACTGTACGTCGCCATCGCCCCAGCGCATCAACTTCGGGCTAGAAAGACGCTTGATTGCTTTTTCGACGTTCTCGGCGAGTCGTTGGTCCAGTCGCTCCCCCTTTACCTGCACTCTTA
This sequence comes from Gammaproteobacteria bacterium, assembly GCA_041483135.1. Lineage (GTDB taxonomy): Bacteria > Pseudomonadota > Gammaproteobacteria > Burkholderiales > SG8-41 > PALSA-1004. The sequence goes on along the minus strand of JBGPFE010000018.1, from coordinate 64,640 downwards.
ATAGAACATATTCGCCTTTCTTATCGGTTTGCCGCTCGAGCCTTGAAGAATCTATGCCATATTTTCTGGAAAAGTTTGCGATGGCGTCCTGACCAGACGCAACGTAAGGGCCTTTCTGAAAAGCTTCACGATCCTCTTGAATGTCGCGGACTGCAGGAAATGACGCAGCCAGTCGTCTCGGTGTAGTGAAAATTTCGTAATCGGTAGAAGTAAGAAATTTATCGGCTGACAAGAAGTCGTACAGATACTCGCCAAAGGACTTACCCAGGCGTTTGAGCGCTTTAGGTGGCAACTCTTCGGTCAGCAGCTCGACGAGCAAAGTCTCGGAGGCGGGCGCTTTGACAGTTTTCCTGCTCGGCATCGTTCAGCCCCGGGTCTTCTTTTTCGCTGCTTGCGGCGGTTTCAGCATCGGGAAGCCGAGCTTCTCGCGCGAATCGTAATAGGCCTGCGCCACCAGCCGCGCGAGGTTGCGCACGCGGCCGATGTAGGCGGCGCGCTCGGTGACCGATATCGCGCCGCGCGCATCGAGCAGGTTGAAGGTATGCGAGCACTTCAACACCATTTCGTAGCCCGGCAGCGGCAGGCCGGCTTCGATCAGGCGCTTTGCTTCGGCCTCGAACTGGCCGAAATGCCCGAACAGCATGTCGACGTTGGCGAGTTCGAAGTTGTATTTCGACTGCTCGACTTCGTTCTGGTGATAAACGTCGCCGTAGGTCATGCCGTCAGTCCACACCAGATCGAACACGCTTTCCTTGCCTTGCAGGAACATCGCGAGCCGCTCGAGGCCGTAGGTGAGCTCGCCGAGTACCGGCTTGCAATCGAGCCCGCCGACTTGCTGAAAGTAGGTGAATTGCGTGATTTCCATGCCGTTCAACCATACTTCCCAGCCGAGCCCCCACGCGCCGAGCGTCGGTGACTCCCAGTCGTCCTCGACGAAGCGGATGTCGTTGGCGCGCGGATCGATGCCGAGCGCTTCCAGCGACTGCAGGTAGATGTCCTGAATATCGACGGGCGCCGGCTTGAGCGCGACCTGGTACTGGTAATAGTGCTGCAGGCGGTTGGGGTTCTCGCCGTAGCGGCCGTCTTTTGGCCGCCGCGATGGCTGCACGTATGCGGCACGCCAAGGCTCAGGCCCGAGTGCGCGCAGAAAAGTCGCGGTATGGAAAGTGCCGGCGCCGACCTCCATGTCGTACGGCTGCAGCAGCGCGCAACCCTGCTTGTCCCAGTATTGCTGGAGACGCAAAATGATTTGTTGAAAAGTCAGCATGGCTGCGCGGCGGGTCGCGCTAACGTATTGGCACGCCGCGAATTTTACCGGCTTCACGCAGTCCTAGCCACTCTATGGCAAGCGCGGGCAGCGGTGCCGGCACGATATCGGCACATTTCCCCTGCGCACGTAAGGTGCGGCCCCGCTGTGGCATTGCGCCAGGCCGTGAGTTCAGAGCTTGCTAGTTACGCACATAAAGCTCGATACACGGCTCGTCTTTGTAATAGAAAGTGCCAAGATACTGCATTTGGGTGGTGACATAAACCGAAAGCGGGTCGTTGGCGGCATAGTTGAAACGGTCTCCCAGTCTGAACGGCACGTCTTTGAGCGATGTCGGCAGTATCATCGGTGCGCGCAAGAACCGGTAAGCTATTTTGGGCTGGCGATTTTGCCGCAGCATCGCCTCCACCGCCTCCCGCCGCAACGCAGCGGACAAGCCCCACCCGGACCAGGAATGGTTAAGCGCGGGCCGGCGCTTGATGACCATGTAGCCCATCGGCGCTTGATCCATGACGATGGCGAAGTCAGTGTCTGCCGAATGGGCCTGGGCCGTCGTTGTCATCCATTGCACTATTGCCTGATAAAATTCGCTGGTGCGAATTCCCGCGCCAAAACCATCGGGCAGGGTGCGAGTGAGATATTTCGGCGGCAGGTCGAAAAACGTGAATTCCCAATCGGCCCGCGCCAGGTGGTAATAAAACGGCAACAGCACCGCGACGACCGCCGCCGCCGCGATGCCGCTGCCGGCGCGCAGGTTTTCCAGCCGCATCACGATGAATAGCGCGAGCGCCATGCAAACGGGGAGCGCCACGTAAGACGTAACCAGCACCCCCACGTTGGAATACTGGCTGAACAGCAACGCCAACACCGCCGAAGGCAGCAGCAGCACCAGGAGCAGCAGGTGCGCCCGCTCAAGGGCCATGCCGCGGTGCTTGCGATAGACGAGATAACCGAGCAACGCCGCCATCGACACGATCAGCAAGGCGCAAAACCACATTTGCCTCGAGAACCAGCCCTGCCAGAAAGGCGTCAACCAGCCGAACAGGTTCGAGCCGATGACGAAAAACATCAGCGCCGCGGCAATCCCGAAAACCGCAAGCAGCGCGCGCAATCGCAGGCGCGTGGCAGCGGCCAGGACGGCGACGAAAACGGCGGTCGCGGCGACGTATTGCACCGGCACCCAATCGAAGCTGTCGGAGGCGCCGCCGCCCTTGGCATAGCGATAGATGTCGAGGATCGCGTTTAAAAACTCCCCGCCATAAATGCCGACAAATATCGCCCACAGCAGTACGCCGGGAGCCATTAGCAGCAGCAATTCCTGAAATGAAAACTCGTCCCGCGCCGACCCCAGGTAGCGCATTGCGGACCAAACCAGGAGCGGGGTAAGCAGGGTTGCGGAAAGCGGCAGCAGGCTGAAGCCGACAGCCCACAGCGAAACGCCGGCGAGCAGGAACAGCGCGGCGCGGACGCCGGGTCGGCGGCTGCCAAGCGCGAACAGCAGCAAGGACAGGTGCAAAACGAAAAACAGGTGGGGATAAGTGTAATAAGACAGGTTGGCGCTGATGCCGGCCACGTCGAGGCCGGTGAAGGCAAACACAGAGAGCGTCAACGGTATCAGCCATTGCCGGCGATCCCACCGGTAAATCGCCGCGGCGAAGACCGCGATGGCCGACAGCGCGAATACATACTGCAGCTGCCGAAAGCCGAGCAGCGTGATATCCGGATGCAATTTGAACACCAATGCGTTGAAAACCGCGTACAGCATTGCCGCGCTGATGGCGCTGTCGGGAAACAAACGGTCTCCCGCGGTCAAACGCCAGCCGTCGGTCATGTACATTCCTTCGTCGATCATGTTGAAGCCGTATTGCAACTTGATCCAGCCCAATACCGCCATGCCGGCGAATAACAGGAAACAGCCGAAGGCAAGAAAAAACGTGTGTTTCGATGGTTGTTGCATAAGCCGGGGAAACGTCGTTGCCTGGCAGGCAAGGAATTATGGGATGGTGCGCTTGCGCTGCACTAAGACGAACAACAGAATCAGCAAGCATGCCGTAATCGCCGGTGCATTGCCCCAACGCACGTAGGGTGTGGCGCCGGCGAACCCCTGAACCTCGCCGGTGACGACGGCGGTCGTGAACTCGGGTGCGACATTCTGCACCTTGCCGTGCTGGTCGATGATGGCGGTCATGCCGGTATTGGTCGCGCGCAGCATGTAACGGCCGGTCTCGAGCGCACGTGCCTGCGAGATCTGCAGATGTTGTTGCGGCGCGACCGAGTGGCCGAACCACGCGACATTGCTTACATTGACGAGCAGCGTCGCCTGCGGCAGCTGGCGGATGATTTCCGCGCCGAATGCATCCTCATAACAGATGTTGATCGCAACGTGCTGGCCGGCGACGGCGAGCGGCTGCTGGGTGTCGGCGCCGCGCGCGAAATCGAGCAGCGGTATCTGCGTCACTTCGAAAAACCAGCCGAACAGCGGTTTCAGCGGCACGAATTCGCCGAACGGCACCAGATGCGACTTGCGGTAGGTTTGCGTCGGCGCCGCCCCGAACGACAGCACGCTGTTGTAGTAATCGCGTGTATCGCTGCGCTCGGGCACGCCGATCAAAATATCGCCGCCGTTGCCGCGCGCATACATGGAGAGGACGTCGAGATAATCCTGCGGTATGTCGTGCAGGAACAGCGGCAGCGCGGTTTCGGGCAGGATGATGAGGCGCGAATTGCTGGCGGCGACGAGGGTGCGATAGGTGTCGAGCGTCGATCGGATTTTATCGGCGCGCCATTTCATCTCCTGCGGGATATTGCCTTGCAGCAGGCTGACCGCAACCGGCCCGCCGGCAGGCTGCGTCCACTCGATCTGTGTGAGGGCGTAGCCGCCTGCCCAGATTGCAACGAGGACGAGCAGCGCGGGCCGATCGATGACGGATACGAACGCGCGCGGCAAACCGCCGACGCCCTCCGCCTGCGACCTTCCGCCTGCGTCCTTCCGGCGTGACCACAGCGTAACGATCAGCGCGGCGCTGGCGACGACCGCCAGCGATGCGCCGTATATCCCCAGCACCGGCAAGTAGCCGGCGAGCGGGCTGTCCGGTACCTGGGAATAGCCGAGCGCGATCCACGGGAACCCGGTCCATAGCCATCCGCGCAGCCAATCGGCGAGCGTCCACAGCGCCGGCAGCGCAGCCAGCGTGACGAGCTTCGAGCGCGCACCGAGCGCGTGATAAATCCAGCCCGTGATCGCCGGATGGAGCGCCAGGTAGGCGCAGAACAACAAGGTCACGATTCCGGCCAGCAGCGCAGGCATTGCACCGAAGTCGTGCAAGCTGACGTATACCCAGCTTACCCCGGTGAGGAAATAACCGAGGCCGAAACCGAAGCCGATCAGAGCTGCATCGCGGCGGCTCGCCGCGCGCCGCCACAGCACGATCAGCAGCGCGATCGTTGCGATCGGCAGCGGGAACAGATAGAACGGCGCGAAGCCAGGCACCGTCGCCGCGCCGGCCAGCGCTGCGAGCGGCAGCGCTTGAGCGCGGGGCACCGCGCCGCTGATGAGAACCGTGGTCACGCCGGCCTTTATTTTGCGCCGGCCTTTTTTTCCACCAGCAACAGATGCAACCGGCGGCTGTCGGCGCGCAGCACTTTGAAGTTCAGATTGTCGAAGCTCAACTGCTCGCCGCGCTTGGGCATGCGGCCGAAGCGCGCCAGCACGAGGCCGCCGATGGTGTCGTTTTCCTCCTCGCTGAAGCGGGTGCCGAATGCCGCGTTGAATTTGGCGATCTCGGTCACCGCCTTGACACGGTGGGCGCCGCCCTTGTCGGCGATGATGTCGTCCGCGGTTTCGTCGAAATCGTACTCGTCTTCGATGTCGCCGACGATCTGCTCGAGCACGTCCTCGATCGTCACCAGTCCGGCGACGCCGCCGTACTCGTCTACCACGATCGCCATGTGGTTGCGGTTGGCGCGGAAATCCTTGAGCAGCACGTTGAGCCGCTTCGATTCGGGAATGAACACGGCCGGCCGCAGCATATCGCGCACTTTGAACTCCTCCTCGCCGGCGTAATAGCGCAGCAGGTCCTTGGCGAGCAGAATGCCGATCACGTCGTCTTTGTTGTCCGCGATCACCGGAAAGCGCGAGTGGTTGGTCTGGATCACGAGCGGGATGAACTTGTCGGGCGGCTCGCCGATGTCGATGACGTCCATCTGCGCGCGCGGAATCATGATGTCGCGCGCCTGCATCTCCGCGACCTGCAGCACGCCTTCGATCATCGACAGCGCGTCGCTGTCGAGCAGGTTGCGGTCGTAGGACGAGCGCAGCAGCCCGATCAACTGCTCGCGGTCCTCCGGCTCGCGCATCAGGAGCGCGCCAAGCCGCTCGAGCCACGTAGGTTTAGTCTGCGTATCGTCCATGTTTGCGCAAGGCGCGAGGGGTGAGGCGTGAGGGGTGAGGCTTCTTCGCTTTTCGCCTCTCTGCTATCGTTTCTCCATCGTAGGGATCGGCAAATCCAAGTCGTCCGAGGATCCGCGTTTCCAGTTGTTCCATGCGGCGGGCCTCGCTCGCATGTTCGTGATCATGGCCCTGTAGATGCAGCATCCCGTGCACCACCAGGTGTGCGTAATGCGCTTCGGCGCTGATGCCGCGCATGCGCGCTTCGCGCGCCACCACCGGCGCGCAGATCGCTAGATCGCCCGCGAGCGGGCGCCGGTCTGAGTAGATGAAAGTCAGCACGTTGGTGGCGTAGTCATGTCCACGGTAATGGTGATTGAGCAGGCGCGCTTCGCGTTCGCCGACGAGGCGCAGCGTGATGCGGGCGCTTTTCCCGAGCGCCGCGCGCGCCCATTTCCCGAGCTTGGCGCGTGACGGCAACTGAGCGGAGCGGGTGCCATACTGGACCGTCAACGCGAGCTCAGGCGTCCGGCTCGGCTTGCGCTTTGGTGTGCCGCTCGTAGGCATTGACGATACGCTGCACCAGCGGATGGCGCACCACGTCGCTCGATTGGAAGTGGATGAAGGCGATGCCGCGCACGCGCTTCAAGACCGCGCGCGCCTCGTTCAATCCGCTCTTGTGGCCGCGCGGCAGATCGATTTGCGTGATGTCGCCGGTGACGACCGCCTTGCTGCCGAAGCCGATGCGCGTCAAAAACATTTTCATCTGCTCGGGTGTCGTGTTCTGCGCCTCGTCCAGGATCACAAACGCATGATTGAGCGTCCGGCCGCGCATGAACGCGAGCGGGGCGACCTCGATCGCGTTGCGCTCGAAGAGCTTCATCACCTTGTCGAAGCCCATCAGGTCGTAGAGCGCATCGTAAAGCGGGCGCAGGTAGGGATCGACTTTCTGCGCCATGTCGCCGGGCAGGAAGCCCAGCCGCTCGCCGGCCTCGACGGCCGGGCGCACCAGCACGATGCGCTTGACGCTGTCGCGCTCGAGCGCGTCGATCGCGCAGGCCACGGCGAGATAGGTTTTGCCGGTGCCGGCGGGGCCGATGCTGAACGTGATGTCGTGGCTCTGGATTTGTTTCAGATACAGCACCTGGCGCGGCGTGCGGCCGTGCAGATCGTGGCGCCGGGTTTTGAGTTGCGGTGCGTCGTCGGCCTGGGCTGACGGTTTGGCGCGCGTCACTTCGATCAGCTCCAGCTGCACATCCTCGACCGACAGGTTGCGTCTGGCTTTGGCATAGAATTTCCTGAGTGCCCGCGCGGCAAGACGCGTCTGGTCGGGGCTGCCGGCCAGCGCGAAATTCTCCCCGCGGCGCGCGATCACGACATCGAGCGCGGTTTCGATCTGGCGCAGGTTTTCGTCAAGCACGCCGCACAGATTGGCGAGCCGCTGGTTGTCGACCGGCGTGAAGGAAACTTCGACCGGTTTCAAGCGTGAACGAGCGCGATCTCGCCGCGCAGCGAATGCGGCAGCGCGGCGGTGATGATAACGTCGACAAACCGTCCGGCGAGCCGCGGCTCGCCGACGAAATTGACGACGCGGTTATTGTCGGTGCGCCCGGCGAGCTCGCACGCATCCTTTTTCGACGCGCCTTCGACCAGAATACGCTGGGTGGTGCCGACCATCGTCCGGCTGATTGCCTGCGCCCCGGTCTCGAGCAGCGCCTGCAGGCGCTGCAGCCGCGCGAGCTTGACTTCATGCGGTGTTGCGTTGGGCAGCCCGGCGGCCGGCGTGCCTGGGCGCGGGCTGTAGATGAAGCTGAAGCTCGCATCGAAACCGACCTCCCCGATGAGTTTCAGCGTGGCCTCGAAATCGGCGGCAGTCTCCCCGGGAAAGCCGACGATGAAATCAGACGAGATTAAAATCCCGGGACGCACTTTGCGCAGCCGGCGGACGATCGATTTGTATTCGAGCACGCTGTAGCCGCGCTTCATGGCGGCGAGCACGCGGTCCGAGCCCGACTGCACCGGCAGGTGCACGTGGCTCACCAGCTGCGGCAGGCGCGCGTAAACGTCGATCAGGCGCTGGGTGAATTCCCTCGGGTGGGAAGTCGTGTACCGCAGGCGCTGGATGCCGGGGATTTCAGCCGCGTATTCGAGCAGCAGCGCGATATCGGCGAGCGCGCCGTCTAGCATGCGCCCGCGGTAGGCATTGACGTTCTGTCCCAGCAGCGTGACTTCACCGACGCCTTGCTCGGCAAGCTCGGCGACTTCGGTCAGCACGTCGTCGAACGGCCGTGAGACTTCCTCGCCGCGCGTGTAGGGTACGACACAAAACGTGCAGTACTTGCTGCAGCCTTCCATGATCGACACGAACGCCGTGCTGCCGGCGACGCGCGCCGGCGGCAGGTGGTCGAACTTCTCGATTTCCGGGAATGAGATGTCGACCTGTGGGGTGCCGCCCGCGCGGCGCGCGGCTATCATGTCGGGCAGCCGGTGCAACGTTTGCGGGCCGAATACCAGGTCGACGTAGGGTGCGCGCGCAACGATCGCAGCGCCTTCCTGGCTGGCGACGCAGCCGCCGACACCGATGATCAAGTCGGGCCGCGCATGCTTCAGGTGCTTGACGCGGCCGAGGTCGTGAAACACCTTCTCCTGCGCTTTTTCACGCACCGAGCAGGTGTTGAACAGAATCACGTCGGCATCGTCGGGCGTCGCGGTCGCGACCATGCCTTGTGCGGCATTGAGCACGTCGGCCATCTTGTCCGAGTCGTACTCGTTCATCTGGCAGCCGAAAGTCTTGATGTAGAGTTTCTGCGCCACGCCCGTTACTTCCGCTGATTGAGTTGCGCCTGTTCCTGAGGCGTCAGGATATAAATGCGCGCGACGTCGCCGTTCATGTCGGTCGTGTACAAGACGTCGGCGCCCAGCGGCAGCGCGCCGTGCACGAGGCTGCGGTTGTTCTGATCATAAATCACTCCGCCGGGCGCGAGCTTGACCACGGTGCCGCCGATATCGATCAACGGCAGCGCGTAGCGTTGCTGTCCCGTGGTCGCGCGCTTGGCATTGGGAGGCAACGGGCGAAATTGGGCGTGCGCAACCACCGCCAGCAACAAACCCGACGCTATTAATACCAGCAGCCAGTTACGCATAGTACTCTGAGCGCACCTCAAGATATATTCGAAACCCTTTTTAAATCAGCCCCCTGCATTATAACCGAGATGCCGATGCCGGCGCCCTGGGCGACCCATGGGCACCCCCGATCAGGGGTGCGCATTATACCTAGTTTAGTGGCGGCGGCTTGGCGTGATCGCCAATCGCCGGACAGGAGGAATTGGTGGCGAGTCAGGGATTTGAACCCCGGACCAACGGATTATGATTCCGCTGCTCTAACCGCTGAGCTAACTCGCCGAGTAGGAGGGGCGGCAGTCTAAATTTCGACCCGGATTTTGTCAAGAATTGCAGATAGTTAGGTAATGCCGCGACGCTCCGTTTGTCGCCGTGTAATGACCGCCGGGCGGCGCCGTTATTGCGGGAGCGGCGGGGTGCTATACACTCGCGGTTTGCACGATAACATAGTGATGGACTATGGATTTTGACGTCGTGGTGGTCGGCAGCGGCTTGGTCGGCGCGAGCCTGGCTTTGGCGCTCGGAACTTCCGGACTCAAGCTCGCGGTGATCGAAGCGCAGCTGCCGCGATTTGCCGTGCGCGCCGCCGGCTGGGACAGCCGGGTCTACGCGATCAGTCCCGGGGCCGCGGCATTTCTCGAGAGTTGCGGCGTGTGGCAACAACTCGACGTGGCACGCGTGAGCCAGGTCGAGGAAATGCGCATTTTCGGCGACGATGTCCGATCCGGCATCGATTTCAGCGCTTATAACGCCGGCTTGCGCGAGCTGGCATTCATCGTCGAGAACCGCGAGCTGCAGCGCGTAATGTGGGACATGCTGAAGCATGCGCCGCACGTCGAAGTGATTGCGCCCGCGACCGGCAAGGCTTTGAAGTTCGCGGCGGAAGCGGCGCAACTGGAGTTGGGCGACGGCCGCACGCTGCGCGCGCGACTGATAGTCGGCGCCGACGGCGCGGATTCATGGACACGCGCGCAAGCCGCGATCGAAGTTGTAATGCGGCCCTACCGGCAGACGGCGGTGGTCGCTAATTTCGCCGCCACCAGGCCGCATCGCGGCATCGCGATGCAATGGTTCCGGCGCGACGGCGTGCTGGCGTTGCTGCCGTTGCCGGGGGAGCGGGTCTCGATGGTGTGGTCAACCGCGGACGAGCACGCGGCGCGGCTGCTCAAGCTCACGCGCGCTGAACTCGCTGCACAAGTCACTGCAGCCAGCCATGACGCGCTCGGCGAGCTCAAGCTGATCACGCCGGCGGCGGCATTCCCGCTGCGGCTGCAGCGCGTACGGCAACTGGTGATGCCGCGCCTTGCCCTGGTCGGGGACGCTGCGCATAATGTGCACCCGCTCGCCGGGCAGGGCGTGAATCTCGGTTTTCGCGACGCGCGCGAACTCGCGCGGGTGTTGGCGCAACGCGGCGCCCAGACCGACTGCGGCGACTATCACCTGTTGCGCCGTTACGAGCGTGCGCGCCGGGAAGACATCGCCACCATGCGGCTCGCTACCGACGCTTTGCAGCGGCTGTTCAACAACGACAATCCGTGGTTGGCGGGATTGCGCAACTTTGGCCTGCGCCTGACCAACCGCCAGGCGCACCTGAAGAACCTTCTGGTGCAACACGCGGTCGGATAAGCTGTCGAATCAAAATCATCACTTGTTAAGGACCATCATGCGTAAAGTCATTGCGGTAGTTTCCTTGCTGATGCTGGCGTGTGTCAGCACCATTGCCGGCGCCAGCGAAGCTACGGTCAGGGCGGCGCTGGAGAAAAAATACCCGGACATCCCGGTTGAAAGCGTGACCAAAACGCCGCTGGCCGGGATATACGAAGTTTTTTCCAACGGACAGCTGATTTATACCGACGAGAAAGCTGCTTATCTGTTCGTCAACGCCAGCCTGATCGACACCGACAGAAAGGCGAACCTGACCGAGGAACGCATGAGCCGGCTCACCGCGATCAAGTTCAGCGAGCTGCCGCTCAATCTCGCGTTCAAGAAAGTCAAAGGCAAGGGCACGCGCAAGCTGGCCTATTTCGGCGATCCCAATTGCGGCTACTGCAAGAAGTTCGAGCAGGACCTCACCAAGATCAACGACGTGACGATCTACGTGTTCCTGTACCCGGTGCTGGGCCCCGACTCGGTCGAAAAAGCGAAATCGATCTGGTGCTCGAAAGACCGCGCCAAGGCGTGGGACGACCAGCTGGTCAACGGCGTTGCGCCGACGGCACCCGGTACCTGCGACACGACTGCGATCGAGAAGACCGTCGCGTTCGGCAAGCAGAAAAACATCTCCGGAACGCCGACGATGTTCTTTGCCGATGGCCAGCGTATTCCCGGCGCCATTCCCGTCGAGATGATCGAGCAGCGCCTGGCGGCTGGCACGCAAGCCAAATAGCGGCGGCAGCCGCTGCGGTTTGCAGTGTGAAAGGCGCGGTGGCGATTCGATGATGGCCGCTTTCGCGGTAACCCCGGGTCCCGACTTGAATCAACCCCTGTCGCGGCTGCTCGTCGCGTGCTCGCTGTCGCTGCTGCTGCACCTGGCGGTGCTCGCCGGCATACCGGTCAATCCGACCGGCGGCGCGCCTAACATCGTTTCCACGATCTACGCGCGACTCGAGCCGGCCACGCCCGAACCGCCGGCGCAGGCATCGACGCTGGTCCCCGCGGACCAGACGACGGCGGCAGTCAACGCTGAAGTTCAGCCGAAACCGGCTGAACCCAAAGCCGAACCGAAGCCCGCAAGCGCGCCGGTTTCCTCGCCCAGCAGCGGCATAGACGTCCCGTTCATCCGCGATCCGACCTGGTACACGCCGAAGCAGCTCGATGTTTATCCGCAGCCGCTGACGCCGATCAGGCTCGATTACCCCGACGCGGCAGCCGCTCAACGCCTGGACGGCAAGTTGGCGCTGCTGTTGTTGATCGACGAGTTCGGCGTCGTGAACGAAGTATCGGTGATCGATGCCCAGCCGCCGGGTTATTTCGAAGAGGCCACGCTCGCGGTGTTCCGCGCGCTGCGGTTTTCCCCGGCGCAGAAACAGGGGCATCCGGTAAAAAGCCGGCTGCAGCTGCAGGTCAAGTACCTCTACGGCGACAGCGCAGGGGCCGTGCGCTGAGGCGTCGTTAATTTCCGTTCGGCAGTGGATGGCCGTTCGGCAGCAGCACCCACATTTTCCCGTTTTGGCGCATGCGGCCGGCGAGCGATGCGGCCTCGTCGCCAAAACCCCAGAAGAAATCGGCGCGCACCGCGCCGCGGATCGCGCCACCGGTGTCCTGCGCGAGCGTCAGGTGATTGAGCGGCCGGCGCGAGTTAGGCCAGGTGGTGGCGAGAAATACCGGCGCGCCGAGCGGAATGTAGCGCGCGTCGACCGCGATGCTGCGGCGCGCGGTGAGCGGCACGCCGAGCGTCCCGAGCGGACCCGGCAGGCCGGGCGGCATTTCGCGGAAGAATACATAGCTCGCGTTGTAATTAAGCAGCTCCTGCAGCTTGCCGGGGTTCTGTTTCGCCCACGCCTGGATGCCTTGCATCGACGCTTTTTCGAGCGGCAGGTCGCCGCGGTCGATCAGCAGCCTCCCGATCGAGCGGTAGGGATAACCGTTCTGGTCGGCGTAACCGAGCATGAGGGTCTCGCCGCTGTCGAGCCTGACGCGGCCCGACCCCTGGATTTGCATGAAGAACAGCTCGACCGCGTCCTCGACCCACACGATTTCCTTGCCGGCGACCGGCGCCGCACCTTCATCGATCTGCGCGCGATTGAAGTACGGCAACACGCGCCGTCCTTCGAGCCGGCCGCGCAGCCGCATGTTTTTGAGTTCCGGATAAAGCTCACCGAGGTCGATCACCAGCAGATCGTCGGGCACGCCGTATACCGGGAATCGATAGCGCGGGCTGCGCGAGCGGCTGCCATGCAACAGCGGCTCGTAATAGCCGGTGACCATGCCGCCGTCGCTGCCGTCGGGATTGACGACCTGATAAGGCGTGAAGTTGAGCTCGAAAAAGCGCTGGAGCGTGTCGCGCGAAGGTTCGCTCAACGTCGCTGCGACAGCGCACACCGATTGCCATGCGGGTTGGACCTTGAGCGCGCCGCAACCCGTGAGGAACGCGCCCCAGGCGAGCTGCGGGTTGTCGTCGTGCCAGCCGGAAATGGCATCCCAGCTGCTCGCGCGCAGCGGACTGACGGGCGCCGGCGGTTTCGCCGGCGGAGCTTCGACAGCCGGCGCCGGCGCTGCAGGGACGGTTGTCGGTGCGGGCGTTGGGGCGGCCGGAGGTTTACCCGGTAGCAGCGTTTCGCACGCGGTGAGCATGGCCAGCGCGATCAGCGCGGCGCAGCGGCGTATCATTGCAGCGAAGAGAAACACAATGCGCTGCAGTATATAACAGTGAAAGTCTTGCCGAAAAAAGCTTATGGTTTGGATGCTGCTTGAAGCGGGCGCCGCGCTCGCGATCCTGCTCGCAATCGTGTGGTGGACATGGCCGCGTAAACCGAAGCCGCCCGATGATCGCGGTCCCGGGCAAATTTGATCTGCGTGCTCAGGCGGCCTTTCTCAACTCGATGCGCCGGAACCAGCCGCGCGCCAGCGCCGGCTCGTCGCTCACGAGCTTGAGTTCCAAAACCCCCGCCAGCACTTCCTCGAACACCACGTCGAGCCGCGTTGCGATGCGCGCGGCGAGCGGACTCAGCGCGCGCCGCAGCGGCGCGCGTTGTCCCGCGCGCAGAAATTTGTCGAGCAGCAATACACGGCCGCCGGGCTTGAGCACGCGTGCGGTTTCGCGCAGCGCCGCGACCGGATCGGGGACGATCGCGAGTATCAGGTGCAGCAGCGCAATATCGAAGCTCGCGCTGCGAAAAGGCAAATGCTGGCTGTCGCCTTGCACCAGGCGAAGCGCCAGCTGTCCGCGGCGCGGGCGGGCGCGCTCGAGCATGGCGCTTGTCAGATCGAGGCCGACGTAGTGATGTGCGGGCGGCAGCAGCGGCAGGTCAAGCCCGGTGCCGATGCCGTTGATGAGCACATTGAGGCTACTGTGCTGCGGCAGATCCGCGATACTGCGCCGGCGGGCGCTGGCAAGCGCATATGCAACCGCCAGGTCGTAAAAGGGGGCGAGCAGCGTGTAACTGGTTTGCAGTGACATGGCTGTCAGCGTTCAGCGGTCAGCTTTCAGCTGAAAGCGCTAGTTGCGGCGGAATCAAGGCTGACGGCTGATAGCTGAATGCTGATCGCTGTTCAGTGCAGAACGCGCGGCATCGACAGCGTGAACTCGGGAATAGTCGCGTCGAACTGCAAGCCGTCCTCGGCGACCATCTGATAGGTTCCGCGCATGGTGCCGACCGGGGTGGCTATCGCGGTGCCGCTCGTGTATTCAAAGCTCTCGCTGGGCTTGAGCAGCGGCTGCTCGCCGACGACACCGAGCCCGCGTACTTCCTGCACCTGATTGTTGGCATCGCTGATGATCCAGTGCCGGCTGATCAGTTGTGCGGTGACGCTGCCGGTGTTTTTGATCGTGATCGTGTAGGCAAACACATAGCGGCCGCTATTCGAATCTGATTGCTCCGGGACGTAGGCGGTGCGCGTGGTTACCGTGATTTCGTATTTTTTTTCTGTGGCCATGGAACGGGTTGCAATGCGTGGCGCGCAACATGCGGCGCGGACGACCATTCCACACTATTTTGCCAGGTGTGGCAACCGTTCAGGCCATGCTCCGCCGGAACTATGAGAGCGACGCCAATACCGGATACAATTCACGTATGTATCGCATTGCCCCCAGCATCCTGTCCGCCGACTTCGCTCGCCTCGGCGAGGAAGTGAAGAGCGTAATTGCGGCCGGCGCGGACCTGATCCATTTCGACGTGATGGACAACCATTATGTGCCGAACCTGACCATCGGTCCGCTGGTATGCGAGGCGATCAGGCCATTGACCACGGCGCCGATCGACGTGCATCTGATGGTGAAACCGGTCGACCGCATCGTTCCCGATTTCGCGAAGGCCGGCGCCAACATCATTTCATTCCATCCCGAGGCGTCCGAACACATCGACCGCACCATCGCTCTCATCAAGGAGCAGGGTTGCAAGGCCGGCCTGGTGTTCAACCCGGCGACGCCGCTCGATTATCTCGACCACGTGCTCGACAAACTCGACCTGGTGCTGATCATGTCGGTCAATCCCGGATTCGGCGGGCAGAAATTCATTCGCGGCGCGCTCGCCAAGCTGCGCGCGGTGCGCGAACGCATCGCCAAGTCCGGCAAGGACATCTGGCTCGAAGTCGACGGCGGCGTCAAGACCGACAACATAGCCGAGATTGCGCGCGCCGGCGCCGACACGTTAGTCGCCGGCTCGGCGATATTCGGCACCAAGGATTACAAGACGACGATTCAGCAAATGCGCGGCGAGCTGGCGAAAGTGTAGATCGTTGCCCTGGCGTCGCTGCAGGCGTCAGATTCCGTGACGCCCTTTCAAACGCAGTACGCTCGCGACCCCATGCCCGATTTCCCGCTGCCGGTCAAAGCCGTGATGATAGACCTCGACGGCACGCTGCTCGACACCGTCAAGGATCTCGCGGTCGCGGTCAACCTGATGCTCGACCAGCTCGGCCGCGCACCGCTCGACGAAGCGCAGGTGCGCACTTTCGTCGGCAAGGGCATCCCGAATCTGGTCAAGCGCTCGCTCGCCGGTGCGTTGAGCGGCGAGCCCGATGCAGCGTTGTTCGATCGCGCGCTGCCGTTATACCTGGACTGCTATGCAAGCGTGAACGGCAAATATACGACGCTCTATCCGGGCGTGAGCGAAGGGCTGGCCGCGCTGCAAAGCGCCGGCTTCCCGCTTGCCTGCGTCACCAACAAGTCCGAGCGCTTCACGCTGCCGCTCTTGAAGCAGATGCGGATCGATCAATACTTCTCGCTTACCGTGGCAGGCGATACGTTGCCGAAACGCAAACCCGATCCGCTGCCGCTCACGCATGCCTGCCGGCAACTGGGCATCGCGCCGCGCGAGATGCTGATGATCGGCGACTCGTTGAATGACGTGCTTGCCGCGCGCGCCGCGGGCTGCCCGGTATTCTGCGTGCCCTATGGCTACAACGAAGGCGCCGATGTGCGCGAACTCGATGTTGATGCTATAGTAGAAACGTTAATTGAGGCCACCAAACTCATCACCAAATCATGATCCACACGAAGACGGAAAGAACGACCTTCCGCACCACCGGGCTTTGGCGTCCGTGGCGCAGCGGTTTGGCACGCTGGCGCGCGCAGTAATCGCGGCGTCGCCGGTTGTTTTTTCGTTTTTGAGATTTTCCATGGAGTGGAGTCATGACAGAGTCACAATTCAACCAGCTTGCGGCCGAAGGTTATAACCGCATCCCGCTGGTGCTGGAAACCTTCGCCGACCTCGATACCCCGTTGTCGGTGTACCTCAAGCTCGCCAACCAGCCTTATACCTGCCTGCTCGAATCGATAGTCGGCGGCGAGCGCTTCGGCCGTTATTCGTTCATCGGGCTTGCCGCCGAAACCCGGCTCGAAGTGCGCGGCAACGAGTGCAGCGAATTCGAGCGCGGCAAACTCAAGGGCCGCACGCACGCCGACGACCCGCTGCAATTCATCCAGCTATATCAGTCGCGTTTCAAGGCTGCCGCACAGCCGGGCCTGCCGCGTTTCTGCGGCGGTCTCGTCGGCTACTTCGGCTACGATACGGTGCGTTACATAGAGCGGCGGCTCGCCGGCAAGCGCAAACCCGATTCACTTGGCGTGCCCGATATCCTGCTCATGCTGTCGCAGGAACTCGCGATCGTCGATAACCTGTCGGGCAAGCTCACGCTGGTGGTGTATGCCGATCCGGGTGAGCGCGACGCTTATCGCGCTGCCAAGCGCCGGCTCGCCGAATTGCTGGCGAAACTGCGCGCGCCGGTGACGATACCCGCCGACGTGTCGGTGGCCTCCGAGCCTGCAGTGTCGGGATTCGGCGAGACCGCGTACCTGGCGGCGGTCGAGCGCGCCAAGCGCTATATTTTCGACGGCGACATCATGCAGGTGGTGCCGTCGCAGCGCATGTCGAAGCGCTTCAAAGCGACGCCGCTCGCGTTGTATCGCGCGCTGCGCACCATCAATCCGTCACCGTACATGTTCTATTTCGACTTTGGCGGATTTCACGTCGTCGGCGCCTCGCCCGAAATACTGGTGCGGCTCGAGGGCGACATGGTCACGGTGCGGCCGATCGCCGGCACGCGCCGGCGCGGCGCGACACCGGCGGAAGACGCGGCGCTCGCCGACGAGCTGCTGGCCGACGCCAAGGAACGCGCCGAGCACATTATGCTGGTCGACCTGGGACGCAACGACGTCGGGCGCGTCGCGCAGACCGGCAGCGTGCACGTGACCGAGCAGATGGTAATCGAGCGCTATTCGCACGTGATGCACATCGTGTCCAACGTCGAAGGCAAATTGAAACCCGGGTTGAGCGCGATCGACGTGCTGCGCGCGACGTTTCCCGCGGGCACGGTGAGTGGCGCGCCCAAGGTGCGCGCGATGGAGATCATCGACGAGCTCGAGCCGGTCAAGCGCGGCATTTACGCCGGTGCGGTCGGTTACCTCGGCTTCAACGGCGACATGGACGTCGCCATTGCGTTGCGCACCGCGGTGTTGAAAGACGGCACGCTGTACGTGCAGGCCGGCGGCGGTATCGTCGCCGATTCGGTGCCGGCAACCGAATGGCAGGAAACCCAGAGCAAGGCCAAGGCGTTGCTGCGCGCCGCGGAAATGGCGGAATCGGGGCTCGACAGCAGGATCGAGTAAGGGACGTCATGCTATTGATAATCGATCCGCTCGATTGCCAATCCAGGTTCTATCCGGGAATTGGTGGCGTGCCGGCGTCGTAAGGCTTGCTGAGGCCGGCAGCCCCGGGCCCCGGCCGTGCTGCCCGCAAGTTTCCAACCTGAACTACTTGCGCGATCGCCGGGCATGACTTTCGATTTCGACACGCGCGCTCAGATTCAACCCAGACTAACCAAGCAGATGCCAGCCGTAGCCGGAACACTCGCTACAGAGTTGAGTTCCAACCTTGCCGGTTGCATTGCAGCCCTGACATTCATCCCAGACTTCCCCGAGACCGCTTTTGAATATCCCGGAGCATCGCCTGCCGTTCACGGTCCGAATGCAGCGGTGATTTACCTGCGCATGCTGATCTGTGAGCGCGCGGCAGACGCTGCAGACGGCCAGAGGCTTGGATTTCTTGACGCGTTTCATGGCTGTCAGGCGCGCGACCCGGCTCCCGGGCTTTAGGCGGCGATCGATTTCTCGTCAACGCCCAGCCAGCACAGCGCTTCCCTTCTGTCGGTAAAAAACTTTATCTTCAATCCGCGTTTGGCGGCAATGTCCTCATAGAATCGAGTGATGCCGGGAAGCGGTCGTCCCGTTACGACGTAGGCGATTTTCGTATGGGAAATCGGCCTTTTGGCGGCATGCGCCAGTATTTCGAATATTTCGAACAACGGAATATCGCGGGATTGCGCCCGCACCTCGATCAGTATGTTCCGCGGTGAATTCCGTTCGAGCTCGTTCGCCAGCACGTCCACCAGGCGGATCAGCTTCGGCGCAGTCACGCTGTCGGTGATGGCTATAATTTCCAGATAATGTGGTCGCGCTGTCGATTGAATTTGCATGTTCCGCCGCTTCCCGATCATTGATGAATATACTGGCATCGAGAGCATAGAGTGTCGTTGACCCATATCAACAAGGGCGGGACCGCGGTTTCAAGAACGGTATTGGGGGGTGTATTTATCCTCGCAGGCACTCGGATCGTCGGGTTATCAATGAGCAAGCGCGGGCTTTACCCTGATTTCCCGCGGCACCTGGGTTGCCTGCGCAGGTGGTCCATGATCCACGGGGAACACCCATTCACAATATGCAGTGACCATTCCTTCGATTGCCGCAACAAACAGCCCCGGCTTGTGGTTTTGACCCTGACTTCATACGGGCTGGCTACGGTGGCGGGCGGGAACGATGATATTGTTCTTAATGCATATGTTGGAGAGCTGATCGGGGTATTTTTGAAAACGGGTTGTAGCGAATCATGGCATGCGAGCAGCGTGAGCTGAACTGAAATAACAAACGGCCCCATTTTTTCAGCAGAGGGTAATTTTGGAGGCGCGAAAACAACCACCTGCTATTCGTCACCGCCTGCCCGATTCGCGGAGACGCAGCCTACGCGGCGCCTGCAATTGAGGTAAACTTATTCCTGTGTTGCCTCTTGCAAGATCATTAATCTGCTCCTCCACGCCGATTCGGGCATCCCGATGGCGTTAGCCTAGTACGCCCGGTAGATAGCCCCGGGCGGCTTCCCAGCCTATGCCGACCAGCGTCATCTCCGGCACTGGCAATAAAAGCGGGTATGTGTGCGGGGATAAACCCGAAAGCCGCCTCGTCATAATCATATACATCAATGGGATAGGTTGATTATGCTGCTGATGATCGACAACTACGACTCGTTTACCTACAACCTGGTGCAGTATTTCGGCGAACTCGAGCAGGACGTCGCTGTTTATCGCAACGACGAAATTACGCTCGACCAAATCGCGGCGTTGAAACCGCGCGAAATCGTGATCTCGCCCGGCCCGTGCACGCCGAACGAAGCCGGCATTTCGGTGCCGCTGATCAAGCATTTCGCGGGCAAAATCCCGATCCTCGGCGTGTGCCTCGGCCACCAGGCTATCGGCCAGGCGTTCGGCGGCAGGATCGTGCACGCGAAGCAGGTGATGCACGGCAAGACCTCGGCAATTCAGCATAACACGGGCGGCGTCTTCCGCAACCTGCCGAACCCGTTCCAGGCGACGCGCTATCATTCACTGGTGATCGAGCGTGCAAGCCTGCCCGACTGCCTCGAAATCACGGCGTGGACCGACGATGGCGAAATCATGGGCGTGCGGCACAAGACGCTGGCAGTCGAGGGCGTGCAGTTTCACCCCGAGTCGATCCTGACCGAGCGCGGTCACGCATTGCTCGCCAATTTTTTGCAGGGAGGAAAATCATGAAGCCGCAGGAAGCCCTGGCCCGCATCATCGAGCACCGCGAGATTTTCCACGAGGAGATGCTGTCGCTGATGCGGCAGATCATGAGCGGCGAGGTGTCGCCGGTATTGATCGCCGCGATCGTTACCGGCTTGCGCGTGAAGAAGGAAACCATCGGCGAGATCGCGGCCGCCGCGCAGGTGATGCGCGAGTTCGCGACCAAGGTGCCGGTCGGCACCGACGCCAACCTGGTCGATACCTGCGGCACCGGCGGCGATTCCGCGCACAGCTTCAACATCTCGACGGCTGCGGCGTTCGTCGCCGCTGCCGCCGGCGCCAAGGTTGCCAAGCACGGCGGACGTTCGGTGTCGAGCAAGTCGGGCAGCGCCGACGTGCTGGAAGCGCTCGGCGCCGACATCAGCCTGAAGCCGGAGCAGGTTGCGCAGTCGATCAAGGATGTCGGCGTCGGCTTCATGTTCGCGCCCAGCCATCACAGCGCGATGAAGCATGCGGCGCCGGTGCGCAAGGAACTCGGTGTGCGTACTATCTTCAACATTCTCGGGCCACTCACCAATCCGGCCGGCGCGAAGAACCAGCTGATGGGAGTGTTCCACCCCGATCTGGTCGGCATTCAGGCGCATGTCCTGCAGCGGCTCGGCAGCCGCCATGTGATGATCGTGCATGGCCTGGAAAGCCTCGACGAAATTTCGATTTCAGGCCCGACCATGGTCGGCGAGCTGAAGAACAACGAAGTGCGCGAGTACCAGATCAAGCCGGCGGATTTCGGGCTTGCCGTGCACGACATTGCCGCGATCCGCGTGGACGGCGCGGAGCAGTCGAAAGCGATGCTGCTCGCCGCGCTCGAAAACAAGGCGGGCGCCGCGCGCGACATCGTTGCTCTCAACGCCGGCGCGAGCATCTACGTCGCTGGGCTCGCCGACACGCACGCTGCCGGTGTCAAAAAAGCGCTGGACACAATTGCGAGCGGAGCCGCGCGCAAAAAGCTCGACCAGTTCGTTACGTTTACCAAGAGCTTCAGCAGTTAGAGGCTCTCGGCAGCATGTCGGACATTCTGCAGCGCATCCTCGCGGTCAAGGCCAAGGAGATCGCTGCGGCGAAGGCCGCCAAGCCGCTTGCAACATTGCGTGCCGCAGCAGAAGCAATGCCCGGGCCGCGTGATTATGTTGCGGCACTGCGCGCCAAAATCGCCGCCGGCCAGCCGGCGGTGATAGCCGAGATAAAAAAAGCGAGTCCTAGCAAGGGCGTGCTGCGCGAGAATTTCGATCCGGCGGCGATCGCCGCGAGCTACGCCAGCCACGGCGCGGCATGCCTGTCGGTGCTGACCGATGCGCAGTTCTTTCAGGGCGGCGCTGACAGTCTCGAGCAGGCGCGCGGGGCGTGCGGTCTGCCGGTGCTGCGCAAGGATTTCATGCTCGAGCCGTATCAGGTGTATGAAGCGCGCGCGATGGGCGCAGATTGCATCCTGCTGATCGTCGCCGCGCTCGACGTCGTGCGCATGCGCGAACTCGAGGCCGCCGCTCAGTCGCTTGGCATGGCGGTGCTGGTCGAAGTGCACGACGCGGCCGAGCTCGATCGCGCGCTTGAGTTGAAGACGCCGCTCATTGGCATCAATAACCGCAACCTGCGCACGTTCGAAACCCGGCTCGACGTTACGCTCGGCTTGCTCAAGCACATCCCGGAGGGCCGCATGGTCATTACCGAAAGCGGCATCCATACACCGAGCGACGTGCGATTGATGCGCGAGCATGGCGTAAACTGCTTTCTGGTCGGCGAGGCGTTCATGCGCGCGCCCGATCCCGGAATCGAGCTCGCGCGGCTGTTCGGGGCCTCGTCGGCCTGACTTGCTGCCCTGATCCCGAGCCTGATTTGAGTCATAAGATGGTCGAAGATCTGACGCTTGCGATGACGGATGGCGTCAAGATCATCGTGCCCAATGACCTCAATGTTCTGACCTCGTACATCCTGCTCGAACAACAGGATTGGTTTGAAGCTGAAATCCGGTTCGTGCGCGCCCTCGCGCGACCCGGAATGCGCGCGGTCGACGTCGGGGCGAATTTCGGCGTCTATGCACTCGCGCTGGCTCGAGGCGTTGGCGCCACGGGCCGCATCTGGGCAATCGAGCCGGGAGAGGAGGCTGCCGATTATCTCGCGCGCAGCATTGTCGCTAACGATTTCACCAATGTTGAGCTGATTCGTTGCGCTTTGTCGCGTATCGGCGGCCCGGGTTTTCTGGATACCACGGTGAACCCCGAGTTGAGGCGGCTCGTGAGCAGCGCGTCGTCTGCAACCGTCGAGGTAAACACGCTTGACCGCCTGGCGTTGGAGCGCGGGATCGAGCATGTCGACATCGTAAAAATCGATGTCGAGGGAGAGGAAGCCAACGTGCTCGAAGGCGGCGCCGAGTTCCTGGATAAAGAATCACCGCTGCTGATGCTCGAGTTCAAGCGCGATAAACACGTCAACCCGGATGTATTTGAGCCGCTTGGCCGCCATGGGTACGACTGTTTCCGGCTCGTGCCCGGAATCCACGTGCTGGTGCCGTTCTATGAATCCGAAGAGGCCGACCCCTATCAGATCAACCTCTTTGCGTGTCGACCCTCGCGCGCCAGGGCCATCGAGGAAATGGGTTATCTGACTTCGAGGTTGCCGGAGGATGAACCCCCGTTCGCATGCAAGCCGGCGCTGGACCTGCTGTTCGAAAGACCTTATGCCCGGAGCCATGCACGGCGCTGGCGTGACTGGGCGGGCACCGCCGGGCGCACGGATACAGGCCAGGAATATTTTGAGGCTCTACGCTGGTTCCTGGCGGCGCACGAGCGTGGGAACAGCCCGCTTGCGCGCTACTGGGCAATCGAGCAGGCCTATCTGCGTTTGCATTCGTTGCTGCGCGCGGGGTTCATGCCTGGCCGCGCTGCTTCGTTTGTCCGTGTTGCAGCCGAGTACGGCCGCCGCGCGGAAGCGGTAGCGGTCAGCCGCCGCCTGGTGCAGTCGATCAGCCAAAATGACGATGATGTCTTCGCAGAGCCGTTGCTTGCGCCATGGTCCTACCAAGAGAATATTGCTCCGGATTCCGAACCCCGCCAATGGTTGCTCGCGTCCGCCATCGAAAGCTGCGAGCACCTTTATCATTTTTCATCCTATTACAAGCCCAGCCTGGCCCAGGAAGATCTCGGTGCCCGCGTGGCCCCGCGGTTTTTGAGTCCGGCATATATACGCAGGGAGAGCCTGTTCAACCGGCGGGCCGAGGCGGCGGGATCGCGTACTGCCGAGCAACCGCGATAAACAGCGACTCGGCCAATTGCAGAGCTGATGAATCCGCGCTTCTTATATCATTTCGCGCTTGGCCGTGGTGAGCCCGTGTACTGCAATAATGTTAACCGCTCTGTGGGCAATGTGGATTTCATGCGCGCGGCCGATTCCGGTGGCGAACCCGCGCGGCTGCACGGCATTACACGGCTAGGCTAACGGACATCTGACATGGATCTGGTCGCATGGCTGCTCAAGGAGCACGGTATCGAGCCCGAATTCATCGTGCTGGACGCCGGTGCATTACCGGTCAAGGGGTCGAAGCAAGACCCCTTCTATCTGTTGCCGGATGTGTTCCCCTCGGCCCGGATAGCGGCGATCGAGGTCGATCCAGTGCTGTGCGCCGAGCTTAACCGGCAGGCGTCACGCGGGGTGCGCTACTTTCCCGTCGCCCTCGGGCGCCGCGCCGAGAAGCGGACCCTGTATGAAACCGCGCATCCGATGTGCAGCTCTCTGTTCGAACCCGACGAGCGCTGGAGTGCGGCGTTCAACAATCTGGACGTCATGCGGCTGAAGATTGCTCGCGAGGTGGATACCATTTCGCTCGATGAGTTTGCGCGCAGCCAGGGAATCCCGCGGTTTGACCTGCTCAAGCTCGATATCCAGGGCGCGGAGCTCGATGTCCTGCGGGGAGCGGATGCGCTGCTTGAAAATACGCTTGCCATCGCGACGGAGGTGGGGTTCGTTGCGCTTTACAAAGGCCAGCCGTTATTCGCGGATGTCGACGCTTTCTTGCGCGAGCGCGGTTTTGTATTGCATAAACTATTGAGCCTGGGCGGCCGCGGCGCGCGGCCGTTCGTGATGAATAAAGACCCGAACCAGGCGGTTCAGCACATGTGGGCCGATGCGCTGTATGTGCGTGATTTTTTCGCGCTGCCCGAATTCGGTCTGGATGCGCTGTATAAACTTGCCGTGGTGTTCGATCTATACGACAGCCCCGATATGGCGCACAGGGTGCTGGTGGAGATCGACGGGCGAACGCGGAGCTCGCTCGCGCCGACCCTGGTGCGACAAATCAACGATCCAGCCTGATAAAATATCGGATGGGAAAGCGTACCCTGCCGAAAATTCCGGGAGCATGAATGAACCTTGATCGATTGATCGTCGCTTTTGACAATGGGCTTCGCACGCTGCTGGCACCTG
Source organism: Gammaproteobacteria bacterium (assembly GCA_041483135.1). GTDB lineage: Bacteria > Pseudomonadota > Gammaproteobacteria > Burkholderiales > SG8-41 > PALSA-1004. The sequence continues at coordinate 40,419 of JBGPFE010000018.1, read as the reverse complement.
CGCACAGCGCGCGCCCGGTTCCCGGTGACGGCGCCGCCGAAGCCGAACTGAGCGCGAGCGAGCGCGAATTAGCCGCGGCATTGATGCGAGTCAATCATAGCGGCGAAATCTGCGCTCAAGCAATGTATCAGGGACAGGCGCTGACTGCGCGCAATCCCGCGGCGCGTGTTGCGCTCGAGCTGGCCGCGGCCGAAGAAACCGATCACCTGGCGTGGACCGCGCAACGAATCAACGAGCTCGGCGGGCGCGCGAGCCTGCTCAATCCGTTGTGGTATGCGGGCTCATTCGCGCTCGGCGCCGCCGCCGGCTTGCTCGGCGACAAGTGGAATCTGGGTTTCCTGGCCGAGACCGAGCGCCAGGTCGAGGGCCATCTCGAAGGTCATCTCGACCGGCTGCCGTCGCAGGACGGGAAAAGCCGCGCGATACTCGATCAGATGAAAGAGGACGAGGCGCGCCACGCGCGCACTGCGGTCGAGCACGGCGCTGCCGATCTGCCTGAGCCAGTCAAGCTCGCGATGAAACTCGGCTCGCGCGTGATGACACGCACCGCGTTCTGGATTTAAACCGGGTCAGACTTCCCGAATCTCGTAGTCGTGCGTGATCTGCGCGGTCTTGGCCAGCATAATTGACGCCGAGCAGTATTTTTCCGCCGACAGATGGATTGCGCGCTCGACCTGCGGCGGCTTGAGCCCCTTGCCGCTGACCACGAAATGGAAGTGGATTTTGGTGAAGACCTTGGGGTCATCAGTGGCGCGCTCGGACTCGATCTCGACCACGCAATCGGTGAGCGCGGCGCGGGCTTTCCGCAGGATGTGCACCACGTCATAGGCGGCGCAGCCGCCGGTGCCGATCAGCACGGTTTCCATCGGCCGCATGCCGAGATTGCGGCCGCCGCCCTCAGGCGCGCCGTCCATTACGATCGTGTGGCCGCTGCCGGATTCGCCGACAAAGCTCACGTTTTCGACCCATTTGATGCGGGCTTTCATGCGGTGGTCCTGGAAAAAAGCGGGAAATTATGCGCGACTATAGCAGCCCGCAGCCGCCTCGCACGGCAGGCGCGACCCGCCAGTGCCCCCGTCCCGGATTGACACCATGGCGATTTTTATCATAAAATCCAAAGCTTTCCGTCGTTTCCAACGCTGCAGGCAGGGTTATGAAGACTTTTTCGGCGAAAGCCCATGAAATCAAGCGCGACTGGTACGTGGTCGACGCTCAGGACAAGGTGCTCGGGCGGCTCGCAGCAGCACTCGCCCACCGGTTGCGCGGCAAGCACAAGCCGGAATTCACGCCGCATGTCGACGGCGGTGATTATATCGTGGTCGTCAACGCCGATAAGCTGCGCGTGACCGGCGGCAAAGCGCGCGGGAAGCTCTATCACCGCCACAGCACTTACCCGGGCGGCATCTACACCACCAATTTCGCCAAGCTGCACGCGCGCCATCCGCGCCGCGTGCTCGAAATGGCGGTCAAGGGCATGCTGCCCAAGGGCCCGCTCGGCTACGCGATGCTGAAGAAACTCAAGGTCTATGCCGGCACGAGCCATCCGCATACCGCGCAGCAACCGAAAACTCTCGAAATAAAGGCCTGAGCCCATGGCAGCCAAGCAACCCCAATACAATTACGGCACCGGCCGGCGCAAAAGCGCGGTCGCGCGCGTTTACCTCAAACCGGGCAAGGGCGATATCATCGTCAACGACAAGCCGGTCGACGTGTTTTTCTCACGAGAAACCGGGCGCATGATCGTGCGCCAGCCGCTCGTGATCACCGACAAGCTCAACGCGTTCGACATTCTGGTCAACGTCGACGGTGGCGGCGAGTCGGGGCAGGCGGGCGCGGTGCGCCACGGCATCACGCGTGCGTTGATTCAGTATGACGCGGCACTCAAGCCGGCGCTCAAGAAAGCCGGCCTGGTGACGCGCGATGCGCGCGAAGTCGAGCGCAAGAAAGTCGGTTTGCACAAAGCTCGCCGACGCAAACAGTTCTCGAAACGCTAACCCTCAGGTTCAGCAACGAAAGCCGCCTGCGGGCGGCTTTTTCGTTTGTAACTTACAATGGTGCGCGGCGGATACCGGGAATGGCACACAAGACACTCAAGATCGGAGTCGTAGGCGGCACCGGCTATACCGGTGCCGAGTTGCTGCGCCTGCTCGCGCAGCATCCGCATTGCGAGCTCAAGGTAATTACTTCGCGTCAGGAAGCTGGCACGCCAGTTGCCGCGATGTTTCCCAATTTGCGCGGCAGGGTAGCGCTCGATTTCAGCGCGCAGTCGGACGCCGCGCTCAAGCAGTGCGATGTCATATTTTTCGCCACACCCAACGGCGTCGCGATGCAGCAGGCCAAGGTGCTGGTCGATGCGGGTGCGCGCGTGATCGACATCGCCGCCGATTTCCGCATCAAGGACATCGCGACGTGGGAAAAGTGGTACGGCGTGAAGCACGCCTGTCCCGAGCTCGTCGCGGAAGCGGTCTATGGTCTGCCTGAAGTGAACCGCGAGCATATCAAGCGCGCGCGCATCGTCGCCAACCCCGGCTGCTATCCGACGGCGGTGCAGCTGGGTTTCCTGCCGCTCGTCAAAAGCGGCGCGGTCGATCTCGATCACCTGATCGCGGACGCCAAGTCGGGCGTCAGCGGCGCCGGGCGCAAGGCCGAGGTGAACACGCTGTTTGCCGAGGCGTCGGACAACTTCAAAGCGTACGGCGTGACCGGACATCGCCATCACCCGGAAATTTCCCAGGGCTTGAACCTGCTGGCGGGACGCGGGGTGCGGCTCACGTTCGTGCCGCACCTGACGCCGATGATCCGCGGCATTCACGCTACGCTTTACGCACGCATAACCGGTAGCGTCGATCTGCAACAGCTCTACGAGAAAGCTTACGCCAACGAGCCGTTCGTCGATGTAATGCCGGCGGGCAGCCATCCGGATACGCGCTCGGTACGCGGGTCCAATTTGTGCCGCATCGCCGTGCATCAGCCGCACGGCGGCGACATCGCGGTGGTGCTGTCGGTGATCGACAATCTGACCAAGGGTGCAGCCGGGCAGGCGGTGCAGAACATGAACATCATGTGCGGCCTGCCGGAGACGACCGGGTTGGAGCAGATCGCATTAATGCCGTAATCAAAAGACTTAAGCGCATGTTCGGCATCTCGGCGCCGCGCATGGCGGTGCGCGCCGCGATTCCGTGGTACTTGCGCTGGCTGGGAGTGATCGCACTCGCGCTGGCGATCCTGTTGCTGTCGCGCGTCGCTTACGATTTCGGCAAGAAGTTTGCGGGTTTCGATCAGAGCGAAGCTGACCACGAGGTGCAGCGCCTGAGCGAGAGCAACGCCAGGCAGGAGCAGGAAATCGCCCAGATTCGCGGCCAGCTCACGCAGGGCGAGCGTCAGCTGCAGATGGAGCGCGCGACTTATGCGGATCTGGTCAAGCAGATGAAGGCGCTGAGCGAGGAAAATGCGGGACTCAAGGAAGACCTCGCGTTTTTCCAGACGCTGATGCCTTCCGGCGGCAGGGAAGGCGGGGTGGCGGTCAACCGGTTCCTGGTGCAGAATGACGCCCTGCCCGGCGAATACCGCTACCGGTTGCTGCTGACCCAGACCGGCCAGCGCAAACAGGATTTTCAGGGCAGCTTGCAATTTGTGGTGAATTTGCAGCAGGATAGCAAGAAAGTGGCGATGACCCTGCCCGCCGAGGATGACAAGGAGGCCAAGGGGTTTAAGCTCAATTTTCGCTTTTATCAGCGCATCGAGGGCACGTTCCGCGTCGCCCCCGATGCGGTGGTGAAAAGCATGCAGGTCCGGGTGTTTGAACACGGCAGCACTGAGCCCAAACTGACTCAGTCCGCCAACGCGTCTTGAAAGGGAGTGCGATCATGTTTGGAAACAGCAAAGGCAACAAACCGCAGAACCGCATCGACTGCCTGATCGGTGCCGGTACCACGATCGAAGGCAACATCACATTCAGCGGCGGCCTGCGCGTCGACGGCCATGTGCGCGGCAACGTGCTGGCGGTCGAAGACAAGCCCGGCACGCTGGTATTGTCCGAGCAGGCGCGCATCGAGGGCGAAATCCGCGTTTCTCACGTGGTTATCAACGGCACGGTGGTGGGACCGGTGCACGCCATCGAGTACGTGGAACTGCAGGCCAAGGCCAATGTCACAGGGGATGTCTATTACCGCACGCTTGAAATGCAGCTTGGCGCGGTAGTGCAGGGGCGCCTGGTTTATCAACCTGAAGGCAAGTCCGACAAGGTCGTGCCGATAAAACCCGCAACGGCGGATTGACCGCACCGCGGCCTGTTACAATACGACTTGCCTAAAATTTGCAGGAGCAGCATATGAATGCAATCACCGAAATGCCCGCGCCGCTGGTCTTCTCCGATAACGCCGCGAGCAAAGTCAAGCAACTGATCGACGAGGAAGGCAATCCCGAACTCAAGCTGCGCGTGTTCGTGACCGGCGGCGGCTGCTCCGGATTCCAGTACGGCTTCACGTTCGACGAGGCGATCAGCGAAGACGACACCTCGATGCAGAAAAACGGCGTCACGCTGCTGATCGACCCGATGAGCCTGCAGTACCTGGCCGGCGCCGAGATCGACTACCAGGAAGGCGCCGAAGGCGCACAGTTCGTGATAAAAAATCCGAACGCGACATCCACCTGTGGCTGCGGATCTTCGTTCTCGACCTGAGCGAAGTTTGTATCAAAGAAAAGGGCGCCTGCGGCGCCCTTTTTCATTTCAGACGCGATAAACCGCACCGAGAATACGCGCGCCGCGCGCACCGGTGACCGCCGGCAGATTGCCGGGCAGGCCGTTCAGTGTTTGGCGCGCAAGCCACGCAAACGCGAGCGCTTCGACGTGCTCGGCGTTGACGCCGAGCACGTCGGTCGGGGCGACTTTTCCCGGCGCCAGTTGTTGCGACAGCAGCGCTGCGAGCGCAGTATTGCGCGTGCCGCCACCGCACAGGTATGTCTCCTGCGCACCTGTACAGAATTTTCCCGCAGCCTCGGCAATCCCCCGCGCGGTCAACGCGAGCAGCGTTGCCTGCACGTCGGCGGGCTGCTCGCCGCCGGCGAGTTGACGCATCAGCCAGTCGAGATTGAATGATTTGCGGCCGGTACTTTTCGGCGGCGCGCGGCGGAAATACTCGTCGCCGAGCAGACGTTCGAGTAGAGCGGGAATTACACGACCGCTTTTCGCCCACTTGCCGCCGGCATCGAATGATTTTTTGAGATGACGCTGTACCCACGCATCGAGCAGCAGGTTGCCGGGGCCGCAATCGAACCCGGTGACTGAGCCGGCCGGCGGCAGGTCGGTGAGGTTGGCGATGCCGCCGATGTTGACGATTACGCGGTGCACCGTGCGGCTCGCGAACGCCGCATGATGGAACGCCGGCGTGAGCGGCGCGCCCTGGCCCCCGGCTGCGATATCGCGGCTGCGGAAATCGCATACCACGGCTATGCCGGTCAATTCGGCGAGCAACGCGCCGTTGACGAGCTGCAGCGTATAACCGTCGGCAGGCTGATGGCGCACCGTCTGACCGTGGCACCCGATCGCTTTTACCGGTTCAGGCGTCGGATGCTTTTCCCGCAGCGTGCGCACGGTGGCCGCATAGACGCGCGCGAGTTCATTAGCCGCGAGCGCGGCGCGCCGCAATTCGTCATTGCCCGGTTGATTGAGGGCGAGCAGCTCATCTCGCAGCTCGGGCGCGAATGATTGATGGTGGTGGCCGATCAGGCGCGGTTTGTCAGTGCTTAAATCAGCAAGCGCGGCATCGACGCCGTCCAGGCTGGTGCCGGACATCAGCCCGATATAGGTTTCGGGCATCGTAATGCTTCGGCTAATCGAGGCGGGCGAGGTTGGTGCTGCGCAGCAGCTCGAGCCGTTGTGCCAACGGTCTGGCGATTTGCTCGAACTTCGGCTTTTGCTCGAGAGTGATCGGCGGCGCTGCCGGCATCGCGACGCGCAGCGGGTTCTCATGCACGCCGTTGATGCGGAATTCGTAGTGCAGGTGCGGGCCGGTCGCGAGCCCGGTGGCGCCGACATAGCCGATCACGTCGCCTTGGGCGACGCGCCTGCCTTTGCGCATGCCCTTGGCGAATCCCGACAAATGCCCGTACCACGTCGTGTACTTGGATTGATGGCGCAGCACGATTACGTTGCCGTAGCCGCCTTGGCGGCCGGCGAATTCGACCACGCCGTCGCCGGTTGCCTTCACCCGCGTACCGGTCGGCGCGCCGTAGTCGATGCCCTTGTGCGCGCGCCACGTTTGCAGCACCGGGTGGAAGCGTGCGTTGGTAAAACCCGACGTGATCCGCGAGAACTCGAGCGGCGAGCGCAGGAATTGCTTGCGCAGGTTCTTGCCTTCGAGGGTGTAATAACCGCCCTGGTTTTCAGCATAGTTGAAATACACGGCCCGGTAGGCCTTGCCCTGATTGATGAATTCCGCGGTGAGCACGCGCCCGGTCTTGACCGGCTCGCCGCGATGGTAGAACACCTCGTAAACGACGCTGAAGCGATCGCCTTTGCGCAAATCGCGATGGAAGTCGATATCGGTCGAGAAGATGTCGGCGATCTGCATGGCTATTGCGTCGGACAGTCCCGCCGCGTCAGTCGCGCCGAACAGCGAGTTTCTGATCTCCGCCGACTTCATCAGCACGCGGCTCTCGAGTTGCGCCGTCTCCTCCCTTATGGTGTAGCCTGCGGCATTACGGTCGAGCGCGAGCAGATTGGTGCCGTTCAGGTAGCGCAGGCTCGTGAGCTTGCCGTCTGCGGTGACGATTGCGCGCACGGTTTTGCCGGGGATCAGCTGATAAAGCGCCTTGGCCTGCTTGTCATTGCGCAGCGACTGCAGTGCCGCCGGATCGTCGACTTGCAAGCGCGCGAACAGGCTCGCGACGGTGTCGCCGCGCTGGATGCGTTCCTCGCGCGTGAATGTGAGGTTGCCGTCGGCGGCGGGCGTCAGCGGCGGCAGCTTGAGTTCTTCGACGACGTTGTTGATCGTTACTTTTTCGACTAGCGTGTCGGGGGCGATGCCGAATGCGGCAACGACGCCGAAGCAAGGCAGCGCGATGAACGCCGCGGCGAGCCGATGATGGATCGCAAACCCAAGTATCAGGTTGGCAATTTTTTGGGCTAAAATCATGCTTTTAGCTTATAGTCTTAATGCCCTACTTGGAACGACGCCGCAAGCTTAGCAGAACGGTACGGGTGCGCAACTCTGAATTTCACATTGTGAAATCAACATGACTGCAACAGGATCGCTGTGGCAACACTGAAAGACCAGCTCGAAATCATCAGGCACGGCTGCGACGAGCTATTGGTCGAAGCCGAACTCGTCGAGAAACTCAAGTCCGGCCAGCCGCTGCGCGTCAAGGCCGGCTTCGACCCGACCGCGCCCGATCTGCACCTCGGCCACACCGTATTGATCAATAAACTGCGTCAGCTGCAGGACCTCGGCCATCATGTGATTTTCTTGATCGGCGACTTCACCGGCATGATCGGCGATCCGTCGGGCAAGAATACGACGCGGCCGCCGCTGACGCGCACGGAGATTGAGCGCAATGCCGACACCTACAAGGCGCAGGTGTTCAGGATCCTCGACGCCGACAAGACCGAGATCGCTTACAACTCGGCATGGATGGACAAGTTCACCTCGGCCGACATGATCAAGCTCGCCGCGACCCACACCGTCGCGCGTATGCTCGAGCGCGATGACTTCGGCAAGCGCTACAAAAGCAACCAGCCGATTGCGATCCACGAATTCCTGTACCCGCTGGTGCAGGGCTACGACTCGGTCAAGTTGAAAGCCGATCTCGAGCTCGGCGGCACCGACCAGAAATTCAACCTGTTGATGGGGCGTGAACTGCAGAGGTATTACCATCGGCCGCAGCAATGCATACTGACGATGCCGCTGCTCGAAGGCCTCGACGGCGTCAACAAGATGTCGAAATCGCTCGGCAATTACATCGGCATCACCGAAAGCCCGAACGAGATTTTCGGCAAGATAATGAAGATTTCAGATGAGCTAATGTGGCGTTATTTGGAGCTACTGTCCTTTGAACCTATCGGAAAGATCGTAGCCAGGCGCGAAGCGGTTAAACAAGGCAGTAACCCGATGGATGTCAAATTTGATTTCGCCAAGGAGGTTGTCGGGCGCTTTCATGGTCTCATGGCGGCGCAAAATGCGGCGCGAGAATTTATTGCGCGCCACCAGCAACGCGAGGTTCCTGATGACATACCCACCGTCACCGTGCACGCGGGCGCCGACGGTATTGCAATTGCCAACCTGCTGAAAGAGGCGGGGCTTACTGCAAGCACATCGGAGGCGCTGCGCATGATCACGCAAGGCGGCGTCAAGCTCGACGGTGAGAAAGTCAGCGACAAGGCGCTCAAGCTCGTCAAAGGTGCACGGGTCGTACTACAAGTCGGCAGACGCAAGTTCGCGCGCGTCACCGTGGTCTGAACGCAATGCCGCCGCCGGGCGGCGGCAAACTCATCAAGGCCGGCGCCCGGTTACTCGGGAGCGGCTCCCCACAATTGTTTCAAGCGCGCGTCGCGGCCGCAGCCGTTGCGATAGAACTTGTAGCGCAGCGAATTCTTGAGATAGTAATCCTGGTGGTAGTCTTCGGCCGGATAGAATTCTGTCGCGCGCGTGATCTCGGTATAGATCGGGCCCTTGAACGGTTTGTTCTTCTCCAGCGCCGCTTTCGACGCTTCGGCGAGCCGCTTCTGCTCGTCGTCATGATAGAAAATCGCCGAGCGATACTGGCTGCCGGCGTCGCAGAACTGCTGGTCCTTTACGGTCGGGTCGATGTTGTGCCAGAACACGTCGAGCAGCTTCTCGTAGCTCACCTTCTTCGGGTCGTAGACGACCTGCACCGCCTCGGCGTGGCCGGTGCGGCCGGACGAAACCTGCTCGTAGGTCGGGTTCACAACCTTGCCGCCGGTATAGCCCGACGTGGTCGAGATCACGCCGTCAAGCACGTCGAATGGGTGTTCCATGCACCAGAAACAGCCGCCGGCGAAGGTAGCCTTGGCATAGGCCCCGGTGGCGGCGGGTTTTGTCGCCGGCTTCGGCGCCTGGCCCGATCCCGACAAGGCAAATCCAAGCAACATTACCGCGGCAAGCGCACACAGCAGATTGCGAACTTTGAGCATGTTGATCCTCTTCCAGGGTGTGGTTTCTGACCGCGCGGCCGATCGCGTCGACTGGCGGCGTGAAATTAGTCGGGAAAGCTTACGTTTCCTTGCATGCCGCATAATAATACTTATCCGGCACTGCCGAGGCAGGCCGGATAAGGCGCCCGATACAAGCGGACACAAACGCCGCTCAATCCGGCGTTGAGCGGAAAACGATGACGCAGGTTGAATAGGCCGCCCGATGTCAGTACATCGCCTGCTCACCGACTAACGCGGGTCGCCACCAACGTCCCAGGAAAGGAATGCTGCATGACAACGCAATCAACGACCGCCGGCAAGGAAGTCGCCACTCTGGCAGGCGGTTGCTTCTGGTGCCTCGAAGCGGTATTCGACAACCTGCGGGGCGTCGAGTCGGTCGAGTCCGGATACTCCAACGGCAAAACCGTCAATCCGACCTACCAGCAGGTATGCAACGGCGACACCGGTCACGCCGAGGTGGTGCGCGTGACCTTCGACCCGAAGGTGATCTCGATCAGGAAGATCCTGGGCGTATTCTTCGCGATTCACGATCCGACCACGCTGAACCGCCAGGGCAATGACGCCGGCACGCAGTATCGCTCGGGGATTTTTTATCATACGCCCGAGCAAAAAAAAGCGGCGGAGGAGTTGATCGCCGAACTGACCGCGGGAAAAGTTTTCGGGAAACCAATCGTGACCGAAGTGGCGCCGGCGCAGACGTTTTACGTTGCCGAGGGTTATCATCAGGAGTATTTCGCCAACAACGGCAATCAGCCGTACTGCCAGGCCGTGGTTGCCCCGAAGGTGGCCAAATTCCGCAAGCAGTTCGCCGACATGGCCAAGAAGTAACCGCCGCACTGCCATCGGAGGCGCTTTCAGCGCAAATTAGAATCGGTCGGGGAGCAGCCCCCGTTTCCACTCTCCCGCGGCCGGATGCCGCATGTCACGAAGCTGTAACAATCGGCAGCTAAGATGCTCTCGCCCTGTAAGCTCAATCAATGTCAGTTAACGGAGAGCAATCGATGAAATCCGAATTTGTCCAACGGTTTATCTCGCGTGCAGCGCTGGCCTTCGGCCTTGCAGCAGCGCCGGTCGCTTTGGCAGCCGACAACATCACGGGCGCCGGCGCGACTTTCCCCTATCCGATCTATTCGAAGTGGGCCGAAGCCTACAAAGCGAAAACCGGGATTGGCATGAATTATCAATCGATCGGTTCCGGCGGCGGCATCAAGCAGATCATCGCTAAGACCGTCGATTTCGGCGCCTCCGACGCCCCTATGCAAGCCGAAGAACTCGAGAAGAACGGCCTGATTCAATTTCCGATGGTGATCGGCGGTGTGGTTCCCGTGTACAACATCGAGGGAATCAAACCCGGCGCGCTGCGCCTGACCGGGCAGGTGCTCGCCGACATCTACCTCGGCAAGATCACGAAATGGAACGCGCCGGCGATCGCAGCACTCAATAAGGGCGTCAAGCTGCCGGACCAGGACATTACGGTGGTAGCGCGCTCCGACGGCTCGGGCACCACTTTTATTTTCACCAACTACCTGTCGAAAATAAGCGCCGAATGGAAAGACAAGGCCGGCAACAACACCTCGGTGAAATGGCCCGCCGGGGTTTCCGGCAAGGGCAACGAAGGCGTGGCAGCGTACGTGCAGCGCCTGCCGGGTTCGATCGGCTATGTCGAATACGCCTACGCGATCCAGAACAAAATGTCCTACGCATTACTGCAGAACAGCGGCGGTGTGTTCGTCGGCCCGGATGACAAGACCTTCAAGGCCGCCGCCGCCAACGCACAGTGGGAAAAGACACCCGGCTTTTACCAGATTCTGACCGAGCAGCCGGGCAAGGACAGCTGGCCGATTACCGGCGCCACTTTCATCCTGATGCACAAAAAGCAGGACAAGCCCGAGAACGCCGTGATCGCACTCAAGTTCTTCGACTGGGCGTACGAGAGCGGCGATAAAATGGCGCTCGATCTCGATTACATCCCGATGCCGGACAACGTGGTGAAGCTGGTCAAGGCGGAATGGAAAAAAATCCAGGACGCGTCGGGCAAGCCGGTTTACTGAGTATTTCACCGTTCGTTCAATTTCGAACTTCGCGGCGGGGAGTCCTTAAGGGCTCCCCGCTGTTTTCAAGGCCAACCATGCCGCCCCGGGATGCAGCAGTGATTGCGCCGTCATTCGGGATCGGCGGCCAAACCACCTATAATAAAAGGCCAATGCCTGCCAAGCGGCTGCCCTGGATGGATTCCTTTTTCAAGAATTTGACGCGTTTTTCCGCGTTTTTCGTTTTCTCGATTCTGGCCGCGATCCTAGTCTCGCTGGCCTTTCACAGCCAGCTCACATTGAGCAAGTTTGGATTCGGTTTCCTGTTCGATCCCGAATGGAATCCGGTGACGCAGGAGTTCGGGGCGCTGGTGCCGATTTACGGCACGCTGGTCAGCTCCGCGATTGCCATGATCATCGGCATCCCCGTCAGTTTTGGCATTGCGTTGTTTCTCACCGAGCTGTCTCCGGTCTGGCTCAAGCGCCCGCTCGGCACGGCGATCGAAATGCTGGCGGCGATCCCGAGCATCATCTATGGCATGTGGGGGCTGTTCGTATTCGCGCCGATTTTCGCCGAATACGTGCAGCCCGCGCTGGTCAAATCGTTCGGTTCGTTGCCGATCATCGGCATGCTGTTCAAAGGTCCGGCGATGGGCATCGGCATGCTGACCGCGGGCATCATTCTCGCGATCATGGTGATTCCGTTCATCACCGCGGTGATGCGCGACGTGTTCGAGCTGGTGCCGCCGCTGCTGAAGGAATCGGCGTACGGGCTTGGCGCAACGACCTGGGAAGTGGTATGGAAAGTCGTCTTGCCCTACACCAAGATCGGGGTCGTCGGCGGCATCATGCTCGGTCTCGGGCGCGCGCTGGGCGAGACGATGGCGGTGACCTTCGTAATCGGCAATGCGCATCGTTTGAGCACATCGCTGCTCGCGCCCGGCAACAGCATCGCCTCGTCGCTCGCCAACGAATTCACCGAGGCGGTCGGCGATATGCATTCCTCGGCGCTGATTGAGCTGGGCCTGATCCTGTTCTTGATCACCACCATCGTGCTTGCGCTGTCGAAATTGCTGCTGCTGCAGCTCGCGAAGCAGGAAGGCCGGCAAACGTAAGGGTGGCGATGAACAAAACCTACAAACGCAGGCGCATGGTAAACGTCATAATGCTGTGCATCTCGGGCGCGACCATGGCATTCGGCCTGTTCTGGCTGGCGTGGATACTGATCACGCTGTTGCATGAGGGGTTCGGCGCCTTGAGTTTGACGTTGTTCACGCAAACGACACCGCCGCCGGGCAGCGACGGTGGACTGCTCAACGCCATCGTCGGTAGCCTGCTGATGGCGACGATGGCGACGTTGATCGGCACGCCGGTCGGTATTCTTGCCGGCACCTACCTCGCCGAGTTCGGGCGCCGCGGCTGGCTGGCGCCGGCGACGCGCTTCATCAACGATATCCTGCTGTCCGCGCCGTCGATCGTGATCGGCCTGTTCATCTATTCAGTCTACGTCGCACAGGTCAGGCATTTCGCGGGCTGGGGCGGCGCCCTTGCACTGTCGCTGATCGTGATTCCGGTGGTGGTGCGCACCACCGACGACATGCTGAAGCTGGTGCCCGACAGCCTGCGCGAAGCAGCGGTCGCGCTTGGTGCGCCGGTCTGGAAGGTGATCATGTTCGTGTCTTACCGCGCGGCGCGCGCCGGCATCATTACCGGCATCCTGCTCGCGGTCGCGCGCATCAGCGGCGAAACCGCGCCGCTGCTGTTCACGGCGCTCAACAATCAGTTCTGGTCGCTGAACATGAACCAGCCGATGGCCAACCTGCCGATGGTGATTTTCCAGTTCGCGATGAGCCCGTATCCGGATTGGCACCGGCTGGCGTGGGGCGGCGCTATCCTGATCACTCTGGGCGTGCTCGGCCTCAATATCCTGGCGCGCGTGCTGTTCCGGCGCAAAATCTGAACGCTTGTTTAAGACTGGATACGACACATGAGCGAAGAACTGCGGATCGCCAACCCGAAGCTGAAGGTCAATGACCTCAATTTCTACTACGGTAAATTCCAGGCGATCAAGAACGTTTCGATGGATATCCCCGCCAACCAAGTTACTGCTTTCATCGGGCCGTCGGGTTGCGGCAAGTCGACGCTGCTGCGTACGTTCAACCGGCTGTACGAGCTCTACCCGGGCCACCGTGCCGAGGGCGAAATCCGGCTCGATGGCGACAACATACTCGACAGCAAACAGGACCTCACGTTGCTGCGCGCCAAGGTCGGCATGGTGTTTCAGAAGCCGACGCCGTTTCCGATGTCGATCTACGACAACATCGCGTTCGGAGTGCGGCTTTACGAGGACCTGAGCCGCAGCGAAATGGACGACCGCGTCGAATGGGCGCTCAGCAAGGCCGCACTGTGGAAAGAAGTGAAGGACAAGCTCAACCAGAGCGGCAACAGCCTGTCGGGGGGGCAGCAGCAACGCCTGTGCATCGCGCGCGGGATCGCGATCAAGCCGGAAGTGCTGCTGCTCGACGAGCCGTGCTCGGCGCTCGATCCGATCTCGACCACGCACATCGAAGAATTGATCCACGAGTTGAAGCTCGACTATACGGTGGTGATCGTTACCCACAACATGCAGCAGGCGGCACGCGTTTCGGACTACACTGCCTACATGTACCTTGGCGAGATGATCGAATTCGGCGCCACCGACAACCTATTCATCAAGCCGAAGCGCAAGGAAACCGAGGATTACATTACCGGGCGGTTTGGATGAGCCTGTTTCTGGAGCGATGATCATGACCCAAAGCGAGCATTCTTCAAAGCAATACGACATCGACCTCGAAACCCTGCGCTCACGCGTCCTCGAGATGGGCGGGCTGGTTGAATCGCAGATTCTCGCCGCGATCAACGGGTTCATCGCGGGCGATCTCCGTGCGCTCGACGCGGTGGTCGTGGAGGATCACCGTGTGAACGCCTTCGAGGTCGGCATCGACACTGATTGCAGCCACCTTATTGCCCGCCGCCAGCCGGCAGCGGGCGATTTGCGCATGGTGCTCGCCGTCATCAAGATCGTGACCGACCTCGAGCGCATCGGTGACGAGGCCGCCAAGATCGCGCGCATGGGAAAGCTGAGCTACAACCGCGCCCTGATGCCGAGAACACCGGTTGCGGCGATCAAGCATGTCGGCGACATCGCGATCGGCATGCTGCGCAAAGCACTCGATGCGCTGGCCCGGCTCGATCCCGTCGCGGCCGCCGCAATAGTGCGTGAGGATTTCGCGATCGACGAGGAATTCCGTTCCATCGTGCGGCAACTGATCACGTTCATGATGGAGGACCCGCGCACCATCTCCCAGGCGCTCGAAATCGTCTGGATCGCGAAGGCGATCGAGCGCATCGGCGACCATTCGAAAAACATGGCGGAGCAGGTGATCTACATCGTAAAAGGCACCGATGTCCGTCACACCTCGGTCGAGGAACTCGAGCGCGAAGCGCTGGGCTGAACGGGCCGCGCGCAATATCAGCATGAGCAGCGATATTCTGGTGGTTGAAGACGAGCCTGCGATTCAGGAGCTGATCGCGGTCAACCTCGAGCACGCCGGCCACCGCGTGCAGCGCGCCTGCAGCGCGGCCGAGGCCGATGCCAAGATACGCGATGTCCGCCCCGACCTGATCGTGCTCGACTGGATGCTGCCGGATCTTGCCGGCACGGCATTGGCGCGCAGGCTGCGTTCCGATGCGCGCAGCAAGGACATCCCGATCATCATGCTGACCGCGCGTGCGCAGGAGCAGGACAAGGTCGCGGGTCTCGAGTCGGGCGCCGACGATTACATCACCAAGCCGTTTTCGCCGAAGGAACTGCTGGCGCGGATCAAGGCGGTGTTGCGGCGGCGCGCGCCGCAACTGACCGACGATGCGATCGAAATCGCGGGATTGCGGCTCGACCCGGCGGCTTATCGCGTCACGAGCGATGGCAATGAGCTGCATCTGGGCCCCACCGAGTTCAAGCTGCTGCATTTCCTGATGACGCACCCGGAGCGCGTCTACAGCCGGATGCAATTGCTCGACCACATCTGGGGCGATCACGTGTTTGTCGAGGAGCGTACCGTCGACGTGCATATCCGGAGATTGCGACGGGCATTGGAGCCGACCGGTCATGACCGGTTGATCGAGACCGTGCGCGGCTCCGGCTACCGCCTGCACGGCTGAATCCCTGCATGGCTGCGGCAACACCTGCAGCGGCCGCGCCGGCGTGCGATAATTTGCAGTGGTATTTCCCACACGAGCCCGCGTGGACCATCTCCTGCCACGTACCGTAATCGCTGTCTCGCTGATCGCGGTGGCCGCGATGCTAACCGGCTTGATTTTCGGCGCCGTTCCGGGCTGGGCGTCATTCTCAGGCGGTGTTCTGTTGTTGCTTCTTCACCACGTCCGGCACGTGGATTTGCTCGTCGACTGGCTAAAGCGGCCGACGCCGGGGCAGGTGCCGGATGGCCGCGGCATATGGGATTACGTGTTTGCGTTGCTCCACCGGTTCGAACGCGCGCAGACCAAGCAGCGCCAGCAGATCGCAAAAACCCTGGCCCGTTTCCGGCAGGCTGGCCGCGCGCATCCCGACGGGGTGGTGATACTCGACGCGGACAACCGCATCGAGTGGTGTAACGACACCGCCGAACGCCACCTCGATCTTAATGTCGAGACCGATGCCGGCCAGCCCGTCACCAACCTCGTGCGCCAGCCGGAGTTCGTCGCGTACGTCGAATCCGGCGATTTCGCGCGGCCGATGGAACTGCGCGCGCCGCGCGGCGCCGGCGTGACCCTGTCGGTGCAGATCATCCCCTATGGCGATGCGCAAAAACTGCTGCTGTCGCGCGATGTCACCCGGCTCGAGAAGCTCGAGACCATGCGCCGCGATTTCGTTGCCAACGTGTCGCATGAACTGCGCACGCCGCTCACCGTGCTATCGGGATTTCTCGAGACCATCAAGGAACTGCAGCTCGATCCCAAGCGCTCGCGCGACTATCTCAACCTGATGGCCGAGCAGAGCAAGCGCATGCAGCGCATCGTCGACGATCTGCTCACGCTGTCGACGCTGGAATCGGCGCCGGAGCCATCGCTCGGGGATCGAATCAAGGTCGCGCCGCTGCTTGACAGGCTGCGGGCCGAGGCCGAAGCATTGGGCGGCGGCCGACACCGTATTACGCTCGACGCCGAGCCGGGTTTCGACCTGCTGGGCTCCGAGAATGAGATCGCGAGCGCGTTCGGTAACCTGGCCACCAACGCGATCCGCTATACGCCAGCCGGCGGTGAAGTGCGCCTGACTTGGCGCGCAACCGCAGACGGCGCCGAATTCGCGGTCGAGGACAGCGGCCTCGGCATCGCCGCGGAGCATATTCCGCGGCTCACCGAGCGGTTTTACCGCGTCGACCGCGGGCGCTCGCGCGAAACCGGCGGCACCGGCCTAGGATTAGCGATCGTCAAGCACGTGCTGACCAGGCACCAGGCCACGCTCGAGATTACCAGCGAGCACGGCAAAGGCAGCCGCTTTGCAGCGCGCTTTCCGGCGCGCCGGCTCGTTCGCGTGGTCGCGGCTGCCGCAGACACAAACCACGCCTGCTGATACGCAACGCGCATGGCCGACGTCATCGATTACGAGCACGGCATCAGCGCGATCGATTCCGGTTACCAGCGGCCGCGGCTCGATGCGATCCACCTCGTCGTCGAAGGCGGCCGTGCGGCGGTCATCGACGCCGGCGTCAACAGTTCGGTGCCGCGGGTGCTCGACGCGCTGCGCGCGAAGAGACTGACGCCCGGGCAGGTCGATTACGTCATCCTTACGCATATCCATCTCGATCATGCCGGCGGCGCGGGTCTGCTGCTGTCGCAGCTGCCGAATGCGATGCTGACGGTGCACCCGCGCGGTGCGCGGCACATCGCCGATCCGGGCAAGCTGATTGCAAGCACAATCGCAGTGTATGGCGCAGAAGAGTCGCGCCGCACTTACGGCAATATCGTGCCGGTGCCGCGCGAACGCATTATCGAGACCCCGCACGGGTCGTCGCTCAAGCTCAACGGCCGCGAGTTCGTTTTTTTCGACACGCCGGGGCACGCGCGACATCACGTCGGAGTGCTCGACACGGGGTCCGGGCACTTGTTCGCGGGCGACACGTTCGGCCTGTCCTACCGCGAGCTCGACCGCGACGGCCGCCAGTACGCGTTCCCGACGACGAGCCCGACGCAGTTCGATCCGGCTGCGGAGCACCGCTCGCTCGACTTGATCCTGGGTTTAAAGCCGGGCGCGATTTACGTGACCCACTACAGCCAGGTGCGCGACATCGCCCGCATGGGCGCCGATATGCACCGGCTGGTCGACGCGCACGCGGAGCTTGCGCGCCGCGAGCGCACGGCCGGGCCGGCGCGCCATGATCGCCTCAAGGCAGGCGTCAGACAGATCGTGCTCGACGAGGCGCGGCGTTATGGCTGGGCGTTGCCGCGTGAGCAGGTGCTCGAGGTCTTCGCCGGCGACATCGAGCTCAACGCGCAGGGGCTGGGCATCTGGCTTGATACGCGGGATGGCGGCTAGTCACCTTCGACCCTGACATCCGGGACGTGATTGAACGAGATGCGCATCGGCGCGGACTTGAGCGCGAGGTATGCGCCGCCGAAGTAAAGCGTGTGCTTGCCGTATTTCAGGTTGAGCCCGTCGATCGCCGAATTGAGCTTGTCACGCGAATCGACGCGGTCGAACAACGCGCCCGATTGGCTGGTCTCGTCGTTCAATTCGAGCAGGGTCACGCCGACCGCGAGCGGCTTGGCCGCGGTCTTCGGATATTCGCGCCACAGCCGCGCCAGCGCTTTGAGCAGTTGCACGGTATCGCTGGTGGGATCGCAGCCGATGTGGTTTTCCCAGCACGTGCCGTCGACGCATTTGACGCTGACGTGCAGCGCGCCGGCGATCAGCCGGTAATCGCGCAGCCGCATCGCGGCTTTCTGCAGGAGACGGTGCAGCACCGAGCAGGCGGCCTCGCGTGAGCGCAAGTGCGGCGGCAGCACGTGCGAATGGCCGACGCTCGAGCGCTTGCTCGGCGCCGCCTGCACGTCCTCGCCGCGCAGCCTGGCGTGGACGCGTTCGCCTTCGATGCCGCCCCACGCTTTGCGCAATTCCGGTTTGCTCGCGCCGCACAACTTTTCGACGGTATCGATCGCGTGCTCCCGCAAGCGCTTTTCCATCGCCGGGCCGATGCCGCACAGATCGCGCAATTGCAAACCGAACAGACTCCGCGGCAGATCGCGGTCTTCGATTACTATGCAGCCGTCCGGCTTCTGCATGTCGGACGCGGTCTTGGCGAGGAAGGTATTCGGCGCGATGCCGATCGAGCAGCGCAGCTCGGCTCCGACCGTCTCCGCGATCGTGCGCTTGATGCGCTTGGCGATGGCGAGTGCCTTATCGCGCTGCCGCTCGCGGCCGAGCAGCTCGCACGTCATCTCGTCGATCGAATACACGTGCCCGACGTGGATGCAGCTTTCGACCGCCGCGACCAGCCGGTGGTGGGTCTCGACATATTTTGCCGGGCGCGCTTCGACCAGCTCGATGCCGGGGCACAGGCGCTTCGCATCCGACACGCGGGTGCCGGTCTTGACGCCGAATTTTTTCGCCTCGTAGCTGGCGGCGATGCAGCACGTGCTGTCGGCGATCACCGGCAGCACCGCGACCGGCCTGCCGCGCAGCTCGCGGCGCTCCTGTTGCTCGACCGAGGCGAAGTAGGAGTTGAAATCGACGTAAAGCGCGCGTAACGGCATGGCTGAAGGAAACGATGAATGTAAGCGCGGGCGGCGTGCCGATGTGCGAACCGGTAAGACTTATCATACTGCTTTTACCCGGTTCTCCCGCAAGTTGCCGCCGCAGCAACAAAAAAACGGCGCCGCAAGCGGCGCCGTTGATCCCTGAGCGATTGCCTGTTATGCGGTTTTCAGCGCTGCCAACACCTTGTCGGGCGTGAACGGCACCGAGCGCAGCCGGATGCCGAGCGCGTCGAACACCGCGTTCGAGATCGCCGACGGCACCACCGCCGCGGTCGGCTCGCCCGCGCCCCACGGCTTCTCGTTCGGCCGGTCGATCAGATCCATCGCGACCTCCGGCACGTCGGGGAAGGTCAGGATCGGGTAGCTCTTCCAGTCGAGGCTGGTGACCGCCGAGCGGTTGAACTTGAGTTCCTCGATCAGCGTGCGGCTTGTCGTCTGCACCACGTTGCCTTCGATCTGGTTCTTCAGCCCGTCGGGGTTGATGATCTGGCCGCAATCGTGGGCGACGTGGAATTTCGTGACCCTGATCTTGCCGGTCTTCTTGTTGACTTCGACGTTGGCCACCACCGCGACGTATGTGCGCACCAGCTCGTATTTGATGTACGACACGCCGCGGCCGTACGCGATGTCGCCCGAATATTCGGGCCGCGACTTGCGCGGCGTCCAGTCCGCCAGCCTGGCCGCGCGCTCCAGGCACTCGATGCCGCGCTTGTCGTTCAAATGCCGCAACCTGAACTCGACCGGGTCGGCGTTGGCGGCAGACGCCAGTTCGTCCATGAACACTTCGTTGCCGAAGGTGTTCTGCATGCGGCCCGGCGTGCGGATCCACGACGGCTTGAGCGGCGTTTCAGCGAGCCAATGCGCAGTCGCCTTGATGTTGGGGATCGTATACGGGATCGCGAGCGCCTGATGGATGTTGCCCGGATGCGCCGATTCCTTCGGCAGTCCGGCGAGATCGGCCGCGACCAACGTCACCGAGATTTGCGAAGGCCGGTCGGGGATGAACACTTCCGATTCCCACGCCGCGATGTTGCCCTTGGCATCGAGCGCGCCGCGGTAGTCGATGAGCGTCGGCGGTCCTTTCGGGTCCCAGCCGTGCTCGTCGGCGCGCATCCATTGCACGCGCACCGGCTTGCCGACTTCCTTCGCGATCAGCACGGCGTCGGCCGCCGCGTCCTCGTGGCCATTGCGGCCGTAGCAGCCCGAGCCGTCGATATAGAGGCAGCGCACGTCCTGCTCTTTCATCTTCAGCATCTGCGCCATCTGCTTGCGCAAGAGGTGCGTTGCCTGCGACGCGCTCCAGCACGTGACTTTGCCGTCTTTCCACTCGGCGACCGCGCACGACGGCCCGATCGAGCCGTGAGTGTGGATCGCGAAATCGAAAGTCGCGCTCATTTTCTTCGCGCCGCTCTTGAGCGCGTCGGCGGAGTTGCCGACTTTCTGCAGTTCTTCGTCCTTGTTGATCTTGGTCTTGCGCACGTACTCCCACAGGTTCTTGCTGTCCGGCAGGCCCTCCCACTTCGACCACTTGGCCTTGACCGCGCGGCTCGCGCGGATCGCCGCCCATTCCGAGGTCGCGACCACCGCAAGGTAATTGCCCTTGCGCACGGTCTGCACGAAGCCCGGCACCCGTTTCGCCGCGGCGTCGTCGTACGAGATCAGCTCGGAGTGCACTCCGGCGGGGCGTATCACGCGGCCGTGCAGCATGCCCGGCAGCCTGAAGTCCTGCATGTACTGGAATTCGCCGGTGACCTTGGCCGGGATGTCGAGCCGCGGCACCGACTTGCCGACCACCTTGTATTTCGCCGGGTCTTTGAGCGACGCCTTCGGGTCGACCTTGAGCTGGAACTCCTTGTTGCCGATCAGCTCGTTGTAGGCTATGCGCTGGCCGCGGGCGACGCACATGCCGTCCTGCGTCGCCACGTCGCCGGGCGCGGAGTTCAAGCGCTTGGCCGCCTCGGCGACCAGCGCCGCGCGCGCGGTGGCGCACGCCTGGCGGATCTGCATGCCGCCGATCTGGATCGACAGGCTCCCGTAGGTCGGGCCCTGGTCAGGCGTCAACGCGGTATCGCCTTCGATGACCTTGACCTTCGCCAACGGCACGTCGAGCTCATCGGCGGCAATCTGGGTCAGCGCGGTGCGCACCCCGGTGCCGAGGTCGACCTTGCCGGAATAGATGCTGACGCTGCCGTCGGCGCCGATCGCGACGAAGCCGTCGACCGCGTCGACGGCCACGGTTTTACCGGTGGGGCTGGACTGGGCGCCGGCGCCCGGGACGAGACCGGACAGCGAAAATGTGACGACCAGCGAGCCGCCGGTCTTGAGGAAATCACGCCGGGAAATGGTCTGGTTCAACATGGTCTGTTCTCCTTACGCCATTTCCGCAGCTGCGCGCTTGACGGCGCGCACGATGCGTACATGCGTGCCGCAGCGGCACAGGTTGTGGGCAAGCGCTTGTTTTATCTGATCGTCGCTCGGGTGCCGGTTCGTGTCGAGCAGCGCTTTTGCCTGCATGATCATGCCGTTAATGCAATAGCCGCACTGCACCGCCTGCTCGGCGATGAACGCCTTTTGCAGCGGGTGCGGTTGGGCGGACGAACCCAGCCCTTCCAGCGTGAGAATCTTCCTGCCGGCGGCTTTGGCGAGCGGGAACTGGCACGAGCGCACCGCCTTGCCGTCGATATGCACGGTACAGGCGCCGCATTGGCCAAGGCCGCAGCCATAGCGCGGTCCGTGCAGGCCGACATCGTTGCGCAGCGCGTATAACAACGGCATCTGCGGGTCGTCGACGGTCACGGTCTGTGTCCTGCCGTTGACGTTGAGCGGTATTTGGGTGGCCATGGGGTTCTCCTCCGGTGGGAACCGCTGACTCTATTCCTTTCAACTCGGGATTTCAACGCCGCACAGCAGCATGATAAACGAGGGGGGGGCGGGGTGCCGTAACCCCGAATTACCGGGGGCGTGCCGGGCAGATTTTCTCTCTAAGATTGCACCACAAACGCAAAGTTTGGATTACAATCGCGTCAACCCAATGGTGGGTGATATCCGTGTCTTTAAAGGAGAGAAGACGATGGCCAAGAAAAAAGCCGCGAAGAAGAAATCAGGACGTAAACCAAGCGCCGCATTCATGAAGCCGATGCAGATTTCCGCCTCGCTGGCTGCCGTGATTGGCGGCGGCCCGTACCCGCGTACCGAGGTCACCAAGAAACTGTGGGGCTACATCAAGCGTCACGGGCTGCAGGACAGCAAGAACCGCCGCATGATCAACGCCGACGACAAGTTGCGCGACGTGTTCGGCGGCAAGCGCCAGGTGTCGATGTTCGAAATGACCAAACTGGTCAGCAAGCACCTCAAGTGATGTAATTCCCGTGGTCCGGCAACCGGACCACGGTCCAGCAACAAAGCAACAGCCGGGTGCCGCGTGAGCGGCACCCGGCTGTTTGTCTTTTCAGCGGGGACAATCGGCCGCCGCGCTGATCTGGCCCGGACAGCCGTTCCCCGGAGTTCAGGGTTTGCGCACGAAATAACCGGCGCCTACCAGCAATGCCGCCATGGTCCAGAATACCGGCGTCATGCCGAGCGCGGCGCCCAGCGCGCCGAACAACAGCGGAATTGCGGTCTGGCTGATGTTGATCAGCAACGTGCGCACGCCGATGGCCTCCGCGCCGCGGCCCGGCGGCGCCTTACTGTAGAGCAGCGACATGATCATCGGCTGCGCGCCGCCGAGACCCGCACCGAGAAAAAATCCGAGCGCAATCAGCACCGGCACAGTCTTCACGAGCGGGAAAACGAACAGCGCAATCCCGGTCGAGATCATCGCCCCTATCAGCAATTGCCATTCGCCCAGGCGGTGGATTACGAGCGGCAGCGCGAGCCGCACCACGAACACCGCGCCGCCGAAAGCGCCGAGAATGAGCCCGATGGTCGAGGCCGACAGGCCAATGGTCCTGCCGTGGATAGGCACGACAAACGAGAACAGGTCCCACACCATCGACAGCAGCCCGCTCACGACGAACACGCGCCGCATCGTCTTGCTGCGCAACAGATCGACGAGCCGCCGCCGTTTCGTGCCGGGCTCGTCGGCCGGTTGCCGCGGCACCTCGATGCGCTTGATGAGCAGCGCGATCAGCGTGACGAGCGCAAAGCAGGCGAGCAGCAGCATCGTGCGGCGGTACCCGATCCAGTCGATCGCGAATCCCGCGATCATCGGCCCGAGAAAACCCGACGTCGAAAAACTGAGTGCGAGCCAGTTGAAATTCCTAACGCGGTCCTCGGGCCGGCCGATCACCGCCGCCAGGTAGTTGACCGCGATGTGGAACAGAATGAAGCCGGAGCCGGCAAGGCAACTGGTGGCGAACAGCGCGGGCAGAGTGGGCGATATCACCGCGATCATGATGCCGGTGAACAGCAACGTCGCGCCGACCAGCATCGGACGGTGCACGCCGATGCGGTCGATCATGCGTCCCACCGCGACCGAGAATGTCATCGGCACCAGCGCGAGCAGCGACAACAGGACTCCCACCGTAAACGGCGAAGCCTGCAGGCTCAGAGCGAACAACGACAGCGTGACGCGGGTGCCCGCGTACGCGAGGTGCAGCATGATGGTGAACGGCAGAACGAAGGCGAGTGTCACTACGCGGGTGCGGGCGATGCCGGTAAAACCGCAATTTTACCCGCGTTCCCGCGACGCAGACGGCATTTCATTCCTGCGGGCGTCATTCCGGCGCCGGCGAGTCGCGTTTCCATGCGACCATCGCGACGCCGGCACAGGTGACAGCGATACCAACAACGGACAGCATGCTCGGCACTACTTTGAACAGCGCCATCTCGAGCACTACCGCGAAAATCGGCGTCAGATAAACCAGGCTGGTGACGCGCGTGGCTTCGCCGTGGCGCATCAACGTGTGCAGCGCGTTCACCGCGAGAATCGAAGCGCCGATCACCAGGAACACGATCGCGCCGATCATCGGCCACGCCCAATTCACCTTGAAGCCCTCGACAACCCAGGCGAGCGGCGCCAGAGTCAGCGTCGACGCGATGAACTGCACCAGTGCCGACATGCGCAAATCGACGAGCGGGCAGAACTCGCGTTGGTATAGCGTGCCCGCGGTCACCGCCAGCAGCGCGGTAACGACCGCCAACAGGCTGCCGAGCGTCATTTCGCGCACGTCGATCTTGTGCCACACCACCAGCACCACGCCGGCGAGCCCGAGCGCGACCCCCAGCCATTGCCGTCCGGTGAGCTTTTCCCCCATCCACCGCGACGCGATCAGCGCAGTCAGGAGCGGCTGCACCGACAGCAGCACCGCGGTGATGCCCGCCGACACGCCGAGGTACTGCGTGTAATGGCTGCCGCCGAGGTTCATTGCGTGCATCAGCAACCCGGCGATGATGATATGCCCGAGCTCGGCGCGCGAAGCGGGCCACGGCGCGCGCGCGATCAGCACGATCGGCAGCATGCACAGGACGCCGAACGCGAAGCGCAGCGTAAGAAAAGTGAACGGCGCCGCGTATTGCAGCCCGATTTTGGTGGCCAGGTAGCCCGAGCCCCACACGGTCACGAAGTACCAGGCGAGGAAGGAATTGAACCAGCGGCGGTCGGTGAGCGGTGGAATCACGCGGTGACGATTATCGTTTTCATCTATGGCGTGAAGGCAAGTATACCGCGGCGCAAAATTACGCTGTGGCGCGAAACCGGCTACACTTACGGCCCAGACCCAAGTGAGGGGTTGCGCGGCGTGGCGCCGTCATGGCGATCGCAGGATGCGTCGCACCGCTTCGCCGTTTACCACCATTACTGACTGTGAGGATGCGATGTTTGGACGACTGATGCCGCGGGAAGGCCGGTTCTTCGATCTGTTCAACGAGCATGCCGAGCAGATAGTACTCGGCAGCCACGAGCTCGCCGCGCTGATGGCGAGCCGCGAGGACCTCGAGCGCCGCACCTACAACATCGAGTCGATCGAGAAACGTGCCGACAAGATCACGCGCAGCACAATCGAGCTGGTGCACAAGACCTTCATCACGCCGATCGACCGCGAGGACATCCACCAGCTGATCAGCAAAATGGACGACATCCTCGACCTGATCGAGGATTCCGCCCAGCTCATGTTCCTCTATGACGTGCGCGATCTCACGCCGGAGGCGAAGAAGCTCGCCGACATCGGCGTGACCTGCTGCGAGAAAGTGAAAAGCGCGGTCGCAATGCTTTCCAACATGGACAACGCAGCCGAGATCATGGCGATCTGCACCGACATCGACCGGCTGGAGTCGGAAGCCGACCACGTGATGCGCGGGGCCATCGCGCGGCTCTTCCGGGACGAGCCCGACGTGCGCGAATTGATCAAGCTGCGCTCGGTCTACGAGCACCTGGAGACGGTGACCGACTGCTGCGAGGACGTCGCCAATATAATCCAAGGCATCGTGCTCGAAAATTCATGAGCGCGCGGGACTCGGCAACGCGGGCGGACGAGAGACGCGCATGAGCTTCGAAGCGCTCGTGCTGCTGGTGCTCGTTGCCCTCGCGTTCGACTTCCTGAACGGCTTCCACGACGCCGCGAATTCGATCGCCACTATTGTCTCGACCGGCGCCATGCGCCCGCAATGGGCGATCCTGTGGGCCGCGTTCTTCAATTTCATCGCGTTCCTGTTTTTCGGGCTGAACGTTGCGGGCACCGTCGGCAAGGGGATCATCGATCCGCTGATCGTCGATCATCACGTGATTTTCGGGGCGCTGTGCGGCGCCATCGCGTGGAACGTGATTACCTGGTACTACGGTATTCCGTCGAGCTCGTCGCACGCGCTGATCGGCGGGCTTGCGGGCGCGGCGGTCGCCAAGGGCGGCGTGCACACGCTGGTCGCAAGCGGATTTCTCAAGACGGCGGCGGCGATTGTGGTGTCGCCCGCGCTCGGCTTCGTGCTCGGCATCGCGCTGATGCTCCTGGTGTCATGGATCTGTGTGCGCCAGACGCCGCGCAAGGTCGACCGCTGGTTCCACGGCCTACAGTTCGTGGCTGCCGCGCTCTACAGTCTCGGCCACGGCAGCAACGACGCGCAGAAGACCATGGGCATCATCTGGATGCTGCTGATCGCGGCGGCCACGATCGGCGCCGATGACCCGCTGCCGTTCTGGGTGGTGCTCGCGTGCCAGGCGGCGATGGGCCTCGGCACGCTGTTCGGCGGCTGGCGCATCGTCAAGACCATGGGCATGCGCATCACCAAATTGAAGCCGGTGAGCGGTTTTTGCGCCGCGACCGGCGGCGCGCTGACGCTGTTTCTCGCAACCGGGCTCGGCGTGCCGGTGTCGACCACTCACACCATCACCGGCGCGATCGTCGGCGTCGGCTCGGCGCAGAAATTCTCCGCGGTGCGCTGGGGCATCGCCGGCAATATCGTCTGGGCATGGCTTTTTACCATCCCGTGCTCGGCGTTCGTCGCCGCCGTCGCGTGGTGGCTTACGCAGCGTTACCTGTAGTCGCTGCTCACGAACCGCGCGTCAGCACGCGTCCCGGCCGCGCGCCCGTCGGCTTGCCATCGCGCCACACGATGTCGCCGTTGACGATCACTGTGGCGATGCCTTTGGCGGGCCGCATCGAGTGCTCGAAGTCCGCGGCGTCGATGACGGTGTCGGCATCGAAAATCGTGATGTCGGCGTGTGCGCCTTTCTTCAGCACGCCGCGGCCTTGCAGTCCGAATTTTCCCGCTGGCAGGCCCGTCATTTTGTAGACCGCGGTTTCGAGCGGGAAGAGTTTCAGCTCGCGCGCGTAATGCCCGAGCACGCGCGGGAACGTGCCCCACAGCCGCGGGTGCGGCTGCGTATCGTGCGGCAAACCGTCGGAACCGATCATCGTTTCCTCGAAGGCGAGAATGCGCTGCACGTCTTTTTCGTCGAGCATGAAGTAGATCGCGCCGGCGGGCTTGATCTTCTCGACGGCCTCGGCTTTCGTCATCTGCAGGCGCCGTGCGACTTCATCGAGATCCACGCCCGCAAACTCGGGGTGCGGTTTCGACCAGGTGATGACAACGCGCGACGATTGCTCGAGCCGGTCGTAGCGCAGCACGGTGGACGAGGCGATGTACGGATAACAGTCGAGCCCGACCGCCTGGCCGCGCATGGTTTTTTCGATCAGCGCGAGCGTCTCGGGCGAGCGGCCGTGGTTCGGCGTGCCGACGCACTTGTGGTGCGAGATCACGACCGGCACGCCGAGCGCGCGGCCGATGTCAAACGTCTCCCGCATCGACTCGGTGATGCGGTCATCTTCGTTGCGCATGTGCGTGACGTACAGGCCCTTGAACTCGGTGAGCGGCCGGCAGACCTCGACGATCTCTGCCGTCGGCGCGCATGCGGCGGGCGGGTAAGCGGTGCCGGTAGACACGCCGATCGCGCCCGCGGCGAGCGATTCGCGCGCCATCTCGCGCATCCGCGCGATTTCGGCTTTGGTGGCGGCGCGGTCGAGCCGGTCCATGGTCGCGACGCGGAACGAGGTGTGGCCGACGAGGCACGCGGCGTTCAGCGCGGCGGGCCTGGCCTCGAGCTCTTCGCGGTAGGCGCGAAAGTTCGGAAATCTGAACCACGCGTCTTCCCCGTCGAGCAGGTCGAGCGGCGGCGTGGCCGCGCCGCGGCTGGGCGTGTACGCGAGGCTGATGCCGCAGTTGCCGGTGATCACGGTGGTGACGCCCTGACTCAGTTTCGGCGTCACGTCGGGGTCCGACAGCAAGAGCCGGTCGTCGTGAGTGTGCGCATCGATAAATCCCGGCGCAGCGATCAGGCCAGAAGCATCGACTTCGGTCCCGGCGCCGGCTTTATCGAGCGCGCCGATCTTTACAATCCGGCCGCCGCGTACGCCGATTGCGCCGCGAAAACGCGGCGCTCGGGTGCCGTCAATGATGGTCGCGTTGCGGACGATCAGTTCGTAGTGTTCAGCGGCTGGCATTGTCAGTTTTCGGATTGCTTGGGCAGGAGGGATGGCCGGGCCCGTTCGAATTACGGCGCGAGCCGCACGATTTTCCAGCCGCGGGACGTGCGCGTATACAGCACGCGGTCGTGCAGGCGGTTCGCGCGTCCCTGCCAGAATTCGATCGCCTCGGGCAGCAGGCGGTAACCGCCCCAATGCGCCGGACGCGGCGTCTGGTCGCCGTGGCGTTTGGCGGTCTCGGCAAAGCGTGCTTCGAGCGCGGCGCGGTCGGTCACCACCTTGCTTTGCGGCGACGCGATCGCGGCGTGGCGGCTGCCGAGCGGGCGGGTGCCGAAATAATCGTCGGACTCCTGCGCCGGGATTTTTTCCACGCGGCCGTCGATGCGCACTTCCCGCTCGAGCTCGATCCAGTGAAACAACAGCGAGGCCGCCGGGTTCGCCGTGAGCTCTTTGCCTTTGCGCGACTTGTAGCTGGTGAAGAAAACGAAGCCGCCGTGATCGACGCCTTTCAGGAGCACGATGCGCGCCGACGGCTGCCCGCCGGCGGACACGGTGGCGAGCGTCATCGCGTTTACCAGCGGCATCTGCGTCTTAACGGCCTCGTCAAACCACCGCTTGAACTGCCCGAGCGGATCGCGTTCGACGTCTTTCTCGTCGAGGCTTTCGCGCATGTATTCCTGGCGCAGGTCGGCGATGTTCATGAGGAAAAGCGGGACTGGGTCAGCCGCTATTCTACCCGCTGATCTCGCCTGTCGCCCTCACGGCTCAGAACAGAGGATGTGCGCCGAACAGAGCGGGGTGCAGATCCAGCAGCACGGCGTAGAGGGCGAGCCCTATCAAAATTTTTCACCCGCCGATTTCGCCCGGATCGAGCCGGTTTCTGCCGGCTGCGATAGCGGCGAACGGCAGGTTCGACGTGACCGCGGCGAAACGCCGCCAGTCGCCGCCGAGGGCCGCCGCTTTGCGCCGGTCGATCAGCGCCGTGCCGGCGAGCGCGAGCAGCAGAAACGTGCCGAAGAAAATCACCGCCGCCCCGTCGCCGCGCGCGACGATGTGGCTTCCCGCCCACAGCGCGAAGCCCCACATCAGCGGGTGACGCGTGACGCGCAGGATGCCGCGCGCCGGATCTTTCGTTTTGAGCAGCTTTTCCTGCCCGACCATGGTCGGGTTGCGGGTGAAAAGTCCGCACACGAAGAACACCAGCGCGAACGGCATCACGACGAGCGGCACGTAGCGCAGTTCGATCGCGTACCACAGGTTGAAAAACGGCGCGCGATAGTAGGCCCATATCATCCAGCCGAGCGTCGCGAACGCGATCAGCGTATACAGGCCGAGGTAAGCTTTGCCGATCATCCCGATCAGTTTGGCGCGCAGCGGGGTGCTCGAAACGAAATGCGTCGCCAGAAACGCGGCCGCCGCCAGCACGAGATGCGTCATCGGGTTCATGGAATCAGCCGGCGCATTGCCGGCGTGGTGATGGAGACGAAGGGATCATTTTGGTTTCCTGCGCCGCGGTGTCGTGGCGCCGCACCATTATGCGCGCTGTGGCGGTTTGCGCGGCAACATGCGCTGGAACACGCCGTCCTTGTCGATGAACCAATGCTTCAGCGCGACCGCGATGTGCGCGACGAGCAGCGCGACCAGCACATTGGACGTGGCCGAGTGGATGTCCGCGAACAGTTTTTCCAGCGGCCTGCTGGACCAACCCCACTGCGGGACCGGGTAGCCGAAGAACAGCAGCGGGTCCTTGACGAAATTGGCCGTAGCGTATCCCGTCAGCGGCATGATCACAATGCAAAGGTAGAGCAGCGCGTGGCCGACCTGCGCTGCTTTCTGCTGCCAGTCCGGCACCGTCGCCGGCAATGACGGCGGTTGGTTGAGAGCGCGCCACCACAAGCGGACCAGAACCAATATGCCGGCAAGCATGCCGCAAGACTCGTGCAGGCCGAGCAACAACGGTTTCAGTGTGCTGCCGCGCGGCAGGCCGCCGATGTACCAGCCGAGCCCGATCAGCGCGAAAATAAGCACGGCGAGCAGCCAGTGCAGCACCATGGCCTGCCACGTATAAAGATTCGCATCGTGTTGCATCGGTCAACGTCCTTGGCTGCGGGCATGCATGGTATCCGGCACGGACGCAATCCGCGCCGCCTCATCTGGTGCGTATTAAACCGCAAAACGGCGGACGGGGCAGCGGCAGGCGGTACTCATATGCAAGCAGGCTAGCCGCGCCGCAGCCGCAGGAACCAGCGCACCGCGAGCAGTACGCTCATGCCCCCGCCCGCCGCCGCGAGCAAGATGCCGAGCTCGAACGGCCAGAGGTTGTGCGAGGTCCTGTCGATGCTCACGCCGATAATGATGTTGGCGAGCGCCAGCAGCGGGATCGCGCCGAGCACGCTCGCCGCAACGCGCCAATAGCCCTGCCACTTGAGCGCGCCCCACAGCGGCAGCCCGCAGCCGGCAAGCAGTAGCGCGCCCATGACGAGCTGGAAGATGATTGCAACCGCCGCGGCGGGTGGGCCGATCTGGTCCATTTTCCTGTCGAATTCCGCGAGCCCGGCCTGCTGCCGCACTTTTTCCGCCTGCTGCCATTCGCGTACCCACGGCGCGAATTCCTGCGCTGCGGTCGCGTTCTGCGCGGTCCAGGTGAGATCGACCGGAAACGCGAATTCCTTGCCCTCCCGGGTATTCATCGGAGCGTTGATTTTCAGCCGCACCTCGTCGATGCGCGTCGGCTTGTCGCCCCAGTAGAAAAAGTGCGTGACCCCGATTCCGCCGCCGGCCGGAATTCTGGCCATCCCGCTTGTGCCCATGTTGCTGTGGACCGCTTCGCCCTTGTAGAGCGCGTTGACCGTGACCACGACCGGCGCCGGGTTTTTCACTTCGAACTGCACGTAGAACGATTGCTGGCGCGCGAGCGTCGCGCCGGGCGCGGGATCGGTCGCGAGAATAGTGAGCGTGGCGTCAGCCGGCACTTGCGCGTACGCGGCTGCGGCGGTAAACAGCAGGGCGGGCCCGAGGCTGCAACGCAGGGCGAAACGCATATCGATCCTTGGTTATTTGTCGGGCAGCGGAATAAACTCGGTCTCGCCCGGCACCGGCGCGAATTGCTGCTCGCGCCAGCGCGTTTTCGCGTCTTCGAGCAGCTCGCGCGAGCTCGCGACGAAGTTCCACCAGATCAGGCGCTCGCCGTCCACTTTCGCGCCGCCAAGCAGCATCAGGCGCGCAGCGGTTGCGGTTTCGACTTTTACCGTTGTCCCGTCTTCCAGCACCGCGAGATGCTGCCGCGCGACCGCTGCGCCGGCGATCCGCACGTCGCCGTCGACCACGTAGACGCCGCGCTCTGCATGTTCCGGCGGCAGCTCGAACGCGCTGCCGGCCTGCATCTCGACTGCGAGATAAAAAATATCCGAGTACGCGGGCGTCGGCGCGCGCCGGCCGAACGCGGTGCCGACGATCAATCGCATCTCGACGCCCGGCGCCGCGATCAACGGGAGCGCCGTTTTCGGTTGATGGTTGAACGAGGGCCCGATTTGTTCGTGCGCTTTCGGCAGCGCGACCCAGCTTTGAATGCCGTGCAAGCGGTGACCTCCGGCGCGGTCCGCGGGCGCGCTGCGCTCCGAGTGCACGATGCCGCTGCCCGCCGTCATCCAGTTCACGTCGCCGGGCTCGATGCGTTGCACGATGCCGAGGCTGTCGCGGTGCACGAGAGCGCCCTCGAACAGATACGTGACGGTCGCGAGCCCGATGTGCGGATGCGGCCGCACGTCGACGCCTTGCCCCGGCGGGAAGGTCGCGGGCCCCATGTGATCGAAGAAAATGAACGGCCCCACCATCTGGCGCGGATGGCCCGGCAGCACGCGGCTCACCTGGAAGCCGCCGAGGTCCTTCACGTGGGGTTTGAGTAATGCGAGCGCGCCGGCAGTAATGGTCATGCCCTCCTGTCCGCGTTGCGATTCATCATAGCACTCGCGGCCGGCTTGCCGTCAGCGGCTCACCTGGTTGCGTCCCCTGCTTTTGGCGCGGTAGAGCGCCTTGTCGGCGGCCTTGATCACGTCTTCGGGGGTCGCCAGACTGTCGTTGCGCTCGGCAACCCCGATGCTGATCGTGACCGACACCGAATCCGCTTCGCGGAACGCGCCGCGCTTGCGCGTGTCGGGCTCCGGCTTGTCAGGACGGTCGGGCGCGCGCAGCGCAATCTTGTAGCCTTCGATGGCCGCGCGCAGCGCTTCGAGGTGCGGCATGACGGGCGCGATGTCCCTGCCGGGAAACAGCACCGTGAATTCCTCGCCGCCGTAGCGGTAGGCCGTGCCGCCGCCCTCGACCGCGGCGAGCTTCATAGCAACCATTTTCAGCACCTGGTCGCCAAGGTCATGGCCGTAGGTATCGTTGAAATTCTTGAAGTGATCGACGTCCACCATCGCGATCACGTAGCGCCGGCCGAGCCCCATCATGCGCTCGTTGAGATCGCGCCGGCTCGGCAGCCCGGTGAGATCGTCCCGGAACGCCATGCGGAAGGTGTCCTGCAGCAGCGCGATCGTGAATATCAGCGCGGCTGCCGCAATGTAAACCGCAAACGCGTCCGGCACGCCGATGCGATGCATTGCGAGCCCGAAAGCGACTATGCCCCCCGCGAAGGCCAGGTCGAGCGGTACGCGCTTGATCAGCCACGCCGCCAGGCTTGCCGCGAAACCCAGCGTCAGGACGGCCAGATCCAGCTGCCGGATCGGCGACGTGGCAAACAGCGTGGTGTCATAGAACGGCGCAATGGCCCAGGCCGTTATCCACGTGGCGGGAGCGGTTACGACCCACAGCGTGAACATCACTTCGGCTGCGATCACGCCCAGGCGCTGCAGGCCGTGCATGTTGAAAGCGCCGCGCTCCGGCAACACGCACAACAGCGCGAGATTGATGGGCACGAACACGCCCAGCGCCGCGTATACCGTGTGCGCGCGGAAACCGGCAAGTCCGTCGTGCACGAGCAAACCGTAACTCAGGTAAGCGAGCGCCAGCGTAAGCAGCGCGAACACGATCCGTCCGCGCCTGAACACCAGGCTCACGATCCCGCCCAGCGCGAGCACGCCCCACGCGCCGAAGATCTTGAGGCCCGCGAGCGACGCGGGCAGTTCAGCCACGGTTGGGACGAGGTACCAGGCGGCGGCGAGGACGGCGGCTGGCACCGCGATGCTGAGCAACGCCCGGCCGAACGTCATGCGGCTTTACCGGTGATGCAACGCGGGATCGGCATCCGGACTGGCCAAAGGCGGTGAATGAATCGACGTTACAATATCAATTATCTCTGCGATGCGGGGACCTGCGCCGATGATAGCATGGGTGTGACCGCGCGCTCGCGTGCAGGAACGGGCGGCCGCAGCGCATCGACCGCCAGCAGGCTAGCCATGGCAAAACGATCCGGACCCTCAGCCAAACCGATCAAGCACCGCGCGCCCGCGCCGCCGCAGGGCGGCCGCCCGTTCGCCCTCAATCCCAATCTCAACCGGCAGACGCGCAAGATCCTGAGCAAGCACTACCGCGCGAAATACGGCGTGAAGTGATTTTTCCTCAGCCCCGCCTTCGCCATGCTTGCTTACAGACATTTGTTCCACGCCGGCAACTTCGCGGACGTGTTCAAGCACGCGCTCCTGGCGCAGCTCGTGCTCGCGCTCGGCAGAAAGGACAAGCCTTACTTCTATCTCGACACGCACGCGGGGACCGGGCGCTACGACCTCACGCATCCGTGGGCGCAGAAAAACGCCGAACACAAAGACGGCATCGCGCTCGCATGGGCGCGCCCGGATGCGCCGCCCGAAATGGCGCCTTATCTCGCCGCCGTGCGCGCGGAAAACGCCGATGGCAGGCTGCGTTACTATCCCGGCTCGCCGCGCATCGTGCGCCGGCTCATGCGCGCGGGCGACCGCATGACGCTCACCGAGCTCAACAAGAAAGATTGCGAGGCGCTCGCAGAACTTTTCGCCGGCGACCGGCAGGTGCAGGTGCGGCCGGCGGACGGTTACCAGGCGCTCAAGGCGTTCCTGCCGCCGCCGGAACGGCGCGGGCTCGTGTTCATCGATTCGTCGTTCGACCGCGCCGAAGAGTTCAAGCGCCTGACGCTGGGTTTTGCCGGGGCCTACAAAAAATTCGCGACCGGCGTCTACGCGCTCTGGTATCCGCTCATGGAACCGGTCGCAATGCGCGGATTCGAGCGCCGCGTCGCGGCCACCGGCATCCGCAAGATCCTGCAGCTCGAAATCTCGGTGCACGACATCGGCTGGAGCGGCAACGTGCGCGGTTGCGGGCTGCTCATCGCGAATCCGCCGTTCGGCTTCGAGGCCACCGCGCGTGCGATACTCGCATGGTTGTGGCCGGTGCTGTCGCCCGCGCGCGAGGGCGGACAGCAGGTCAGATGGCTGACGGCGGAGAGGGGGAAACCATGACCGGTATCCAGAAAACAATTCACAGCATGCTCGTTGCATGGGGCCTGCTCGCGCTCGCGCTGACGGCCGCCGCCCAAGGCGAATACCCGGCGCGGCCGATTCGCCTGCTGATTCCGTTTCCGCCGGGTAGACACACCGGCTCACGGCGAGGGGGTTGCTCTTGGGGCGGACACGGGGTGCGCCCGCCCGGTTTGTGGCACGGCATCTTACGTTGGTCGGCCATAGCGTTGGTCGCTGCTTCGTCGCTATGCACGCTTTCGGTGGTCGCGCAAACATACCCCGCCAGGCCCATACGCCTGCTGATCCCGTTTCCGCCGGGCGGGGGCGCCGACACGCTCGCGCGCATCGTCACGCCGAAGCTCACCGCAGCCATGGGGCAGACGTGGGTGGTCGACAACCGCGGCGGCGCGGGCGGCAACGTCGCGACCGAAGTCGTCGTCACCGCGCAGCCCGACGGCTACACGGTGCTGCTCGGCTTCAGCACCGTGCTGGTCGTCAACCCGGCGCTCTACAAGCTCCCGTACGACGCGCAGCGCGATCTCGCGTCCATCACCAAGCTCGCTTCCGCGCAGTACCTGCTGGTCGTGCATCCGTCGGTGCAGGCGGCGACGCTGAAGGAGTTCATCGCACTCGCGCAAGCGGCGCCGGGCAAGCTCAACTACGCGTCCGCGGGCGTCGGCAGCCCGCTGCACCTCGCGGCGGAAATGTTCAAGCTCCGCGCCGGCGTCGATCTCGTGCACGTGCCGTACAAAGGCGGCGGGCCCGCCGCCGCGGCCGTGCTCGCGGGCGAGACGCAGGTGCTGTTCGGCAGCGTCGCGTCCACGCTGCCGCAGGTGAAAGCGGGGAAGCTCCGCGCGCTCGCGGTGACCGGGCCCAGACGCTCGGCGGTGGCGCCGCAGCTGCCGACGCTCGCGGAATCCGGCTTTCCCGGCTTCGACGTGACGGCGTGGTATTCGCTGCTGGTGCCGGCAAAGACGCCGCGCGCGATCGTGCAGCGGCTCTTCGACGAAGCGCTGCGCGCGGTGCGCTTGCCGGACGTGCAGGAGGCCTTCGGCCGGCAGGGGCTCGATATCGAATTGAGTCAAAGCCCCGGGGAGTTCGCCGCGCAGATCAAGGCGGAGACCGCGACGTGGGAAAAAGTGATCAGAACAGCGGGCATCAAGCCCGAGTGACAACTTAATCGCGCTTTCCGCTGTCTTTCCCGTTGTCGCCGTGGTTATTTCCCGAATGATGCGGCGCAGCCGCCACTTGCTCGCGCGCGGCCGCCGGAGCGGCAGCGTGGGCCGGGGCATTCTGCTGAACAGCCGGTGCCTGCGCTCTCGCCTCCGTCGTGCGGGCGGGCGCTTGCGGTTGCGCAGCAGGCGCTGGTTCGATGCGGGTCCGCGTTTCAGCCCGTGCGTTCATGTTCGCGAATCCCCCGGGCCCTGCGTTGTCCCGGCGGCCCGCTCCCGCGCGCACCTCAGGCCTCGCATCGACGCGCGGCGCCGGCTCGCGTGCTTCCTGCCGGCGGCTGTTGTCCGCACCACGCGCTTCGGCAGTGGCGGCTGGCCTTACTTCGATGCGTGCCGCATCGCGCTTCGCGCGCCAATTGGGGTCTTCGCCGCGCGAGTCATGCCGCGCATCGGTCCTGGATTCGGAGCGTGTCTCTGCTGCCCGCGTATCGGGCCGGGTGGTTTCCGCGCTGCGTGCCGCGGGCCTTGCTTCCACGCGTGACGCCTGTTCGCTGCCGTTGCGATTGCCCTGGATTACCGCCGGCGCGGCAGCCCGCGCGTCACGCGGACGGATCTCGCCGCGCCGCTCGCCATCTGCGTTGCCCGCAAAGCGTTCGCGCAGCGCTGCGTCACGGTACGGCGCGCCGCGGCGGTGATCCGGGTCATGCCGCCATACGCCCGGTGTCGCGTCGACGCGAGTGACGGTAGTGTTGTTCACGACCACGGTGCGGTTGTAGTAGTTGTTGACGTTGACGACCCGAGCGTGGCGATGGTGCCAGTCGAAGTCGCCGAAGAAGAACCCCACCGGAACCGCGATTGCGGAGCCCCACGAGAACACGGCGTATCCGGGCCTGTGATGGTAGCCCGGCCACGGCGCCCAGTAGACCGGCGGGCGCGACGGCCACCACCACGTCCCGTAGACGATCATCGGGTCGTAGTAGGGCACATACACGTACTGCGGCTGCGCGGGCTCGACGAAATAGATGCCGCCGCGAGCATCGACGCTGATCTGCTCGTTCGATCGGAGGTTGCCGGCCCGGTAGGCGCGATCGCGCAGGAGCTGGACGGAATCCATTACCTGCGACTCCTGGGCGAGAAACGCGTCGCCAAGCTGCTCGGTCCAGTCGATCCTCTGGCCCATCATGGACAGGATTTGCGGAAACGCGACGAGCGACTTGACGCTCGGGTCCCAGTCCCTGCGCTCGACGGCGCGGACGGCCGCTTCACCGGGCAGGTCCGGGTTGGCGCGCGACCAGCGGGCCGCTTCGACGACTTCCCGCGGGTAGGTCGACGCCATCAGGATTTGCGACAGCAGCGAGTCCGGATACAGCGCGATCGGCGCCAGCATGGAGTCAAGCTCCTGCTGCGAGAACGCCGGCGCGGTCTGCGCCGACGCGTACGTTGGACCGTAGGTCTGCGCTTGCGCGACGGACGCGAATGCAAGGGCCACTGCGAGCGGCAGCAGCAACAGCTTGTTCGTGGTTTTCATGGTGACTCTCCTCAGTGCGGAGAGGGCTGCGGAAGCAGTTCCCCCGTTTCCAATATAACGTTTGGGCTGGCGTAAAGGAGGCCTGGATTCGTAACAAGACGTAACACTTGTTACTGCGTTGTCGCACAGCGCATTTCCCACCTTCCCCTTGAGCGGGATGAAAGGGGAGGTTACTTCGCGTACAGCCTGCGCAGCGCGCGCACGTCTTTCACGTTCTCGAAATCCCACAGCGCGGCGAGGAGTCGCGCGCTGCGTTTCGCACCCAGCACCGGGACCAGCAGGTCGAGCGCTTTTTCCGCTTCTTCCGCGCGCGTGAGCGGGTTCTCGAAGCTGCCTTTGGCCGCCATCGTCTGGTGCGTAAGGCGCCGGCCGTCCTTCAGCGTGATCTCCATCGCGCAGCGCCAGCGGCGCTGCGCGTCGGTGAGAGCAGGGTCGCCGACGGCGCGGATGCGCTCTTTGAGCTTCAGCACGCGCGGGTCCCGCATGCGCTTGAAGTCGTGCGCGGAGGCGAAGGTGACCCCGCCGTCGATGAGCATCACCGCGAGCAGGTGCTGCACCGAGATGTCCGGCATGTCGCGGTTATTGACGATCTCGAGTTCCTTGTCCGGCATGCGCGCGACGAGCTCAGTGACGTCGTCGGCCTTGAACCGATGCTGCTCGAGCATGTCGCGCAGCACGTGCAGCGGGCCCTGGATCGGGCCGCCCACCGGCCAGCGCTTGATGCCGCCGCGCAGGATTTCGTACTCGCGGCCGAGGCCGCGCGTGAGCTCGCCGCGGTCGCCTTCCCGCGCGAACGTGAAGAAAAAGTCGCGCTCCCCGGAGAACACGTCCTCGACCC
This sequence comes from Gammaproteobacteria bacterium, assembly GCA_041483135.1. Taxonomy (GTDB): domain Bacteria; phylum Pseudomonadota; class Gammaproteobacteria; order Burkholderiales; family SG8-41; genus PALSA-1004. Next base: position 2,539 of record JBGPFE010000018.1, on the reverse strand, counting down.
CGGTAAAACCGGCTGCGACCATCAGCGCGGCAGCAGTGCCGTTATGCGCGGGCATGCCGCCCATCCCGAAGGATTTTTCGATGTGCTCGGGGTCGCGGAACATGGTGTAGAGCCCCGCGGCTTGCTGCGCGGTGTACGAGAGCACGTAGCGCACGCGGCGCGCATCGAGCTCGAGAAGCGCGCCGGCGGCGGCAGCGGCGCCGAACGACTGGCCGAACGCGCCCGCGTGATGACCCGAGCGCAGGAACGGCATCGGCTGGAGCGCAAGCAGCAGACGCGCGCAGATGTCGTAGCCGAGCACGATCGCGCGCAGCACGGTTTTGCCGGCGAGCCGGTTGCGCTCGCCGATCGCGAGCGCGGCCGGGACCACGCTCGTGCCCGGATGCGTGAGCGACGGCGGATGCGTGTCGTCGGTTTCGTCAGCGTGTCCGAACATGCCGTTCGCGAGCGCGGCGTTGACGGCGGAGGTGACGATGCGCGTGCCCATCACGCCGCATTCCGGTTTGCCGCCCAGCGTGCGCACGTACGCGATCGCCGCCTTGCCCGGCAGCAGGCGCGAGCCCGAGACCATCGCCGCGAAGGTGTCGACGAGATGGATCTTCGCGCGCTCGCTGACCGCGCGCGGCAGCGGTTGCCTGACCGCGTTCGCTATGTATCGGCTGAGTTCAGTTGTAGTCTTTGTGACTGCGGTTTTCATCCTTCATCCTTCCGCTTTCATCCTTTATCTTTCCGCGCGCTCCATCCGTCATCGGCGGCTTCCGTAGCGGCAGCGGTACAGCCGCGAAGCGTACGGCGCGTTCGCCGCGCGGGTCAAGTCAAGCGTCCATGGCGCATACCCTTCGATTCCAGGGCCTGCGCGCGGGGCGGCACGCCGGCGCGATTTGTGGCACTGTAGCGTTCCCGGTTGCTTAAACGGGCTTCGGATCTGGAGGCGGGTTCATGCGGGCAGTCGCGCTGTTACTGATTTGCTGGTCGTCGCTGGCTGTCGCGCAGCCGGCGGGGCCGGTGCTCGTGGTGACGCAGAACGGCGCGGTCGGGCCGGCCAACGCCGACTACCTGCAGCGCGGGTTCGAAAAAGCGGCCGAGCTCAAGGCGCAGCTGGTGATCCTCAAAATGGACACGCCGGGCGGCCTCGACCTGTCGATGCGCTCGATCATCAAGAACATCCTCGCCTCGCCGGTGCCGGTCGCGACGTACGTCGCGCCGAACGGCGCGCGCGCGGCGAGCGCCGGCACCTACATCCTGTACGCGAGCCATATCGCGGCGATGGCGCCGGCGACCAACCTCGGCGCGGCAACGCCGGTTTCGATCGGCGGGCAGCCCGACACGCGCGAACCCGCGGCGCCGAAGGGCAAGTCGGCGAAAGACGGCGGCGCGGAAGCTCAATCGACGATGCAGACGATGACGCGCAAGCAGACCAACGATGCCGCCGCGTATATCCGCGGGCTCGCGCAGTTGCGCGGCCGCAACGCCGAGTGGGCCGACAAGGCGGTGCGCGAAGCGGTCAGCCTGTCCGCGCAGGAAGCGCTCAAGCTCAAAGTGATCGACCTGATCGCCGACGACATTCCGCAACTGCTCAAGCAGCTCGACGGCCGGAAGGTCCCGGTGCTCGGGCGCGATGCGCGCCTCGCCACCGCTGACGCCGAGATCGTCGAATTCCAACCCGACTGGCGCACGCGCCTCCTGGCGGTCATCACCGATCCGAGCATCGCCTATTTCCTGCTCATCATCGGCTTCTACGGCTTGCTGTTCGAGTTCTACAACCCGGGCTTCGTCGCGCCCGGCGTCATCGGCGGCATCAGCCTGCTGCTCGCGCTCTTTGCGCTGCAGCTGCTGCCGGTCAGCTATACCGGTCTCGCGCTGATCGCGCTGGGCATCGGCTTGCTGGTCGCCGAGCATTTCGTGCCGGGCTTCGGCATCCTGGGGATGGGGGGCATCGTGGCCTTCGTGATAGGCTCGATCATGCTGATCGACACCGACACCCCCGGCTACCGCGTCCCCTGGCAGCTGATCGCCGGCGTGGCGGCGGCGAGCGCGGGCTTCCTGTTCGTCGTGCTGCATTTTGCGCTGCGCGCGCGCAAGCGGCCGGTGGTGAGCGGCCGCGAGGAGATGATCGGCGCGAGCGGCGAAGTCGCGGACGCCGGCGACGGCGATGCGTACGCGCGCATACACGGCGAGATGTGGAAAGTGCGCGCGGGCGTCCCGCTCGCGCGCGGTCAAATGGTGAAGGTGGTCGGCATCGACGGCCTGGTGCTCGCGGTCGAGCCTGCACGGCAACAAGGAGATGCAAAATGAACCTGGATTTCGGCTGGATCGGCAGCATCGTTGTTCTGTTTCTGGTAGTGGTTTTTTTCGTCAATGCGTTCCGGATCTTCCGCGAGTACGAGCGCGGCGTCGTCTTCACGCTGGGGCGCTTCTGGAAGGTCAAGGGGCCGGGGCTCGTGATCATCGTCCCTATTATCCAGCAGGTGGTGCGCATGGACCTGCGCACGGTGGTGCTCGATGTGCCGAGCCAGGACGTGATCTCGCACGACAACGT
>JBGPFE010000017.1:0-74503 GCA_041483135.1 Gammaproteobacteria bacterium | reverse complement strand
CGTGGCCCTGCGAGCCGTAGCCGACTATCGTGACCTTCTTGCCCTTGATCAGCGACAGGTCGGCGTCTTTATCGTAATAGACTTTCATGATTTCCTCTCAAATTCGTGAAGGGTGAAGGGTGAAGGGTGAAGGGCGGAACAGGCAAATGAAAATGGCATCGCCCCTTCACGCATTCACCCTTCCCCCTTCACTAGGTTTTAAGAACCCGGTCGCCGCGGCCGATGCCGGAGGCGCCGGTGCGCACCGTTTCCAGGATCGCGCTGCGGTCGATCGCGCCCAGGAATGCGTCGAGCTTGGAGCCGGGGCCGGTCAACTCGATGGTGTAATCCTTGTCGGTGACGCCGATGATGCGGCCGCGAAAGATGTCCGCCATGCGTTTCATTTCCTCGCGGTCCTTGCCGACGGCACGCACCTTGACCAGCATCAGCTCGCGCTCGATGTGATCGCCATCGGACAGATCGACCACCTTCACCACTTCGATCAGCTTGTTGAGCTGCTTGTTGATCTGCTCGATCACCTCGTCCGAGCCGGAAGTGACGATGGTCATGCGCGACAGCGATGCGTCTTCGGTCGGCGCCACCGTCAGCGACTCGATGTTGTAACCGCGCGCCGAGAACAGGCCGGCGACGCGCGACAGCGCGCCGGCTTCGTTTTCCAGCAAGACAGAAATTATATGCCGCATGTCGTTGTTCTATACCAGTATCATTTCCGACAGCCCCTTGCCGCCCGGTATCATCGGGAACACGTTTTCGGTCTGGTCGGTGATGAAATCCAGGAAAACGAGATCCTTCTTGCGCGCGAATGCTTCCTTGAGCGCGCCTTCGACGTCGCCCGGTTTCTCGATGCGCATGCCGACGTGGCCATACGATTCGGCAAGCTTGACGAAATCCGGCAGCGCATCCATGTACGATTCCGCATAGCGGTTGCCGTGGAAGAACTCCTGCCACTGCCGCACCATGCCCATGTAGCGGTTGTTGAGATTCACGATCTTGATCGGCAGGTGATATTGCTTGCAGGTCGACAGCTCCTGGATGCACATCTGGATGCTCGCCTCGCCGGTCACGCAGGCGACCGTCGCTTTCGGATGCGCAAGCTGCACCCCCATCGCGGCAGGCAGGCCGAAACCCATCGTGCCAAGGCCGCCGGAATTGATCCAGCGCCGCGGTTTGTCGAACTTGTAGAACTGCGCCGTCCACATCTGGTGCTGGCCGACGTCCGAGGTTACGAATGCGTCGCCTTTGGTCACCGCGTAGAGTTTTTCGACCACCATCTGCGGTTTGATGATTTTGGCGGTGCGGTCGAATTTCAGGCAGTCGCGGCCGCGCCAGAGCTCGATCTGCTTCCACCAGGTTTTGAGCGCGTCCTGGTCGGGCTTTTCCTTCGCCGCCCGCAACTGCTTGATCAGCTCGTGCAGTACTTCGCGCACATTGCCGACGATCGGCACGTCGACCTTCACTCGCTTCGAGATCGACGATGGATCGATGTCGATGTGGATGATGGTGCGCGGCTCTTCGAAGAAGTGCTTGGGATTGCCGATCACGCGGTCGTCGAAGCGCGCACCGATCGCGAGCAGCACATCGCAGTGCTGCATCGCCATGTTCGCTTCATAGGTGCCGTGCATGCCGAGCATGCCGACAAACTGGCGGTCGGTCGCGGGGTAACCGCCGAGCCCCATCAGCGTGTTGGTGCACGGAAAGCCGAGCAAGTGCACGAGCTGCAAAAGTTCCGCCGCGGCATTGCCCAGCACCACGCCGCCGCCGGTGTAGACCATCGGCCGCTTGGCGCGGGTCAGGATCTGGATCGCTTTCTTGATCTGGCCGGCATGCCCTTTCACCGCCGGATTGTAGGAACGCATGCTGACCGACTTCGGATACTCGAAGTCGGTTTTGTGGTTGGTCACATCCTTCGGGATGTCGACTACCACCGGCCCGGGACGGCCGGTCGCCGCGATGTAGAACGCTTTCTTCATGGTGGCCGCGATGTCTTTCACGTCCTTGACGAGAAAGTTGTGCTTCACGCACGGGCGCGTGATGCCGACGGTATCGCATTCCTGGAACGCGTCCTGGCCGATCGCGTGCGTCGGCACCTGGCCGGTGATGATCACCAGCGGGATTGAATCCATGTGGGCGGTGGCGATGCCGGTCACGGCATTGGTGACGCCGGGACCCGAGGTTACCAGCGCGACGCCGATTTTTTCGGTCGAGCGCGAATAGCCATCAGCCGCGTGGACTGCGCCCTGCTCATGGCGGACCAGGATGTGCTTGACCTTGTCCTGTTTGAACAATTCGTCGTAAATGAACAACACCGCGCCGCCGGGGTAGCCGAACACATACTCGACCCCCTCTTCCTGCAAGCACCGCACCACGATCTCAGCGCCGCTCAATTCCATAGTTGAACCTTGTCGATTCCCGAGCCAAACACGGAACCGGGAACGATACCTTTAGCGCGTGGTTTGGTCAAGCTAAATATCTGATTAAACAGCATGATACCCGTGTCTGTGCGCCTTGCTTCGCGGCCTCACTTGCAGCGCTTACATGTTTTGTTAAGATGCCTTGGACAATTACGGCACGCGCGCGGGAGGGGGTTAACGCCGGAACGGACACCGCGTTATAGGCGGCAGACATATATATAGGCTGGCGCGTCGTGTCACGATAACGAAGAGCCCGTCGCCAACGGGCTCAACAACGAGGCGGATTCCACTGGCTACCCGCAAGGAACTTTCGGATTTTCTCGCCGCGGTCGAACGCCGCGCGTTCAAACAGGCACTGTTCGCGGTACGCGATGAGCAAGTCGCACTCGACGCCGTGCAGGATGCGATGATGAAACTCGCCGAAAAATACCCGGCGCGTCCGCACACGGAGCTGCCGATGCTGTTCCAGCGCATCTTGCAAAACACGATCCGCGATTATTATCGGCGCCAGAAAGTACGCGCGCTGTGGACCACGCAGATGTCGTCGCTCGCCGGCAGCGAGGATGGCGACGAACACGATCCGCTGGAAACTTTGGAGGTCAAATCCGACTCTAATTTGCCTAGGGGACCTTCCGACCAGTTGCAGCAATCCCAAACTCTTGAAATCATTGAGAAAGCGCTCCAGCAGTTGCCTGCGCGTCAACGTCAGGCCTTTGTGCTGCGTTATTGGGAGGAAATGGATGTCGCAGAAGCGGCGGCCGTCATGGGTTGTTCCGAGGGAAGTGTGAAAACTCACTGCTCACGGGCGGCTCATGCCTTGGCTTCCCTGCTGAAAGAAAAGGGAATTTCACTATGAACGAACAGGAACTGGCACGCAAAATTGTCCAGCACCTGGATCATGGTCTGGACCGTATCAAGCAAGGCACGCTGTATCAGCTGCAGTCGGCGCGCCAAGCTGCGCTCGACCATTACCACGAAGCGCCGCAGCCGGCATTCGGTCTGGCGTGGGCCGGCGATGTCGCGTTTCGCATCGGTCACAGCCGCCACTACAATGCGCGCAATCTGCTCGCGCTCGGTCTGCTGCTGCTGGGTCTGATCGGCGTCAGCTACTGGCAAGTGGTGATCCAACAAGCCAACGACATCGCCGAAATTGACGCCAGCCTGCTCGCCGGCGAGTTGCCGATCAACGCTTATCTCGACAGCGACTTTGAAGCATGGCTAAAGCGCTCGTCGCAATAATTCTTTGCCTGAGCATCGTCGCCCCGGTATCCGCCGCCGCGCCTGTCCAGCCCAAAGCGGCATCAGCGCAGACCAAACCGGCCAGACCCGACTGGGCTGAACTCACCCCGGCGCAGCAGCAAGTGCTGGCACCGCTCAAGGAAGACTGGAACAGCCTCGACACCGTACGCCGCAAGCAATGGGTCAAGGTGGCTAACGCTTATCCGAAAATGAAACCAGAGCAGCAGAAACGGCTGCAGGCGCGCATGAAAGATTGGACCAAGCTCACGCCCGAGCAGCGCCGGGTCGCGCGCGAAAAATACCAGACCATCAAGAAACTGCCGCCGGAGAAGCGCGCGGAGGTCAAAGCGCAATGGGAGCAGTACCAGCAGTCGCTTGTCGCCGCCAAGCCTGACGCGAGCGGACAGGAAGCAGAGAGCGGCAGCCCTCCCCAGCAATAGCAGCACTGATTTTACTCCGAGATTGAATGATCAACCGGCGCCCGCCGCACCGGCAGTTGCTGCAGGGCTGGGGCAGCGGCTCGGCAGCCTGTGTTATGAAGCTTTGCTGCTGGCCGCAATTCTATTCGTCGGCGGCTGGGTATTTCTGGCCGTGAATCGCCTGCTCGATCCCGCGCTCGCCCGCCCGTTGCTTCAGTTTTATCTGCTCGTCATCACCGCCGTTTATTTCATCTATTGCTGGACCCATGGCGGACAGACGTTGCCGATGAAGACCTGGCATATCCGGCTCACCCTGTGCGACGGCGGCACGCTCACGCTGCGGACCGGCGCGAAACGCTATTTGTTTGCACTCGCCGGCGTCGCCTTGTGCGGGTTGGGATTTTTATGGGCAGCGCTCGACCGCGACCGGCAATTCCTGCACGACCGGCTCGCGGGCACGCGGATTGTGCGCTGTTAACGCGCGTCCGGCGTTTCGAGTTTCGAGTTTGAGGTTTCGAGTTAAACCCGAAACACGGAATCCGAAACTCGAAACTATCTTCTCTCTCCCCACCACATCATCGCCACCGCCAGGCTCAAAAAAATCAGCGTCGGCAGGAGCGCGCTCCAGAACGGCGGCCAGTCGCGCAACAACCCGAGATAAGTGAACAACCGCCCGAGCATCGCAAAACCGATGCCGAGCATGATGCCCGCGAACACCTTGGCGCCGACGCCGCCCGTGCGTTGCTGGAAGTACGCGAACGGCAGCGCCAGCACCATCATCACCAGCACCGCGAACGGATAGATCAGTTTGTTCCAGAACGCAATCTCGTGGCGTGACGTCTGCTGGTTGTTTTCGCGCAAGTGCTGGACGTAAGAATAAAGATTCCACGCCGACATCTGCTCGGGCGCCACCAGCAGCACGCTGAGCAGGTTAGGCTCGAGCACCGAGCGCCAGGTGGCTTCGGCGATGCGGCTAACCGACGTTTTGTCGCCCTCGAAGTTGGTCTGCACCACTTCGCGCAGCCGCCACAAGTTATTTTTCAGATATTCGCCACGCTGGGCCAGGCTGATCCTGCGCAACCGATGCTCGCTGTCGAATTCGTAGATTTTGACTCCCACCAGCACCGAATCCGGCAGCACCTGCGAGACGTTGACGAAGTTGCGCTCGTCCTTGACCCACAGGCCTGAACGAAATTCCTGGGCGATCACGCCGGTGATGGCCCTGGCACGCAACTGCTGCGCAAACTGCTCGGCGGGTGGCGCGACGAGCTCGCCGGTGACAAACGTCAGCACCGAAAACAGCAGCCCGACCTCGACCAGCGTCAACGCCATGCGCGAAATCGATACGCCCGAGACGCGCATCACAGTGTATTCGGAATTTGCGACCAGCTGCGCGAGCGCGAACAACGTACCGATCAGGGCGGCGATCGGAAACAATTCATAGGCATGGCCGGGTAGGCTCAACAGCACATACGCCATGATGTGGAGCAGCCGGTAGGTGCCTTTACCCAACTCCCCCAACTCGTGAATCAAATCGAGGAACGCAAACAGCATCAACAACGCCGTGAACACCAGCAGCGTGGAAGCGGTGATCTCCGCCGACAGATAGCGCTTGATAATCTTCATTTGAGGTACCGGAAGATCGAGAACAGCGTCAGGCGCCGGAAAAAAAGCGCGAGCAGCAGCCCCAGCATCACCGCATGCACGCCCAGCAGACCGGCCGGCAGACCGATGCGCTGCTGGGCGATCCAGGCCTGCGCGATGCTGAGCACGTTGTTGTAGATCATGTAGACCAGGATCGCCATCACCAGATTCAGCGAACGGCCGGCGCGCGGGTTGACGAAAGACAGCGGGATGGCGAGCAACGCCAGGATCAGGGCGGACAACGGCAAGCCGATGCGCCACGCCAGCTCGCCCAGATTGAGAGGGTTGGGATCGCGCAGCAGCGCCAGCGTCGGCAGCGATTTCGCGGATGGCGTCGACGCCTTGGCTTCACGCGCGTCAATGCGCATCGCATAGCGCTCGAACTCGCTGATCTTGTATTCGGTCGTACCGGGTATGCCTTCGTAACGCCGGCCATTCAGCAGCACCAGGAAACGATCTCCGTTGTCGACGATTTGCAGGAACCCGCGGTTTGCCACCATCACTCCGGTTTTCTGGTGTTGGGTCGAACTCACGAAAACGTTGGCGACCATGTTTTCGCCCTCGTTCACGTGCTCGACGAAAAACATACGCTCGTTCTGCTTCGACTCGCGGAACACGCCAGGCGTCACCTGCGACACATCGTCGCGGTTGTCCATATAGCTCCGGAATTCCTCGCTCTTGGTGATCGCCCACGGCGACACCAACAGGCTCAACAACGCGATCAGAATTACGATCGGCACGGCAAACGACAGCACCGGCCGGATCCAGCCGGTCAGGCTCACGCCGGAGCTGAACCAGACAATCATTTCCGAATCGCGGTAACTGCGCGAGAGCGTCATCAACACAGCGATGAACAGCGTCAGCGACAGCAGCACCGGCAGATAATTGAAGGAAGTGAAAGCGAGCAGCGCGAAGACGCCGGTGAAAGTGATGGAACCGCCGGCGGCAAGGCCGAGAAAGCGCACCAGTTGGGTCGCCACCGTGATCCCGAGCAGCACGACCAATGTCGCCATCGCCGTGCCGGCGCATTCACGCACCAACGAATTATGAAAAATTTTCACTCGGACGCGCTTTGATTTTTGCCGGGATAGCGAAGATAATCAGTGGTTTCTGGCAACCATCACCGTTCAGGAGAGCGTTGTGGAATTTAGCATAAAAAGCGGCGGCCCGGAGCGGGCCGGCGGCGGCTGCAGCGTGATCGGCGTATTCGAGCCGCGCAAGTTGAGCGCGGCGGGTACGGCGCTCGATCGCGCCGCCAAGGGCTACCTCACCGGCATCCTCAAAGGCGGTGACATGCAGGGCAAGCTTGGATCCACGCTGTTGCTGCACGGTGTGCCCAACGTCGCTTCCGAGCGCGTGCTGCTGGTGGGTCTCGGCCGCGAGGCCGATTTCCGTGACAAGCAGTACCGCGAGGCGGTGGCTGCGGCGCTCCGGACGTTGAACGCGACCGGCGCCGTGGAAGCCACGCTGCATCTGACCGAAATCGGCGCGGTGAAGCGCGACATCGCCTGGCGGGTCGCGCAAGCAGTCACGGTGGCGCGCGAAGCCGGCTACCGTTTCGACCGCATGAAAAGCCGGCACGATGACGCGCAGCCCGCGCTGCGCAGGCTCACGCTCGGTGTCGGCGACAAATCGGCGCTGCGGCGCGCCGGTTTGGGTCTGGAACGGGGGCTCGCCGTCGCGCACGGCATGAGCCTCGCCAAGGATCTCGGCAACCTGCCCGCCAACGTCTGCACCCCGGCCTATCTCGCGGGGCAGGCGCGTGAACTCGCGAGGCATTACCGCATGAAAGTACAGGTGCTCGAGCGCAGCGACATGGAAAAGCTCGGCATGGGCGCGTTGCTGTCGGTCGCGCGCGGAAGCCGCGAGCCGCCGAAGCTGATTACGCTCGAGTACCGCGCCGGCGCGAAAGACCGCAAGCCGGTGGTACTGGTCGGCAAGGGCGTCACCTTCGATACCGGCGGCATTTCCTTGAAGCCGGCTCCCGAAATGGACGAGATGAAATTCGACATGTGCGGCGCAGCGAGCGTCCTCGGCACCTTGAAGGCGGCCGCCGAAATGAAGCTGCCGCTCAACATCGTCGGCATCATCCCGACCACCGAGAACATGCCGGGCGGCTCCGCCACCAAACCCGGCGACATCGTCACCACGATGTCGGGCCAGACCGTCGAAATCCTCAATACCGACGCCGAGGGGCGGCTGATCCTGTGCGATGCGCTGAGCTACGCGGAACGCTTCAAGCCGCAGACGGTGATCGATATCGCGACGCTGACCGGCGCGTGCGTGATCGCGCTCGGACACGTCGTGAGCGGCATGTTCACGAACGACGACGCGCTTGCCAAGGAACTGCTCGCCGCGGGTGACACGGCATACGATCGCGTGTGGCAACTGCCGCTCTACGACGATTACCAGGAACAGCTCAAGAGCAACTTCGCCGATTTCGCGAACATCGGCGGGCGTCCGGCGGGAGCCGTCACCGCAGCGTGCTACCTCGCGCGCTTCACTAAAAAATTCAAATGGGCGCACCTCGACATCGCGGGCACGGCATGGAAGTCGGGCAAGGATAAAGGCGCAACCGGCCGGCCGGTGCCGCTGTTGGCCCAATTCCTGATCAATCGCGCTGGCATGAAATGACCCAGATCGACTTTTATTTTCACGTCGAGAATAAACTGCACACTGCGTGCGCGTTGAGCGCCAAGGCATTCTCGCGCGGCTTGCGCGTGCTCGCGTTCTGCCCCGGTCCCGAAGCGAGCCAGAAATTCAGCCGCCTGCTGTGGGCCACGCCGGCGATCGGCTTTATTCCGCACTGCGCACCTTCTGACCGGCTCGCCGCGGTCACGCCGGTGATCGTCGATCACGACGGAGCCAATCTGCTGCACGACGAGGTGCTGCTCAACCTGCGCGACGAATGGCCGCCGTTTTTCAGCCGTTTCCAGCGCCTGATCGAAATCGTCAGCCTCGACGAGGAAGACCGGCGGCGGGCACGCGAGCGCTACAAGTTCTACCGCGACCGCGGCTACGAAATCCAGAACCACGATCTGAGCAAGGCCGCGCAGTAGCATGCGGCGCCGTTGATGGCCACCGCAGGCAATAACAACTGGTCGGACGATGAGGATGTGCTCGGCCGCGCCGATGCACTGCTCAGCAAGCACCGTAGCACTGCAAGACCGGCCGCCGACCCGAACGCGATCCCGACTCTGACCGAGGCGGTTGCCGGCGGTGCCGATCCGAGCGCGATCCCGACGCTGACCGACATCGTTGCCGACCCTGCGACTGCGCAGCCGGTCACGTCCGCGTCGGTGGCTGCCGCAGTTGCTGAAGCAAAACCGTCCGCCGATCAGGCGCCGACGGCGGCGGCAGCGCCGAGCGCAGAGGCCCCCTCGCGCACACAGGCACAGACCCTCGAGCACAGTGTTTACCAGAAACTCAAGCAGGATCTCGACAGCCAGATCGCGGTGGCGCTGCAAAACCGCCTCATGCCCGACGTGGCCGGCGCGCTCGATCAGATGCTGCACAAGGTCGGCGCCGATCTCAAAGCGAACATCAACGCCATGGTGCGGGCCTCGCTCGAAGAGACGCTGCAGACCCAGCTCAAAAACCTGCGCCTCACCGTCGAAACGCAGCCCGGCAAAGCGGCTGATGCGACAGTGGGCTCCGGTATAATGCCCGGTTTTTCCGCGCCGCCCGCAGCAAATATGGAACTCGCCAAGAGCTTCGAACCCCATGCCATAGAAAGCCGCTGGTATCCCGAATGGGAACAGCGCGGCTACTTCATCCACTCCGGCGATCCGGTACAACCCGCCTACTGCATCCAGCTGCCGCCGCCCAACGTTACCGGCACGCTGCACATGGGGCACGCGTTCCAGCAGACGCTGATGGACGCGCTGATCCGTTACCACCGCATGCGCGGCGAAAACGTGAACTGGGTGATCGGCACCGATCACGCCGGCATCGCGACCCAGATCGTGGTCGAACGCCAGCTCGAGACCGTGGGCAAGACGCGGCACGACCTCGGGCGCGACGCGTTCGTCAAGCGCGTGTGGGAATGGAAAGAGCAGTCCGGCTCGACCATTACGCGCCAGATGCGGCGGCTCGGTGCGTCGGGCAACTGGGATTATGCGGACACCGAGGGCCAGCACAGCGGTTACTTCACGATGGACGCGAAAATGTCGCGCGCCGTCGTCGAAGTGTTCGTGCGGCTGCACGAAGAAGGCCTGATCTACCGCGGCAAGCGGCTCGTCAACTGGGACCCGGAGCTCGGCACCGCGGTGTCCGACCTCGAAGTCGACAGCGAGGAAGAAGACGGCAAGATCTGGGAAATCCGCTACCCGGTGGCGGGCGGCGCGGGCGCAATCACGGTTGCGACCACGCGCCCCGAAACCATGCTCGGCGACGTCGCCGTAGCGGTCAATCCCGAGGACTGGCGCTACCAGCACCTGGTCGGCGCTCAGGTCGAACTACCGCTCACCGGCCGCACCATCCCGGTCATCGCCGACAGCTACGTCGACCGCGAGTTCGGCACCGGCTGCGTCAAGATCACGCCGGCTCATGACTTCAACGACTATAAGGTTTGGGAACGACACCGCGATAAGCTGCGGGCGGCCTTTTCAATCTTTACATTGGACGCCAAAATTATCGACAACTCGATACCGGCTGCGGGCGCCCAATGGGAAAAGTACGTAGCCCCGAGGGAACCTGGGGGACTGATTGGCCCAAGAGGAACTCAGCCGCGTGCAATAGACATAGGCATCCCAAAAGATTACTGGGGACTTGACCGCTTCGAAGCACGCAAGCGCATAGTTGCGGACCTGCAAGAGCAAGGACTGCTGGTCTCGGAGAAACCGTACAAGCTGAGGGTGCCGCGCTCTAGCCGCACCGGTGCGATCGTCGAGCCGATGCTGACCGACCAGTGGTTCGTGAAAATGGACGGTCTGGCCAAAGCGGGCCTCGAAGCGGTTGCCGATGGCCGGGTGAAATTCTTTCCTGAGCACTGGACCGCGACCTACAACCAATGGCTCGAAAACATTCAGGACTGGTGCATCTCGCGCCAGCTGTGGTGGGGCCATCAGATCCCGGCGTGGTACGATGGCGCGGGCAACATTTACGTTGCGCGCAGCGAGGAAGAGGCGAAGCGGCAGGCCGCCGCCAAAGGCTATACCGGCGCGCTGAAGCGCGACGACGACGTGCTCGATACGTGGTTCTCGTCCGCGCTGGTGCCGTTCACCTCGCTCGGCTGGCCGGAGCAGACCAAAGACCTCGAGACCTTCCTGCCGTCGTCGGTGCTGGTGACCGGCTTCGACATCATCTTCTTCTGGGTCGCGCGCATGATCATGGCAAGCCTACACTTCACCGGCAAGGTGCCTTTCCATCACGTGTACATCAACGCCCTGGTGCGCGACGCCGAGGGCGAGAAGATGTCGAAGTCCAAAGGCAACACGCTCGATCCCCTCGACCTGATCGACGGCATCTCGCTCGATGATCTCCTTGCAAAATCGACGGTCGGCCTGTTGCGCGCAGAACACAAAGACAAGATCGAGAAATACGTGCGCAAGAATTACCCGGGCGGCATTCCGGCGTTCGGGGCGGACGCGCTGCGCTTTACCTTCGCCTCGCTCGCGAGCTTCGCGCGCACGCTTAACTTCGACTTGAACCGCTGCGAAGGCTACCGCAATTTCTGCAACAAGCTGTGGAACGCGGCGCGCTTCGTGCTGATGAATTGCGACGGCAAGGACACCGGACTCGACGAGTCGTTACCGGTCGAACCGTCCTTCGTCGACCAATGGATCGTCAGCCGGCTGCAACGCGCCGAGGTTGAGGTCGAAAAAAGCTTCGCAGAATACCGTTTCGACAACGCTGCGCGTGCGGTCTATGAATTCGTGTGGGATGAGTACTGCGATTGGTACGTCGAGCTCGCCAAAGTGCAGCTCGCCAGCGGGGGCGAGGCGCAACAACGTGCGACGCGCCGCACGCTCGTGCGCGTGCTCGAAGCGACGCTGCGCCTGGCGCATCCGATCATTCCGTTCATCACCGAGGAGCTGTGGCAAACGGTCGCGCCGCTCGCCGGCAAGATTGGTGATTCGATCATGCTTGCGTCCTACCCGAGGTCGCAACCGGAAAAAATCGATGAGGCCGCTGAAAAGCACGTCGCGCTGCTAAAGCAGCTTACCAACGCGTGCCGCACGCTACGCGGCGAAATGAACCTCGGGCCGCAGCAGAAAGTGCCGCTGCTCGCGCACGGCGATCACGCGACGCTGGCCGTGTTCACGCCCTATCTGATGCCTCTCGCACGGCTGTCGGAAGTCACGATAGTCGACGGCGAGCTGCCGCAGGCGGATGCGCCGGTGTCGATCGCCGGCGACTACCGTTTGATGCTGAGAATCGAGATCGACGCCGCAGCGGAGCGCAGGCGGCTCGGCAAGGAGCAGGAGCGCCTCGAAGGCGAGATCGCGAAAGCCGAGGCCAAGCTCGCCAATCCGAGCTTCGTCGAGCGCGCGCCGGGCCAGGTCGTCGAGCAGGAGCGTAGCCGTCTCGCCCGGTTCCGGGCGACACTCGACAAACTGCGCGCACAACTCGCCAAAATCGGGTGAGCGTGCGGTGATACATACGCTGCGCGCCTTCCGGCACCGCAATTTCCGGCTATTTTTCTACGGCCAGTCGCTGTCGCTGATCGGGACCTGGATACAGCAAATCGCGATGGCCTGGCTGGTTTACCGCATGACGGGCTCCGCCTTCCTGCTCGGCCTCGCCGCGTTCGCGGGACAAATCCCGATCCTGCTGCTGGCGCCGCTCGGCGGCATCTGGGCCGACCGCTACGACCGCCGCAAGCTGCTGATGGCGACGCAAGCGCTGGCGATGGCGCAGGCGCTCGCGCTTGCGCTGCTCACCTATACCGGATTGATCCAGGTCTGGCACATCATCGCGATGGCAGCAGCACTCGGCGTAATCATGGCGTTCGACACGCCGCTGCGCCAGACCTTCGTGCCGCAGATGGTGCCATCGAAGGAGGACCTGCCCGCGGCAATCGCTTTCAACGGCTTCATGCAGAACACGGGGCGCATGATCGGTCCCACCATCGCCGGCATGTTGCTGGTTTATTTCAGCGAGGCGTTCTGCTTTCTCGTGAACGGGGTCAGCAAGATCGCCGTCATCATCGCGATCGTGCAGATGAACGTCGCCCCGAACGTGCGGACACCGGGCAAAGCATCCCTCTTGCGCGGGCTCGCCGAGGGCATCCGCTACGCTTGGGACCTGGTGCCGATCCGCCTGCTGCTGCCGATGATGGCGTTGATCAGTTTCATGGCAACGCCGTACCAGACGCTGCTGCCGATTTTCGCCAAGGAAATCTTCGGTGGCGGCGCGCACACGCTCGGGTTCCTGATGGGCGCCGCGGGATTCGGCAGCGTGCTCGCGCCGGTCTATCTCGCATCGCGCCGCGAAGTGCGGGGACTCACGCGCCTGGTGCTGGGCGGAATGCTGCTGACCGGCGCTACGCTGATGCTGTTCGCCTACTCGCAGCTGCTCTGGCTGTCGATGGTGATGATTGCGCTCACCGGACTCGGCATCATCATGGCCGTTCAAGCGATCAGCACCATCTTCCAAACCATCGTCGACGATGAGATGCGCGGCCGCATCATGAGCCTGTTCACCGTCGCATTCCTTGGTGTCTCACCTGTTGGCAGCCTTGCCGCGGGTGCGCTCGCCGCCGCGATCGGCGCGGAGCACACGCTGTTTGTCGGTGGCGCATGCTGCGTCATCGGCGGTATCGTTCTGTGGCGCCAACTGCCGCGGCTGCGCGCCAATATACGCCCGATTTACATCCGGCTCGGCATCATCCAGGAATAGTCGCCCGCGTCAGCCCGCCCGCAGCAGGCGGCGCAATTCAGCCTCCGCCCCACCCGAACTGCCCGCAAAAATCGCCGAGCCGCGCAACTATCTCGTCGCGCTCGAAAAAGCGGTCCGCGCGCGCGAGCCGCGCCGCGTCGCGCGCCGGGGGCGCGCCGCCAAAACAAAAGATCGGCACATTCAGCATCAGCTCGCTGCGAACCGAACGGATGACATCCAGCGGGTCGAACGCCCGGCTGTCGAGGTCGAGCACGATGAAGCGGTGCTGGAGCACCTCCGCGAATCCGCCGAGCGCGCCAAGGTCGTCGGTCGCCGTCAGCCGCCAGTCCGGCGGCAACGCGGCCGCGAGCCGCGAGCGCAGCGCCGCATCGTCGGTCATCACGATGCAGCGGCGTTGCAGCCTCGAATCAAGGGAGGGGTGTGCCATGGCATTCGACGCCGGCCGTGAGCCTGCCGGCGATCCTCTGTCCGTCGCTGCAGCAATGACGCAGCTGTTCCGCCGCCTTAGCGCTCGCCGGGCTCAAAAAAGTTTTCGAGATAGAACTCACGCCCATTGAGCGTCTCAAGCTCGCGCACGCGGTGCTGCATGCCGGCCCGGAAGATCCCGGCAAGGCGGTCGCCCTGCTCGGCGTCGAGAACATGAATTTGCGAGGCGAACGGCATGCCGTTGAGATCCTCGTCGAGCGTGACGATCTCGCGCTGCAAGCCCTCGAGCGGCTGCAAGTGGAGCAAATACGCCTTGCACTCCGGGTTCCCGGGATCAAGCGGCGACAACACGATCTTGCCGAGCCACGCCAGGCGCGCGACCTGATTGAACAGCCGGATATCGAGCTTTTTGCCCTTTTTATACTTCGCGAGCTCATTCTTGAGCTGGCCGACATCCGTAAGCTTGATTTCTTTCATGACAGCGAAACCGCCGATGAACGCCGATTTACGCCGGTTTCAATGCGCGGTAAATCCATGTTCATCTGCACATATATGCGCTTACAAACCTGCTTTTATATCTGCGCCGGCAAGCTGGCGGCGGACGCGCGCGACATCGCGCCGCGCCAGCGCAAACGGGAACGACAGGATATCGGTCGGACTCGAATCGCCGTACGGCCGGTTGCACGCCGACACGTCGTCAGCCTTACCCGGACAGCCCGAAGTGCGGAATGGCTTGCCGGAATCAATGATGGCTGCGAGCTCGCGTTCCGGCACGCCGAAATCGATCACGCGCCCCTCATCGTCGAACGACATATCCCGCATGTGGCCGCCGGCGTAATCGATGATGTAACGCGCGAGCTGCACGCGCCGCCACTGCCCGCGGCCGGCCGCGGGCCAGTCTTCCATCAGCGAGCCGCGCTCGGGAAAGAACGCGAACATGTGGTTGTGGCCGCCCAGATCGCGGATTCTCTGCGCGACCTCGAGGATCTCGCGCTCGGTCTCGCCCATGCCGCAGATCAGGTGGGCGCCGAATTTATCCGGCCCGAAGATCTCCGCCGCCCATGCGATCGCCTGCCAGTATTTTTCGTATTTATGCGGGCTGTCGACGCCCTTGCCGCGCGTGCGCTCGAAGATTTCTGGAGTCACCGCATCGAGCGCGACCGTGAAGATGTCGGCGCCCATCCGATGCATACGCGCGAGGTCGTCGCGCTCAAGCGTGGTCGGGTTCGACAGGATCGACACCGGCACCTGCGGCACCTCGCGCACCCATCGCTCAAGCAGCACAAAAGTGTCGTCATTCGAGCTCGGGTGCGTAATCATCGAAATGCACATGCGCTGGAACTGGCCCTGGTCGGCGCCGGCCCTGACTCGCGCGAGCACGTCGTCGTAACGCGCGGTCGGCCAGTCGACACGAATGAAATTGCGGTCGGCATAATCGCGCGCCTCCTCGCGATGGCGCGCCAGGCCGCAATATGCGCAGTTGGCGCGGCAGCCCTCGGGATAAGTCACCAGCAGGTTCAGGCAATGCGTGCACGCGGTGCGGTGCATCCGGCCTGGCACGAGCCCCAGCGTGATCGCCGCCGCAGTACTCATCTGCACATACCCGGGCGACCGCATCTCGGGCGTCCGGACGTGGTAGTCGGGACGGTAAATACGGATGGGCCGGGATTCAACCGTTAAAGTCATGTCGGCACCTCCGACCTCGCGGGATGGGCGACATGTCTTGTCCGCTCGAGGATCACGGGTCGCCTCATGCCGCCTCCTTAAAGTAATCGGGGAACGCGATCCAGCCGCGCCGGTGCGGCGCATCTGCGCGCGCGGCCGGCGTATGCCAGATGCGATTGAGCTCGCGCCTGCGCGCGACGGCTCGCGCAAGCGGCGCTTCGAACTGATCGCGCATGTCGTCTTCGAATTCGCGCAATGCGGCGACATTGCCGTCGCACAGGCTGCTCGCCGCCGCCTGCCCGGCGCGCTCGCCCGAAATCACCGCGGCGGCAATCCCGGCGCCGGTGATCGGATGCGTGAGGCCTGCTGCATCGCCGACGAACATCACGTGGCCGGCTGTCAACCGCTCGCGCATGCCACCGACCGGGATCGCACCGCCGGTGCGAGACAGGATTTCACCGTCGACGCGCCCCACGGCAACCAGCTGCTGATGCAACGCATCGAGCGGCGTTTTCAGGTCGCGGTCGATGCGCGGGTCGATGCCGAGCCCGAGGTTGGCGTGCGCGCCTTTCGGGAACAACCACGCGTAGCCGCCTGGATACTCATCCGACAACCAGATATCGGTGTCGTGGTACCGCTGCGTGAGCGTCACCGCGTACTGCCGGGTGTTGATGGTCGCGAGCGGCGCCAGGCCGAGTTCGCGTGCGACACCGGAGTGCGGCCCGTCGGCGGCGATCAGCACCCGATAGTGAATATCGGTTTCCCCTGCCGGCGTCGCAACGCGCGCAACGTTCACCGCCGCATCGACGCCGCGCAAGACGCTGGCAAGCATCACCTCGGCGCCGGCGCGCTGCGCCTCATACGCGAGCGAGCGGTCGAATTGCGCGCGATTGACCATCAACCCCGGAAACGGCGACGCCGTGACCGCACCCGAAGGCAATACGCTGGTCATGCCGGCAATGCGCTGCTGCAATACGCCGGCGTCCTGGGCATGACGCGCGAGCGGCAGCGGGATGAATTCAGCGCATTGCACCGGCTCGCCGATGATTTTCTTGCGGTCAACGGCGAGCACCCGGAGGCCGCGCGCTGCGGCCGCCTTGGCCGCCACTGACCCCGCCGGCCCCAGGCCAATCACCAGTACATCGACGCCAGGCATGGTCATGAACTCGAGGCGACGATCGGCTGCTTGGCGGCGAGCCGCATCACCGCAATGAAATCGTCCGGCGTCAGCGCCAGCATATCCACCGGGCGCCCGGCAAAGAACGCGCGCACGTTGTGCTCGAGCCGCTCGACCGAGGTGTCGCGCAGCGCCGCCTCGAGATCGGCGATGGTGCGGCGCGGGCTGACGAAAATGTCGCCCATAAACCACACCTGCTTGACGCGGTGCGCGAGACGGTCGTAAGTCAGGCTCGCGCGCAGCATGCCGCCGGCGAATTTCTGCACCGCCTCGTAAATCGGCATGTCGGATGCCGGCCGTCGCACCAGATTGACCCAGTCTGGCGTATCGATCTCGGCGAGCGCAGTCTGATAGCGCGCATGCTCGGTCAGCGAGAGATCGCCGTCGTGGAATTCGACGCCGAACTCGCTCTCGAACGCCTCGCCGAGGTTGCGCTTGATGAGCGCGGGATCCGGGCGCCCCCCGAGCAGGTCCTTGAGATTGGCGACGCGCTCGCGCGCCGACGCGATCGCTTTGTCCGCTAGCTTCTCGGCCGGGATGCGCAACACGCGCAACATTTTTTCGACGTCGAAATCAATCAGCAGCGTGCCCTGATAGAGCAGCGCGTCGCCGTCGAACGCGCCGCCGGTGCCGGAGATTTTCCTGCCGTCGACCTCGATGTCGTTGCGCGGCCGGAAACGCGCGTCCACGCCGAGCGCGCTGATCGCGGTGGCCGCCGCATGGCAGATGCGCCTGGCGATCGCCTGCATGTCGGAAGTACCGACGTCGCGCTTGTGGAGATACAACTCCCAGCCGAGCTGCGTCTCGTCGAAGTAAATCGCGCCGCCGCCGGTGATGCGGCGCTGGATCGCGATGGCGTGCGCCTTGCAATAGTCGAGGTTGAGCTCCTGCTCGGCGCTCTGGTGATAGCCGAGCAGCGCGCTCGGCGCAAAGCGCAGGAAGCGCAGCGTGCTCGGAATTTCCTCCGCTTGCCGTGCTTCGAGCAACGCGCGGTTCAATGCGATGTTCTGCGCCGCGGGGCGCAGCCCGGTATCGATCACTCGCCACATTTCTCTCATGGATCGCCTTCGTCCGTCCCGGATGCCTGCCGGCGCTAGGCGCGCGCCACCACCGGGATGCGCACGCGCCGCGCCTGCGGCCGGCGCTTGCCGCGTTCGCTTTCGATGACCCGTAGTACGTCGACAGCAATGCCGGTGTCCGCGCCATCGAGCGCCAGCACTTCTTCGCCGAGCGCAATCGAGCAGCACGCCGGGGTCACGCGCACTTCGCGCCCGAGCCGTGCCGCGAGTTCGACCATGCCGTCGGCGGGGTGCGCAATGCCGTTCAGCCCCGCCATCACCGCATAAGCATCGATCTGCGCCTTGGCCGTGCCGGCCGGACGCGCGCAACCGAGCAATAAAGGCGTGTCAGGCAAGGCGGCGCGCGCATCGAGAAAAAACCGTCCGACTTGCCGCGGGTCGGGCGTTGCAAACGGCCGCTGCGCTGTCGCATAAATCGGCATCACTACTACCAGCACCAGTGCCGCGGGCCGGTGACGCGCGACGATCTCGAGCGCGCGCCATTCGCCGAGCAGCCTGCCGTAATGCAGCCCGATCACGATGTGTGGCACGACTTTGAGCGAAGTCGCGACGAGGCATTCGAGCGAGCGCTCGAAATCGCCGACACTTCGGCGCAGATGATAGACCTGCGAGATCGTGTCCTGCGCGCCGATCACGTCCATCATCGCAGCGTCGATGCCGGCGTCTTCCATGCGCAGCGCAATATCGCGGTTGACCAGCGCGGTGTGCAGCGCGATCTTGAACGCCGGAAATGTGTGCTTGACGCGACGGATGGTCGGGTAAAACGGGTCATATTCGACTTCATCGCGCTGGTTGGAGCCGCCCGAGAGCAGCATGCCGCGCGCCCCACGCTCGATTTCACGGTTTGCGACACGCCACAATTCATCAGGCGTGCGCGCCGGGATCATCGGCTCGAGGATCTTCGCCTTGCAATGGTCGCACTGCAATTCGCAATCGCCGCCGGTGATCGACACCGCGGGCCATGCGTTCTTGCCGCAGCCCGCAAGCTCGGACGTGGCGTAGGCCTTGAAAGTAGGCGTGTAGAAATTGATGCGGTCCGCGAGCCTGCCGCGCAATGCGGCATGGCGGCGCTGCATCACGGCGGCAAGCTCGGCGTCGAGCTCGACGCCGTCGAGCGGCTCAATCTGTCGCGCGATTCCGGTCCAGTCGGTCATGGGCATGGGCGTCAGGGCGACCGACGGTTATTCCGCCTTGGCCTCGCTTAAGCCGCGCTGCAGGAGAAATTCCTCGAACGATCCGCGCTTGTATGCGCCGCTCGCAACGTAGAGGTCGAACTGCATGAAAGCTTCGACCGGGGTGCGCGAGCCGCGACGCATCAATAATTGCCTGCCGTCCGGGCCTACGAACATCCACGCCGGGACCGGGGCCGCCCTCAGCAGTTTGACGGCCTCCGCCCGCGTCAGCTTCTCGCCGCCCGGCAGCGTAATCACATCGCCAGGATTGCCGCGAATATCAAAATACCCGAGCACGTAATGGTCGGCATAGAGCTTGCGCAGCGCGTCGGAAGAAAACGTGTGCTTGTTCGCGTATTCGCAATACGGGCAGGTCGGGAAGCCGAAATAGACGAACAGCGGTTTGCCGGTCTGTTTCGCGACTCGCACCGCCTCGTTGTAATCGATGAACGGCCAGCCATCCGGCGCTTTCGCCTGCGTAAAACCGGCCGTGAGCGAGAGGGCGATCGCCAGCGTAAAAGACTTGATCAGCGCGTTCATCAGGCTTGTTCCCGACGTGGATAACCCCCGCGCCGGCTAGGCGGGCTGGCAGCCGCCAAAGCCTTCGGCATTCATTTTCGCTTCAAACGCGCCGCCCGCCGCGGCGCCGGTGACGAGCGCGGCCGAGTCGGCGTCCCAATTGCTGGGCTTGAGCTTCACCATCCACCCCGAGCCGTAGGGATCGGCGTTGATGGTCGCGGGTGTGGCCGCAAGCGCGTCGTTGACAGCGACCACTTCGCCGGCGACCGGGCTCTTGACCGGCCCCACCCACTTGCCCGATTCGACCGTGACCGCCGACTTGTTGAGCTCGATGCCCCTGCCGACTTTCTTCGGCGTGCACGACACGATCTGCCCGGCGAGCGCCGCGGCGTAAGCGGTCATGCCGATCACGACGCTGCCGTCGCCCTCGCGCCGCGCCCATACATTGTTCTCGACGTTGTAATACAGATCATCCGGAAAATTGCAGCCTTTCACTGTTGCCATCTCGCGTCACTCCCAATCAGAAGACCAGCGCATTGCTGAATATGAGTATAGCCGATGTCAAGCTTTCGCCTCCCGCTCTCAGATGACGCCCTTTTCGTGCAAAAAATCGAGTGAGTCGCTGATGTTCTCGTGGATAGCGAGCTTGCGCGCCGACAGTCCAAGCGCGAGCCCCAGCAATTGCGTGAAATAAAGTATCTTCACTCCGGTCTTGATGCCGAAGCGGGTTTCGGCGCGTATCTGGTGCATCTCGAGCCCGGAGTGGCAGGTCGGGCATTCGGTCGCGACCACTTCGGCGCCCGCTTCCTCCGCCGCCTGCAGCAGGTTCAACACCAGCTGCGTCGAGGTGTCCGAATCGGACAGCGTGTGAGCACCGCCGCAGCATGCGGTTTTCAATGGAAAATCGACGTTGACCGCGCCCGCCGCGGCGAGCAGATCGTCCATGAAATGCGGCTTGTGCGAGGACTCCGAGCCCGGACCCTGGTCTTTTTCCGGGAAAATCTGGCGCGGCCGCGTGTACATGCAGCCGTAGTAGTTGGCGATTTTGATTCCGTTCAGGCTTTTGTTGAGGCGCTGCTTGATGCCGTCGGCGCCGATATCTTCCATCAGCCATTCGAGCAGATGGATGGTGCGCACGTCGCCTTTGTAAACCGGGTCGCCGGCTTTCGTCGCCAGTTCCTGCACCGTTTGCATGGTCTCGGCCGAGGTCGCGCATTCGTATTCGGCCTTCTTGAGATTGTGGTAGCAGCCGTTGCATGGGGCCATCACGGTGTCGAAACCCATTTTCTCGGATGCGATCGCCATGTTGCGCGCCGACATGTACGTTTGCAGCATCGGGTGTATGTTTTTCACCTCCATCGCGCCGCAGCAGTTCCAGTCCTGCAGATTGACCATTTCCAGGTCGAGCGCGTCGACCAGCGCGCGCGTCGAGCGGTCGTACGGCCCGCCCGAGCCTTCGAGCGCGCAGCCCGGGTAATAAGCGACCTTAGCCATGATGCAACCTCTTCTGCTCTTCGACGTACTGGCGCAGCACTTCGCCGGTGCGCCCCCACGATTTGGTGCGCGGCTTGACGAGCATTGCCCAGCCCATTTTGAGCGGCCCCAGAATCGGCAGCCGCGCAAGGAAGGCGCCGATACGGCCAGCACGCAGCAAAGGCAGGTTGTTCATGCGCACGATCATGATGCCCAGCCAGCCTTTCTTGACGAGTTCGACGATGTCCTCTCCCGTCTGTTTGAAGAAATTCATGATGACTTCGGTATCCTCGATGCGGCCGCGCTCGAAGCACTGGCGCGTGAACTCCTCATCGAACTTGGTCGAGCTTGATTTGGGCACGTGCCCCTCGTCCTCGAGCCAGTGCTGCAGCGCTTTCATCACGCCTTCGGGACGCACGTCCTTCGGGCAGATATTGGTGCATTTGTTGCACGACACGCATTGCCAGATGATGTCCTTGTCTTTGAGCAGCTCGGCCTGGAGGCCGAGATTGACCAGGTAAATCCAGTAGCGCGGATTGAAATCGGTGTTGATCGCGTACACCGTGCACGAGTTGGTGCACGAGCCGCATTGCCAGCAGCGGTGCACGTTCTCGCCGCCGCCGTAACTTTGTATCACTTTGCAGAAATCCGGATCGTAGTCGCTGACATAGCGCGGCTTGATCATCGTGTTCCAGTGCCCCGACACGTCGACGCCGTCCATCACCAGCTTGTCGGCGGTCATCAGATCTTCGGGAGCGATCAGGGATTTCTCGTGTATCGCCATCGTCAGGCCTTGTGGTTACGCAGGGAGCGCATGCTTCTTGACGCGGCTCAGGCCGCTGCGCCGTGCGCGGTCGATGCCGAGCAGCTTGGCGAGTTGCTCCTGCGGCGTGGTGCCGCGGCCGAAATCGCCGCCTAGACCGCCCTCGGCCACCGCACGCAGATAATTCGTATAGGCTTGGGCGAGCACGAGGTCGATCCACAGCGGCAGGTCGCGGTAAATGCCCTCGGTACGCAGTTGATCGGCGAGCCAGACGCGCGCGCCTTCGAACATTTCTGGAGTATTAACCAGCGGTATTTCCTTCAGCGTGTCGTTACCGCGGATGAACTCGCGCAATGCGCCGCTTTGCGTCGATTGGTCCCATACCCAGCGCGTCATGAGCGGAAATTTATCGAGATCGCCGAAGTGCAAAAGCTCGGCGGCAAAATCCCATGCGGCGCGCCGCAATTTGTTCGCGGCCTTGATGCTGGCGCGGTCCATGCCGGCGGCGCCGGGTATTGCATCAACGAGCGCCTGCAGCCGTTCCGCGACCGGTAACCCCGCGCGCGCAAGCTGCGCCAGCGCCGCCCGCACTTTCGCCGCTCCCACGGCCTCCAGCGCCGGATAAAGCCGGCGCCGCGCACTGAATACATGATCGAGCAGCGACTCAATCTCGTTTAAATCCGTCGCATCAAGCGCGCGCTCGAAGGCGGCTGATACCGCGTTTTGCTTGGTCCGCAGCCGTTCGATCAGCACCGCGACGCCGCCATCGGGGTCGGATTGCGCGACAAGCCGGCCGAAATGGTGCTTGAAAATCTGGCTGTCGAGCGCAATCGGCAGTTGCAGCGGCACGATCACATCGGCTGCCGCTGGCAGCATCTGCACGTGGACTTGTTTCCGGAACCACAGCATGGGGCGGTTGCGCTATTTTTACAGCGGCAGTCGCGGCTCAGGCCGCCTTCTGCGCTGCAGCGTTCAAATCTCCGACCGCGCGCATCGCCATCGCCAGGCCATGCGAGACGCAAGTATCGATGTCTTCGGGCCCTAGCGCGGAGCCACCGACGTAAATACCGCGGCGCGTGCTTGCGAAGCTGCTCGTATAGTGTTCGCCGCGGTCGAGAAAACCATGCTTCTCCAGGCCGACGCCGAACACCTTGGCAATTTCGGGATTGTCGGTGTTGGGGTCCATGCCGATCGCATGCACTACGAGGTCGAACGGGATCACGATCGGGCGCTTCACCAGCGTGTCCTCGCCCTTGACCAGCAACCGCTTGTCGGGACCTTGCGTGACTTCGGCGATGCGCGCCTTGACGTATTTGGTGCGAAACTCCTCCTGCGAGCGCCAGTAGTACTTGTCTTCGTAGAGGCCGAAGGTGCGGATGTCCATGTAGTAAATGTAGACATCGGTCTTGGGCGACAACTCCTTGATCTCCATTGCGAGGTTGCACGACACCGTGCAACAAATCTTGGAGCACCATTCGCGGCCGATCTGGCGGTCGCGCGACCCGACGCACAGCAGGATGCACACGCGCTCCGGAACACGGCCGTCCGAGGGACAGCTGATCTTGCCTGCAGTCACCATCTGCTCGACCTGGGTCGTCGTCACTACGTCTTCGTAGGTGCCGAATCCCCATTCTGGCTTGTTGATAGAATCGAAATGCGTGAAGCCGGTGCCGAGGACGACCGCGCCGGCGCTGATAGTCTGGCCGTTGCCGAGCGTAACTGTAAAATTGCCGAATTCACCTTCGAGTTTCGCGACCTTGGCGGCTTTGTGCAAGGTGACGAGCGGGTTATCGGTGACGCGCTTCACCATGCGGCCGATTGCGTCCTTCGCCCATTCGCCCGACGGCACGAGCTTGGCGTAACCGGACAGTATCGGCGCGCCGCCGAGCACGTTCTCCTTCTCGATGAGCACCACCTTCTTGCCGACCGACGCGAGGCCGGCCGCGGCCGACAGACCCGTCGGCCCTGCGCCGACAATCAAAATCGTGTCATTCATTTGAATTCCGTGAAGGATGAGAGGAGAAGGGTGAAGGGGAAATTCACGCGCGCGGTATTACCCTTCACGCGTTCACCTTTCACTCTTTACCTGTTGTTAAACGTCACTTGCTGATCGCGAGCGCAGGATCATAGAGATATTCAATCCGCCCCGCTTCGACTTCCTTAAGATAGGCCTCGAAATTCTTCTTCGCTGCCAACCACGAAACGCCCATTTTCTCGACCACCTCTTCGCACGGGCTGGCATGCCATTGCAACTGCACGATCTTGAACGGGTCGGCGCCGCATGCGAGCGCGGCGAACTGAATGTCGGCCATGATCGGCATCGAGTAATTCTGGCCGTGCGCCTTGCCGATCCACTGGTTCTTGTCCATGGTCGTGATGCAGCCGGTGTCTATGCCCAGCATCACGTCGGCGTTGGCTTCCTGGCGCGCGACCTTGATCTTGCGGTCCATTGTGAACGAGCGCGTGAACTCGCGCTCGGAGATGATATGGCGGAAGCCGAAGCCGCAGCAGTCGTACCATGTCGAATAGTCGATCACCTGCGCGCCGAGCGCCTGCGCGATCGAGGTGCCGACCGCGGTGCGGTTACCGTCGAGCACGGTGTCGTCGTAGATCGCGTCCTCGTGCACCATCTTGTAGTAGTGGCACGCCGTATGCACCGTGGTGCGGATGTGAGAAACGTCGATCTTCTGCAGCTCGGAAGCGATGCGGTTCCTCATCACGTGCACCCATTCCGAGTAGTGCACGATCTCCTCCGGGATCACGATCTTGCCGTCGACCAGCCGCCCGATCTTGGCGAGGATTTTCTTGACGCGTTCGCGCAGTTGCGGCGACTCGATCAGGTACTTGCGCACTTCCTTGTAGTTGCCGTACGAAGTGCCGCAATGCACCAACGGGAAGAAATGTCCGAGCTCATGGCCGTGCTGCTTGCCCGACACGTAGGCCTGATGAAAGTTGCGCAGGAACACCGCGGACAGCGATTCGAGATTGCCGACTCCCGAGCCGTGGTAATTCCACGCCGTGCATGAGGTCTGGTCGGTTTCATCGAGATAATCCCTGCCCGGCACATGGCCGAGCTTGTTCATCGTCCACAGCAGCGCCGTCGGATAGCCGGGGATATTGCCGCACTGGCCGCACGACTTGTGGTGCCATAGCTGCAGGGTCGGGATTTTCTTGTTCCAGCCGAACAGCGTCTTTACGTCGACCGGGCGGTGCGCCTCCGACACGCGGTGCACGATGATCTCGCCCTCTTTTTCGAGCTGCCACATGTGATCGCGCACGTCGTCCATCCGATCCGCCAGGCCGAGCGTGCGGCGGTCGACATGCTTCTCGACCCACGCCGTTGCTTTGGCCGCATCTTCAGGCGAAAGCTTGGTCGGCTGGAAAAATGCGCCGTGGCCGGCGATGCCGGAACCGTCGCTCGGATGCTGTTCACTGATGGTCATGGCTGCTCCTCGTGTGCTCACTCGCTTTTGTCGGACTGTTCGGCGAGTTGGTCCTCGTACTCTTCGCGCTTCTCATCGATAAAATCTTCAATGACGGCGTACAAATTCTCGTCCATCATTTCGAGCGATTTCAGCACCCCCGTCATCTCCCAGATGGTATACATCTCGACCGACGTTTTGAGCGACGTTTCCCATGCGGTATCCGTGGTCTGCAACGTGCGCAACGGGATTGCTTTGCGCAACGTCTTAAGGTTGCCTTCTACCTTCTGGATATTGGGGCCCCAATCGGGAAAGTGATCGGGCTGAATCATGTCGGGCGACAGCTGGTTGCCAGTCGTGATCAGCTTCAGCATCACGCGCCCGAACGGCCGCAGCACGTCTTTCGCCGATTGCATGCCGTGCTTGATCGCGACTTCGCGCATGATCGAAATCAGGCCGCCGGGGGAGTTTTTGAATGGACAGCGCGCGGCGCATGTCATGCACTGCGCACACGCCCAGATCTTCTCCTGCATCGCGTCGTAGACCTGCTCGACGTTCTCGGTCCACAGCAGCTGCACGATTTCGCGCGGGCTGAAGTCGTAGAAATGCGCAGCGGGACAAGTTGCGGTGCAGATACCGCAATTCAGGCAGCCGTTCAGCTCATGGTCATAGCGCAGATCGGACTTGATGTCCTCGAAGATCTCGCGCATTTCGACGTGGGTAGCCATGGACGGTGCCGGCGCGTGCGACGGCTATTTCTTTTTCATGAAAAAAATGAATTCTTTGTCGGCAGCTTCGGAGGACAGCAGCTCGTTGCCGGTTTGCTTGGAGAACGCCTGGAAGTCCTTCACCGACCCTGGGTCGGTGGCGAGAATCTTGAGCACCTGGCCGGTCGTCATGTCGGTCAGCGATTTCTTGCAGCGCAGGATCGGCAATGGGCAGTTCAGTCCCCGCGCATCGAGTTCCTTGTCGAAATTCATCCTTCGCTCCTCGCAAAATCAGTTTAGAATAAAACTCTAATATACGGTCATTGGCCGACCGGCGCAAGAACGAAAGCCGCACCGCATCGAGCTGTCTCAGCTGGCGGCGGCCCGCCTGCCTGCACCGGCAATCCCCGTGAAGAATGAAGATTATAGTGCCTAATCTGCGCCGGCGCGCCGGCCGAATTCCCACATTTATGCTAGGGGCTTTCACGCCGACCGCGCACCACACCGCCGCGACTGTGTAGCGCGCAAGGCGGCGCGTAGCGAAGTTGGATTAGGATGGGCCCTGCATGCGCGGTCGTCGCGCGTGCGACCGATAGAAGCGTGAACCATGGAAAAACAGGATTTCAAACCCGACACGCGCTACACCATCAGCTGGCGCAACCCCGCCGGCAAGGTGCTGCCGGCGCAGATCTATGTGTACCGCGCCCATGACAACTTCATGGTCGCACGCATGACGAGCGAGGCCGGGGTGCTGCGCAGGATCGGTTACGACGAGGTGCTCAGAGTGGCAAAAGAATCGCCGGTCGAACCCGCTGCCCGGCTCGGCCTGCCGGCGGCGCTGCTGGATGAGAAATTCTGGCGCGACCGCGTTACGCTCGACCACTACGCATCGTCGCCCGCGACGGGAAAATAAGCGGGCAAGTGAGCGCGCGCAAACAGCGGAAATGCAGCCGGGCTAGAAAACGCTGATGTTCTTGTCGGCGAGCAGCTGCGACAGCCGCGTATTCGCCATCGACAGGCGATCGACCAGGATTTCGAGAAACGCGCCGTTGAAATTATGGCGGCACAACTCGGAGGCCTGTGCCAGCGCCTCCGATTTGATTTCGATCACCGTGATGTCGGTCGCGGAAATGACGCTCGCGGTGCGCTGAAACTGCTTCTTGCCGAGATACGCCATTTCGCCGAAGCAATCCCCGGCGCGCAGCACGTTGAGCAGCTTGTCCTGCTTGGTGATCTTGACCTCGCCGGCGGCGAGAATGAAAAACGACTTGCCGACATCGCCTTCCTTGATAAGAACGTGACCCGGGCCATGCTTGTTCCAGGTGGTGACGCGCAGCACCTCCCACAACTCGACATCGGCGAAGTTCTTGAAGAACGTCAGCTTGCGCAGCGCGTTGAACTTCTCGCTGTCCGGTATGTTTTTCTCGGGTTTCTGCAGGTTGCCGAATACGGCGACCAGTTCGTGCGAAATTTCTTCCCACGTCTGATAGCGCTCGGTGGTATTTTTCTGTAGCGCGCGCTTGACTATCGCATCGAGCTGCGGCGGCACTTCAGTACGCAGGGTGCTGGGCGCGGACGCCTCGGCATTGATGATCTGATAGATCATGCTGTAGTTGTTGTTGGCCTGGAACGGCAGCTTGCCGGTGAGCATCTGGTACAGCACCACGCCGAGCGAAAAAATATCAGTCTGGTGGGTGAGCGCCTGCTCCTTCACCTGCTCGGGCGACATGTAGGCGGGCGAGCCGATGCCGGTGATCTGGGTGGTTTCGGTGGCTGAAGTCTGGGCCGCGCCGAAATCGGTAATCTTGATATCGTTCTCACCCGACAACATGATGTTGGCGGGCTTGATATCGCGGTGGATCACGCCCTGCTTGGCCGCGTAGTCGAGCGCTTTGGTGCACTTGAAAACGATCTCGATCACCTTGTTGATCGGCAGCAGATGCTCGGGCCGCGAGTATTGCTCGAGAGTGGTGCCATCGACATACTCCATCACGATGTAGCTCGCTTCGTCGTCGGCGACCGCGTCGTAAATGCTGACGATGTGAGGGTGCGACAGCTTGCCGGCGAGCGAGGCTTCCGTGACGAACAGCTTGCGGTAGCGCCGGCCGTGCTCCTTGTCGCCGAGCGCCTCGGCAAACACCACCTTGATCGCGACATGGCGATTGACGAACGGGTCGAGCGCCTCGAAGACGGCGCTGGTCGCGCCCTTCCCGAGTTCGCGGATGACCTCATATTTACCGATTTTTTTCATGACGTAAGGCGTCAAACCCGGCCTGAGCCCTTGAGCGAGACCGATATTCAAATAAATACAATACCATAAAGCCGGATGTTTGCGCCGCTTCTGACTTATGCGGCACACCCATCCACCGTCTCCGGCCTATACCTCGCTTAATCCGGGTGCCCAAGCAACTCAAAATGGGGTGGCGGGAGTAAACGATCGACCTGCCCGGCGGGCCAATGACGTTGTCGACAGCGCAACTGTAATAGGCTTTAATCCACATCGGGCTTTAAGCAGACGCCCGGTTCACTCAAGGCATTTCGCCCCAGCCCTGCACTACCACGGGATTTTTCCGCGGGAATGGGCGCAATTTGCAAATGGCCTGTCAGATCGTTCAAATCCAGGTACGCAGTTGCATAGCCGGCCTCAACCCAGCGGCGCGATAACACTACGCTCGAGGAAAAAATACATGGACTTCGAATTGAGCCCGGCGCCGCCGCCAGTTACCCCCGCCGAATCATTCCGGTACTGGCTCAAGCTCGGCTTCATCAGCTTTGGCGGCCCGACCGGACAGATCGCGATCATGCATCAGGACCTGGTCGAGAAGAAACGCTGGATTTCGGAACGGCGCTTTCTGCACGCGCTCAATTACTGCATGGTGCTGCCCGGGCCCGAAGCAACCCAGCTCGCGACCTATATCGGCTGGATGATGCACCGCACCTGGGGTGGCATCATCGCCGGCACGCTGTTCTTCCTGCCATCGCTATTCATCCTGATCGCGCTGTCGTGGATCTACATGGCTTACGGCAACGTGCCGGCAGTGGCCGGCATCCTCTACGGCATCAAGCCGGCGGTCACCGCGATCGTGGTGTTTGCCGCCTACCGCATCGGTTCGCGCGCGCTGAAAAATGCCGTGCTGTGGTCGGTAGCCGCGGCGGCGTTCATCGCGATATTCGCTCTCAAGGCGCCGTTTCCGTACATCGTGCTCGGCGCGGGCGTGATCGGCTATCTTGGCGGTCGCATCGCGCCCGCCAAATTTGCGACCGGCGGCGGCCACGGCGCTGCCGACAGAAGTTACGGCGCCGCGATCATCGACGACAATACTCCGACCCCGCAGCATGCGTTGTTTACCTGGCCGCGCCTCATCCGTGTCTGCGTCGCAAGTCTGGCGCTGTGGGGCGGCGTGATGGCGTTATTGTTTGCGCTTTATGGCTGGGACGCCACATTGACGCAGATGGGCTGGTTCTTCACCAAGGCCGCACTGCTCACGTTCGGCGGCGCTTATGCAGTACTGCCTTACGTCTATCAAGGCGGCGTCGAGCAATACCAGTGGCTGAGCGCAACGCAGATGATCGACGGCCTGGCGCTCGGCGAAACCACGCCGGGCCCGCTCATCATGGTAGTGACGTTTATCGGCTTCGTCGGCGGCTGGACCAAGCAGTTGTTCGGTCCCGACAGCGCACTTCTCGCCGGCTGTGTGGCTGCCGTCGTCGTCACCTACTTCACCTTCCTGCCAAGCTTTATTTTCATTTTCCTCGGCGCGCCACTGATCGAAACCACGCACGGAAATCTCAAGTTCACCGCGCCGTTGACCGGCATAACCGCCGCGGTGGTCGGCGTGATACTCAATCTCGCGGTGTTCTTTGCCTATCATGTGCTGTGGCCGCAAGGCTTCGGCGGCGCTTTCGAATGGCTGTCGGCGCTGATCGGCGTCGCCGCGTTCGCCGCGTTGTGGCGCTACAAAATCGGGATCATTCCGGTCATCGCCGCGTGCGGCGCGGTCGGCCTCGCCTATACGCTGGTCAGGCCGCTGCTCGGACCATAAGAAACACGTGGAAAAGGGTTGCCCATGTGCGGACACACGCACATCACCTGCGGCTTTCCCGCCGCGCCTCCTCCTCGAGCAAGCGCAACTCGCGCAAGCGCGCATCGACGCTCGACTGCTGGTAAAAATCGCCATCGCCGCTTTTCTGCGCCAGCACCAGTTGCTCGATCGCGGCCGGCAGGTTGCCGACCCGGTAAAACGCTTCCGCCAGCGCGCGGTGTTGCTGCAAGTGCTTATCGAGCGCGGCGTAGCATCTAGCCTGCAACTGATAGAGTCGGTAATCAGACGTTGTATATTGCATCCGGCTCTCGACCAGTTTGAGCGCTTCCTCGGGCTGGCGGCTGCGCAGCAGCGCATCCGCATAGTCGTATACCAGCGCGCGATAGCCGGGATAATTTCTGAGCGCGTCCCGGTAAGTTTGCAGTGCCGTTACATTGTTATCCGCCGCGGCATAAAGTCGCGCAGCGAGCGTCTCCACGATAGGATTGGCGGGCACCAGCTTGCGCAATGCGCGCAGCTCTTGCAAGGCTCGCGGGTGCGCCTTGACGCGGATTAAAGCCGACACCATGCCATAACGGCTGGCCGCCTCGCTCAGGAATTTGCGTTCTTTCAAGCTCTCCTCAAAAAATTCTACGGCCTCCCGTGGACTGTCCTGCGCGGCTTTGAGCTTGGCGCGCATCAGCTGGAATTCGATGCTGTCGGGCACCTGGTGGTACGGCAAATTCTGGGCGCGGTTTTCCATGTCCGCGATCCGATCGGTCGTCAGCGGGTGGGTGCGCAGATACGAGGGTGCCGCGGTGTCGGAAAATCGCGTTGCGCGCAGCATACGCCCGAAAAATGCCGCCATTCCTTGGGGATCGAAGCCCGATTTCTCGAGGATTTGAAAGCCGACGCGATCAGCTTCCTGCTCATTCGCGCGCGTGAAGTTGAGTGAAGATTGAACATAACTTGCCTGTGCTCCCACCATTGCCGCCTGCGAGACCTCCGAGTTGGAACGCGCGGCGAGTATCGCTATCGCGAGCGCAGCAAGTGAAGTGAGCTGGAATCCCTTCTGCGCCACGAGCATGCGGGCAAAGTGGCGCTGGACCACGTGGCCAATTTCGTGCGCCAGCACGCCCGCCAGCTCGGACTCGCTTTGTGCGGTCAGCAGCAACCCGGAGTTGACCCCGATAAACCCTCCCGGCAGGGCGAATGCATTGACCTGCGGGTCGCGGATCAGGAAAAAATTGAATTCCTGCCGCGAGTCCGGGCTGGCAGCGACCAACTTGTTGCCGAGAGAATTGAGATACTCGGTAAGTTCCGGATCGTCGGCATAGCTGGGATCGGCGCGGATTTCACGCATGACGCTCTCGCCGATGCGGCGCTCCTGCAACGGCGACATTTCGCTTTGCGATACGTCGCCGAGGTCGGGCAGCCCCTGGCCGATAGCTGCTGGGATGGCGAGCAGGACCAGCGCAAATATCAGATTAAGCGGCTTCACGATGCTATGATAAACCGGAGACGCTGAAGTTCCTAAATCACGCCGTCTGCGTTTAATGATCGGAGAACAGCCGTGAAAAAGCTCACCCATTTCGATAGCCGCGGCCAGGCGCATATGGTCGATGTCGGAACCAAGCACGAAACGCACCGCATCGCGCGTGCGTGCGGCCGCATTGCGATGCAGCGTGCGACGCTCGCCATGATCGCCGCGGGAGGCGCCAAAAAAGGCGACGTGCTGGGTGTTGCGCGCATCGCCGCGATCCAGGGCGCCAAGCGCACGGCCGATCTGATCCCGCTTGCCCACCCGCTGGGCCTCACCCGCATCAGCGTTGATTTCACGGTCGACCGCAAGCGTAACGCGGTCGTGTGCGTCGCGAGCGCCGAAACGCGCGGCCGCACCGGCGTCGAAATGGAAGCGTTGACCGCGGTGGCGACCGGCTTGCTCACGATCTACGACATGTGCAAAGCCGCTGACCGCGGGATGCGCATCGAGAATATCTGCCTGCTCGAGAAACACGGCGGTAAATCCGGTCACTGGGTGCGCAAGCCACGTGCCTGAGGGCGCCGAATTTATATAGCGTGACGGCGTCTCGGTTTGCCCGCGGAAGGGCCATAGACAGCCCGGCTAAACTTGGCTAGCATTAGCATTCGCTAATTTACGCGACACGCTGCAAATTCGGGGCTTAAGCCTGAACAGTGTCGACGCCCGAACAATCAGGAGGAACGATGAATCAATTGCGCAGAAACTTTTTGAAATTGTCGGGCGCCGCCGGCACTGTTGTGCTCGCGCTGTGCGCCGGCCTGATCAAGACCGGCGAAGCGCTCGCCGCGACTTGGAACAAGGCCGGGTTCGAATCGAAAGCGGTCGCCGACGCGCTGAAAAGCCTCGGTGCCGCCAACCCGGCAGAAAGCAAGGACATTGTTATTACGGCGCCGGACATCGCCGAAAACGGTGCAGTGGTGCCGATTGCGGTCACCAGCAAAATCCCCAACACCCAGAGCATTTCGATCATCGCCGAGAAAAACCCATTTCCTTTGACTTCCACCTTCGATGTCGCGAACGGCGGCGAAGGTTACGTCTCAATCCGGATTAAAATCGGCCAGACCTCGAACGTGCGCGCCATCGTCAAGGCCGACGGCAGGTTCTACACCGCCGCCAAGGAAGTCAAGGTCACCATCGGCGGCTGCGGCTGATTCCGCATCGACCACACCCCCGCGACCAGAGGATAACGAGGAAAGGAACTACCCAATGGCTGACCCGATGAAAATCCGCGCCACCCTGCAGGGCGACGCAGCCGATATCCGCATTTTGATGCTGCACCCGATGGAAACCGGGCAGCGCAAGGACCCCAAGGGTGAAATCGTACCGATGCACTTCATCCAGAGCGTAGTGGTCACCCACAACGGCAAGACCGTGCTCGACGCTCAATGGAGTCAGGCCATTTCACGCAATCCGTTTCTGGGCCTGCGCGTGCAAGGCGCCAAAACCGGCGACAAGATCAGCGTCACCTGGACCGACAACAAAGGCGACAAGCGCGCCGATGAAGCCGTCGTGGCGGCGCCGTCGTAAGCACGGCGGCCAGTGCGCGCCGCCAATTATAAAAAATACTGGAGGAGGTCATCATGTCTGAAATTCGCAGCAGCATTGCCGCGATCGCTCTGGCTTGCGTGAGCGCGATGGCGTTCGCGCAAGGCAGCGCGGGCGACCCGCTTGCGGTCGGCCGTCAGATGCTGGCCGAGGACAATCCCGGCGAGTTGTGGGTCGACCGCGGGAAAATGCTCTTCTACCAGAAACGCGGCCCCAAGAACGCTTCGCTCGAAAAATGCGACTTTGGTCTCGGACCCGGCAAGCTGGAAGGCGCGTTCGCGCAATTGCCGCGCTTCTTCGCCGACACCGACAAAGTGCAGGACGTCGAATCACGGCTTGTGACCTGCATGGTCGAGCTCCAAGGCCTGAATCACGAGGAGATCGTCCGGAACCGCTTCAGCACGCTCGACCGGACCTCGGAAGTGGAAGCGTTGGCCACGTTCGTCGCGTCGAGATCGAACGGCATGAAAATGGACGTCCGGTTAAGCAATCACCAGGAGCGTGAAATGTACAAGGCCGGCGAGTACATTTTCCACCGCCGAAATGGCCCGACCGACTTCGCCTGCATTACCTGTCACGGCGACGACGGCAAGCGCATCCGGTTGCAGGATCTGCCCAACATGAAGGATCCCAAGCAGATGCAGGCAGTGGTCTCCGGCTGGCCGGCGTACCTTGGCACGAAGAGCACAGTGCTCACCATGCAGAGCCGTCTCTATGAATGCGTTTGGCAGATGCGGTTACCCGATCTTGGTTACGTGTCGGACATGAGCATCGCTCTCACCACCTACCTCAATTATCAAGGCAACGGGGCTGTAATCCGGGTGCCCGGCGTGCGGCGATGAGAGGAGGAACGGACATGACCAGGATGAAACTAGTGTTGCTATGCGTTCCCGCGGCGGTAGCGGTAGGCTGCGCAACCTTTCCCGACCAGGCGACAACGCAAAAATACGCCGAGAAAATGGTCGCCGAGGCCTACCCGGGGATGCCCGAAAGCCTCACCAGGCGCACAGCACAGGACCGGTCGCAGAAAATCTGCAGCAAGCTCGGCGATGCCAAGCTAACTGCGGCCGAAGCGGCGGAGGTCGTCAAGCTTGCGCGCGCTTCCATAAAGTATCCGGCTTCCGGCAAGCTGATGGGCGACTGGAAGGTCGGTGAAAAGCTCGCATACAACGGCGTCGGCGGCCGCATCCGCGACGGGAAGCTCGAGAAGGCCAAGGAAAACGGCGCGCTCTGTTCCAACTGTCACGCGCTCGATCCGAAGGAGGTGAACGTCGGTAACCTCGCGCCCGCCCTCACGAACTTCGGCGCGCAACGCGGCAACTCCGAGGCCATGGTGAAATACGCGTATGAGAAAATTTACAATTCGTGGGCGCACTTCCCGTGTTCGAACATGCCGCGTTTGGGCGCAAGCGGACACCTTACCCCAGAGCAGATCACGCACGTCGTTGCATACCTGGTCGATCCGCAGTCGCCGGTGAACAAAAAATAACCTCGGGCCCGCAGCAGGCCTGGCACGATGCTTGGCGTAGACCAAGCCTCGTTTTTTGGAGCGAGCCCGATGTCGATGACGCGTCGTGAATTCCTGCATACGCTGGCGGTCGCCACCGCGGCAGGATTGCCGCTTGCCGGCACGGCGCGCGCCGCCGCCATCAACGACTTTTACGATCTGCATCAGTTCGGCAACAACGTGACATTGATGCATTTCACCGACTGTCACGCGCAGCTGATGCCGAGTTACTTTCGCGAGCCCAGCGTCAACCTCGGTGTCGGCGACATGACGGGCCGGCCACCGCACCTAGTCGGCGAAGCGCTGCTCAAGCACTACCAGATCAGCGCCAATACGCGCCTTGCGCATGCGTTCACCCATCTCGATTACGTGCCTGCCGCACGCACCTTCGGTAAAGTCGGCGGCTTCGCGCACCTCGCTACTTTGGCAAAAAAAATACGGGCGCAACGTCCTGGCGCGCTGCTGCTCGACGGCGGCGACAGCTGGCAGGGCTCGGCGACCGCGCTGTGGACCAAGGGGGAAGACATGGTGCAGGCAGCGAGGCTCCTCGGCGTCGACATCATGACCGGCCATTGGGAATTCACGCTCGGCGCCGGGCGCGTCAGGGAACTCGTCGACAAGCAACTGAAAGGCCGTATCGAGTTCCTGGCCCAGAACGTGCAAACCGCCGACTTCGGCGACCCGGTTTTCACGGCTTGGGTGATGCGCGAAATCAATGGCATTCCGGTCGCAATCATCGGCCAGGCGTTTCCCTATACGCCGATCGCCAACCCGCGCTATCTGGTGCCGGATTGGACGTTCGGCATCCAGGAAGAGAATCTGCAGAAAACGGTCGACGCGGCGGCCGCCAAAGGCGCGCACGCCGTGGTCCTGCTATCGCACAATGGGATGGACGTCGATCTCAAGATTGCAAGTCGCGTCACCGGGATCGATGTCATCCTGGGCGGTCACACCCACGATGCGATACCCGATCCGGTACCCGTCAAGAACCGCGCCGGCGTAACGTTGGTGACCAACGCCGGCTGTAATGGCAAGTTTCTCGCGGTACTCGACCTCGACGTCAGAAACAAACGGGTCGCCGGGTATCAGTACCGGCTGCTGCCGGTATTTTCGAACCTGCTCGAGCCCGACCGCGAAATGGCGCAATTGATCCGCACGCTGCGCGCGCCCTACGAAAAGCAACTGGCGGAAAAACTCGCGGTCAGCGAGGGCCTGCTTTACCGGCGCGGCAATTTCAACGGCACTATCGACCAGGTGATCCTCGACGCACTGATGGAGGTGAAAGGCGCCGAGATCGCGTTTTCGCCTGGCTTCCGCTGGGGCACGACGATACTGCCCGATCAGGCGATCACGCTCGAGCACCTGATGGACCAGACCGCAATCACGTATCCGTCCACCACGCTCACCGAAATGACCGGCGAGACGATCAAGGCCATACTTGAAGACGTGTGCGACAATCTGTTCAATCCCGATCCCTACCAGCAGCAGGGCGGCGACATGGTACGCGTCGGCGGCATGCAATACGCCTGCGATCCGACCCTAACCATCGGCCATCGCATCGGCAATATGACGTTGCATGGCAAGCCGATCGAGGCCGGCAAGAAATACAAGGTCGCCGGCTGGGCGTCGGTCGCGGAGGGC
The DNA here is from genome assembly GCA_041483135.1 of Gammaproteobacteria bacterium. GTDB lineage: Bacteria > Pseudomonadota > Gammaproteobacteria > Burkholderiales > SG8-41 > PALSA-1004. The sequence continues at coordinate 38,287 of JBGPFE010000017.1, read as the reverse complement.
GTCGCCGGGCAGCCGGTGTGGGAAGTAGTTGCCGCCTATCTTCGCAGCAAGAAGGTCGTGCGGCCGCCCCGGCTCAATCTGCCGCAGCTCTCCGGCGTCGGCGGCAATCCGGGCATGGCCTGAATTCGCCGGGTCGTACGGGTTTTTCAGCGACTTCCTGGGTCGCGGGGTGTTTCGGCGGCTGCCCATTGAAGCGCAGCGCGATGAGTAGCCAATAACGCCTGATCCACGTAAAGTATTTGCTCTTTGGGGGCTGCAAGCCAATGAACGGAATGCCCGTTGCCGAAGCGATCAAGACCGCTCTCGGGCACGAGAAAAACAAACACTACCAACAGGCAGAATTCATCTACCGCCGGCTCGTGCAATCTTTCCCCGCCGAGGCGGCGTACCACGAAAAGCTGATGGAAATGCTGTACCGCCAGCGGCGGTTCGAAGAGTCGTATGCGGCTTTCAGTGATTTCGTCGCCCTGCAGCCGGATAACGACGAGGCCGAATATGAACCGATTTACCTCCAGGCGCTGCGCGCCACTACGTCACGGCCGTGGCCGGTTCAGCGACGGGCAAGGTTCCGTGTACTGACTCAACTGCTGGCGGAAACGCATTCGGTTGACGGAGACGTTGCCGAATGCGGATGCTACCAGGGACTGTCGTCGTACTTGATGTGCAGTTATTTACACAAGCGCGATCCAGCATATCGCGGCGCTGGATACCGCATTTTCGATTCCTTTCAGGGCTTGAGCGCACCGACGCTGGAAGACGAGGTTCCGGATGGATTCGAACGCGCCAAGCAGGTCAGGTCTATGTGCGTCCAGGGTGCGTTCGCCGCGGGCTTGGAGCAGGTCAAGCGCAATCTCGGCGAGTTTCCGGACATCGAGTTCCACCCGGGCTGGATTCCACTGACGTTTCAGGGGCTGCCGGAGCGCAAATACCGGTTCGTGCACGTCGATGTCGATCTCTACGATCCAACCCTCGAGAGCTTCGAATACTTTTATCCCCGTCTTGCGACGGGCGGCATCATTGCGAGCGACGACTACGACTGGCCGGGCGCGCGTCAGGCACTGGAAGAGTTTTGCCGCGAATACGGCCTCAAACTAAATCTGACGCCATACAATCAGGCGTTCGTGAAACGCGCAGGCTGACCGGCTTCGCGCAATGGCAGACGCCAATCCGAATTCGTTTATACGCGGCTACGCGCCGGCTCAATGCCGGCATTCGGAAGGCACAAACTTATAGGTCGATGTAGTGGCGCCAGTGCCACATTGCCACGCGACACGCCCGTTGGCGTTTAAAGACGGCGTCAATATGATCGTCACGTCGGTGCCGATCGTCGTTGCCGAACCGATGATAGTTACCACGCCTGCGGTAGTAATGCTGCCGGTAATAACTCGACCACCGGAGGTGACGGTAAGGCCGAGCCCCGCGCTCGCCAAGGTCCCGTCAGTAGCCGTTTTTTCCGCGATAGTCGTGCGGAAATTGCCTGCCACGATGACCAGCTCTGAAACCTTGCCGCGGATGGTGTAATCGGTATAAACAGGTAACGCGACTGACGCGAGGATGCCAATAATCGCGACCACGATCATCAACTCGATGAGAGTAAATCCTTTAAGCGCTCTTTTCATTGCAACCACTCCCGCCCCGTTTGAGAAACTCGTTGTTATTATGGTCAGTGCAAGGCCTGTGCCAGCCTGATCGTTTGAAAATTACTCAATGCAACGCAAGAGAAAACAAACAGCCCCTCGCGAGGAGGGGCTGTCTGTCTCAACCGGCAGCCTGCACCGGATCCCGCAAACCAAGTATCAGTGACGGCATTCGGCCGGCACATACTTGAACGTCGATGTGGTATTGCCGGTTCCGCATTGCCACGCGATACGTCCACCGGGGTTGATCGACGGCGTCAGTATGATCGTCACGTCGGTGCCGAGCGTCGTAGACGAACCGATGACGGTAATCAAACCTGCGGTAGTTACGCTGCCAGTAATGATTCGACCGCCGCTTGTTACCGTCAAGCCAACACCGGCACTTGCCAGCGTGCCGTCGGACTGCGATTTCTCGGCAATCGTGGTTTTGAAGCCACTCGCCGCCAGCACTAGCTCTGTCACCTTCGCACGGATGGTGTAGTCCTGATACGCCGGCAGCGCGACCGCCGCCAGAATACCGATGATCGCCACCACGATCATCAATTCAATCAGGGTGAAACCCCGTTGTATACGCTTCATGAAAATCTCCTTAAGAAGTTACAAGCGCCAAAAACAGCAATTTTAGAACTTGCACATAGACCTGCAGCAAGTTCCATACCATTCTTAAGAAACCCGGTTTTCTCCTTATTTATCAATAGCCAGGATGCACAAATGCGACTCGCCACACCGGCTTGAAAACGACCCGGCGCAGGCACTGTGTGCCGCTTTACGCTCTAACGCGCTTTCCATCCTGCGGCAAATCACCCATTTAACCTTGCTCGACGAGATACCCGGACTATTTGCCACAATGTGAAAAGGACACGGTGGCGTTGCTGCGCCGCAATATCGCCTGGCCTGCTATAAAGCGACCAATCCTGACGTTTAGCGTCAGGTGCAGTAACCTGCCGGGCAGTGATCCGCAACTCATGCCACTTGGACCGCCACCGCGTAGTCCGAAGAAGCAAAGCCGATGTAGCGATAGGCTATCCCGGCCTGTGCCACAAACTCCTGGAACGCCCTGTACTCGTGTTGTTGCCATCCCGGATAATTTAGATATTCGTCGAATACGATCACCGTGCCGCTGACGATGCGCGGTTTGAGCAACTCCAGCACCGTGCGAGTAGAGGCGTAAATGTCGCAATCGATATGAATAAAACGCGCCGGCCCCGGATGCTGCGCTAAAAATGGCGGCAACGTCTGGTCGAACCATCCTTGATGCACGCGGATGTTGGCTTCCTCGAATTGTGGCGCCTGTCCTTGCAGCGAAAATCTTCCCTGCTTCTGGAAATAAGTCCAGTCCCGCGGCAGGCCTTCGAACGAATCGAAACCGTGGACCTCCTGCGTAACGCGTCGTGCGATCGCGCGCAGCGACGCGCCTCGAAAAACGCCGAACTCCATGATCAAGCCGTCCAGCGTGCACCGCTCAAGAGCAAAATCGAGCAGCGGGCCGGCATGCACGAAGTTTTCCGCGCTCATCATTCGCTGTATCAGATACTCCGCCGAGCTCGACGACGCCAGCAGCCATGCGACCATCTCATAGTCGATACGCTTGGGATGCGGCATCGGTGCGCGCAGCAACGCAAGTAACGCTTCCTGCGCCTCGCGGGGAGTCTGCTGCACATTCGCGCCCGGCGCCGGACCAGCCGCGCCCGCCCCGCGCATACTATTCCATACCTGCTGCAGCAGACTTTTCAGCATGTGCCCCCTCGTACATGAATCGGCACGCGAATGCCTGACCTGATCACTACGCGTCTCGCGTCCTGGCGCCGGGCGTGCCGGCCCAATCTTGCAGCTCCGCGTGCACTGCCGCTATCACGTCGCTCCACTCACCGCGCCGCTGCTGGCGGAACAGACGCAGCGCCGGATACCACGGTATCGTCACGCCGCGCTCGAGATAACGCCATTCCGCGACCACAGGTACCATAACCCATGCTGTTTTAGCAAGCGCGCCGCTCATATGGGCAACCGTCGTGCACACCGTGATCACGAGATCCAGGCTCGCGACCAACGCCGCCGTTTCGTCCATATCGGCAATTTTCTGCGGCCATTCGTGGATCGTGACGCCGTGGCGCACGCGTTGAGTTGTGATCTCATCGCTGCTCGGATCGTATTGCAGCGATACGAAATTCGCTTGCGGCAGCGACAGGATAGGCAACAGCGTATCGAGCGTAAGCGAGCGCGCCGCCTGGCGCGTGCGCGGTGTGCCGCCGCGCCAGGCGATGCCGATATTGAGTCCGGGGCCGAGTGCGGCAAGCCGTGCACGCCATGCGGCAACGCGCGCAGGATCGGGCACGAGGTAACCCCTGTGACGCGGAAAGTCTGCGGTGCGATTACGCAGAACGCCCGGCAGGCTGCCGCCATGGACCTGGAAATCCGGTGCCTGTTCCGGCAGCCAGTCGGGCTCGCCGCTCACGCGATAGCGGTAAACTGCGGCGGCAGGGAAGGATCGCGCGAACAATCCGGCAAGCCGCGGGTCACATTCGATAACAGTATGCCGCGCTTGAGACAGCACCTCCGGCAGACATGACGCGAACATGATCTGATCGCCTAATCCCTGCTCCGCCCTCACCAACACGCTTTTCCCGGACAATGACTCACCCTGCCAATGCGGATACGAGTATTGCGCTTGGGCGCCCCAGTCAGGGGCGCGCATACGCCACGCATATTCGCGCCACCCTGCGGCGAAATCGCCGCGCCTGAGAAGCAGAAATCCGCGCTGCGTGTGAGCTTCGGCATGATCTGCATCGAGCTCGAGCACCCGTCCGAGCAGGACGTAGGCGGCTTCGCTCGCGCCGGTATCGATCGATGCAAGCGCCGTGTTGAATAGCGCGTCAACATGATCAGGCGCAAGCCGCAGCGCGTGCTCGAGAATGGGCAGCGCCTGTTCAGGATCACCCTGATCGCGCAACGAGAGACCGAGATTCACGAGAGCGGCGATATGCTCGCCGTCCAATTCTAATGCCCGTCGGTAGCCCGCCACCGCCGCATCCAACTGCCCGCGCAAGCGATGGATATTGCCGAGCGCGTTGTGCACGCCCGCGTCGTCACGCCGCGCGCGCGCCGCTTCCAGCAACTGCTGCGCGGCATCCAGGTGCCCGCTACGCGCTTCGGTCAACCCCAGATGGAATAATGCATCGAAATTCCCGGGCGCCGCGGCAAGCGCCTCACTGAAATGCCGTCGCGCGTCATCAAGCTTACCGGCATTCAAACATGCGATACCCGCTTTTAACGCGCCATCACGCAAGTCTCCATCCGGGGCGCGCAATGCTTCGCGGGTGATGCGCTTTATGACTGTCCAGAGCACGCTTAGCGCCTTGCGTATTGTGCGAGGTCCTGCGCGACGCGTGCGATGACCGGTTGCCAGTCGCCGAGTCGCGGCTGGCGCAGCAGACGCACGCTCGGATACCATGGCATCGTATCGCCGCGCTCCAGATAACGCCATTCGGACGCCGCCGGCAGCATGACCCAGGCGGGTTTGCCGAGCGCCCCCGCCAGATGCACGATCGCAGTTTGAACCGAGATCACCAGATCGAGCGCCGTCACCAGCGCCGCCGTTTCGTCGTAGTCGTCAATTGCTTCACCCCATGCGTGAATTTTAACCCGGTGCGCGCGTGACAACGTTGCCAGCTCACTATTCACTTTGCCGTATTGCACGCTGACAAAACAACACGCGGGTTGCGCCAGCAGCGGCAGCCAATCCTGCAAGTGCATCGAGCGGGTATCGCGACGGGTTGAGGCTGCCCCGCCGAACCACGAGATTCCGACTTTCAGGCCCGGGCCCAATGCGCTCAGGCGATCTTGCCAGTAAGCAACCCGCGCAGCATCCGCATGCAGGTAGCCCGCGTGCAGCGGAAACTCGGCCCGGTCCCTGCGGAAATATCCGGCCAGGCTGCCGATCGCAACTTGATAATCAAAGCGCGCGGATTGCACCAGGCTGGCCAGTCTGGCATCACCTTGCGCCTGGGACTCTATCCGCGCGGTCGGGAAGGAGCGCCTGAAAATCGGCACCAGCGGCGGCGTGCACTCCACCACGCAACCGCCAACCTGCGGCAGCAAGTCGGGCAGGCAGGAAGCGAACATGATCTGGTCGCCGAGACCCTGTTCGGCATAAACCAGCAGCTTTTTGTCGCGCAGCAGCTGCCCCCGCCACTCTGGAAGCGGCAGCGCGCGGGGCATGTAATTGCCGCGCGCAAGCTTGCGCGCCTCGTAATCGGGCCACGCCTCGGCAAAACGACCCAGCTTGAGCGCGGCCAGCGCGCGGTTCAGGCGCGCCTCGTGCATATCCGGATGGGCGGCAAGAAGCTGGTCGCAAATCGCGAGCGCTTCCTCCGGCCGTCCTTCCTGCGTGAGCACCATGCCGTAGTTGCAAAGCACATCGGGATCGGTCGGGCTCAGCCGCAACGCCGTCCTGATGTGCTCGGCGCCGCGTGCAAAGTCACCGAGTTGGTGGCTCAGTAAGTAGCCAAGGGTGCTGTAGGCGCCGGCAAAATCCGGTTTCAGACTGATTGCCTGTTCGAGGCAGGTAACAGCTTGCGCAAGATCCCCGCGCCGGTGCGCGGCCAGCGCCATGTTATAGAACGCTTGCGGAAACTGCGGGCGGTAATGGATCGCGAGCAAAAAACAGTCGGCGGCGTCTTCATGGGCGCCCTGCTCAAGATGGCTTAGGCCAAGATAATTGTGGGCATCCGCATCGTCGTACCGCAGCTCGATCACCGTTTTGAAGCAATCGATCGCCGTGGCATAGTCTTTGGCCCGGAACGCCGCTTTACCCGCATCAAAAGCGGCGCTCGCGGTGCGGTCTTTTTCTTCGTCCGGCAGCAATACCGGCAACGCCTCGACGGCAGCCGGAGCAGGCTGTCGGCCCGCGCCAACGCGACGCAGCAGCGCCGTGAGCCACTCGCCGAGGCTCATGCCGCGGCCCCTTGCGCCAATGGATTCACCAACGCACCCTCACGTTCGGCGCGCAATGCCGGCAAGTTCGGCTGCTACGCGTTCGATCACCGGCTCCCAGCCGGCGCCGTGGGCGCGACGGAACAAACGCATCGTCGGATACCACGGCATACGGTCGCCCGTCACCATGTAGCGCCATTCCGCGTTCGCCGGCACCAACACCCAGGTCGGCCGGCCCAGTGCGCCGCTCAAATGGGCGGCCGAAGTGTCGACGGTTATTATCAGATCGAGCGCACTCACCAACGCTGCCGTCTCGGCATAGTCTTCGATCGCCTCCGCCCAATGTTGCACGCGCACGCCCAGTCGCTCATGCAGGCCATCGAGTTCGGCACGGCAATCGCCGTATTGCAGGCTGACAAATTCGCAACCCGGCATTTTCAGCAGCGGCGCCAATCGTTCCAGGTCAATTGAGCGATTCGGCTGGTTGGTATGCAGAGCACCGCCGCGCCACGACAAACCCACTTTAGACGCCGGGCCCAGCCGCTGCAACCGCGCGCGCCAGTGGTCTATCCGGTCGGCAGCGGCGACCAGATAACCCGCGGAACGGGGAAAGTCGTCCCGGTGTCGCCGAAAATATCGGGGCAGGGAACCCGCCGCTACCTGCCAGTCGCAGCGCGGCAGCGCGTTCAGGTACGACATGTCGGGAGATGTTTGATCGGCAGCGATGACTGTCGCCGCCGGAAAGGAGCGCCGAAACAACGGCTCGAGTTTGGACGAGCACTCGACGATGCAGTGCCCGCCCAGCGCCAGCAAATCGGGCAGGCATGAGGCAAACATGATTTCGTCGCCGAGGCCCTGCTCATGGTAGACCAGCAGCCGCCGGCCCGACAGCGGAGTGCCGTTCCACTCCGGGTAAGGGAATTTCCTGACCGCATAGATGGGGTAAACTTTTTTGCGTTCCTCGTAGTCGCGCCAGCCCGCCGCAAAATCCCCGAGCATCAGCGCGGCAAGCGCCCGGATCATGCGCGTGTGAGAGGCTGCGGGATCGAGCTCCAGCGCGATCCCGCATTCCGCGACGGCTTCTTCGCAGCGGCACTGGAATTGCAGGATCTGCGCGAGGCAACTGTGTGCTTCAGCAAGCTGCGGCCGCAAGCTGACCGCGGTTCTCGCGTAATGCAGCGCGGCATCGGCATCGAGCGAGTCACGCAGCGTGAGGCGGGCCAGATTGCAATAAGCGAGCGCGAAGTCGGGCTTGAGCTGCAGCGCCGTTCTGATATGGGCAATAGCGTCGCCGATTTGTTCCAGCTCCTCGCACAGTTTCGCATAGCTGTTGTGCGCCTCGGCGTAATCCGGCTTGAGCCGCAGGGCGGTTTCGAAATTGCGGCGCGCCGCATCGTATCGCTTGCAACCGAGGTCGACGACGCCAAGATAAAACCAGGCCTCTGCGAAATCCGGCTTGAAAGCCGTTGCCAGCAACAGGCGGTCACTCGCGTCTTCGAGCTGTGACTGCTTGCGGGATATCAGGCCGAGATAAAAATGCGCCTCCGCCAGGTTGTGCTTGAGCTCGAGCGCCTGCTTGAAGGCCTGCGCCGCCAGCTCGAACTCGCCGCGCCGGAAATATTCGACGCCTCGCGAATAGGCTGCAATAGCCGCCGCTGCATGCGCCGGCGCCGGCACTTCGACCCCCGCAGTCGTGGGGTCCCGCGCCGGGGCCGGGCTTAACCAGCGCATCAAGCGATCGAGCACGCCGCGAAATCCGTTTGCAATGCATGGACTGCGCGCTCCATCACCGGCATCCAGTCAAGCGGTTGAATTTGTCTGAACAGGCGTGCGGAAGGGTACCAGGGCATGGCCTCCCCGCTGCGCGGATAGCGCCACTCGGTGCTGAACGGCAGCAGCGTCCACACCGTTTGTCCCAGGGCACCCGCGAGATGAGCGATCGTGTTGTCGACGCTGACCACGAGATCGAGCGCACTGATGATTGCCGCGAGTTCGTCGAGATCGTCGCTCGCGTTTCCGAGATGGCGGACGGATACACCGTGTTGAGCATGCATCTGCGCGAGTTCTGCCGCGGTATCGCCATATTGCAGCGCGTAAAACGCCGCTCCGCGCTGCCGCAACAATGGCAGCCACTGCGGCAATGCGATCGAACGCGTGAACTGCCGTGAGCGCAGCGAGCCGCCGCGCCATGCAATGCCCACCCGCAGCGCGGAACCGGCGGCAAGCTCGCGGCGCCAGTGGCCGACTCGCGCCGCGTCGGCTGCGAGATAGCCACGGTGCGGTGGAAAATCGGTGGGTGAGCGCCGAAAGTACGATGGAAGCGACCCGATCGCGACCTGGCAGTCCAGCGGCGGCAACTCCGTGACCCACCCCTGGTCGTCATCTTTGCCCGCACCATGTACATGAGCGCGGGGAAATGAGCGTCGGAACAGCTTTGCGAGCCGCGTGTTGCACTCGATTACGCAGTGCCCGGCGACCCGCAACAGATCGGGCAGGCACGAGGCAAACATGATTTCGTCACCCAGCCCCTGCTCGGCGTAAACCAGGATGCGCTTGCCGGCGAGCGGCTCGCCCCGCCACGGCGCGAACGGAAAGCCGCGCGGCGGCATCGCGCCGATATCGAAGCGGCGCTCGTATTCAGCCCAACCGGCGGCGTAGTCCTCGCGCAGCAGCAACGCATAGCTGCGATTGATCACAGCGTCGGCGAATCCCGGTTGCCGCGCGAGCGCTGCCTCGTAATGCATCAGCGCTTCATCCAGGCGCCCGAGGTCGCGCAGCGCGTGCGCAACGCAGGCACGGATTTCTGCAGCGTCAGGGTGTATCGCGAGCGCTCGCTCGAAGCTGCGCAGCGCCTCAGCCGGGTAGCCGGTCTCGAGTAGCAGCAAACCCAGGTTATGATGAGCTTCGGCAAAATCCGGGCGCAGCATGAGCGCAGCGTCGAAACACGGGCGCGACTCGTTATATCGTCCCGCCTTATAAAGCGCATAACCGAGCTGGCAATGCGCGTCGGCCAATGCCGGATCGCGGGCAACCGCGGCGCGGTAACCATCGATCGCAGCGTCCAGATCGCCGCGCGCCTTGAGCACATCGGCGAGGCGCAACCAGGTTTCGCCGTAATCCGGATTGATCGCGAGCGCCTGACGGTACGCGGTCTCTGCCGCGTCGAGACGCCCGAGCTTCACAAGCACCGCGCCCAGCTCGATATGCGCCGCGACGAGACCCGGTGCAAAATGAGCCGCAAGCTGAAAGCAGTCCGCAGCGTCTTCAAGATGGCCCTGGTCCAGATAGGTCAGCCCCAGATTCAAGTGCGCTTCGGCGAAATCATGCTTGAGCTCGACGGCACGCATCAGGCTGCGCTCCGCTTCCGCATACTGCGCGCGTTGCCGCAGCAGCATCCCCTGTTGATTTAATTCCGCGGCCGCCGTTGCATCTGCGGCGGCGACGCCCGCGTCCGGTGTTGCCCGGGCGGCTGCGGGGCGCTCGCGCCAGCGTCTGAGGATGTCACGGAAACCCATGGCAACCGGCCTGCCTTCAGCTCTCGGCGATGCGCCCGGTTTCGCTGTCACCGTGCCCGCTATGCGCGTGTTCCTCGACGTACAGTTTCCAGAGGACCTGCGGATGGATTCTGCTCGCCGCAGCAAATATTTCCTGCCACCAGCCGATCGGGCGCACCGTGCAATGCGCGTTTTCACCGTTCGGCAACGTTGTGAGGGCCGGATAGCACGCGACGTTCGCGAACACGAAGCGATCAGCATATGAAAACATTTCGGCGATAATCCACGGTATGTCATCTTCGATGCAATGCTCGAGCACGTCGGTCGAGACCACGCCGTCGAATTTGCCTTCGGGCAATTTGCTGTAAGGCTCATAACACGGGTCGTAACATCGCACTTCGTCAACGTCCCAGTACTCGATGACGCCGTCCCATTCGCCTTCCCCCGGGACCGCGATTTTCTGCGGCTCGTATTGGAGGCCTTTGCCGCAACCGTAGTCGAGGATGGTCCTGGCACCGGTGCGCACGATCAAATCCTTGATGTGCCCGATATGCGGCAGCAGACTCACGCCGGGGTAGGTCGCCTCCGGCGGCAGGCCGAGCCTGCGCTCGCCCTTGGCATGCAGTTCACGATATAGCGCGATCATGCTTTGATACTTCGCGCTCGGATGGTCGCGGCTATAGCTCATTCGAATCGATCCTGGTCCACCCTATCAACAACTCTAGGCTCCAGCCGTGCGCAACCCCGTACAAAATCCTTGCCACGCTTCGCCTCCCGCTACCCGCATCACCCATTGGCCGGCTCGACCATGAAGTTTACAGCGCCCACGTATTCAAATGCGCGCGCGACACGGTACTTGTTGCGATCCAGCCATTGCCCGAACTCCGGGACGTGATCCCTGAATACCTCAATCATGATTTTCGGCCGCGACTCGGCGATGATGCGTTGCGCGCCGGCGAGAACCCCGAGCTCCATGCCTTCAACGTCGATTTTAATGAAATCGACCCGGTGCTTGACCAAAGCATCGAGAGGCGCAGATTTGACCTCCCCGGCCGGAGCGCGCACGAGACGCGCGGCGCCGCGATTGCCGATACTATCGCATACCAGTTCGTAATACGCCTCGACGTCTCCCGCCGCAATTCCCAACCACGACAGATCGGCGTTGGATACCGCGTTAGCCTCGAGATTGCGGCGCAAAAGACCGATCGTCTCAGGATTGGGCTCAAGCACCGTGATACTGCGCGGCCGCATGAACCGCGAATAGTAAACCACGTGGTTGCCGACATAGGCACCGACTTCAACGATATTTGCGTCCGGCGCGATCCAGGTCTCGAGATAAGTCAGTTCTTCCAGCTCGAAAAACCGCCCTTTCAGATAATACCGCTGGATCACATCGAATGGATTGAAAACGTAAAAGCGGAATGGTTCGTCGTGATACTCGAAATCCGCATGAAAATCCGTTGCTATGCATTTCTCGCAAATCATGCGCTGGACCGCGGTCCGCCATTCGCGATCGGTCGTTGCGCGGGGCCCTTCGGCATGCGTATTGCGCCGGTTATAAAAGAACGGCAGCGGTATTTTGATGCAATTGTACCGCGACCACATCCGCAGGTAGTAGTCGAAATCCTCTCCGGAATCCATCTGCGGGTTAAATTGCACCGCCAGCGCAATATCCGTTTTCACGAAATGCCCGATCTGCAGCGTGATCCAGGGATCGTTGCCGAGTAATTGCGTGAGGCTCGAGATCTCCATCAACTGGTCGGGGCGGATGACGCCGCCCTGCTCGTCTTCGGTGAGTTCGTAAATCGCGCCCCATACCGCATCGTGGCGGTTTAGGTATGGGGTCACATTAGCGAATGCGTTCGGGTCGAGCACGTCGTCGGCGTCAAGAAAAAATATCCAATCGGCGCCGGCTTCATTGGCCAGTTGAATGCCCCGGTTGCGCGCAGCCGAGCGTCCCAGCTCGCCGCGCGTATCGTCGACTTCGATGAATGCAATGCTGTCGAACTGGCCCAGCGAGTTCGCGCAGGCCTTTTTTACCGATTCCGCCGCGTCCAAAGCAAACAATTCATGCCCGGGCCCGATCGGCGTGACTACCGCGCATTTCATCTGATCTGAACGCCTGGCAAGCGACGCACCGGGTCGCAAATATTTCGGGGCATTTATTGCTTTACGGGAATCGGGATCCTGTCAATTGTCTCACCAATCCCGCTTGGTCACATTTATGCATTATCAAGCTGCGGGTACGCGCGTTACAGGCAAATCCGCATTCGTCCGTTACACGGCCTCCCAATCAAGGCACATCCGGGAACTCTTGCCAGTAAGGGTCCGCCCGATTCTAAACAAATGCTCTAGGACGATACTCTCTCCTGCGCGCACCAGGCATGCCATATATCACGGTACGCGATTTCCAGCGAATGCGTGAATCCAGGAGCATCCATCAGCGGGGATTTACCCATGCGTTCGCGCAATGTCACGCGCAACCCGTTGAGCTGCTGCAGATCGGCAGCCAACTGCGTTGCGGCCGCAATATAGCCGTCAGGGGTTTCGGCTATCAACCCGTTCAAGCCTACGACCGACAACAAGCTGACGCCGGAGCGTGCCAATCCATATTGACCCGCCAGCGTGATCACTGGCACTCCCATCCACAGCGCTTCGCACGTAGTAGTGCCCCCGTTAAACGGGAAGGGATCGAGCGCAATATCGGCCTCCTGATACATGCGCAGGTACTCGAGGTAATTCAACTGGCCGCAAATCACCAGGCGCTCCGCTGAAACCCCTTGCCTTTTAAAATCCTCGCGCAGCCTGTCTGCGCATTCGCCTTTGGGTACGCCCAGAACCAACAGCCTCGAACCCGGCACTTCAACAAGCAACCTTGCCCAGAGCTTGCGCACTTCATCGTTAATCTTGTGAAAATTATTGAAAGAACCGAAAGTAATATATCCACGCGCCTGCGCGGGCAGCGGGCTTGGTGTCGGCATCTCCGCGGGAGGGCGATAGCACCACTGACTATGTGGCAAGCGAATCAAACGCTCCACATGATAGGCATCTGCCACACCCGGGGGGTCGGCATAGCGGTCAGTGATGCGATAGTCGATCGATCGCACCCCGGTAGTGTTTAAATATCCCAGGTAGGTTACCTGGACCGGTGCCGGCTTATAAGCAAAAACCGGCAGGCGGTAGCCTCGCGAATGGCCGGCCAGGTCCACTAAAATATCTATATTGTCCTGCCGTATCGTTGCGGCCGCTTCGGCATCCGGCATATTTTCGATCTGGCGCCATCCATCGGCCAAATTCCGGAGACGCCGCGCGCCGTCATCCATCGACGCGCCAGCGCTGTTATTGTAGAAAAAGACCTGAAAATGTTTGCGGTCGCGATGAGCGATGACAGGTTCCATGAAGCAGCCGGCGATTACCCCTGCAACGTAACCGATGCGCAATACTTTTTCGGGGTCACCCCGGTCACGGTGCTGGTACGCTTGGCAGGCCAGATTATTTGCATACAGGCTTCCCCAGCGGCGATGCTCGGCCAGCACTTCTTGTGCGTCGATACCCGGACAACAGCTCATCATATACAACAGCGTGGAATGAACCTCGGCATCAGGCTTCAATTCGAGAGCCTTGCGAAGGGCGATGATGGCCTCGCGCAATTTCCCGAGGCTGGCTTGTGCGGTCGCCAAGTTGTACCACGCCACGTCGAAGCCGGGATTTATGCGCAGCGCCGTTTCGCAGCAATCTATCACCTTGCTTAGCCTGCCCGCCCTTCGATAAGCTTCGCCGCAGTTGCAGTGGTAATCCTCCCGGTCCGGATCAAGCGATATAGCCTGCTCGAAGTGGGCGATTGCCGCCACGCTATTGCGCTGCTCAAGGGCGATTGCACCGAGCAGGTTGTGCGCGCCATCATTGCCGGGATCGCTGCTGATGATGGCGTTGCAAAACTTTCCTGCCGCGGCAAAATCGCGCTTCTGATAGCTGGCTATAGCCTGTTCCAGCTTTGCGCTGCCCGTCGGTCCGCCGGTCAAGCCTTGCGTGGCAGCGGCCGATCGCCGGATCAAATTCTTGAATAGCCGCTTAAGCACAAGACCAGCCTTTCCAGAATGCGATTCCGGGGTTACCGCTGCCTGATCCCTATCAGGATTGCAGTTCCGCTGCGACCCGCGCAATCACCGACGCCCAGTCGTCCGTTTGCTGCTGCCGATAGAGCGCGACGGACGGATACCACGGACTGGTCGACCGCTCATCCAGCCAACGCCAGTCGGCGTGCCAGGGGAGCATAAGCAGAACCCGCCGGCCCAGCGCGCCGGCAAGGTGGGCGACCGTATTGTCGGCCGTGACAACGCACTCGAGCGCCTGGATCAATGCCGCGGTGTCATCCATATCGTCCAACGCATCATCATAAGACAGCACTTTCACGCGGCGCAGGGCGGCCAGCGCCGCCAGCTCCTGACCGCCGCCGCGCTGCAGGTTGACCCAGGCAAGCCGGGGCACGTCGAACAATGGCGTCAACTGCGAAAGCGGAATCGCGCGCTGGTCGCGTCGGGTTTTCACGGTACCGCCGCGCCAGGAGATCCCGACGCTGCGTCCGCCGGCTTCGGCGGCAAGACGCGCGCGCCATTGTGCTACGCGCCCGGGGTCGGCGCACAGATAGCCCCCATGCCGCGGAAATTGGGATTCGTCCCGTCGCAGCAAGCGCGGCAGGCTGCCGATCGCAATCTGCACCCGTACATCGGTGTGCCGCGTAAGCCAGCTGCGGTCGCCGTCGCGCGCGGCGCCGTGCACTCGCGCAGCCGGGAACGAACGCTCGAAAAGCGTTGCGAGTCGCTGATCGCACTCGATCACGCACGGTGTGCCGCGCGCCAACAGGTCCGGCACGCAGGAAGCAAACATGATCTCATCACCGATTCCCTGCTCGCCATAAACCAGCAGTGTTGAGCCGGCAAGCGCTTCCCCGTGCCACACCGGATAGGGAAATAAGCGCGGCGGCGCACCCGTGCCGCGCGCGTTGCGCAACTCGTAATCCTCCCAGCCGCGCGCGTAATCGCCGCGGCTGAGCAGCGCGATGCCCCGGTTCCAGCGATACTCGTTAACCGCCGGATGGGCCGTGATCAGCCGCTCGTAGTGGGCGAGCGCCGCGTCAGTCCGGCCTTGCTCCTGCAACGCGAGGCCGAGATTGGCCTGTGCCGCTACCGCGCCGGGGTCGATTTCAATCGCTCGTTCGAAAAACCGCTCGGCGTGCAACGGGTCTCCGAGCTGGGTCAGGTAAATCAACCCCAGGTTGACATTGGCGGCAGCGTAACGGGGCTTCAGCTCGAGCGCCTGTTGGTATGCCGCTAGCGCTCCCTGGGTATCGCCGCAACGATTGAGCGTGAGCGCTGATTCGAAGCACATCGTCGCATCGTGCGGCGCGATCCGCAGCGCGTGCTGAATGTACTCGAGCGCTTCATCCGCAGCGCCCGCATCGCGCAGCAGCGCGGCCAGGCCGGCAAGCGCCGGTATGCAATTCGGCGCATGGGCAAGCGCAGTCTCGTAACAATCGCGTGCATCCTCGGTCTCACCCTGCGCATAGTGTCGCGCCGCCTGCTCAACCAGCGCTTGCACTTCGTCGGGCTGAATTCCCGCATGCGCGCCCGCCGCCGGCGCAGCACCGGGTACGATGGGCTCGCTGCGCCCGCCGAACAATGACCGCAAGCGTTGGCTGAATTGACTGAACATGGTTCCGGTCAGCCGCCCGCGCCCCGCCCGCGGCGTGCCGCTTGCGGCATCAAATCACTTGCGCTGATCAACGCGCAGCATCGCCTGCTGCTCGCGGCGCCACTCGTCGGCATACTCGCAATCGCGATACTCGTTGAAGTACGGGCCGCCCAGCGTGTAATGCACCAGAGAAACGTCCCGGCGCGGCGGATTGTAGCCGACCAGATGATTCCAGCGGCCGGGTATCTCGCCGATCAAGTCGTCATTGGCGAGCCACTTGAATTGATGCAGCTCGAGCCCCGATGCCGTATTCACGTATTCAGGCGTCAGCGCACGGCATTTGGCGTTGTTGAACAGCATCACGCTCGACCAGTTCTTCTTCTGGTAGGCGGTCTGCGGCTGGTCCAGGAATTTCCTGTTTTCCTTGGGCACGTGGTCGTGTTTGACCGCCATGACGGCAAAACGGTCGTCGCGCAACGCGTAGAGCTTGGCGATGTCGTCGAGCACCAGCATGTCGCAATCCATGAAGATGGACCAGCCGGCGTAATCCGAGAGAAAAGGCGTCAGAAAACGTGAAAATGAAAAATCCGTGGACTGCAGCGGATGGCGCGCGCGCGTGAGTACGCTTGTCAGCTCGCTCAACATCACCGGCGTGATCGCGACCGGCGCCGACGCGCGCGCGTGGATGCTGTAGGCGAGCACGCTGAATGCGACTGCTTCTCTGGTATCGTAGCCGATGAAAACCCTGATCATCATGTCTGCCCTGCAACGTCGACGTTCTGCGTGCGGCACCAGGCGCGCCACATATCGCGATAAGCGCACTCAAGGTGGCGCGTGAGCCTCAGGCCATCGGTGTTCGGGGCGCCCAGCAAACGATTACGCAAGCTCCTGCGCAGGCTGTTGAGTCCCGGCAGATCCGCCGCGAGCGACCTGGCGATTTCCACGTATTCGTCGTCAGATTGCGCAATCAGGCGCGCAAGTCCGAGATTGGACAGCATGCTCACCCCGACCCGGGACACGTGGCTCGCGCCCGCGCGCGTTATCACCGGGATCCCCATCCATAAAGTATGACAGGTTGTGGTGGTGCCGTGAAACGGAAACGGGTCGAGGGCGATGTCCGCGCGCTGGTGTAGAGCGAGAAATTCCTGGAACGGTAATCTGCCGTGCAATTCAAGTCGCGCGGTATCCACGCCCTGTTCGGCGAACATCTGCGCAACACGCTCTCGGGCGCTGCCCATCGGGACTGTCGCCATCATCAGCCGCGCAGCGGGAACCGCGCTCAGAATGCGCGCCCACAGAGCGACCACGTGTGGCGTGATCTTGGCCAGCGCATTGAACGACGCGAAAGTCACATAGCCCGTCCGCTCGCACGGCAACTCACCCACCGGCGGACTGTCGCCCGGGGGGCGGAAAGCCATATAGATGCCGGGCAACCGCACCAGGCGCTCAGTATGCAAGTGCTCGGTCGTGCCCGGCGGATCGGCGTAGGCGTCGCTGACCCGGTAGCCGATCGCCGACATGCCGGTGGTGTTGGCGTAGCCATTCCAGGTCACCTGCACGGGCGCCGGTTTGCGCGCGAACACCAGCAGCCGGTTATTCTCGGTATGCCCGGTCAGATCGACCAGAATGTCGATCGCATCCCGGCGCACCAGCTCCGCGAGCGCCCGATCGTCGAGATGCGTGCAATCGCGCCATTCCGCCTGATATTGCCGCAGCCGCTGCGTAAGCGCATCCGGCCGCGCCACGTCCGAATAACAGACGATCTCGAACAGCTGCGGGTCGTGATGGACCAGCACCGGCTCGAAAAAATAAGCCGCCGCATGGTCCCTGAAATTCGGAGAAACATAGCCCACGCGCAGGCGTCGCTCTGCGAGCGGGGTGTTGCGATGCGGCGCCGCCAATCGCGTAAGCGGCTCGGCGTGCCGGCGCGCCCACTCGAGATGCGCCTCAAATACCGTGCGCGGTTCGTAACCCGGATGAAAGTTGAGCGCGTAAATCAGATTGCTGTGCGCCGTCACGAAATCCGGCTTGATCGCAATGGCGCGGCGGTAGCTTGCAATCGCGTCATCCACCCGGCCCATGAGATGAAGCAGATTGCCGAAGTTATAGTGTGCCTCCGCGAAATCGGGATTGAGTGCAAGCGCCCTGCGATAGCACGTTTCGGCTTCATCGTAACTGCCCACGGCTTTTAATATGCCGGCAAGGCCGCTGAGGGCCTCGACGAATTCGGGCCGCAGCTCGACCGCTTTGCGGTAATTGAGCAGCGCGTTGTCAAGATCAGCGCCTGCGCGAAACGCGCCGCCGAGATTGTAAAAAGCCTCCGCGCAATCAGGCTGGGCCGCGATCACCCGCTGCAGCAGCGCGATCGCCTCATCGGGTCTGCGCTGCAGCAACAGATTATTGCCGAGCAGATGCAGGACATCGATATTTTCGGGATCAAGTTCGAGTATCGCGCGATAGATCGCTTCCGCCTGCGCGAGCTCGCCGCCCCGCTGCAGCCGCACGGCGGCGAGCAGCCGGTTGGCGACCGGCTCGGCCGGCGGGCGGCGGGCGGCGCCCGGTTTGAGCAGGTGCTTGAATAAGCTGGCCAGCATATGCGAGGACAACGACATCAGACGAGCTTGATGTTGATGCGGCAGCCTTTTTGCAGCTCCGCTTTGGGCGCGCGCGGCGGCTTGATCGCCCGCAACTCCACGACCATCTCGCGCACCACGTTACGCAGCGTGTGCACTTCCTGCATGATCTGCTCCGACGTTTTTCCAGGGTGTTTTTCGGCATCCACCCGCAGTGTTATCGTCTCAGTTTCCCAGTCGCCCCGATAACCGTAATCGGCGCGCCAGTAATGCGGCTGTGAAAAATACCCGAACGAATTGAGAAAATACTGGCGGACATGGGTCGGGTCCTCGTACGCCTCGTCGCTCGATCCGTACGGCAGCCTGAATACCGCTACCGCGTCGGCGCGCGCAATGCGATACAGCTCCTGCATGAAAGGCAGCGGCTGCGCCAGATGCTCGATCAGATGGCTGGCCAGGAACTCGTCTACGCTGTTGTCTGCGAACGGCAGTGGCGTGTTTCGGCAATCATCGAAATCGGCCACGACATCGACGCCGGGCAGCTGCCTAGAGTCAACGTTGATCCAGCCCTCGAGGATGGTTCTGCCGCAACCGAGATGAAGTTTTTGCTTTGAATTCTGCATAAGGCGCCCGTAACTCTTTAATACGGCCGGCCGACATCATAAAGTCCCGGACTGCGCCCATGCGGGCGGCATGCGTATAGACGCACCGGCGCGCTCACCCGCTGATCTTCTGCTCGATATACTGCTTGCCCTGCGCCGTATCGGCCTGGAACTGAACCCAGAATTCCCATTCCACTCCCGGATAGCGTGACGCAATATCGCGCACCAGGTCCCGCCACCATTCGACCGGCTTGATCGTGCAGTGGGCATTCTCCCCGTTGGGCAGCCTTTTGCGCGCCGGGTAACAGGCAACGTTGGCGAATGCGAAGCGTGTCGCGTAACCGAAAATCTCGTCGATGATCCACGGCACGTCCGGCTCGGGACAGTGCTCGAGCACATCGGTCGAAATCACGCCGTCGAACTTGCCCTGCGGCAGCTGGCTGTACGGCCCGTAGCATGGATCGTAGCAAACCACCTCGTCGATATCCCAGTAATCGAGCACGCCCGGCCATTGCACGCCGCTGCCATCACTGATCGGCCGCGGCTGATATTGCAGGCCTTTGCCGCAACCATAGTCCAGTATGGTCTGCGCGCCGGTGCGGGCGACCAGATCCTTGATCCGCCCGACCTGGGCGTCGAGACTGAAGCCGGGAAAAGTCTTCTCCGGAGGTGTGCCGAGAAATTGCTCGCCTTGCTGGTGCATCTGTCGATACATGGCTTGCAAATCGAGATATCGACTGCTCGGGTTTGCGCGACTGTAATTCATAACCGCCTCTGCTGACGTGAGTACCGCTCTGCATATGCGGGTTGACCGGGCTTAAGCCATCCCTCGCAGGGATTGTGCCACTGCGTTGATCACCGCATCCCAGGCGCCATATACCGGCTGCCGGAACACGCGCACGGAAGGATACCAAGGCATGGTTTCGCCAGCAATTCCGTAGCGCCATTCCGGGCTGAACGGGGCCATCACCCAGACCGGTCTGCCCAGCGCGCCGCCGAGATGAATCACCGCTGTGCACACGCCGATGACGAGGTCGAGCGCCGCAACCAGGGCAGCCGTATGCTCATAATCAGCGCGCGCCTCTTCCCAGCTGTGGACGCGCACCCCGGTTGCGGCCCGCAACGCATCAATTTCAGCGCGACAGTCAGTGTACTGCAGGTCGATGAAGTGCGCGTTCCCGACCTGCATAATCGGCAGCCATTGCGCCAGCGGGATAGAGCGCACCGGACGGCGTGACCTGGCCGTGCCCCCGCACCAGGAAACGCCCACCTTCAGGCCTGGTCCCAGCGCTGCGAGCCGTGCCTGCCAATCGGCGACCCGTACGGTGTCGGCCTTGAGATAACCCTCATGTCGGGGGAAGTCTGCGCGACTCCTCCTCAGGTGCAGCGGCAGGCTCCCGATCGGGAGCTGGACGTCGATACCCGCGTCGCGCACGCTCTGCGGCAGCGTCCGATCCGCGCTCGCCGTGTAAACGGTGGCGGCGGGAAACGAGCGCCGGAATATCGTCTCGAGCTTGGCCGAGCACTCGATCACACAGTGTGCGCTCGCGGCGATTACCTGCGGCAGACACGACGCAAACATGATTTCGTCGCCCAAACCCTGTTCCGCGAACACGAGTATCTTTCTGCCGGCCAGCGCGGTCCCATCCCAGCGCGGAAACTGGATCGGGCGCCGTGGCTGCTCGGCGCTGATCAACCGCAACTCGTAGTCGGGCCAGCCGCGTGTGAAATTGTGTTGCAGCAGATATGCCAGCGAACGGTGCCATATCGCCAGCGCGAAATCGGGCTTGAGCGCGATGGCCGCATCGTAGCTTGCAATTGCCTCATCGAGCCGCCCGAGATCCTGCAGCACGATGCCCAGGTTATTGAGCAGTTCTGCGTCAGCGCCGTCAAGCGCGCTTGCCCTGAGGTAGTATTGAAGCGCCCGCTCCGGGCGGTGCATTTTCTGCAGCGTGAGTCCCAGGCACTTTAACGCATCATAGTGTTGCGGCTCCTGCTCCAGCACCCGTTGCAGCGCGGACTCGGCTGCGTCGAAGCGTTCGAACTCGATTTGCAGCAGCGTCAGGTTTTTCAGCAGATCGGGAAGGTCCGGCGCCAGCGCATAGGCACGCTCAAAATGCCCCAGCGCCTCAGCGTGTTCGCCGGCGCCCTGCTGAATCAACCCCAGATTGAAATGCGCCGCGGCGTGGCCGGGATCAAGGCGGAGCGCCCGCTCATAGCTCGCGGCCGCAGCTTGCCGATGGTCCAGCAGCAGCAACACGTTGCCGCGTGCGGCGTGCGCGTCGGCGAAATCGGATTTGAGGGCGAGCGCCTGATCGAGGTGTGCTGCCGCTCGGGCGAGATTACCAGTCTGACCGAGCAGGGCCCCGAGCAGATAATGCGCGTCGACATTGCCGGGATCGAGTTCGAGCGCACGCCGGTAGCAGCGCTCAGCCGCCGCCTGCTCTCCCGCCTGCTGGCTGCGATATCCCTGCTGCAGACATTCGTCGACGGCCTGGCGGCCAGCCGCCTTGACGCGGGCCGCGCGCCCGAAGATGCGCAACAACAAATTGCTAAGCATCACAATGTAGGCGCAGGCATACGGTTGGCAGCTGCATATTACAGGAAGCCGCGTGCTATTGACTCGGTAATCGTTCCAACATGATAATGTAACCGATTCATTTTTTTAAGAAAACCTCGCTGCTGCGCGGCGGAATACCCGCGCTGCGCGCCACCCGCATCCCCTCACCGCCGGATCGTTCCAGTGAATATCTTCCGGATCTTGTTGTGGCCATTTCGCCGGCACGCTGAGGTGCCTGCTAATCGCGCGCAAGCCAAGCCGGCAGCGGCCCCGGAATCGGAAATTCATTCGGCGATCATCAGGCACAACGACGTCGAGATCGCGTTTGCCACGCCGAATTATGCAACACGCTGGCGCGTCGATACTTTTTTTACCAAAGAACCGGATACGATTGAATGGATTGCCGGATTCAAACCGGACGAGGTGCTGATCGACATCGGCGCCAACGTCGGGATGTATACGATCTGGGCCGCAATGACGCGCGCAGCGCGCGTTTATGCCTTTGAGCCTGAATCGCAAAACTACGCGATACTCTATCAGAATATCGTCCGGAACAAGCTTTCCAAGCGAGTTGTCGGCTATTGCGCCGCTTTATCCGACGAGACCCGATTCTCGCTCCTGTATCTCAGTGAGTTTGTAACCGGCGGGTCGATTCACACCTTCGGCGAGGAACTCGATTTTAAGCTCCAACCGCGCCCGTCCGCGATTGCGCAAGGATGCATCGCGACGACGCTTGATCATCTGGTCGGCGCCGGCATCGTACCGGTACCGGACCACATCAAGATCGATGTCGACGGCCTCGAGCACAAGGTGCTGGCGGGCTGCCGCAGCGTGCTGGCCGATCCTAAGGTAAAATCGGTGCTGATCGAAATCAATACCAACCTGAAGGAACACCGGGCCTTGATTTTGGATATGGGAAAACTCGGATTCAGCTATTCACAGGATCAGGTGAAACGCTCGGTTCGCACCGAGGGCGCGTTTGCCGGTGTCGCAAACCATGTCTTCCGCCGTTGAAGAGTACGTCCTGTACCAGATCGCAAATGCGCCGATGCGCGAGTATCCGTACGCGCATATCTACGTGGAAAATGTGTTTCCCGACGATTTCTATGCCGCGCTGCGCGCGAACTGGCCGGATCCCTCGGCCTTAATCAGTCTCGCCGACACCGGACGTGTTCCCAAAGGCGCATATCCGGAGCGCTTCGTGCTGCCGTTCACCCCGGCCGGCATCGACAAATTGACCCCGGACCGCCGTGCATTCTGGACCGAATTCGCAAGCTGGTTGCACACCGAGCGCTTTCTGACGGCGATGATCGATAAATTCGAGCTTTATGTGAAGCAGAGGTTTGGCGACCTGTTTCACCATCGTTACAGCTTCGAAGTGGATGCGCTCGTCGTGCGCGATCTGACCAATTACAGCATCGGCCCGCATACCGATGCGCCGCACCGCCTGCTGTCGATGCTGTTTTATTGCCCCGATGATGATACCCGCAAGCACCTCGGCACGTCGATCTATGTGCCGCGCGACCCCGCTTTTCGCTGTCAGGGCGGCCCACATTATCCGCATCAGCAGTTTCAGAAGGTCAAAACAATGGAATACAAGCCGAATTCGCTGTTCGCTTTCATCAAGAACGATCATTCGTTTCACGGGGTCGAGGCAATTGGCGACCAGAACGTGCAACGCGACGTGATGCTCTACGATATCCGCGCGATCGAACCAAAGCACGAGCCGTTGACACAGACTGCAGGTGTCGGTATCAGAATGCTGAAACGGCTGTTCGGCGGCAATCAGGAATGAAATAATTATCTAACAGGAGCGAAACCATGGGCTTATTCGGATCAGTTTCGGGCAAGGATGTCGATGCGTTCGCCAAGGGCCTGGCGCAGGAACTCGCCAAGCGCTATCCGCCGGCGCTGGATAAAGGCAGCGAGCGCAAGGTTTCGCAAAAGCGATTGACCAATATCCTCGAGGACACCTTCAGCCGCGCCATCGAGTTCAAGCGGCAGCACAAACTCGGCGTCTACAAGAAAGCCCGCCTCAGCAACACTTTCCGCTGGGAATTGCAGGAAATGGGTTATAGCGAGAAATTCGTCGAGATCGCGACCGAAGGCCTCGTCGTCTACATTACCCGCAAGTAATCCAGCGGGGCCCGTGCGCCTTTACTGCGGCGGTGGCGGGACGTAGCCTGGTATCTTGGACAGGTTGATTTCGTCGACTTGATGCGCGTCCATGTGCTGCTGTGCGTAATTGAGGTAAACCTTTTCCCACATGAACACGTCGAACAGATCCGGGTCGATGTGCCCGCCCAGCTTGAACTTGCCGAGGATGGAAAGCGATTCCGACAGCGTCTTGCCCTTCTTGTAGGGCCTGTCCTTGGCGGTGAGCGCTTCGAAGATATCGGCGATCCCCATGCACCGCGCCTGCACCGACATCTGCTCGCGCGTGAGGCCGCGAGGATAGCCCTTGCCATCCATGCGCTCGTGATGCCCGCCTGCGTATTCAGGCACTTTCTTCAAGTGCCTCGGCCACGGCAGGGCCTCGAGCATCTGGATCGTGACTTCGATGTGATGATTGATGATCTGGCGCTCCGCCGCGGTCAGCGTGCCGGCGCGGATTGTCAGGTTCTCGGCCTCATCGCCGGTCAGAAAATCAACCGGGTTACCCTCGACGTCGCGCCAGCGGTATTTGGCCGAGATCTGCTTCACCCGCTCCTGGTCCTCCGGCTTCATCGCCTCGCCGCCGACGTTGCAGAAGCGCAGGAATTCGCGGTCTTGATTGATCTCGCGCACGCACAGCTCGAAGTCACGATCGATCTTGCGCAGTGCCTGTTTGTCGTCCTTCTCCAACGCGTCCAGCCTGGCCTTGAGCAGCGCGATCTCGGCATCGCGCTTGATGACCTCGAAGCGCGTATCAATCAGATGGATGCGGTCGAATATCGTCTCCAGCTTGGTCGCCTTGTCGACTACGTGCACCGGCGTCGTCACCTTGCCGCAATCGTGCAGAAGTCCCGCGATCTTGAGCTCGTAGCGGTCTTTGTCCGACATCTTGAAGCTCTTGAGCGGGCCGACCCGGACGTTGTCGACCGCCTCCGCCAGCATCATGGTCAGCAGCGGCACGCGCTCGCAGTGCCCGGCGGTGTACGGCGACTTGTCGTCGATTGCTGCGTTGATCAGATTGATGAACGACTCGAACAGGTTTTCGAGGTGATTGATCAGCAGCCGGTTGGTGAGCGCGATCGCGGCCTGCGAGGCGAGCGATTCGGCAAGCCGCTGGTCCTCGGACGAGAACGCAATCACCGTACCCGTCGCGGGATCCTTGGCGTTCAACAGCTGCAGCACGCCGATGATCTCGTTTTCGTGGTTCTTCATCGGCACCGTCAGGAACGACTGCGAGCGATAGCCGGTTTTCTTGTCGAAGTTCTTGGTGCCCGAGAAGTCGAACCCCTCCTGGGTGTAGGCGTCCGCGATATTGACCGACTTGTCGTTGTGCACCGCGTACGCCACCACCATCGTGTTGATCGGTTTGCCGTCCTGGTCGAACAGGTGTATCGGGTGGAACGGGATCTCGACGCCGGTGGTGCCGCCCATCGCGATGTTGAGCGTGTCGTTGCGCATGATCTCGAATTTCAGCGTGCGCTCCTCGGTCATGCGGTAGAGCGTCCCGCCGTCCGCGCGCGTGATTTTCTGCGCAGCCAGCAGGATTGCTTCAAGCAACCGGTTGATGTCGGTTTCTTTCGAAAGCGCGACCCCGATCTGGTTGAGCTGCTCCAGGCGCTCGATCGGATTGGCGGGATCTGGCAAGCGCTGCATTTGATTCATGGCGACGGGCGTTATTTGATACAGACTGCACGCACCTGGTGAATGTCGGTAGTGCCCATCAGCACTTTCTCGATGCCGTCCTGCTTCAGCGTGCGCATCCCGGTCTCGAGCGCGGTCGCGAACATTTCGGCGACACGCGCGTGCTCCTGGATGTTCTTCTTGATCGCGTCAGTGCCGATCAGTAATTCGTGCAAGCCAACCCGGCCTTTATAGCCAGAGTCGCGGCACACTTCGCAGCCGGCGTGTTCATACAACGTGATCTCGCCTTTCTCATTGCCGAATTCCTTGACCCATTCCTGGAACTGCTTTTCCTTGGCGGCCTTCATGTCTTTCTTCCAGGTTTCGGTATGCACCATTTCGAGCGAATACTCATCCAGCAGCGCACGCAGTTCCTCCTTCGTCGCAACGTGCGGCTTCTTGCATTTGCCGCACAGGCGTTTAGTCAGGCGCTGCGCCAGGATGCCGAGCAGCGCGTCGGCAAAGTTGAACGGGTCCATGCCCATATCGAGCAGGCGGATGATCGATTCCGGCGCCGAGTTGGTGTGCAACGTGGCAAACACCAGGTGGCCGGTCAGTGACGCTTCAATGCCGGTGCCCACCGTTTCCTTGTCGCGCATCTCACCGACCATGATGATGTCCGGGTCGGCGCGCAGGAAGGCTTTCATCGCGATGGCGAACGTCAACCCCGCTTTCGGGTTCATCTGCACCTGGCGCAGCCCCCGCTGCGTGATTTCAACCGGGTCTTCCGCGGTCCAGATTTTCGTGTCCGGCGTGTTGAGATAGCCGAGCACCGAATGCAGAGTCGTCGTCTTGCCGGAACCGGTCGGCCCGCACACGAAAAAAAGTCCGTACGGCTTCGAGACCGTGGCCTTGCACTGCTCGAGGTTGTACTTCGACAGCCCGAGCTTGTCGATCGGAATCGGTTCGCCAGCGGCGAGAATCCGCATCACGATGTCCTCGACGCCGCCCTGCGACGGGATCGTTGCCACCCGCAGCTCGATGTCGAGCGGGCCGTACTTCTTGAACTTGATCTTGCCGTCCTGCGGCTTGCGCCGCTCCGAGATGTCGAGATCGCACATGATTTTCAGGCGCGCCGCAATCGCGCTGCGGTAGGCCGCCGGCACCGAAATGTAATTCTCCAGCGAGCCGTCCTTGCGGAACCGGATTTCAGTTTTTCCCTTGCCCGGATAAGGCTCGATGTGGATATCCGATGCGCCTTGCTTGTAGGCATCGACGATGACTTTGTTGACGAGCTTAACGACCTCGTTGTCCGCGGCTGCCGATTCGACGTCCTCATTTTCCTCGACAGCGCCCTCGTCATCCATGCCTGAAAGCAGATCGCCGATATTGGTGCCGTCGTCCACCATGCCCTGCGTACCGCCGGCAGCGCTGCCGAAAAACAGATCAAGCGTCGCGCCGAACTCGCGGGTGCAGCACACCTTGTAGACGATCTTGCTTTTCGGATAGACGTTATTGACGACCTTGGAGCCGCGGATTTTTTCCGGATCGGTGGTCAGCACGATGATGCCCTCTTTTGTGTCATCAATCGGCACCCACATGCTGCTTTCGACGAATTCACGGCTCATGTTTTTCATCAGGTCAATCGGCTTCACCCGGTCCGCCTTGTGCGGCTCGTAGGGCACGTCGAAGTAGGCCGCGAGCGCCTCGCCGATCGAACTCAACTTGACCTGGAACTCGTCGATCAGGACGGTTTCGATATCGAGGTTCTTGCGCCGCGCCGAGCGCGTCGCCAACTCGAGTTCCTCGGCGGAGATCACCGCGTTCGAAACCAGATGGTCGTATTTCCCCTTGACCATGGACACCGGCTTCTGGCGCTGGCGGAATGCGATCGCCAGCGTTTCGCACAGATGCGTTGCCCCTTCCTCCATCACCGGCGGGAACGACTGGCCGGTCTTGGAGTTGATGATTTGCACCACGCCGATCAGTTCCTTGCTCTGCGCGTCGACCACCGGCGCCACCAGCATCTGCTTGGTGCGATAGCCGGTCTTGTTGTCGACCTGTTTCAGGAAATTGAGCTGCGGGCTGTAGGACTTGAGTTCTTTCTCGTCGTAGACGTCGCGGATGTTGATCATTTTCTTGTTTACCGCGACGAAGCCGGCGATGCTCTGTTCGGCGATCGGCAGCTTCAGATCCTTGAACGAGTTGAGGCCCGTTTTGACTTTCGAAATAATCGAGGTCTTGTCCTCGCTGACGAGATACAGCGTGAGCCGGTCGGCGTTGAACAGGCCGCAGATTTCCTGGCTCAATTCGAGCATGATCTCGTCAATATTGCTGGTCGCGTGGATCTTGTTGGCGACCGACTGCAGGCCCTTGGAGAAATTCAGCTTCTCGGCAAGGTTATCCTGCGCTACGGGTTTGTTCTCGAGTACGGTACTCATGGCGACTCAACCTCTCATCTAGCACTCATACCAAAATTTGCAGGGAAAATCCCAATCCAATCTGCTATCCGTCTACAGTTCGAAAACCTGGTTGTTTTCGAGCATGCGCGGCTTCCAGGCGCCCGCGCATTCCTGAATCTCCTGCATCGTTACCTCGATCTCTCCCGGCTTCAAATGCGTTATATAGACCTCGGCCTTGCGCTTGAGTTTCACGAGCTCCTCGGCGAGCATGCTCGGGCACAAATGCTTGGACGCGATGGCAAGGTCCTTTTCCTTGTTGCAAAACGCGGTCTCGATGATCAGATAGCGCAAATTGTCGATCTTATTGACCTCATGCCACAGCGGATCGTTGGTGGTGGTGTCGCCCGTGAACACAAGGCTGGCGCGACCCGAGTCGAGACGGTAGCCGATTGCCGGCACGACGTGGTTGGCGGGCAACGGCGTCAACTTGCGGCCGTTAACCTCCGCAGTCTTGCCCAGCGTGACGGCCTGATAACGCAAAAACGGTTTTTGCGCATCCGGTATCTGCGTGAAATCGGGCCACAGTTTCCAGTTGAAAAGGTGCTGGCGCAGTATTTCGAGCGTAGGCTCGATGGCATGCACGGTAATCGGCTTGTCGCGCATCCAGCCCACGGTGTCCACCAGAAACGGGATCGACGTCACGTGATCGAGATGCGAGTGCGTAAGAAACACGTGATCGATACGGGAAAGCTCCTCGATGCTCAAGTCTCCGACCCCGGTGCCGGCATCGATCAGGACGTCGTGGTCAAGCAGCATCGAGGTGGTGCGCAGGTCGCCGCCGATGCCGCCGCTGCAGCCGAGTATCCTCAGTTTCATCGATGCCATCGTTATTTCGTCTTGAACGTAAACGCCCCGTCCCAGCTCTTGCCGGGCGGATTGGCGCGCAGATAAGAGATCCGCTCCACGAACGTGTGGCTGTAGAGCACGCTGCCGGGCGCCTGCTTCTGCAAATTAAATAACTGCAACTCCGCCTGGTCCCAGTCCTGCGCGCGATACAACCGCAAAAACTGGACATACAGCTTGATTTCGTCGAGTTTCGCTTTCTCGACCTGCCCCTGCAACCCGAACGGCTCGTAAATCGCGACCGCCTCGTCTTTGCCCTTCACCCGCACCCGGTCGATCTCGCGGAACACGAAATCGGGCACCGCGTTCTTGGTGCCCTCGCCGACTATGATAGCAGCGCCGTATTCCTTTGTGATGCCTTCCAGTCGCGAGGCGAGATTGACGGCGTCGCCCATCACCGTGTAGGCGAGGCGGATGCGGGATCCCATGTTGCCGACGCTCATGCGGCCGGTGTTAAGGCCAACGCCAATGCGGATCTCCGGCCAGCCGCGCGCCTTGAACTCGGGCAGCAGCCGTTTCAGCGTTTCGTGCATTTCGAGGCCGGCAAGAATTCCATTCCTCGCATGGTTGGGATCGGACAGCGGCGCGCCCCAGAACGCCATGATGCAGTCGCCCATGTACTTGTCGATGGTGCCGCGGTGCTTGTAGATGATCTCGGTCAGCGGCGTCAGGAACTCGTTCATCAACTGCGACAGCTGCTTCGGGTCGAGGCCCTCGGAAATGGTGGTGAAGCCGCGCACGTCGCTGAACAACACCGTCATCTCGCGGGATTCGCCTTCCATCGAGAAGCTTTCCGGGTTCTTCGCCATTTCATCGACGAGTTCCGGCGGCACATACTGCCCGAAGAGCCCCGTGATCTGGCGCTTGCCGCGGGTTTCGACGAAATAGCCGTAAGTCATGTTGAGCGCGAACAAGAGCGCGATCAACAGCAACCCCGACGCCAGCGGCAGCACCAGATTGCCGAAATGGAACACGATCAAATTGGTGAACAGCACAGCAACCAGCACCGCCACCGTTACCAGCAACGATTTGAGCGGATTGAGCAGCGGCAGCAGCAATGCCATGGCCAGCCCCGCCAGCAGCAGCGACATGAATTCCGCGCCCACCACATAAGGCGGCTTCTGCTTGATATTGCCGTCGCGCATGCCGGCGATCATGTTGGCGTGGATTTCCACCCCCGGATAGACCTCTTCGACCGGTGTCGCGCGCAAGTCGAGCAGGCCCGGCGCCGTGGTGCCGACCAGCAAGATCTTGCCCTGGAGCTGCGCGGGATCGACGCGCTCATTCATCACATCGATCGCCGAAATATAACTGAAGCTCTTCTGCTTACCGCGGTAGGGGATCAGCGCGTTCACCCTTTCATCGACCGGGATGCGCAGCGGCCCGACTTCGAGCCATTCGAGACCCGAGTAATTGCGCGACCAGATCTTGTCCGACGGGTAGCCCGGCACGATATTCGGACTGCCGATTAGCATGCGCACGATCGCGAGCGACAACGGTTCGTAATAGGCGCCGCCAAACTCGGCGAGCATCGGCACGCGCCGCAGGATGCCGTCGGGATCGGGATCCAGGCTGAAGTGCCCGGCGCTCGCTGCGTTTTTCTGCAGTTCGGGCAGGTTCGCGGTGTAGCCGGGGAATGACGCGAAGTCGATGTTCTTGCCGCCGAACGTGCCGGCCGGCAGTACCGGCGCCGGCAACACTCCTTTCTTGCTGCCTTCGCCCTCGAAGCGAGTGAACGTGTAGCCGAGTACCACCGCCCGGTTACGCATGTGTTCGGCGAAAATCTGGTCGTACTCGAGCTGCGGCTGCAGTTGTTTGAGAGTCGCCTGAAACCCCGCAACGTCCTTCAGCTCTTTTTGCGCGAGTTGCTGCAGCACCTTGAGTCCCGAGCTTTCGTCGCGCTCGGCGAACACAATGTCGAAGCCGATGATCGCAATCTTGTAATGGTCGAACAGCTTGTCGAGCAGCAGCGCCAGGCGGTCGCGCGGCCACGGCCAGCGGCCCTCGCCGCCTTTCTCCTTCTCGGCGAGGCTTTTTTCGTCGATATCGAGGATAACGATACTCGGGTCGACGGTGCGCGGCATCGTCAGCGCGAGCCGCGTATCGTAGACGACGGCCTCAAGCCGGTTTACCAGCGGCAGCTGGAAGGTCCAGCTGCCAATTCCCCATTTTGCGGCGTGCGCGAGAAACGCCAGCACCAAGACCAGGCCCAAGCCGATGCGAACGATGTGTTTTTTCAAACCGCCTCCTGTGGTGCAGTCGGCTGTTGCGCACAGCCGCAGTCGGCCTCCGCCCGCAATGCAGCAAGTCCTGTGCCAAACACCGCGCAGCCGCCGTTAGGCGCGACCACGCTATGACCGCTCGCTGAAGCAGCTTGGCAAGCGTGACCAGCGCCGGGATCGCCGAGTAACGCTGGCCATAAAATAGTTTTTATCAATGATTTAAGTTGGGATATGGGCGCCAGCTTCTGCCCGGCAGGGCATTGCGGCCTAGCCGTTCTTGAAGAAGAACTCCATCTTCACGCCCGCGAGCTCGATCACGTCGTGATCGTTGAGCTGGTGCGCCTGGGCATCGAGTGCTTTGCCATTGATGACCGGAAAACTGGCGCCTTCGACGTGGGTAATGAAATAACCGTGCGGCCGGCGCGTGATCACCGCCACCTGCACGCCGGGTTTGCCGAGCGTGGTGAGATTCTTGGTGAGCTCCAGTTCCTTGCCCGCCGAGGGCCCGGTCAATATCTGGATCGCCGCCATTTTTTCCGGCTGCTTGGCGGTGGCCGCCGCCACATGCGGCGGCTGGCTTTGCGTGGTTGCCGCGGGACTGACCTGCGTATCGCCGAAGCCGGCGGGCGCGGCCTCCATCGCCGCCTTGGCCATCGGCGCGCGCAAGACCATGGTCTTCTCGAAATCGGCGACCGATGCTTGTCCGCCTGGTGCTTCGCTCACGTATTTGAGCTTGTACTTGCCGATCTCGATCACGTCGTTGTTCTGCAGTATGTGCTTTTTGACCGGATTGCCGTTGACCAGGGTGCCATTGGTACTGCCGAGGTCCTCCATGAACGAATCGTTCAGTATCGTCACGATCAACGCATGCTCGCCGCTGACGGCCAGATTGTCGATCTGGATGTCATTGTGCGCTTTGCGACCGATGGTGACGCGCTCCTTATCGAGCGGAACCTCTCTGATCACCGCGTTGTCCAGACTCATAATCAACTTCGCCATGGCAGTATCCCTGTAACCGTATTATCTAAACCAAGCCTTGAATTTGGCAAACCATCCCGTCGGCACCGCAAAATCCTCGAGCACCCGCACCAAAATCACCGAAATGTTGTCACGTCCGCCGCTATCGTTGGCGAGTTGCACCAGTTGCTTCGCCGCCAGCGGCAAGTTCGATTGCAGCGTATCCAATGTAGAGTGTATGTCTCCATCCATGACCATGTCGCTCAATCCGTCCGAGCATAGCAGGTAAATGTCACCTGGCGCGACATCGTAAGTGTGGACTTCTGTTTCCACTTCGGGGTCGATGCCCACCGCCCGTGTCACCAGATTTTTGTTCTGGGAGTAGCGTGCCTGCTCCTTCGTTATCATGCCGCTGTCGATTTGTTCCTGCAACAGCGAGTGGTCGCGCGTAATCTGCTCGAATTTGTCCTGGCGCAGACGGTATAGACGTGAATCGCCGACGTGGCCTACCGTCATGCGGTTATCGAAAAACAATACCGCCACCAGGGTGGTGCCCATGCCCGCATACTGCGGCTGGCTCTTGGCAGTCTGAAAGATTGCGGCGTTGGCCTTGGCCGAATTCTCCCTGACCAGCTTGACCGCCAGCGGCTCACCGCCGCCGTCGATTTCGTGCGGCTCGCGCGTCTCGAGCGCCTGCTTCATTTCAGTCGTCAGCATCGCCACCGCGATGCCGCTCGCGACTTCGCCGGCGTTGTAGCCGCCCATGCCGTCGGCGAGCACCGCCAAACCGATTTCAGCATTGGCGGTGATGCTGTCCTCGTTGTGTGAGCGCACCATGCCGGGATCGGTGGCGGTCGCGATTTCGAGCACGGTGCCGAGATTCGCCATCATGATCGCTACAGTCCGATATCAACGACATCCGGCTTCGCTGCGGCATCGCCGCCGCTTGCCATGCATGCCTTGATTGCCTGCGCCATTTCGTCACCGGTCTGATAGCGTTCTTCAGGCTGCTTGCCGAGCGCCTTGTTGATGATAGCCACCAGGCACGGCGGCAGGTTGGGGTTGCGGGTCAGGATGTCGACGTGAGCCTCGTTCGCGATCTTGAACATCAGCTGCGCCATCGAGTCACCCTGGAACGGCAGGTAGCCGCACGCCAGTTGATACAGCGTCACGCCGAGCGAGAACAGGTCCGAACGGCCTTCGATTTTTTTGCCGGACAGCTGCTCGGGCGACATGTAGCTCGGCGTGCCGAGCACCATGCCGGTCTTGGTCTTGGACGAATCGGTGATCCGCGCAATGCCGAAGTCGGTCACTTTGACGGTGTCGCTCTCGAGCTCGTACATGACGTTGGCGGGCTTGATGTCGCGATGCACGACGTTGTTGGTATGGGCGTATGACAATGCTTCGGCGACGCGCGCGATGATGCTCATCACCTTCGGCAACGGCAGCAGGTTATCGGGCTTGATGAAAGGCGTGAGATCCTTGCCCTTCAGGAACTCCATCGCGATGTACGCAAGATCGTGCTCTTCGCCGGCATCGAAAATCGTGACGATATGGGGGTGGTTCAAGCGGCCAGCGGTTTCGGCCTCGCGGAAGAAGCGGTCCTTGACGTCCTGCAGCTCGTCGGCCTCGAACTCCTGCGACAACGCCATGGTCTTGATCGCGACCACGCGGCCGATCTTCGGGTCCTTGCCGAGATACACGACGCCCATCGCGCCCTTGCCGAGCTCTTTCTCGACCTGGTAGCGGCCGAGCATCGGTTTTTCGACGCCGCCGCCGGGCATGATCACGGTGCCGCCGGGGTGGCCGCTAGCGCCGCCGAGTATGACGGTTTCCGACATCGCCTTGGCGCGTCCGACCCGCTCCGCGATGTCCTTGAACTTCGGATTATTCTCGGCGATATAGCGGAATGCATTTTCCGCTTTGTTGAACTGGCGCTTGCGCTCGAAATCGAGCGCCAGGTTATAAACCAGATCGAGCACTGAATCATCCGGCGGCAGCTTGCGGAAATAATCGAACGCCGTGTCGAGCTGGCCCTGGCCCTGGTAGCCGAGACCGAGCATGCGATGGCTTTGTGCAAGATCGACGTCGGAACGCGCTTTGCTTTTTTCGGTGACGATGAAGTGCTTGGACACCAGCGCGAGGTGCCCGACGAGGAGCAACGTGGCTGAAAGCATGAGCTGGATCCAGATTGCGCTCACCGTCATAAGGAGAAAATGCACCGCGAGCAGCGCAATGAATATGCCCGCGGAAATCACCAGCGCCTGCGTCGCCTTTAGCCGCGGCAGCAACGCGATAAGGTACGCTGCGACCAGCAGGAAGACGAGCAGCTCGACCCAGTAGCCCCACACGGGCGTGACGAAAAAGTGCTCAGAAAGGATCGAGGACACCGAGTGCGCTAGCACCAGCACGGGGGGCATCGCAGCCGAGACGGGGGTAACCGTCGCGCTGCCGAGCCCGGCTGCGGTTGGGCCGATCAGTACGATTTTGTCCTGATACTTGCTGACGGGGATCTTGCCGTTGATGACGTCGTAGAACGAATCGATGGTGAAAGCCGGCCGCCCTTCGCGGTCCTTGTAGAAATACGTATACATCCGGGTGAGCGGGTCGGTGGTGATGTTGAGCTTCCCGAGCGTGACTTTTTCGCCAGGCTGGATTTTGATGTCCTCGAGGTTAAGGTTCAGGCTTTTCGCGGCAATCATCATCGACAGGGACGGAAAAGTCTTGTCGAAATAGAGCAGCACCAGCGGTTCGGTGCGGGTGCCGCCGTCGACGTCCGGCGTTGCATTCAGATGGCCGAGAGCCGCGGCCGATTTGCCGATCACCTCAATCGGATAATCCACCCGGCGCGTGAGCAGCATGTCGTCCTCAGTGCCTTTTGCCACCCTCGGCAGGGCGTTCTTCACGACGTAATCGGGCAATGGCTTATCGGGCTTGCCGCGTGGCTCGCCGAGTTCAAGCAGCATCATCGGGACCACATTGCCGGCGCGCGCGAAGCTGTCAGCTAGCTTGCGGTCGACATTCAGCGTTTCCTCGGCTTCCTTGAGCAGCGTCACGAACGGTCCCATCGGCCCGCCGCTCGGTGCGGCGGCCTGATCCGCGGGCGCGCCGTTCTTTGCCGCGAGATCAAGGAGCTTCGTGATGTAAACGTAACCGGGATCCACCTGCGGCTCGGAAAAAAGCACGGTATACGCGATAACCTTGGCCTTGGCTGCGGCCAGCGTATCGGTCATCTTGGCCAGCACGTCCCGCGACCACGGCCAG
Source organism: Gammaproteobacteria bacterium (assembly GCA_041483135.1). Taxonomy (GTDB): domain Bacteria; phylum Pseudomonadota; class Gammaproteobacteria; order Burkholderiales; family SG8-41; genus PALSA-1004. Next base: position 3,279 of record JBGPFE010000017.1, on the reverse strand, counting down.
CGGCCGATCTTGTCGAGGCTGTCGGCATCGATCGCGATGATCGCGATCTTGTCCGAAGGCGCGCGCGAGGTCGCAATGACGCCGAGGTCATAAGCCTTGCGCTCAAGGCTCGGAATGAGGTCGCTAACGCGATTGAACAGCGCTATGACAAGGACGACCACGACCCCGAGAAACCAGTCGGATTTCCAAAAAGTCAAATTTTTCATCCCTGTACCTGTTTTATATTCTTTTTCTAATGGGTTAACGCCGATGACTGAAATATTTTACGATATTTGCCGACAAGTATATGATTTTTTTCATAACTACGCCAGAAACCACGGCAATACAATAGCTTAAAATGGGGCCTGTACAGTGCGACGCAGTGCTTTTGCCGTGCTTAAGTTTACACATTGCAAGCAACGCACGTGCCGGATCGGTAAAACGCTGGTTTTAACACGATAGTAAGCGCTTGCAAAAACGGCTACGAGCAAAGCGTCAAAAGCAAAAGGCCACGCGGGCGCATGGCCTTTCACGTCGGCGTGCAATCGTCGATTGTCAGCCGCCGCTGAGCACCGTGCCGGCCTTGATGCCGCTCGACTGCGCAAGCTCGCCGCCGCCGAGTTTTTTGCCGTCCTCGAAGCGCGCCTTCAGCACTTCGATCACGCCGCCCTGCGCGGTGACTTTGAAGCTTTGCGCAGTGACGTCGGTGACCTCGCCGATTTTGCCGACGACGTCGGCAAAACGCCGGAAAACAACCTTGCGCGCATCAAAAATCTGTAACTTTTTGCCGCTGAGCGTCGTCCACGCGCCGGGCGCCGGATTGCAGCCGCGGATCAGGTTATAGACATGGTCGATCGGCTTCGCCCAGTCGATCCTGGCATCGGCCGACCGGCACCAGCCCTCGTAGCTCGCCTGCGACTCGTCCTGCACGGTTTCCTTGTGCCTGCCGGCCATCACCAGGTCGGCGGCTTCCAGCATCGTCTTCACCCCCAGCGGGAACAGCTTGTCGAAATACACCGAGCCGATGGTATCGTCGGGACCGATATCACACGTCTTTTGCAGGATCACCGGGCCTTCGTCGAGCCCGTCCGTCGGGCGGAAAATGGTGAGCCCGGTCCTGGTGGAGCCCTGGATGATCGGCCAGTTGATCGAGGAAGGCCCACGGTGCCTTGGCAGCAGCGACGGGTGATACTGGATCGTGCCTTTTTTGGGGATGTTGACGAATTCCTGCGGTGCGAACAGCAGCACATAAGCCATGATGCCGAGATCAACTTTCAGGTCATGCAATGCCTGGTGCGCTTCTGGCTTGCGGTAAGACGGAAACTGAAACAGTCTTAATCCTTTTTCCTGCGCGGCAATTTTGAGCGGATCGGGCCTGGCACCCTCCTTATCGGGTGCAACGAATACGCCCGCGACTTCGTCGCCGCGCGCGAGGAAAGCCTCGAGCACGGCTTTACCGTAATCCTGCTGGCCAATGATCGCTATTTTCATGGCTGGACCCTTGCGGAAAGGTGAAAGGGTGAATGCGTGAAGGCGTGAATGTGTGCGACGCGTTGCGCTGAACTCAATTGCTTCACTCTTACACCCATTCACTCATTTACGACCTTAAGCCGCCTTCTTGGGCGGCGAACTGAAAGCGCCGGCGCCCTTCAACTTGCCAACCTGCTCGTCGCTGTAGCCGAGCACTTCCTTGAGGATTTCCACGGTATGCTCGCCGAGCAGCGGCGAGCGCTCGATCCTGGCCGGCGAATCCGACAGCTTGATCGGCATGCCCACGTTCCACCATTTGCCGCGCTGCGGGTGGTCGAGCTCGACCCACATGTCGCGGCCGCGCACATGCTCGTCGTTGGCCAGATCCTCGGTCGACATGATCGGGCCGCAGGGAACGTTGAGCGGATTCAGGATCGCCATGAACTCGCGCTTGGTGTACTTCTCGGCGAACTTGTTGATCAGCGTCCACATGAGCTGCTGGTTCTTGCGCCGCTCGCCGATGGCGGCGAAGTGCGGGTCGGTCGCGAGGTCGGGCATGCCGATGTCCGGTCCGATGCGCTTCGCGAGCGGGTCCCACACCGCTTCCTGGACGACCACGTAGAGCCAATCGTTCGCGCCGTGCGGCTTGCAATGAATGGCGTTGCCGAGCTGGCCACCGCCCGAGTCGTTGCCCGCGCGCGGCACTTCGCCCATGCCTTGATAGGTCGGCACCGAGTATTCCGGAAGGTCGCCACGGGTCAGGCGCTGGTGGTCGCGGAACTTGACGCGGCACAGGTTCATCACGCCGTCCATCATTGCGACCTCTACGTATTGGCCCTGGCCCGTCCGGTCGCGCTGATGAAGCGCCGCGAGCAGGCCGATTCCCAGATGCAGACCGGTGCCGGTATCGCCGATCTGCGCGCCGGTTACGAACGGCGGGCCATCCGGGATGCCGGTCGTGCTCATCGCGCCGCCCATCGCCTGCGCGACGTTTTCATAGGCCTTGAAGTCAGCGTAGGGCCCCGTCGAGCCGAAACCCTTGATCGAGCCCATCACGACCCTGGGATTGATGGCATGGATTTTTTCCCAGGTGAACCCGAGGCGGTCGAGCACGCCCGGGCCGAAATTCTCCATGATGATGTCGCATTTCTTCAGCAGGTCGGTGAAGACCTGCTTGCCTTCCGGCGACTTCATGTTGACGGTGATCGAGCGCTTGTTGCAGTTGAGCATCGTGAAATACAGGCTGTCGGCCTTGGGCACGTCGCGCAACTGGCCGCGCGTCGCGTCGCCGTGCGGCGGCTCGAACTTGATCACGTCCGCGCCCATCCAAGCAAGCAGCTGCGAGCACGTCGGTCCCGCCTGCACGTGGGTCATGTCGAGTATGCGAATTCCCTTCAGTGCTTCCATTTCTTTATCTCCAAAAATTCTGCGGCAGATGAGTGCTACCTGCCCTCGCTCAACTGTTTAACTCAGGGCCCATATCAAATTGAAGATATGGGCCCTGATGTAGGGGAGCATGAGGGGAGTATCCCCTCGTATTGTTGGACACTTTATTTCTTTTTTGCGCTTTGCGGATTCAGGCTCGTGATGCGACCGCTTTCGGTGCCGGCGGTTTCATCGATGACGGCATTGATGAGCGTAGGCTTGCGCGAGCGGATAGCTTCTTCCATTGCCTTGCGCAACTCGGCCGGGGTCGTGGCATGCGCGCCCACGCCGCCGAAGGCCTCCATCAGCTTGTCATAGCGTGCGCCCATGACGAACACGGGGGGTGCCGCATCGGGGCCGCCCGGCGGATTGATGTCCGTGCCGCGGTAGACGCCGTTGTGGTTG
>JBGPFE010000016.1:0-76691 GCA_041483135.1 Gammaproteobacteria bacterium | reverse complement strand
TTCGTCAGCCGCACGGACGTGCAAAAGCAGTTCGAAGCGCTCGGCCTCACCGCAGCGACCGCGCAAGACCGCGTGAACGCGATGACGCAGGAAGAAATCAACCGCATCGCGGGTAATATCGACACGTTGCCGGCAGGTGCCGACAATAACGGGTGGTGGTGGGCCGCCGGCGTCATTCTCATCGGGCTGATCATCTGGTACGTCTATAAATAACCAAAGCAGCCGTTAGTATGCCCAGCAGTAAAGCCCGCTTAATCGCGGGCTTTCTTTTTTTAGGCGCATGGCTCGCCGGATGCGCGTCGATGGCGCCGCAGACGTACGCGCTGAAAGAATCGCTCAAAGAACAGCGGCTTTCCGATCTGCCGCCGCGCGCCGAACTCATGCAGGTGCCTTTTTTCCCGCAGGACGATTACTTCTGCGGCCCGTCGGCGCTCGCCATGGTGCTCAATGCGGCAGGCGTCAAAGCGTCCCCTGAGGAACTGGTCGACCAGGTTTACCTGCCGGGACGCAAAGGCAGCCTGCAAGTCGAAATGCTGGCGGCAGCCCGTCGCCATGGGCTGATCGCTTACGAACTCGAGCCGGTGATTACAGATCTGTTACGGGAGATCGCGGCCGGCACGCCGGCGATCGTGCTCGAAAATTATGGCTTTAGCTGGTATCCGGTGTGGCATTACTCGGTCGTAGTTGGCTACGACCTGCCAGAGCTGGAGGTGATCCGCCGGTCCGGGAAAAGACCGCGCATAACCACGCCACTCACGATATTCGAGAAGATATGGAAGCATGAAAGCTACTGGGCCATGGTCGCCGTGCCAGCCGACCGCGTGCCGGCGACCGCAACTGAAACCCGCTATGCCACGGCGGTCGTAGCTCTGGAAAATAGCGGCCAAACCAAAACCGCCTTTACCGCTTATAACACGCTGCTCAAGCGCTGGCCGGCGAGTCTCGCCGGCCAGATGGGACGCGGTAACACCGCCTATGCGCTGCACGATCTCGAAACCGCCGAGTCGGCATTCCGGCAGGCGAGCCGCGACCATCCCGATTCTGCCGCCGCATTCAACAACTTCGCTCAAGTACTGTCCGATCGCGGCAAGCTGAGCGAGGCCGTGGCGGCGGCGGAAACCGCGGTGAGTCTCGGCGGACCGCTGCAATCCGCGACGCAGGCTACGCTTGATGAAATCCGCAAAAAACAGGCGGCGGCTGCGCAGGAAGCCAAGGCAAGGGAAGAAACCCGTGTCGTGGTCCCGGTAAAAGTACCGGCGCCCGAACCGCCACGCAAATCCAGGAAAAAACGTGCGCCCTGACTCATCGAGGCTGACGTGGGCCTGCCTGACGACCTTTCCCCATTTCGCTGTTTCACTCGCGATCAGCCGCGCCAGAATGTCGTTGGTTCCGCCCGGCGGATCGGGCGTGTAAAATCCGGACCAGCTTGGTTGGCTGGCTCTGCGCGCAGCCGGTTGCAGCGCAGGCAAGGGCTATGGCGCCACATAATAACGTCATAAAACGCCTGCTGATCATGGTTTTCTCCGCTGAACAGCGTCCGACCCGGGCGACGGCCCGGAGGGCGCATATTCAGCACTGGAAGCGGCGGGAAAAGCCTGCAAACGGCGGTTTATCACGTCCTCCAAGGGGGATACTAACGCTGCGCCAAGCGGCGTTGGATTTGCCAGAAATGGTTGTTATAATGGCCAAAACCCGGCTCGCTCAGAAAAACCCCGGAACCCATTACATGACATCACTTGCCGCGCAGCTCCGCACCTCTTGCCTGTTGGGTCTGCTCTCCTTGATGGTGCTCGGTGGCTGCGCCAGCACCCACAATCCACGGGATCCGCTCGAGCCGCTCAACCGGGCGATCTATAAAATCAACGACGGCATCGACAAGGTGGTCATGAAACCCGTCGCGACCGTCTACAGAGGCATCTTGCCGCAGTTCGTGCGCACCGGGGTCACCAACTTCTACAACAACCTCTACGACATCATCACTGCGCTGAACAATTTGCTGCAGGGGAAAATCAGCGACGCCGCCTCCGACGTGATACGCGTTACCATGAATACGACGGTAGGCCTAGCCGGCTTGATCGATGTCGCAACCGAAGTCGGGATCGAAAAACACAAGGAAGACTTCGGCCAGACGCTCGGCCGCTGGGGCATCAGCTCGGGGCCTTACCTGCAGATACCTTTCTTCGGCCCCAGTTCATTTCGCGATGCGGTCGGCACGTTCGTCGACTTCAAGGTCGATCCGATCCGCTGGATCTGGCGCAACCATATCGCCACCCGCAATTCGGTATGGGGCCTTTATATCGTCAATCTGCGCGCCAACCTGCTCGATTCGACCAAGATACTCGACGAGGCTGCGCTCGATCCGTATGAGTTCCAGCGCGACGCCTATCTGCAGCGCCGCCGCAACCTCGTCTATGACGGCAATCCTCCGACTGAAAAAGAGGAGGAAGAGATTCCGGAAATAAAAACGAAGCCGCGTACCGAACTCGACGAGCCGGCATCGCCGCCGTCGGTTGCGACACCCGATGCGCCGCAGGCCGCCGCGCCGGCAGAGGCCGCGCCGCCGACCGCAGGAGATCAATCGCCACAAGCGCCCGCCGCGGCGCCGCAATTGCCGGCGAACAGCGCCGAAGCACCTGCGCGCACCCCTGCAATCTAGTTCTTCCCCGCGCTTGCGCATTACCCGGTCACCTGGCCGGGCGCCGGCCCGATTGTAGTAAGCCCGTTCCGGCGCAAATTGCGGCGCATCACCCTCCACTCGCGCCGCTCACGATCGTCATCGCCGACGACACCAATGTCGCGACGCCAGGAATCAAAGCCCTATTTCAGCGAACCAATCAATAATACAATCGGCGGCGCGCTGCCAGTCCGGCTCGAGCATCATCGCGTGCGCCATTGCCGGAAAAATCTGCGGCGTCACGCCGTAAATTCGCGCCGTCGATTCGACCATACCGGGCGGAAAGAATGCGTCTTGTTCGCCGCCCAGCACCAGCATCGGCACGTCTTTGGCGTGCCCGATAAGAAAATGCTGCGGCCACGACAGATCGAATACCGCGCGCTGCGATTCCGGCTGCATGCGCGCAAAATGCCTGCCGATCTGGTCATCGGGTACGCGCCCGGAAAATATCGCCCGCCGCAGGCCATCCATAGTGGCAAAGCTCGGATGGGCGTACTGGAGCAGATTGATCTCGCGGAACAGCGTCGGGTCGCCCGCGGCAAGCAGGAATGACGAGCCGAGCAGGCCTCCGGGCGGCACCGCAGCCATCAGCACCACGGCTGCCGCATGCATGCGGCGCAGGCAGCGCTGCACTACCATGCCGCCCATCGAATGCCCGATCACCGCTACGGGCTCACCGACGTGCTTGACCATCCGCAGCACGTCGGATTCGTAATCGTCGATGCTCGCGGCCGACAGCGTTTCCCAGCCGGCACTGCCGCCGTGGCCGCGCAGGCTCAACGCATGTGCGGCAAAACCACGGTGCGCAAAATACGGCAGGAAGTAATCATCCCAGCACCACGCCGCGACAAACGCGCCGTGCACGAACAACAGCGGCACCGGGTGCGCGGGTGATGCCGGCGTATGGCTGATCAGCTCGAGGCCGTCCATACTCTCGATTCGCTTCACGCGCCGGCGCCCTTGTTGATTGCGTCCGCAGTAGCGATGTAGATCCCGGTGAAAATGAGCACCGCACCAGCCAGATGGAACAGGTGCAACTGCTCCCCCAGAAACGCGACTGCGAGCACGATGCCGAACACCGGGACCAGGTATAGAAACAGTCCGGCGCGGTTGGCGCCTACTTGGTGTACCCCGCGGTTCCAGAACAGATAAGCCAGGATCGACGGGAATATCGAAAAATAAACCATGCCCGTGCCGGTCGCGGCATTCCACACCGCCCTGCGCCCGCTTGCCATTTCGACGAGATATAGCGGCAGCAGCAGCGTTGCGCCGATCATGATGGTGGCGCCCAGGAATGCCCGCATACCGATGCCCGGCGGCCGCCAGCGCAGGAACACCGTGTACAGTGCCCACGTAACCGCGCCGCCGATCAGCAGGAAATCGCCGTGATTGAAGTCGAGTTGCGTGAGCACGGCGCTGTCGCCGCGGCTGACGATTACCGTGACGCCGGCTACCGACAGAACGATGCCGGCCTGCTGCCTTGCCGTCATGCGCACGCCGAACAGTATCCGGCCGGCGAGCAGGATCAGCAGCGGCGTAACCGAATTGATCAGCACACCATTGGTTGCGGTCGTCGTCTGCAGCGCCGAATACAGGAAGACGTTGTAGCAGCTCACGCCGAGCGCGCCCAGCAGCACCATGCGGCCCCAGTACTCGCGCAACAGCACGCGCTGGTCGTACATCGGCCGCAGCACAAATGGCAGCAGCAACGCCGAGGCGAGCGTCCACCGCCAGAACGCCATCGTTATGGGCGGAAACAGCTCGTGCAGCGCACGCGCCATTACCGCATTGCCCGCCCAGAACAACGTCGTCAGCGTCAACAGCAAATACGGCGATGCGTTACGCCACGAGCTGCCGGGCATTATTTTTCTTCGCGCCTGTTTTGCCGGGCTAGTTCAACCGCGCCGCCACCGCCTGCAGCTCGACCACCTTCTGGCGCACGGTATCGGCATCGTCCGCGACCGGCAACATCTTGAGATAAGCCTGCAGATCGAACAGCGCGGCGCGGAAACATTCGAGATTGAGGTAAATCATGCCGCGGTCGCGGTATTCCTCGGCCGCTCCCGGCGTCACGCTGATGATGCGGTCGGTCGCCGTCAGCGCCTTCAGCCATTCCTTGTGGTGAGAGTAAATGCCTCTCAGGTTGCGCAGCATGCGCACCAGGATGTCCTTGTTGCTCGCCGCGCCGAGCATGCCCGCCATCACCGATTTCGGCGGCTCGACGCCGTTGTGCAGGGATTTCAGGCGCCGTCGGAGGTCATCGAAGCTCAGCGAGACGCCCTTGGCATAGGGATCGAGCACCACCGTGCCTTCGCGCAACCGGCACTTGACCAGAAAGTGCGCCGGAAACGATATGCCCTGCACCGGCAGCCCGATGCGCCGGCCGATTTCGATATAGACCAGCGCCAGAGTGAGCGGGACGCCGCGCTTGCGGTCGAGAACTTCATTGAAAAAACTGTTGCGGGGATCGTAGTAATCCGCGGCGTTGCCGGTAAACCCATGCTCATCGAACAGGAACCGATTCAATGCAGTGATGGTGTCGGCCGGGCTGATGTCGGGGCGCAGCCGGCGCTTGAGCGTCGCCGCCATCTCGTCAAGCCTCGCGAGATAGGCAGCGATGTCGAGATCGCGATACTCCTCGGCCGCGATCAGCAACGCGGCTTCGGCGAGATTGATCGCTTCGTCCGGACCGGACACGATCTGCCCGAATCGCTCGGCCTGCGGCGTCACGCGCGCCTCGCGAGCGGCAGGTTCATCAGCAGGTTCTGCGGTTTCATGCGCAGCCGGCCGTCGGGGGTAATGGCGAGACCGAGAAACACCGGCTTGCCGGCGAACTCGGCGTGCATGTCGGACGGATTCCTGAATTCCAGCCGAAAAAGCCCGATGATGCGTTTCATGCGTTCTTCGTCCACCTCGCCGCCATTATAAATCCCGTTCAGCATGGTCGTCGCCTCGGCGTCGAGCCCGACGTGCCAAAGCCAGTCATCGTCCGGGATTTCACGCACCGGGCTCACCGTGACCGGCGTCTGATGGAAGTGCTCCACCCACGCTTCGAGCACGCGGCACAGCGCGGCGCAGCCGGGATGCGAGCTGTTGAGCTGCAGCACGGTGTCGAAGCGCTCGTCGCGCCGCCAGTATTCGGCGTGGGTCTTGGCATCGAGCACATCGAGATCGATCGAGCGCAGCGGCGTCTGCGCTTCGAGGACCAGCTTGCCGAGATCGCCGAGGCCGCCGCTGGTGGCGTGCATCTCTACCGTTTCGTCGTCGGCCAGCCGGATCGCGCCGTGGTCGATATTGACGCGCTGCCTGCGGAAAAAAAGCTCTGCCGCGCGCGCCTTGAGGCCGTCGTCGTTGCCGTCCAGGATTCCGCGCAGGATAACCTGCGCCGTCTGGTCGATGAACAGCGGAGGCACCGCGACGTCCTGCTTGAACAGCCCGAAGTAAAACGCTTCGAGCGACGGCGCAGCGAGCAGCTGGTCACGAAAACGCAGCACGACCCGGTAGTTCCCGCGCGCATCTTCGTCGCGGACAATGGCGATTTGCCCGTCGCCCACCACAAGTCGCGGATTTTCCATCAGCATTGCGTGCAACGCGCGCTCGTCGGCGCACGACCCATCGACCGGCGCAAGCTCGGGGCGCGTGTAATACGCGCGCAGATAATCGTCGGTGACGATCAGCCGCCCGTTCGCACCGCGCATGAGAAGGTTGTAGCCGCAACTGCGCCAGAAATCAGCCATAGAAGATCGGTAATGGGGAATGGGTAATGGGGAATGGGCGCTCGCCGGTCATTAATCCTCGTTTTCCTATTCGCACTTCACTCATCACTCATAACTCATCACCCATAACCCTTCGCTCGTCATTTTACCGGCGCCTGCGCCGCGCCGTTGCGCGTTTCGAGCTCTTCCCAACGCATTGTATTGCGCGCGAGCTCCGCTTCGATCGCGGCCAACCGCGACTGCAATACCTTGACCTGCCCCGGCTGGTCGCGATAAAGCGCCGCATCGTTGAGGCGTTGCGAGATTGCGCCCTGCTCCTTCTCGAGCGCCACAATACGGTCGGGCAGCGCCGCGAGTTCACGTGCTTCCTTGTAGCTCAACCTGGTGCGCAACGGCGCACGCGGTGCGGGTCGAACTGCCGGTCTGCGCCCGGGCGCAGCGCGGTTGCCATCACTGCGCGCGGCATCGGCGGCGAATTGCTTCGCGCGACGCCAATCCTCATAACCGCCCGCGTATTCGAGCAGCTTGCCGTCGCCTTCGAACGCGATGACCTGAGTCACCAGGTTATCGAGAAAAGTGCGGTCGTGGCTGACCAGAAACAGCGTTCCCGAATAATCCTGCAGCAGTGCTTCGAGCAGTTCGAGCGTCTCGATGTCGAGATCGTTGGTCGGCTCGTCGAGCACCAGCATGTTCGCCGGCTGCGCGAGCAGCCGTGCCAACAGCAGTCGGTTGCGCTCACCGCCGGAGAGACTCGCTACCCGTGCGCGCGCCCGCTCCGGAGGAAACAGGAAATCGCCGAGATACGAAATCACGTGCTTGCGGCTGCCCGCGATCTCGATGAAATCTGATCCGGGGCTGATGATTTCCGCAAGCGTCGCATCGTCGTCGAGTTGCTCGCGGAATTGATCGAAATATGCAACCGCTAACCTGGTCCCGCGCCGCACCGTGCCGCTGTCGGGTTTGATCTCGCCGAGCAGCAGCTTGAGCAGCGTGGTCTTGCCGCAGCCGTTGGGGCCGATCAGCCCGACCTTGTCGCCACGCTGGATCACGCATGAGAAATCCCCAATCACGCGCTTGCCGCCGAAGCTTTTGTCTACATGCTGAAGCTCGGCCACCAGTTTGCCTGAGCGCTCGCCCTCGGCAACGTCGAAATTGACGTGGCCGATGCGGTCGCGGCGCGCGGCACGGTCGCGGCGCAGTTGCTCGAGCCGCCGCACCCTGCCCTCGTTGCGGGTGCGGCGCGCCTCGATGCCCTTGCGGATCCACGCTTCCTCCTGCGCCAGCAGCTTGTCGAATTTCGCGCTCTGCTGCGCTTCGGCGTCGAGCAGTTGCTCCTTGCGCCGCTGGTACGCGGAAAAATTGCCTGGAAAACTGGCGAGCCGGCCGCGGTCGAGCTCGATCACGCGGGTCGTCACGTTATCGAGAAAACGCCGGTCGTGGGTGACGAACAGCACGCTGCCGGCAAAACCCGCCAGCAGTTCCTCCAGCCACTCGATGCCCGTGACATCGAGATGGTTGGTCGGCTCATCGAGCAGCAGCAACTCGGGCCCGCCGACCAGCGCGCGCGCCAGTGCGACGCGTTTCTTCAAGCCACCCGAGAGCGTGCCGACGTGCGCGTCGGCATCCAGGCCAAGCCGCGCGATGCTCGTCTCGACACGGGATTTCGCGTTCCAGCCGTCGTTGCGCTCGAATCCGGTCTGCAGTTCATGCAGCCGCCCGAGCAACGCCTGATCGTGCTCCCCACCGTCGGCGAGCCGGCGCGACAGCTCGTGGTATTCATGCAAGAGCGCGGTTTGAGCGCCGAGGCCGGCGGCGACCGCATCGAACACCGTCGCTTCCGCGTCGAGCTCAGGCTCCTGCGCCACCAGCGCAAGGTTGAGTTCAGGCTCGCGCCACAGCTTGCCGTCATCGAGCGCGAGCTCACCGGCGATGATCCTGAGCAGACTCGATTTGCCGGCTCCGTTGCGGCCGATCAGGCCGATGCGCTCGCCGGGCTCGAGCACCAGGTCGGCGTGATCGAGCAGCGCGACGTGTCCGTACGCGAGACACGCGCCGTCAAGAGTAATTAAAGGCATAAAAAACTAAAGCGAGCCACAGAGATCACAGAGGACACAGAGCAATAGCTATAAAACAAATTTTTATCTGTCGTTGTTTCAGCTTCTTATTTTTTCTCTGTGAACTCTGCGCCCTCTATGGCTAACGCCTTTCTGTTGTTTTTGCCGCGGGCTCGGAAATTTCGACCAGGTTGTCGTCCGGGTCGCGCACATATACCGAGCGGATCGGGAAGCGCGCGCCGGTGCGTATCGAAGGCCCTTCCTCGATCGGGATCTTGTGCTGCCTGAGACGGGCGATCACGTCCTCGAGCGGACAATCCGCGAGAAAACACAGATCGAGCGATCCCGGCGCCGGGTGGCGCGCCCTGATGTCCGCGATATAGCCGGGCGGGTGCACGTTGAATTTCTGGTCGCCGAATTTGAGCGCGATGCGCCCCTCGCCGAAACGCTCGAGCTTCATGTCGAGCACCTGCGTGTAGAACGCAAGGCACTTGTCGAGATCGCGCGTAGCCAGCACGACGTGGTCGAAAGCTTTGATCATGAGACAGTCATCCGCCTGAGATCGGCGGTTACATCCTGCGTGTTGCGCGCGGGATTGACGCCCAGATAAACCTTCGCGACCCGGCCCTGCGGATCAACGAGGAAGGTATTACGTTTGGCGAATCTGACGATGCCGAGATTGAGGAGCGAGCCGTACTGCGCCGCGATCCCGCCGTTGCGGTCGGCGAGCAGCGCAAACGGCAGATTGTATTTGCGCGCAAACGCCGCGTGACTCTCGCTGTCATCCACGCTGACGCCGCAGACGGCCGCGCCCAACGCCTCGAACTCGCGCATCGCGTCGCGAAACCGCGCCGCCTGCTCGGTGCAACCCGGCGTGTCGTCCCTGGGGTAGAAATACAGCACCAGCCACTTGCCGCGGAATTGATCGGCTGCGCGCAGCTTGCCGTTCTGATCCGGCAGAGTAAAGCCCGGCGCCGGATCGCCGGCTTTGGGCAGGTTACTGTTCGCATAGGCTGTGATGCGCCACAGCAGCAGCGCAACGCCGATCAGAAACGCGACCAGCAGCCACTTAATCATTGATTTTCCTCAGGGATGAGCAATGAGACTGATGCTCATTTTACGTTAAAATACCCGCGCACGCCCCGGTAGCTCAGTGGATAGAGCAGCCCCCTCCTAAGGGGCAGGTCGGACGTTCGATTCGTCTTCGGGGCGCCACTCTGGTACGAAGCTGGGCACCGTGTCCAGCTTCCCTTCTTTCGACATCGAGACTGCACGCGCCAAGGCGCGATAGCTGCCCTGGATGTGCAGCTTGCTTCCGTCGAGGCGTATCTCGTCTACGAGCAGATTAATATACGCCTTGCCAAATCCTGACGCCCTATCAAGCAACCGAGTTCTGAGCGCACCCGCGAATTTCCGAACATGCACCGGCGCGAGCTTGTTGAGCGGGACTTCCCATTGATCGCGTAGGGTCGCTATGGCAACCAGAACGTCCTGCCGGCGCGCCTGCAGCTTCTGTGAACGCTCCTGGAGCGTTGCGTCGAGCGGCAGCAAGCCTTTCTCGACTGCTTCATAAAGGCGAGCAATACCGGTATCGATTTCTTTGAGTTCCCGCGTCAAATGCGCGCTGCGCGCATCTTCTGCAGTGCGTGCCGCACGCTGGCGCGTCCTCAGTTCCCGAAGCATGATCTCTACCCGACTTGGAGTAAAAACCTTATCGGCTAACGTCGTGAGGACTATTTCCTCTGTGGATTCGCGGCTGAGATTGCGAGCGTTGCAACGACCCACGCCGATACTCATTCGAGTGGTGCATTTGTAGTATCGATATCGACCACTTTTGCCGGTCGCCTGCGTCATATTAGCTCCGCAGTGCCCGCATTTGATTAGCCCCATGAGCAGTGCTGGCGAGGCGAGCTGCTGTCCCGGTGTTTTGCTGGGGTGGCGCGCGTGGCGGCGTGCAGCGACGCGGTCAAAGGTCTTTTCATCGATGATCGACGGTACATCGATCTTGATCCATTCTGAAGGTGGTTTGATTCTAGCGGCGCGCCACTCATGTCTGTTGAAGTAAAACTCGCCCATGTAGACGCGATCATCGAGGCGTACACAGTGTTGATGTCGTGGAGAATCAACCATGAGGAAGCGCTCGCGCGCATTGAGACTTACCGGGCTCTATATTATGGTGCGGAGGTCTTTCGCCAACCCTACGATTTGGTAGGTTATCTTGGCTACAGGCTTTCTTTGGAAAAGGTCGAGTGGCCACGCTCGGCAAATCTATCGGTGTCACTTATCCGACACGGCGTAGAGCGCTGCCGGCGTTTCTTCGGGAAATTCCCACCAAGCTCAAATACAATTTGTTATTGGAATCCATTTGAAACAAGAGATGTCCCCAGAGCCTCGCTTCTCACGCCGGTGGACGATCTGGATTCAGAACGGCATGCCGTCGGCCCAACCGCGCGCCAATGCATTAACCACTTGCAAATGTTTTATATGAAAGGCGATCGCAATTGGAGATTTTTTCACAATCCAAAGCGCGGTCATTGGGTCTCTCAGGGCTATGCTCTATTACGAGGCGACGCTATTGCGAAAGCTGTCGCCATCTCTGAGACCCGCTATACCTTTGGGGCAATACAACAACCTCAATGATTAACTGGACTGGGGCACAGATTTATTCTGAAAGTTATGACCATATGCTTGGAGCAATGAGGCATTACTTATTCGTGCGCGCTCATAGACGATCCTGAGCAGTTTTTTTAGACGCCCCTCCAATTTGTCTGCGGGTATACATATCCCCTCAATTTGTGGCACTCTGTACGTATACGTAACGTGTTACTGAAACTGGCATCGATCTTATGGGGACGAAAATGGGCATCCAACTCCTGGCTGATAACAAACTAATCGCATTGCCGGATTCGCTTGAACAAGCGAAAAAACTGGCTGAGCCGTACATCATAGAAAAACGAGAAATCAAAATCGAACGTAGCGCGAGTCCGACACCAATGCAAAACTGGATTTACGACTACAAGGAGCGGGATTGGGTTGAACAGCTAGGTCTTGGGTAATACATGTTCTTCAACCGACGCAAGCGATACAACGGCGATGTTGCAACACTGCTCCCCGCCTTTGGCATCGACATGCAAGAAGGAGGAATACTGGGCGTACTGGGAATACTGGATCACGCATGGGACGACAAGTATAGTATCTACGAAGCGGCCTTAGTACTAGCGTATCGATTTGCTTTTATGCTTTATGAAAACAAGGAGCTTCAAAGGGCAGATCGTTTTGCACAAGATCGGTTAAAACCGATTCAGGCCGATTGGATAAAAAAAGGCATCGTTCGGCCACAACTTATGGAGGAATTTGCTAAGAGGTTGGAGGACCGTATCGCCATGGCGCGAAAGCAGGAAAACGGGAAAGCAACTCCAACCCGAAAGCAGGAAAGCAACTCCAGTCCGACAACACAAGACACAGGAAGGTGTCCACATTGCGGCGGACGTAAGCGGGATGGTGTTTGCTGGTCCTGTGGTGTGCGAGGGTAACGGGGTCCAAGACCACGTCTTACCAGAGGCCACGCGCATGCGACACGAAACCGTAATTTTCCTCATAGCCATGCTAGGCTTTGTCTGTCAGCTCATCGGAATCTACAAAGCTATATCGAGCATCCAGCGGTTCCGCGAGTTGTTCAAGAACTGGTTCGAACTCGGCCATCGCAACAACACCACAATCATTCCCAACGCAGGCGCAATGAATCTCGTGTGTCCGAAGCCAAGCGTATACATATCCGGATATGGCCATCCGCCGCCCAACGCGACCCTTGAGCAACTGACCAAATGGGCCGATGAAAACATATCCGGCATCACCATACAAATCGCCGCAGTTGATGAAAAACTCGATAAATTAAACAGCGAGAAAACCGTGGAAATTCAAAACGAACAAAGCCAGCGCGATGAAGCAGTTACGCGGATGAGAGAAGAGTATCAACACTCCGTATCAAAAGCCGACTACGCCGCGCCGTTCCTATTCGGTGGTACGTTTCTTCTCTTAGTAGCCGAGCTTGGTAAGTGGTGGTTCAACTACTAAGTCGTGGCTCAAGCTAACCCCCAGATGGCGTGGTGGGCAAAATGAGGTAATGCCGGGATGGAAGTAGCCCTCTGGATTCTTTTTGCGGTTTCGACTGCACTCTACTGGTGGGTAGGTAAAGTGTTCGTGTCTCAGCCGAAACACAATCATCCGCAGTTATTCTGGAATCAGACAGTCGCAGAGACTTTCGTTATAGCACCGCTTCTTGGGCTAGGTGCAGTCGCTGTTGGCGGCTTCGTTTTCACAACAAACGGGTGGTGGTTCCTCGGTGCCGCAGTGGCGGCCTTCCTGCTCCTTGGTGTCAGGCCGGGAGCATCCTAGCCGTGTAGGGCGGCTGTAAACGTTAAAGTGGCACCTTCAGTAGCCAGAAGTGGCTTGTTTTGACCGGACTGGGGAGCCGACCAAAACTCGAACCTGCACTGTTAAACTACCGAAACAACCTCGTGCCAGTGCCCAGCTTCATCCGCTTTGGCGCGCCACATTCTTCAAGGTCTTATCCCATGCCCACCGCAGCACAGAAGCTGGTTCGACACATTTTCAGTACACTGGAGATGAGTCAGGCTTCGTTCAGACATTTTCCCGATGGTCGGTGCCAAGCAATCGTTCGCAGAAAAGGCCATCGCCCACGACTCGTTTCTAACGCGAACGGAATAGGCCCGCATCCGTAAGCCTGCCGTAAGGTCTTTATCCTATAATTATCAGTTCGAAGTGATCTTTCCCGAAATGTAACAATGGGGCACGAGGAGTTCGTCCGGGTTGGGTCCAGCGGCAGGTGGTTTCCTTATAACAAGCGAGGAGTATTTTCATGCTCAATTTTCTTTCCGGGATCTCCCTATTTCTGATGTCTTTGCTGGCGTATGCAGCCGACCAGCCAGGGCCAGTCGATACCTCGGTGAGCGCATCCGATGAGATCGGCATAATCATTTTCGTTATCATTTTCTTCGGCTTGATCGTGGGCTATTTTGCGTATCTCTACTGGGGTAAAAAGGAGCCCAAAGACGGCGATGAGGCGCAAAACAAATAGGACCCATCGCTCAGCTTGTTGCACCCCTACCAATTGATCTCGATATGCGGCGCTGACTCTTGGCACACTTCCGGCACACTCAGCCCTGTAATCCGCTCGTACAGCAATGCTTATTGTCATATCATGGTGTCGCTGGCTGACGAGCAAGCGATTTACTCAATAGTTGTCGAATCAGGTTTCTTCGTCGACCGCCGGGATCAGCCAGCGCCCACGCCCCGGCAACTCAATGGATAGGGCAACTCCCTCCTAATAGGCAGTTCGGACGTTCGATTCGTCTTCGAACACCATTCCCGGGTATCGTGTTGGCCGGGGCATCAGCAACCAGGTATGGCCAGATGTCAGCAAGGTATAAATAAAACGCCCCTGGGCGGGTTGCTGACCAGGGGCGTAAGGGTCCGCCATGAGGCGGACACCAGGGAGGAACGCATGAACGACATCATGCTACCGCGCCATTCGCAAACAGGTAGTGAACTACCACACACTTTCCCAACTATTTTTCAGGGCAATGTGCTGCGCCGCCAGGCCCGTGGCGTAACGATGTGACCATAGTCACAAACCGGTTGTGCGAAAGCACACACCGTGCACGCCTATATTCCACAGCACGGGTATTGAATCGGTCATAGCCCTGATGCGCCCGCCCGCGTAATGTGGGATCGAACGAACCTGGGAAAATGCTTCCTGGCCTGAGGTCTGTGCCGGTGGGGGTTAGTGACAATCGATGAGATTAGCGCGGCAATTGAAAGGAGGGCAAAATAGCGGACTTTCTTTTCATCGGTAGCCAGGTTCTGTATCTGATTGGATTTTTGTATGTTGCTCATCGAATCATCGTGTATTACAGAGCTTTCAGACCCGGGCAGGGACAGAAATACAGGGGTTTGAGGCTGAACCTGAAAGCGGCCGAGCTACCGGAGTGGCCGAAAGATTCGTCCTACTGCGTGTAACTCAGACTCGACCGTTTTTTGCAGCCAGGTTAAAAAAGAATAACGCTTGGCTTGCGTCAACTGTTGCCCTAATATTCGGTCAGCATAGACTGCGGGTGCGCAGGCGCCTTTGTGCATGCGCCCAGCGCCCCCACGATCTTGGTTTCCACTGCACATCCAGAAGCGTCTTATCCGGGGAGGGGGCGATTTGGTCGAGTTAGATTCCACTGACTTTCGGCAATTCTCTTGGCGACAAAATGAAGCGTGATGCCGGACATTCTCATGTCGGATTACGTCGCCGCGTCGGAGCGGACGATGCTCGCCGCTCAACGCGGCGGAGATTGCTGTTCGCGCTTGGCGCGTGCGCGCTCGCAGCGCCACTCGCGTCGCTTGCCCAGAAGCAACCCAAGATCTGGCGCATAGGCTTTCTTGCTTCCGGTTCGTCTTCAACCCGGTTTTATGAGGGATTCCGGCAAGGCATGCGCGAGCTCGGTTATGTCGAGGGAAAGAATTGCATCCTCGAGCGGCGTTTTGCGGACGGAAAATACGAGCGCCTTCCCGGCCTGGCGGCGGAACTGGTGCGGTTAAAGATGGATGTCATCGTGGCCGGGGCGCCGCCAAGCGTGCAGGCCGCCCACCAGGCGACAACCGCGATTCCCATCGTTCTGGTAGCGGTTCCCGATCCGGTCGGAGAGGGGTTCGTCACGAGCCTTTCCCGGCCGGGAGGAAACATCACCGGGCTATCCACCATTGTGACCGAGGTCAGCATCAAGCATCTTGAGCTGTTGCGAGCCGCGGTTCCCAAATTATCGCGCGTTGCCGTGCTGATCAATCCGCTCAATCCGAGCGATTCCCTGATCCTGGAACAAATTCACGGGGCCGCGTATATAACGGGCGTGAAAGTCTTCCCGGTTGAGGCAAGCACCGCGAGCCAGATCGAGGCCGGCTTTGGCGCGATGATACGGGCGCGTACGGGCGCACTGATTGTAGCGGCGGACGAGTTATTCGACGTGCAGCGGAACCAGATCGCGAAGCTTGCGATTGGAAACCATCTGCCCACGATATTTTCAAACCGGGAACTGACGGAGGCCGGCGGCCTGATGAGTTATGGGCAGGACCTGGCCGAGCATTATCGGCGTGCCGCAACTTACGTGGACAAGATACTAAAGGGTGCGAAGCCGGGCGACCTTCCGGTCGAACAGCCTACATTGCTGGAACTGGTCATCAACCGCAAGACCGCCAGGGCGCTCGGACTCACCATTCCACCGGAACTGCTGTTGCGCGCCGATAAGGTGATCGAATGAAACGTAACACCGGACACTGTTGTGCCGGGTTACGTCGGCGCGTTAGAGCGGACACGCCGTGCCGCTCAACGCGACGGGCGCTGTCGCCAGCCGCCCCGGGTAATGGTTACGGTTTTATCTGGCCGCGAATTTCTCCGCTCTTGTTGGCCGCGCTATGAATGTTGAAATACAGATTGCCGGCTTTGTAGCTTTCGAGCTGTGCATCGGTTAATTTTACGCCTGCCGGCACCGTCCAGACGGTGTCGGAAGTCTTGGTCAAAGGAAAAACGATAGGACCATTCTTACCCGGGCCGGCCTCGTGAACATGCGCCGCCGTGACTGCAACGCCCGAGGTTGTCACACTGCCGCTAACGGACTTGTCCGCCCCGACAGTGATGGTGCCGGTTCCGGAGGCGGAAGTCGTCACAGGAGGGATTTCCTGAGCGCCGCTGAGCGTGACCTTGACTTCATCGCTTAATACGGAACCTGAATATCCCAGGAACAGCACTGTAACCGCACTTATTGCCACCCAAAGTGATTGCCTGACAAACTGCTTTACCGTATCCATTGGCGTATCTCCATTCGTAACGTTGTCGAGAAGGACATCCCTGGTTTCGGCATCCAGGGGACACCCCCCAAGGCCGCGAATATCGGCGCGAGCTGATTGTAGCGCCGGCAACACTCACGCAGCAAAATTTCCCTGAAAAAGACTTTCTGCCCGCGCTCGCGCGCAAGGCAAAAGCAGGGCTGCGGGAGCATATCATACCGTGTGAGGAAGTCGCGAGGGCACGACGACGTTGGTGCCCTGCCCCACGCGACGCGTCGGCACGATTTGATCGCCGATGTAACCCGGACAGCGCCTGCCCCGACCCATATTGCCAGCCGTAATCAGCATGTTACTTTTCGTTCTTTCGCTGCGGGTTCTCGTGCGGTAAGCTAATCGCGCTTCAAGTCTGCCGATTTTCCCCGCTGAATGCGCAGGAAAATCCATCGTGTAACGTTATTCCATGGAGGTAACTATGACTACTCCCCGCATTGGCGACACCGCCCCTGATTTCACTGCTGAAACCACCGAAGGCCAGATCCGGTTCCACGAGTGGATCGGAGACAAGTGGGCGATCCTGTTCTCGCATCCCAAGGATTTCACGCCCGTCTGCACCACCGAGCTCGGATACATGGCGGGCCTGAAACCCGAATTCGACAAGCGGAATACCAAAATCATCGGCCTGAGCGTCGATCCCGTCAGCGATCACAAGAAATGGGTCAACGATATCAAGGAAACCCAGGGCCACGCCGTCAACTATCCGCTGATAGGCGACGCTGATCTCACGGTCGCCAAGCTCTTTGACATGATTCATCCCAACGCGAGCGGCGGCAAGCGCACGGCCGCGGACAATGCGACGGTGCGCTCGGTGTTTCTCATCGGGCCAGACAAGAAGATCAAGGCGATGCTCATTTACCCGATGACCGCGGGCCGCAATTTCGACGAGGTGCTGCGCCTGCTCGATTCGCTGCAGCTGAGCGCGAAGCACACGGTCGCCACGCCGGTGAACTGGAAGCCTGGCCAGGATGTGATCATCCCCGCCTCCGTTTCCGACGAGGATGCCAGGAAGAAGTATCCGCAGGGCTTCAAGACGCTGAAGCCGTATCTGCGGATCGTGTCGCAGCCGAAATAGGTTGAAAGCAGACGCTAGGCGCTGCTTTCGACTCCGCGCGTTCGAGCGACGGTAGAATGCGCCGCACAACGCGCGGTCTTCGCCAGGAAAAAACAGGTTATACCAGGTCGCGGTCGGCGGTCGGTCAGTTGGTCTTGCCGTCGAACGTGCGTTTCGGCGCGACACGCTGCCAGTCCTCCGGCTTGCGATGAAAACTGCGCGGGCCGTGCGTCGTCACCACCGGAAAAGTGCTGTAAGCGGCCTTTCCGGTGGTACTCGGTGATTGCTGTTTCGAATTTTTGTCGGATTCAGCCATTGAATTTGACTCGCCGCGGCCCAGCCCGCAATCACCAGCGCGCCCGCAAGACCCCAAAGATACGCGGTGTTGGCCTCCGGGCGCAATGCCGCCGGTTGTTCTGCAAACAGGCCTGGCCGCACAAGACACTACACAAGTTGCGTACTATTTCGCCAGGATGACGTCGGGCAACCAGGTCGCAATGCCCGGAAATACTGTAATCAGCGCGATGCAAAGCACCATCAGGCAGAAAAAGGGAATCGATGCATACGCGACGTAGTTGCTGTCCCGCCCGCTCATCGTCTGCAACACGAACAGGTTGAAACCGAGCGGCGGCGTCAGCTCAGCAATCTCGACCAGCAGCACGATGAAAATGCCGAACCAGACGAGGTCGAAGCCAGCTTTCACGACCATCGGTATCACGATCGAGGTGGTAAGCACGATCATCGACACGCCGTCGAGCGCGGTGCCGAGCACGATGTAGATCAACGCGAGGATTGCGATCAGGCCGTACGGATTCGGGTTGAGCACCGCCACCCATTCGGCGAGCGCCTTCGGGATGCCGGTGAACGCCATGCAGGAGCTCAAGAACGAGGCACCGGCGAGAATGAACATGATCATGCACGACAGACGCGTGGCGCCCATCAGGCTTTGCCAGAACGTCTGCCGGCTGAGCCCGCCCGACCACCAGGCGATGCCGAGCGAGCCCAGCACGCCGTAGGCTGCGGCTTCGGTCGCGGTAGCCCAGCCGATGATCATTACCCACACGATGAAGACGATGAGCACGGCGCAGGGGATCAGATGACGGCTGCGGTACAGCTTTTCCGCGAACCGTATTTTTTCATCTTCCTGCGGCGTCTTGTCCGGGTTGAGCAGCGCCCAGACGATGATGTACCCGGAAAAAAGTGCCATCAGCAGGAAGCCGGGCAGGAAGCCGGCAAGGAAAACCTTCAGGATCGACACCTCCGCGGCCACCGCGTACACCACCATGATGATCGAAGGCGGCAGCAGGATGCCGAGCGTGCCCGCGCCGCACAGCGATCCGAGGCAGGTTTTCTCGTCGTAGCCGCGCTTGACCAGCTCCGGCAGCGCGACCTTGGCTATCGTGGCGCACGTTGCGGCGGACGAGCCGGACACCGTGCCGAAGATGCCGCAGGCAAGGATATTGACGTGCATCAACCGGCCGGGCAGCCAGCCGAGCCAGGGCGCCAGGCCTTCGAACATCTCTTCGGACAGCTTCGTGCGAAACAGGATCTCGCCCATCCACACGAACAGCGGCAGCGCGGCGATCGTCCAGTTGGCGCTCGAGCTCCAGAACGACTGGAAGAGATTCACCTCGGGCGGGGTGCTGGTGAAGAACTGCAGCCCGAACCAGGCCACCGCCGCGAGCGCGACCGCGATCCACACGCCGCCCAGGAGCAGCACGAGCAGGATCACCGTCAGGACCGAAGCGATCGCGAGAGTACTCACGTCACATCATTTCCGAAAAATCGCCCGAGACTCGCCGCTCTTCCTCGGCAATCTGGTAGGCGGGCTTCTGCCCGCGCAGCACCGCCACCAGATCGTCGAGGACCGCGATGAAGAAGATCAGCACGCCGAAGAGGAAGCTCATCTGCGGGATCCAGATCGGGATCTTGATCAGGCCCTGGGCCACCTCGTTGAACTGCCAGCTCTCGAAGACGAACTTCGACACCGCCCAGAGCATGTAGCCGACGAATAGCCCCGTGACCGACAGCGCGACGACTTCAGCCCAGCGGCGCGCACCGCCCTTGATCATGTCGATCCACAGCCCCACGCGCACGAGCTCGCCGTGGCGAAAGGTGTGACCGAGCGCAAAGAACGCGGATGCCGCGGTGAGCCACGCGGTGATGTCATCGGCCCCGCGGATGAGAAGTCCGACCTCGCGACCGAACGACTGGACGAGCATCAGCGCGCAGATGCCGGCGAGACAGGCGGCGGCGAACGCGCCGCTCGCGTTGTACAGGAAGTCGAGCGCCCGCCTCATATGGCGGCACGATCCAGGAGGGGGTGCGGGGGTAAAATGCCTCTCACCCCCGCGTTACTCATTTGCCGCGGTAGGCTTTGATGATGGCGTCGCCGTCGGCGCCGGCGGATTTCTGCCACTCGGCGAGCATGGTATCGCCGACCTTTCTGAAGGCGGCCTTCATCGCGGCGTCGGGTTCGTGCACCGTCATGCCGTTCGCAGCGAGCTCCTTGTTGGCGCTTTGCTCGCGCTGCTTCGCAAACTCCCAGCCCCGCTTCTCTGCGTCCGCAGCGGCGGAAAGCACCGCCTTTTTCACGTTATCCGGCAACTGCTGGAATGCGCGCTCGTTGACGACCACGACGTTCTTCGGATGGAAAGCGTTCGTCAGGTAATAGTTCTTTACGAATTCCCACGCCTTGGTCGAGGTACCGGTCGCCGACGACGTGATCATTGCGTTGATGCTGCCGGTCGCGAACGCCTGCGGCACTTCCGGCACCTGGATTACCGTCGGGCTCGCGCCCAGCAGTTCGGCGAGCCGCGCTGTCTGCGGGCTGTAGGTGCGGAATTTGGTGCCCTTCAGATCGTCGACCGACTTGAGCACGTTCTTGGTATAGATGCCCTGGCCGGGCCAGGCGACGGAGAAAAGCAGCTTCAAGCCCCGCCCCTGCAGCTTCTTCACGAGCAGCGGCTTCTGTGCCTGATAAAACTTCCACGCATTGTCCCAGCCCGCCGCCACGAACGGCAGATTGTCGGCCGCGAACACCGGGTCTTCGTTGCCGAACTGGCCGAGCAAAAACTCGGCGATATTGACCTGACCGGTGGAAACGGCGCGCAGGATGTCCGGATGTTTGATGAGCGTGCCATTCGCGTGCACTGTGATATCGAGTTGTCCGCCCGAAGCGCGCTTCACGTCCTCGACGAACCGCTTCACGTTCAGGGTGTGAAACTCGTTGTCGTTATACGGCGTGGGCATGTCCCATTTCTGGGCCTGCGCGGCGCCCGCCGCAAACACGACGGCAACCGCAAACAGCAGTGTCATGAAACGCATGTTTTATCTCCCTGAGTTCGGACTGAAACAGCGCTGATGGTGGTCGGGATTCCATGCTTTGTCAACACGGCGCGGACGGCTTAGAAATAACGCCCTGATTAATTGCTTCAGAGTTATACGGAATCGGTGCTAAATAAAATAGCATTGGAATCCAAGTTCTGAATTTACACAACCATCGCAACTTCGGCAGAATTCGTCGTGCCAACCACTTTATAAACTGTCCCTACTCCGCACTTCAACTCACGAGCAATCTTCCCAATCGGCATCCCACGTTCTCGGGGTAACCTCACCGCTGACACCATCGAGTCACTCATAACCGATGGGCGACCGAGTTTCATGCCGTTCCGTTTCGCCTTCGCAAGTCCCGAACAGACCCGTTCCCGAATCAAGTTCCGTTCCAATTACGCGACCGAACTCAGAATTGTGAACACGCATTTCCCCGTTGGCGTCGTGGTGTCAATCCCTTCACGATAGAAGAATAGGTCGATTTTCAGTTCTTGAAGTGACTCGACAACGGAGATTAGATTTTTCGTAGACCGACCGAGACGGTCAATTGAGTAACAGTAGAGAACGTCGAACTTTCTTTGTCGTGCCGCGAGGAGAAGTGAATCAAGGCCAGGCCGTGAGTCAGTGGAGCCACTGATAGTGTCGGTGTATTCGTTGACGATGGGGCCGCCGGCGCGAATTGCGACCTCGCGCAGAGTAAACAACTGTTGCTCAGTGCTCTGGGATAATGTTGAAACTCTGGTATAAATGGCGATGCGCTTCATGGAAATCTCCTGTTTTTTGATAGTTTGCGTGTCAACATCAAGTAAATCGCGTCACGAAAACTCATTTCAAATCAATGTCTATTTTTGTCGTATCAACATCGCGTCAACATTTTGATAAAAACATAATCAATGCGTTACGACAATAAATGGCAGTTCTGGATCGACCGCGGCGGAACTTTCACCGACATCGTCGCGCGCAAACCCGACGGCACGCTAGTCACGCACAAGCTGCTGTCCGAGAATCCCGGGCATTACCGCGACGCCGCGCTCGCCGGCATCCGCCAATTAATCGGCGCGGCCCCAAACGCGGCGATTCCCGGCGATCAAATCGACGCCGTCAAAATGGGCACGACGGTCGCCACCAACGCGCTGCTCGAGAGAAAAGGCGAGCGCACCGCGCTCTTCATCACGCGCGGCTTTCGGGACGCTCTCAGGATCGCCTACCAGAACCGGCCGCGCATTTTCGACCGCCACATCGTGCTGCCCGAGCTGCTCTACTCGCGCGTGGTCGAAGTCGTCGAGCGCATCGGCGCGCATGGCGACGTGCTGGTTGCGCTTGATATCGACCAGACCCGCAGCGAACTCAAACAGGTATTCGACGAAGGCTACCGCTCTATCGCCATCGTGCTGATGCATGGCTATCGCTACCAGCAGCACGAGCGGTTGATCGCGGCGCTGGCGCATGAAACCGGTTACACCCACGTCTCGGTATCGCATGAAGTGAGTCCCCTGATGAAGCTGGTAAGCCGCGGCGACACCACGGTGGTCGATGCGTATCTGTCGCCGATCCTGCGCCGTTATGTCGATACGGTCGCCGCCGAGCTCACGGATGTGCGCCTGATGTTCATGCAGTCGAACGGCGGGCTCACCGACGCGCGCCGCTTCCAGGGCAAGGATTCGATACTCTCGGGGCCGGCGGGCGGCATCGTCGGCGCGGTACGCACGTCACTCGCAGCCGGCTTCGACAAAATCATCGGCTTCGACATGGGCGGCACTTCGACCGACGTATCGCACTTCGCGGGGGCTCAGTTGAGTGACATGGAGCGCGCGTTCGAGACCCAGGTTGCGGGCGTCCGGATGCGCGCGCCGATGATGAGCATACACACCGTTGCCGCCGGCGGCGGTTCGATCCTGCATTTCGACGGCGCTCGCTACCGTGTCGGTCCCGATTCGGCCGGCGCCAATCCCGGCCCGGCGAGCTACCGCAAGAACGGACCGCTGACCGTCACCGACTGCAACGTGATGCTCGGCAAGATCCAGCCCGGATTTTTCCCGCCCGTCTTCGGCCCGCACGGTAATGCGCCGCTCGATGCCGAAGTGGTCACGAATAAATTCACGGAACTCGCGCAGGAAATCCGGCGTAAAACCGGCGACAAGCGCACGCCCGCGCAGGTCGCGGAAGGCTACATCGATATCGCGGTCGGCAACATGGCGAACGCAATCAAGCAAATTTCGGTGCAGCGTGGCCACGACGTGACCGAATACACGCTGTGCTGCTTCGGCGGAGCTGCCGGCCAGCACGCGTGCCTGGTCGCCGACGCGCTCGGCATGACGCGCGTGTTCATCCACCCGTTCGCCGGCGTGCTGTCGGCCTATGGCATGGGACTCGCCGACATCACCACCATGCGCGAGGAAGCGATCGAAGCAAAACTCGATGATGCGAATTACCGCTTGTTCGACGATACGCTCGAAAAGCTGGCAATCGCCGCGGGCGACGAGTTGCTGCGCCAGGGCGTGCCGCCAGACCGCATCCGCGTCGTCAAGCGCATCCATCTGCGCTACGACGGCACCGATTCGGCGCTGGTGGCCAACTTCGGCACGATCCCCGGCATGGTCAGGCAATTCGAGGCTTCCTATCGCATGCGCTACAGCTTTTTGATGCCGGGACGCGCGCTGATTGCCGAAGCGGTTTCGGTGGAAGCGATAGGTGTTGCGGATGCGCCGGCCGAGGTCGCGGCGCCCGCCGCACGCAAACGCGGCAAACCCAAACCGGCGGAAACCGTCGCCATGCACACCGGCGGCAAAGCGCACCCGACACCGGCCTACCGGCGCGACGCACTCAAGCCCGGCGACAGGGTGCGCGGCCCGGCGATCATCGCCGAGCAGAACGCAACCACCATCGTCGAACCCGGCTGGCAGGCGAAAGTCACCAATCTCGATCACCTGGTGCTGACACGCATAAAAGCGCGGCCGCAGCGCGTCGCGGTGGGAACCAGCGTTGACCCCGTGATGCTCGAGATCTTCAACAACCTTTACATGTCGATCGCCGAGCAGATGGGCCTGCGGCTCGCCAATACCGCGTATTCGGTCAATATCAAGGAACGGCTCGATTTCTCGTGCGCGGTGTTCGACCAGCACGGCCATTTGATCGCCAATGCACCGCACATGCCGATACACCTCGGCTCGATGGGCGAATCGATCCTCACCGTGATCCGCGAGAACAGCGGCAAAATGCGAGCCGGCGACGTTTACGTGCTGAACGCGCCCTACAACGGCGGCACTCACCTGCCCGACGTGACCGTGATCACTCCGGTCTTCGACGACCCCGCCTCCCCTGCGCCCGCGGCCTCGTCTTCCGCCTCACCCCTCACGCCTCACGCCTCACGCATCCTGTTCTACGTCGGCTCGCGCGGGCACCACGCCGACATCGGCGGCACCACGCCGGGCTCGATGCCGCCCGACAGCCGCGTGGTCGAGGACGAAGGCGTGCTGATCGACAACTTCCTGCTGGTCGAAGAAGGCCGTCTGCGCGAAGAAGAGACCATCGCTCTGCTCTCCTCCGGCAAATACCCGTGCCGCAACGTCGCGCAGAACATGGCCGACCTGCGCGCGATGATCGCCGCCAACGAAAAAGGCGTGCAGGAGCTCAAACGCATGGTCGCGCACTTCGGCCTCGACGTCGTGCATGCCTACATGCGCCACGTGCAGGACAACGCCGAGGAATCCGTGCGGCGCGTTATCGACGTACTGAAAGACGGCCGGTTCGAATATGCGATGGACCACGGTGCGGTGATCAAGGTCGCAATCCGTATCGCCAAACGCAAGCGCAGCGCGGTGATCGACTTCACCGGCACCAGTCCGCAGCTCGAGAACAATTTCAACGCGCCCGCGGCGGTGTGCATGGCGGCGGTGCTCTACGTGTTCCGCTCGCTGGTCGATGATGACATTCCGCTCAACGCGGGATGCCTGAAGCCGCTCGAGGTGATCATTCCCGAACGCTCGATGCTGAACCCGCGCTATCCGGCGGCGGTGGTCGCCGGCAACGTCGAAACTTCGCAGTGCGTGACCGACGCGCTGTATGGAGCGCTCGGCGCAATGGGCGCCTCGCAGGGCACGATGAACAACTTCACGTTCGGCAACGACCGTTACCAGTATTACGAGACGATCTCGGGCGGCTCGGGCGCTGGCGATGGTTTCGACGGCACCGACGTCGTGCAGACGCACATGACCAACTCGCGGCTTACCGACCCCGAGGTGCTCGAATGGCGTTTCCCGGTGCTGCTCGAGGATTTCTCGATCCGCCGCGGCAGCGGCGGCAAAGGCCGCTGGCGCGGCGGCGATGGCGCGGTGCGACGCGTGCGTTTTCTCGAGCCGATGACCGCAGCGATCCTGTCTGGTCATCGCATTGTGCCGCCCTACGGCATGGCAGGCGGCCAACCGGGCAAGGTCGGCCGCAATTATGTGATTCGCAGCGATGGCAAAGCGGTCGAGCTTGCAGGCGCCGATAAAATCGGGATGAATGCCGGGGATGTGTTCGTCATCGAGACGCCCGGCGGCGGCGGTTACGGCAAAGCATGACGTTACGGCGCATCGGCAGCGCGTTTTTCGCGGTAGCAGCGCTATGCGCGCCACCTGCCAACGCACAATCCTATCCAACGAAGCCGATCCGCATCATCGTGCCTTATGCAAAGGGCGGCGCGCCCGGACTCGTTAGCCGCAGGCCCGTTCGCGGGGAGGGCGCGTGGTCCGCCGGGTTTTACCGAGTGGCAGCTACCACTTTACAAACCTATCCGGCAAAATCCATCCGGATTATTGTTCCCTATGCGCCGGGCGGCCCGAGCGACATCTTCGCGCGTGCAGTCGGTCAGGTGCTGACCGATGCCTGGGGCCAGCCGGTCGTCGTCGACAACCGGCCGGGCGCGAGCGGCAACGTCGGTACCGCGGTGGCCGCAAAAGCGCCAGCCGACGGCTATACGCTCAACACGGCCGCGATTTCGTTTGCAGTTGCGCCCGCTCTCGACAGCAAGTTCGGGTTCGATCCCGTCAAGGACTTCGCGCCGATTTCGCTGCTCGCCACCATCAATAATCTGCTCGTGGTTCATCCTGCGCTGCCGGTGAATACGGTCAGGGAACTGATAGCCTTCGCGGGCGCGCGCCCCGGACAAGTGACCTTCGCATCGGGCGGTGCCGGCGGCGCGCAGCATCTTGCGGGCGAGCTCTTCTCGAGCATGGCCGGCATCAGGATGACGCATGTGCCCTACAAGGGCAGCGCGCCGGGCCTTACTGCATTGATCGGTGGCGAAGTGATCGTAGGTTTCAGCGACATGCTGATCACGCTGCCGCACGTCAAATCCGGCAGGCTTCACGCGCTGGCGGTCACCGGCCCGGAGCGCTCGCCATTGATCCCCGCTCTGCCGACGATCGCCGAAGCCGGTTTGCCGGGCTACTCGGTCACGGCGTGGTTCGGGCTGCTCGCCCCGGCCGCCACGCCGCCGGAAATCATCGGCCGCATCAACGCCGAGGTCGTGGCGGGCTTCAAGACCCCGCAGATGAAGGAGCGCTTCGCCGCGCTCGGCGCGGACGCTGTCGGCAGCTCGCCCGGACAGTTAGCCGCATTTCTTAAGACGGAAATGGCAAAATGGGCGCAGGTCGTGAAGACCGCGAAGATTCAGGCAGACTGAACGCGAGACCGGCAGCGCCTAGCGCAACCGGAGCCACGGCGTGGCCATGTCGCCCAGCCGGCGCACGATCGCGCTGCAGATATAGCCGGCGATGCCGATCGAGATCATTCCGACCACGATCTGCTCGTACGCGCCGCCCAGGTAGGAACTCCAGATGAAATGGCCGAGTCCGGCGCCGCCGCCGCTGAGCCGGGAGCCGCCCGAGATCATTTCCGCGGCGACCACGACTTCCCAGGTAATGCCGATGCCCACCGCCGCGCCGACGGTGATCGAAGGCAGCGTGCCCGGCAGGATGATCTTGCGGAAGATATAAAAATCCGATGCGCCCATCGAGCGCGCGGCCTGGATATAGCGGATATCGATAGCGCGCGCTCCCCCGAGCACGTTGATGACGATCACGAAAAACGCGCCAAGAAACGTGATAAAGCCGATCGCCAGCTCCTGGGTCGGCCAGAAAATGATCGAGGCCGGCACCCACGCGAGCGGCGGAATCGGCCGCAGGACCTCGAACACCGGAAACACCACGCCGCGAAAAACGCGGCTGACCGCCATCGTGAGACCCAGCGGAATTCCGAGCGCGAGCGCTACCGAGAATCCGCCCAGCACGCGCGCCGAGCTCACCACCCATCCCCGCCAGTAGCCGGCATTGTGCACGACGAACCACCAGCTCGCCAGCACGGCGGTTGGCGCCGGCAGGTCTCCCAACCATGGCGGCTTGAATCCGAACCACTGGTGGCAGCGTGCGCCGACCTCCCACACTACCAGGCACACGACGATCGAAATGACCGCGCGACGCAGCGCGCGGCCCGTCAGCCGCTCTGCAAGGCGCGTGCCGCCGGCGGCCAACTCAGCCCCCTCCTAGCGCAAGTTCGCGCACGCGCCATTGCATCAGCCGGTCGCCGAGCAACCGTATCAGCGCGCTGGTGACGTAGCCGACAACGCCCAGCGTGATCATGCCGATCACTATGGTCGGATACTGAATTTTCACGTAGGCGGTGTTGATGACGTAACCGAGTCCGTATTCCCCGGATACCATCTCGGCCGCGACCAGCGAGAACCAGCACATGCCGACCGCGATCTGCAGCCCGGTGAAGATGAACGGCAGGGCCCCGGGGATCACGATGTGGCAGAATATCTGCCATTGCCGCGCGCCGAGACAGGAGGCGGCACGCACATACGACTGCTCGATCGACTGCACGCCCAGCATGGTATTGAGTATCGTCACGAAGAACGCGGCGATGAACGCAAGGAAGATCACCGGCGTCTCCGCGCCCTTGAAGACGATGATCGCAATCGGCACCCACGCGAGTATGGGCACCGGCCGCAGCATCTCGAATACCGGGAACACGTACTCGCGCACGTTGCGCGACCACCCCATGAAAAGGCCCAGCGGCACGCCGAGGCCGGTCGCCAGCAGGAATGCGATGCCGACGCGCCGGGTGCTCACCCAGATGTGCTCGTAGTACTCGTCGGTGAAGAGCGAGAGGCCGTAGACCGGATTGGGGTTGAGCCATTCCTTCACCACGGTCAGCACGTCGGGAAGCTTGACGAAGCGCGGCAGCTTCCACACTTCGACCGCGCAATGCCAGAAGCCGAGGAACAGCGCGAATCCGATCAGCATCAGGTACGGCTGCGGACTCTTGAGCCACTCGCCGACGCGATGCATCGTGGCCGCGAACGCCTGCTCGCGGCCATGCGCGGTCACCGACGGCTGCACCTCAGCCACGAAATCTCCCATCTTGCGCCGAACAAAATCGCCGCGCGCCGCAACGGCCGCCGCGGTGCTGCTTTCAGGCGATCATTTGCCCTTGTAGGCGGAGTCCGGCAGCGCCACGACTTCCCCGATCGGCGCCTTGAGCTTGCGCTCCTTCAGCACCTGCTCGGCAAACTCCGGCACGATCGCGTCGGCGCGCAGCTTGTTGACGGGGAGCACCTTGTTGGCGTTCAGAAAATTCATGCCGCGGTTGATCAGGTCCTGCACCTCCGGCGTGAATATGAACGGCTGGTAGAGGCGCACCTTCGCCCCGCCCTCCTTGTCCGAGTACGTGCCGTAGAGCGCGTACCACAGCGATTTCTCGGAAAACCCGGTGATGCGGTCGCGTACGAACTTCACCATCTCCGCGGCGTTCTTCTCGTCGGTCATGAAGAGCTGCCCGTCGAGCTCGGCCTGCAGCCACGCCTTGACCACGTCGGGGCGCTGCTTGATCAATTGCGCCTGCATGATGATGAAGCCGCCGCCGCGCTCATTGAGCGTGGCGCCCGATGCGATGCGGCGCGCAAGCCCTTCCTGCACCAGGTGCGAGGCGTTCGGTTCCCACACCGCCGCCGCGTCGATGCGCCCGGAGCGGAAACCCGAGCTGATGACCTCGATATTCTGGTTCAGGTACTGGGCCGGCTGCACGCCGCCGCGCTTGAACAGCTTTTGCACGAAATCGTCGGTGCAGCTGCCTTTCGGCGTCGATACCGTCTTGCCGCCCAGCCATTTCAACGCTTCGTCGGTGCTGCCGAATTGCGGTGCGTCCTTGCGCACCAGCATGATGTAGCACTGATCGTAGCCCATGCCGGCGACCGCTACGATGCGGATATCGGCGGTCTCGGTCTTGCTCGCCGCGGTGAACGCCGGCAGATCGCCCAGATAGCCGATATGCGCCTTGCCTGCGAGCATCTGATTCACCACCACCGCGCCCTGCAGACCGATCATGTAATCCACCGTAGATCCCGCCGGCAGATATTTCTTCCACAACTCCTTGCCGTGCTGCGCGAATACCGACCAGACTTCCGAGTAGCAACAGGGATGCGCGACGACGAGATTGATCGGCTCGCCCGGCTTTCCGTAATTGATCTCCTGGCCGTAGCTGACGCGGGCAATTCCGCACATTGAGGCGCCAAGCACAACGGCGGCAAACGCGCCGCCCAACAATCGACGTCGTATCTTCATTTTGTTTCTCCCTTGTGAGTAATGCCGAAACCGCGCGTCAATGTTGCACGTGGCGCTCCAAGCCAGACTGGGTACTGTTGCAAGCGCGTTTAAGCAGCATAGAGCGATGCAACGCGGAGTGTCAAATTGCTATACCCGACACAACGCACATCGAAGGTGATGGGTTGCCCAGGAATGGTGCAATCTGCCGTTTGCTGGCAAGCCTTGCGGTCACAACCGTCGCTGCTGCTGAGCCTGCCTGCCCCAATCAGCCCGTGCGGCTGATGGGGATCACGCCCGATCAACTCGCCAAGATCCTGCGCGCACGCCGAGTAACTATTGCGTGGTCTGTGCCATTTGTATCACCGGCTGCGCGCCGGACTCTGACAGCAGCACCGTCATCATGTTGGTCACCAGCACCGCGCGCTGCTCGGACGTCAGCGCGACGATTTTCTTCTCCTCGAGCGATTTCAACGCGCCTTCGACCATGCCGACCGCGCCCTCGACCAGGCGCTGCCGCGCCATCACCACCGCTTCGGCTTGCTGACGGCGCAACATCGCTCCCGCAATCTCCGGCGCATAGGCAAGATGCGCGATCTTGGCTTCCTCGATTGCGATGCCGGCGACGTCAACGTGTTGCTGGATCGATTCGCGCAGCAACCCGGCGATCGCGGCGAGGTCGGTGCGCAGGCACTTTTTGTGCTCGCCGCCGGCTTCTGAATTGTCATAGGCGTGGCTGCTCGTGACCTGGCGCACCGCCGACTCGCTCTGGATCTGCAGGTAATTGACGCAGCTTTCGACGTCGAACACGGCTTTCGCGGTGTCCTGCACGCGCCACGCGATCACCGCCGCAATCTCGATCGGGCTGCCGCGCTCGTCGTTGACCTTGAGCACCGGCGTGTTCCAGTTGTTGATGCGCAGCGACACGCGCGTCTTGCTGTAGAAAGGATTGACCCAGAAAAAACCGCTCTCGCGCGCCGTGCCTGCATAGCTGCCGAAGAAAATCATCACCGCGGCCTGGTTCGGCTCGAGCGTGAACAACCCTTTCAGGCAGAACGCCGACACCGCGAACAGCAGCACGCCGCCGATGAATTTGGCCGGCCCGCCCGGAGTCACCGCGAGGAAAACCGCGAACAGCAGCGAAGCGAGCAGCACGACCAGCATCACCCAGCCGTTGGCGCCCGCAATGACCTGTTCGTCGGTACCGATGGCGCTGCTCGCTCGTTCCTGCATGATTTTCCTCCCCGTTGAACGCGGCTATCGCGGCGTATCGCGCTCGCGTCCGCCCGGATCGAGCCCGAGCAGACGCAAAATCCAGACCAGCACGAAGCCGGCGACCAGCGGCCACCAATGCATCAGCACTATCGCCAGTCCCGCCGAGGCGGCATAGGCGATCCCCAGCAGGAACACGCCGTAATGGCGGGTGCGGTGGTACGTAAACATCAACGCTATCGCCATGAACATGAACGACGCGGCAAAAATGTAGACGATGATTTGCATTCGATGACCCCGTTACGGCCGCATTTTACACCGCCGCGGGCGCCGGCACGCGGGGCGCGCCTGCGAGCAGGGAGCAGGGTTCCCGCTTGCGGGATGCGAACGTCCGCGAGTCTGGCGCGGCACCGTCGAGCGCAGGCGCTGCATCCGTCTCCGAGGTCACATCCCCCACAAGTGGGCGCGTCGCAGGGCGGAAGAGGGCTCCCTCTGGGATCTGACCCCGAAGGCGCGTATGGATCGGCATTGCGACGCGCGTGTGATCGGCTCAACGGTCGCATCCCCGCAAGCGGGGCCCCTGCTCCGCGTTTCGCCGATCCCTGTTCCGCTCTCCGACGGCGCGCCTGCGAGCAGTGAGCAGGGTTCCCGCTTGCGGGATGCGAACGTCCGCGAGTCTGGCGCAGCGCAATCGTGCGCAGGCACTGCATCCGTCTCCGAGGTCACATCCCCACAAGTGGGGGCCCCTGTTCCGCTCTCCGACGGCGCGCCTGCGAGCAGTGAGCAGGGTTCCCGCTTGCGGGATGCGAACGTCCGCGAGTCTGGCGCAGCACCGTCGAGCGCAGGCACTGCATCCGTCTCCGAGGTCACATCCCCACAAGTGGGGGCCCCTGTTCCGCTCTCCGACGGCGCCCTGCTATGATTGCGGTACATCAATCTTTGCGGAGCATCCGTGGCGCGAACATCGCCCAAGCGCACGCTTGCGACCTGCTGCGCGGCGCATATACTGCACGACGGTTTGTCCGACATCAGCTACGTGCTGCTGCCGATCCTCGCGCAGGCGTTCAACCTCTCTCTCGTGCAGGTCGGTCTGATCCGCTCGGCATGGCGCGCCGCGACGGCAATGTTCCAGACCCCGGTCGGATTGATCGCCGAGCGCCTCGGCGCGCGCAACCTGCTCGCGTTCGGCACCGCCTGCGCCGGGCTTGCGTTCATAGCGCTCGGCCAGGCGGTGGGTTTCGCCGCCATCCTGCTCGCGCTGTTCTGCGCGGGTTTCGGTTCGGCATTCCAGCACCCGCTGTGTTCGACGCTGATATCGCACGCCTATCCCGGCGACGGCAGGCGCGCCGCGCTCGGCACCTATAACTTCTTCGGCGATGTCGGCAAGTTCGCCTTCGGCGGCGCAGTCAGCCTGTTGTTCGTCGCCGGCGTGCCCTGGCAGGTGCCGGTCACGGTCTTCGGCAGCATGGCGCTGGCGTGCGCGCTCGCCATACTGTTGCTGCTGCAAGAGGCCGCCGGACGCAGCCGGCAGGTGGCCGTCTCATCGAACGGCGAGCGCACGACTGCGGGATGGGGCATCCGCAACCGCCAGGGCTTTACCGCGTTGTGCCTGATCGAAGCCATCGACACCAGCACGCGCACCGGCTTTCTGACATTCATCGCGTTTCTGATGATCGCGAAAAACCTGCCCGCCGGCTGGGCGGCGCTGTCGGTGCCGCTGATACTCATCGGCGGCATGGCGGGCAAGCTTGCGTGCGGCCTGCTGGCCGAGCGCATCGGCATCATCCGCACCGTGGTAATCACCGAAACCAGCACCGGCATCGGCATCCTCGCGATGCTGGTGCTGCCCGATCTCGCCGCCTACCTGCTGCTGCCGCTGCTCGGCATCGCGTTGAACGGCACCTCGTCGGTGCTGTATGCGACGATCGGCGATCTGGTCGAACAGGACCGGCTGCCGCGGGCGTTCGGACTGTTTTACACCATCAACTCGGTGTGCGGATTGATCGTACCGCTCGTGTTCGGCCTGATCGGCGATACGCTCGGCATTGCCACTACGATCACCATTACCGGATTGCTCGCGTTCGCGACGCTGCCGTTTTGCCTGATGTTGAAACCGGCGTTGCGCACCGCGAGCGCTTAGTACCGTTCCAACTTGTTTTTCCGAACGCGAGTGGGTCGCTTGCCGGCCGTGATCCGGCCGCCGAGGACAGCTGGCTTTAGCGAGAATAGTTGGAACGGCACTAGCCGATTCATACGGGATACCTAAACACCGGAGCAACGGGCATAATAGCCGTGGTTTCCGCTCCGAAGGAGTATGGCAGATGGCCAGGCAACGCATCAGTTACGTCCCGCTGGAGAAAATGGACGCCGCGATGCGCGCCGAGATGGAGCGCTGCGCGCGCGAAGGCACCCCGCGTCCGGAAAGCTCCGCGGTACGCGCGCATGTGCCGGCAGCATTCTGGTTTTTCGCCAATGCGTGGGAGGATATTTTCCGCCAAGGCGTGTGCGACCACGCCATCAAGGAACTTGCCCGCCTGTATGTCTCGCGCTCGGTCAAATGCGAATTCTGCGGCAACCAGCGTTCGATCAACGCGTTCGGCAAGTCCCTGAACGAGGCGCAGACCGACGATCTCGTCAATTTCGAGAAGTCGACGAAATACACCGACCGCCAGAAAGCAGCGCTCGCCTATGCCGAAGCGATCACCTGGCGGCTCGAGACCGACGATGCGTTCTGGGAGCGCATGCACAGGCATTTCACCGAGCCCGAGCTGGTCGAGCTCGGCTGCTTCATCTCGCTGACGATGGGGCAGCAGAGCTGGTTGAGGCTGCTCGACATCGAGCACCACCAGGTGATGGTCGGCACCGCGGCATCGATGGCGCCGGGATTCGAAACAGCCGAGGCGCTGGCGAAATCCAAAGCCTCGCCCGATTACTGGGCGAAGAAAGACGCCGCGCCGAAGAAAAACGCGGCGTGATCGCCGGCGGAAGGAAATAAAAAAGGGCGCTCGCGAGCGCCCTTTTTGTCGCGCAGCTGCTTTCAGGCGGCCTTGAGCTTGCCGCCGGTGGCGGCCACCAGTGCCGTTCCAACTATTTGCGGCAAACCTAACTGTGCTCGGCGGCCAGATCACGGCCGGCAAGCGACGCACCCACGTTGGGAGAAACAAGTTGGAACGGCACCAGCCCCGGCACACGCGATGCGCGCACCAGCACGAAGCCTTCGAACATGCGGCGTTGAGTGCGATAGAACCCGCCCTGCTCGGCACGCCATTTGCCGTTTACTTTTTTTACCGACGCCGCGACCACCAGCACGCCTGACGGCATCGCAATCCTGATATCCGCATCCGGATTCGGATTCAGGCGCGCGACCTGATTGACGATGCTGCCCTCGATACGCGCCGCAACCGCCATGCACAGCGACACAGTGAGCGGCAATGCTCGATGCGGCTGGCCGTTGGATATCATGCGCCCGGTCAGATCGACTGCCCCGGCCTTGATCGCCTCGCCCGACAACGATTGCGCGTCCTGCGGGCCGGACACAAACCCGACGAATGGCACGGTTTTCTTTTTCGCCGCTTCCACGGCATTCTTGCCGATGCCCATCGCGATCGAAGCCGCGATGCGGATCCTGGCGAGCTTGTCGAGCAGCTCCGTCGAAGCATCGAGCTGTTCCGGCATCTCGGTTCCCTTCAGCCCGAGATCGGCGGCGTTCAAAAAGCACGTCGCGTTTGCAGCGTCGACCAGCGACGCGCGTATTTTGCCGACGCCCGGCACATCGAGCGTGTCGACCACGTTGCCGGTCGGCAGCAGCTTGCCGGTGGTCGCGCCGCCCGGCTCGCGAAATTCGAGTCGCACCGGCGCGCCAGTCCCCGATACGCCGGGAATCGCGAGATCGCCGTCGACCGCCGACAGACCGTCGTCGAGCGAAAAATGGGCGTGAATGATCTTCCGGGTGTTGGTATTGTGAACGCGCACGAGCGCTTCCTTGCCGGAGACCTTGACCAACCCCTCGTCGACCGCGAACGGACCCATCGCCGAGGACATGTTGCCGCAGTTGCCGCTGTAATCGACTTTCGCCTCCTTCACCTGCACTTGCGCGAAGGTGTAATCGATATCGGCATCGGTGCGGCTCGACGGCCCGACCACGCAGACTTTGGACAGCGAAGAAATGCCGCCGCCCATGCCGTCGAGCTGTCGGCCGTAGGGATCGGGGCTGCCGATCGCGGCGAGAAATATTTCGTCCCACAATGCGCGGTCGCGCGGCAAGTCGCGCTCGTGCAGCACCACGGCATTGCTGGTGCCGCCGCGCATGAACACCGCCGGAATCTTGAGCTGCTTCATCCCCGTCTCTCCTCGCTCGTCTGGTCCGCCATTTTAATACCGGAAGCGGCGGCAGGGCACCCGCCTAAAACCGGATGCCGAAGCCGGCCACGGCCGACCAATCGGCGGTCAGCTGCACGCCGTTCACGTACTGGTAGAGCGGCTTCTGAACAAAGCCGTAAACCTGGGCGTTCCTGGTTGCGGCATAGCTCAATCCCGGGCTGATGAACACGAACCTGCCGCCGCTATCGTCGGGCTCGGATTGCACTCCGCCGTCCCGGCCGCGCGCGAGCGCGTTCAGCTGCAGCATCAACCCGAGATTCGGCGTCAGGTCGTAGCGATAACCCAGGTCGACTGTGATTCGTTTACCGGGCCGGTAATCCTCGTGGTTGTTCAGCGGCTGCTGGTACAGCGCCTGAACGAACCAGGAGGAATCGCGTAGCGGCAGGCGCGACCGGTAATAAGCGCCGAGCAGGATATCGGTGGTCCCGGTACCCGGCTGCAGAGTCCGTTCCGCCCTCTCGCCGGCCGCATTGAGAATATCGACCCGGCCCGTCGGCAGCTTGAAGCCGAAATTCAAACCGAAGTAATCGAGTTGCGGTTCCCCGGCTTTTTCCGAGACCAGCTGGTACCTGCCGAGCACGCGCATATCGCCCAGCTTGGTGAAATCCCAGCGCTCGAACTCGGCCGTGGCCGTTTCGATATGCTGATGCTGGCGGTCCGAGACCGGCGCGGTGACGGTCGCGCCCCAGCGGGCGTTGAACGCGTAATCGAAGCTGGCGATCCAGTTTCTGTTGATGGTCTTGAGCTCTTCGTGGTCGCGCGGAATTTGCCCGACCGCGATCTTGTCGCTGCCGGAGCGCAACTGGTCCTGGTTGACGTATTCGTAGCGCAGATCGAGCTTTGCCCCCGGCTCGGTCCATACCCCGTGCACGTCCCAACTGGTATTGACCATGCAGAATGCCGAGCCGCACGAGGCATGACTCAGGCCGGCGGACGCAAATGGCAAAACGACCGCGATCGCGGATGCAATCACGAATGACGCTCTGACGCGCTTACTTTGCCCCATGCTGTCTTCCCATGGCAGTAAAGTCGCGCACGCCCGCTTTGACGTCGATAGTGTGGCGCTGACCGTCAGCGCCCTCCACGGTCAGCGTAATCGGCACGGTGTCGCCTTTGTCCAGCGGCCGCACCAGATCGACCAGCATCATGTGATAGCCGCCGGGCTTGAGCTCGACCGGCTTGCCGGCCGGCAACTCCAGACGCACTACCGGCCGCATTTTCATCACGTTGTTGTCGAGCGCCATCTCGTGGATCTCCACCGACTTCGAGGCCGGCGAACTGCCGCTGATCAGAAACGCAGTTTTGCCGCTCGTGATCTGCATGTAGACGCCCGCGATTTTCTGACCGGGCGCGGGCGCGCGCACCCACGGATCGCTGACCGTGACCTGCGCGTGGGCCGAAGCCGCGCAGAACAAAGCGAGCGCGGATGACAGCGCCATAATGAATGACTTCAACGGTGTTTCCCTCCCTCAAGCTCGACGCCCGCCGCAACGGGAAATATCCCGTGCATTCAGAGGCGGACGTGAATATTCTGCGCAAACGCCGCGTACCAGCCGCGGCTGCTTGAAACGTCAGATCAGGGGAAGGACAGGCGGGGCGCGCGACGGCGCGAGGAGCCAGGTAACTGCACTGCCGGGGCGGGAATCTGCCGCGTAAGGCTTGAGATTTGCGGTTGCAACCTGGACAACAACGACAAACGACGCACCCGTCAATGGCGCGGCGCAGACGCCGCTCGCGCAAAACACGCAATGCGCGAGCGGGTGTTGTTCGGCCGGCAATTGTGCGGGAGGTATGTTTTCACTTATCCCTTGCGGCGCCTTGAGGTTATTCAGCGAGCATATTTCGGCGCGGAAGGAATCAGGGCGCGGACTCGCATTGGCGAGCAGCGGCCACAGCGCGTTGAGCGCGATTCCCAGTATCGCAAGCCAGGCGGCAAACCGGTTTGATCGTTGGTTATTCGGCACGGTCAGATTTTATCACAGGCGACGGGATTTTGCCATCAGGATGACGCGGCCCGCATCACACCGCACGCATCTGCGAAATGTCGGCGATTTTACCCGTCGCCGCCGGCACCGATGCCGGTCCCGGATGCCATAGATAATCCGTGCCGAGCTCGCGAACCGACGGGCAGCCGAGCAGCGCCAGCACGCGGTCGACTTCGGAACGCAGGATGCCGATGGCGTGCTGTGCGCCAGCTTCGCCGCCGGCCGCGATGCCGTAGAGCGTCGCGCGCCCGACGAACGCCATGTCGGCGCCGAGCGCGAGCGCTTTCACGATGTCTGAACCGCGGCGGATCCCGCTGTCCAGCATCAGTAAGAGGCGCTTGCCTACCGCGGCGCGGATCTCCGGCAGAGCTTCGATCGGAGAGAGCGCGCCGTCGAGCGCCCGCCCGCCGTGGTTGGAGACGAACACGCCGTCGGCGCCGTGCTGCGCGGCGAGCAGCGCGTCGTCCGCGCGCATGATACCCTTCACAAAAAGCGCGTGTGGCCACAACTCGCGCAGCCAGCGGAAATCGTCCCAGTTAAGGGCCTCGCGCCGCGCGCGGAACTCGTTCATCGGCTTGGCGATGATGCGGCCGCCAACGTTGGTGTCGAGGTTCTGGAAGCGTGGAATGCCGGAATCCAGCAGCGTCCGCAGAAATACGCCGATGAGCCAGCGCGGGTGCAGCGCGCCGTCGATCATATTGGCGAAGTTCAGCCTGAACGGAATCGTGAAGCCGTTGCGCAGGTTGTATTCCCGGTTCGGCTGCACCGGCAAATCGGTGGTGACGACCAGCGCCTCGTACCCGGCGTTAAGTGCGCGCGTCACGAGCTTCTGCGCGGGTTCGCGATCCTTCGACATGTAGAGCTGGAACCACAGCGTGCCGCCCGCTGCTTCCTGCGCCACCTTCTCGAGCGGCTCGAACGACGCGGTCGACAGCACGAATGGAATTCCGGCGGCGCGCGCGGCGCGCGCGAGCGCGATGTCGGCGGCGAAACCGTAAAGTCCGGCGGCGCCGGTCGGCGCGATGCCGAACGGGCTTTTGAACTGCTTGCCGAACGCGCTGACCTGCTGCGAGCGTCCCGAGACGTCGACCAGCGTGCGCGGCCGCAACCGGATGCGCTCGAACGCCGCGCGGTTATGGTTGACCGAGACGTGGTCTTCGACGCCGCCGGCGAGAAAATCATACGCGACTCGCGGCAGGCGCCGTTCCGCGATGCGGCGCAGGTCTTCGATATTGAAAGCGCTTTGGTAGCTCATGTTCGTCGCGGGCCAGGGCAGCCGCGAGTATAGCAAATGCCCGCCGGTCCCCGCCCGCAGCGGTTACAGCCGGCCGCAATTTCGCTACAATCCGGAATCCCTCACAGGAGCGCACAATCATCAAAACGGCAACCAGGAAATCCAACGTCACGCGGCTGCGCGCGGTAGGCAAGCCCAGGCTCAAGGCGGTGCGCAACCGCATCGATCCCGCCGAATGGCAGGCGCGCGTCGACCTCGCTGCGGCTTACCGGCTGACCGCGTTGATGGGCTGGACCGACATGATCGGCACTCATATCTCGTGCCGCGTGCCGGGCACACACGACCAGTTCCTGCTGAATCCATACGGCATGCTGTTCGAGGAAATCACCGCCTCCTCGCTGATCAAGATCGACGTCGACGGCAACAAGCTGTCCGAATCGCCGTATAACGTCAACCAGGCGGGATTCACGATCCACAGCGCGATACACATGGCAAAGCACGACGCCGATGCCGTCATGCATCTGCATACCGCCTGCGGCGTCGGCGTATCGGCGCAGAAAAACGGGCTGCTGCCGGCCACGCAGATGGCGCTGACCGCGTTGAATCTAGTGCGCTACCACGATTACGAAGGCGTCGCCTTCGATCTGACCGAGCGCGAGCGGCTGGTCAAATCGCTCGGCGACGGCGGCATGCTGATCCTGCGCAACCACGGCACGCTGACGGTCGGCGCGACGGTCGGCGAGATGTTCCACCGCATGTACCGCCTCGAGCGCGCGTGCAAGTTCCAGATTCATGCGATGACCGGCGGCGCCGAATTGAATCCATTGCCGCAGGAAATCATCGACCACGCAATCGATCAGGGCCGGCAGATTTACTCCAAGGGCGGCCAGTCGGAAGGCGGCAAGCTGGTGTGGGCCGCGCTCTTGAGAAAACTCGACCGCGAAGACCCTGGCTACGCGGTCTAGTCACATGTCGGTGGCAGTACGTCGCGCCGCAATTGCTGCGCTGCTCGGCGTTGCGATGCCTGCTTCGCTTCAATATTATCCAGCGAAGCCAATCCGCTTTGTCGTGCCGTTTCCGGCGGGTAGAGGCCCCGGATCCCGGCGAATGGGTTGCATTTGGGGCGGAGACGGGGCTATGCCGCCCGCATCATGGCGCTGCGTTCTGCGATGGGTTGCAACTGCGTTGTTCGCTGGGGTGTGTCTCTCAGCGATGACCACCTTTGCCCAAACTTATCCGTCGAAGCCGATCCGCTTTGTCGTACCGTTTCCGGCGGGCGGCCCGCTCGACATCGTCGCGCGCTCGATCGGCCAGGAACTCACCAAGAGCTGGGGGCAGCCGGTGATCGTCGACAACCGCCCCGGCGCGGGTGGGCGCCCGCGAGCAGTAAGCAGGGTTCCCGCTTGCGGGATGCGAACGTCCGTGAGTCGGGATGCGCGCCATCGAATTTATCGCGTGCGAGGCATTCATCTCCGGGGTCGCATCCCCTGTAGGGGCACCCCTGCTCCGCCCTCCGATGGCGCATCGGCGCCGATTTCGTCGCCAAATCCGCTACCCGACGGCTACACGATATTAATGGGGGCGGTCAGCACGCACGCGATCAACGTCACGCTTTACAGCAAGCTGCCGTACGATCCGCTCAAGGATTTCGCGCCGATTACACTGATCACTTCAGTGCCGAACGTGCTGGTGCTGCATCCCTCGGTGCCGGCGAAAAACGTGAATGAATTGATCGCGCTCGCCAAGGCGAAACCCGGGCAACTCAACTTCGCTTCGGGCAGTACCGGCAGCGCCGGACACCTCGCCGGTGAATTGTTCAAGAGCATGGCCGGCGTCGACA
The DNA here is from genome assembly GCA_041483135.1 of Gammaproteobacteria bacterium. GTDB lineage: Bacteria > Pseudomonadota > Gammaproteobacteria > Burkholderiales > SG8-41 > PALSA-1004. Next base: position 36,725 of record JBGPFE010000016.1, on the reverse strand, counting down.
TGGTGCACATCCCTTACAAAGGCGCGGCGCCGGCGGTGATCGACCTGCTCGCGGGCCATGTGTCGCTGATGTTCGACAACATGTCCTCCGCGCTGCCCAACATCAAGACCGGCCGCGTGCGGGCGATCGCAGTGACAACGTTGAAACGCTCGCCAATGCTGCCGCAATTGCCGACGATCAACGAATCGGGGCTGCGCGGATTCGACATCAGCACCTGGTTCGGCGTGTTCGCGCCCGGCGGCACGCCGCCCGATATCGTCACCCGGCTCAACACCGAACTCGTGCGGATATTGAATACGCCGGAGATGAAAGAACGGCTTGCGGCCCTGGGTGCGGAGCCCGTCGGCAACAAGCCCGACGAATTCGCCGCTTTCATCAAGGCCGAAATCCCGAAATACGCCAAGGTGATCAAAGCGTCGGGGGCGAAAGCCGATTAAGGTGACGGCCGGAACGGCGGCCACTGCCTGCGCCCGATGTATCTGATCGTTTTCCTCAACGTCATCATCCACGGGTGCCTGATCGGCAGCCGCGTGGTGATGGCATTGCTCGCAATCGAGCTCGGCTCGAATCCGCTCGAGATCGGCGTGATGGTCTCGCTTTACTCGGTGCCGCCGCTTCTGCTCGGCGTGTATTCGGGGCGGGTGTCCGATCGCTACGGCGTGCGCCCGCCGATGCTGTTCGGCGCTATCCTGTGCGGCTTTGGACTGCTGGTGCCGTATCTGTGGCGCCACGTTGCGGCGCTGTATGTCTCCGCCGCCATGATCGGCACCGCGTTCGTGTTTTACAACGTGTCGGTGCAGAACCTCGCCGGCGCCTGGGGCCCGCGTGAAGAGCGCGCCAGGAACTTCAGCACCTTGAGCCTCGGTTATTCGATTTCGAGCCTGCTCGGTCCGGTCATCGCCGGTTATGCGATCGAGTATCTGAGCCACGCCGCCGCTTACCTGATCTTCAGCGTCAGCACGCTGGCGGCGGTGGCCGTGCTGCTGTTTTATCGCCGGATCCGGGAAGTCGAGATGCCGAAATCCGCAGATGAGACCATCAGCGCATTCGCATTGCTGCGCCTGCCCGAACTGCGCAAGGTGCTGATCACGAGCGCTTTGGTGGTGACCGGGTGGGACCTCTATATGTTCTATCTCCCGCTCTACGCACACTCGATCGGTCTGTCGGCCTCAACCATCGGCATCGTGCTTGGCGTATTCGCCGTCGCGACCCTGTTCGTGCGCGTCAGTCTGCCGTACCTGACTCGACACTACACCGCCCGGCGCGTGCTCGCGATTTCGATGTTCTGCGGCGCCGTGACTTTCGTGCTGTTCCCTTTCGTCAGGGATCCGTGGCTGCTCGGCGCGCTGTCGTTCGTGATCGGGCTCGCGCTCGGCTGCGGCCAGCCGGTGACGCTGCTGATGAGCTACAACCGCTCGCCCGAAGGGCGCACCGGCGTAGTGGCAGGCACCCGCCTGGCGCTCAACCACCTGACCCACTCCACGGTGCCGGTGGTCGCCGGCGCGCTGGGTTCCGCGTTCGGCATGGCGCCGGTGTTCATTATGATCGCTGCAGTGCTGGCGGTGAGCGGCCACCTTGGCGGCACGGTCAGGCGCAGCAACGAACCCCCGCCGCCCGCGCCTTGACGCACAAGCCACCCTTCACCCTTCACTCATTCACTCATTCACGCGTTCACGCATTCATCGGCGGTTCCGCATTGCCTTCAGGTACGCGCCGCGCTGCGTCCCGCAATGCGCCCGAACACCGCGCCCGACATCAAGCCGGTGCCGAGCGGATAGTTGTAGTGAAAAAGTCCGCCGACCATCTCGCCGCACGTATACAGCCCGGGCATCGGCTTCCAGTCGGTGCCGACGACCTGCGCGTCCTGCGTGACCTTGAGCCCGCCGAACGTGAACGTGATGCCGCCGGTGACCGGCCATGACACGTACGGCGGCTTATCGAGCTTCTGCGCCCAGTTGGTTTTCGGCGGCTCGATGCCCTCGGTATGCAGGTTGTCGAGCACCGCGGGATTGAACGGACCGCCGCGCCCCGCCGCCGCGTTGTATTCACCGAGCGTCTTCAGCGCCTGCTGGTGGTCGACTTTGAGCTGCTTGACGAGCCCTTCGAGTGTATCCGCCCTGAACGGCTCGCTGCTCGAATAGCGCGGCTCGAGCATGTCGAGCACTTTGCTGTCGAATATCTGGTAAACGAGGCTCTTCGGCTGCTTGAGTATCATGCCGCCGTATTTCGCGTACGTGTATGAATTGAAATCCACTCCTTCGTTGACCCAGCGCCTGCCTTCGACGTTGATCATCACGCCGTACGGGTACGACAAACGGTTGGTCTTGTCAGTCAGCTCGCGCTTGCCGTAATCCGGCGCTTCGGCGTTGATCGGTGTCGCGTGGCAGCCGCTCCAGTGCCCCCACGGCATGGCGCCGATGTCGAGCGCCATCTTGAGCCCGTCGCCGTAGTTGAAGTTGGAGCCGCGCACCTTCGCGTGGTCCCAGGGCGCGCCGAGATAGCGCAGGCGCCATTCCGGATTGGTCTCGAAGCCGCCGCAGGCGAGCACCACCGCTTTGGCGGCGAGCGTTGCGATGCCATCTGGACCCTTCACCACCACGCCGTTCACGCGCCCGGTTTCGCCCTGCGTGAGCCGCAACGCGCCCGTTTCATAGCGAATCTCGATGCCAAGGGCCTCCCCGGTTTCGAACCACGTCTGCGACAACCCGACGCCCTCGTGCACGGTGCGCACGATCGCCCCTTTCGGCCATTTGATCTTGCCGCCGATCCGGATTCCCATCACCGAGTGCGCGAGCTCGAATTCCATGCGGCCGGATCGCTGCAGCCAGCACATCGCATCGTACGAATTGTCGATCAGGATCGCCGACAGCTCCGGGTCGCTGCGGCCGTCGGTCACGCGCATCAGGTCGTCGCGAAACGCCTCCCTGGGATAAGGCTCGACGCCGGCGTGAAACCCCGGGTATTTTTCCTCCGCGTCGGGAACGAACCGGTCGATGTCCTTCACGTCGTTGAAGACGTGGCGGAACACCGCGCCGCTGAAGTGCGTGTTGCCGCCGCGCTGCGCTTTGGGCGCCTTCTCCAGCACTACCACGCGTTTCGCGCCGTGTTCCTTGGCCGACACCGCGGCCGCAAATGCGGCGTTGCCGCCGCCGACCACGATAACGTCAAAATCACTCATGCATTGCTCCTGGCATTGTTGAAGTCAGCAGAATCGTTGCGGAACTGCCGGGAAACTGGTGCCGTTCCAACTATTTTCGGTAAACCTGACTGTCCTCGGCGGCCAGATCATCACCGGCAAGCGACGCGCCTGCGTTGGGCGAAACAAGTTGGAACGGTACTGGCCGCGGACCGGCGAATATTGTTCAACCGTTGCCGATCCGGAATATGAACCCGAGTATGCGGGCGGGCGCGAACCGGTGTCAAGGCAGAGGCCAGCATGCAGCGCGCGAAATGACATCCTGCGGACATCAATTTACAATACCTGTATTCGCACACTCATCCGGCTGACGACAGTCACTGCATCGACGCCAGACGAACGCTCTCACCGAGGAGAATCACATCATGAATTTAGACCGCCGCGCAGTCGCCGCACCTACCCGCGAAGTGGCCAACTGGGTCGCGACCCTCACTTACGACGACCTGCCGCAGCGCACGCGTGAAGTCGTGCGCATCGCGATTCTCGACACCATCGGCGCCGGCGTCTATGGGTACTGCACGCCGTGGGCGCAGATGTTGTTGACATGGGCCCGGCGCGGCACGACCGGCACCGGCGAAGCCCGCGTGTGGGGCGAAGCGCAGCCGTCGCTGCGCACGACTGATGCCGCGCTCGTCAACGCCACCGCGGCGCACGCCTTCGAGCTTGACGATTACCACAACGCCAAGCTGCATCCCGGCGCAGTCGTGGTGCCCGCCGCGATAGCCGTGGCGGAAAAGCTGAACAGCACCGGCACTGAGCTCGTTACTGCGATTGCAGCAGGATACGAAGTGATGATCCGCACGAGCCTCGCGCTCAATCCATCCGCTGCACGTCTGCGCGGCTGGCATCTGACCGGCGTGTGCGGGCCGTTCGGCGCCGCCGCTGCCTGCGCTTCGCTGCTGAAGCTCAATACCGAGCAGACGGCGTGGGCGCTCGGGCTCGCCGGCACGCAAGGCGCCGGCCTGTGGGCATTCAACGCGGACGGCACCATGAGCAAACGGTTTCACGCCGGCAAGGCCGCGCATTCCGGGGTGCTCGCTGCCGAGCTCGCCCAACTCGGCTTCACGGGACCGACGCAGATTTACGAATTCACGGACGGCGGCATGCTGAAAGCATTTTCCGATGCGTCCGACCCGGCGCCGCTCACCGGGGACCTCGGCGCGGTGTACCACCTCGACAAAACCTCGATCAAGCCCTACTCGTGCTGCGGCAGCACGCATTCCTACGTCGACGCCGCGCTTGCGCTGCGCAAGAAACTCGGCGCACCGTGGGACACCAAGCGGCGCGTGCGCGTCGGCACCGCCAAAGTGGTGGATGTGCAATGCGGTTTCGATTACACGCCGGGCACCGTGCTCAACGCCCAGATGAGCCTGCGCTACTGCGTCGCAGCGGCGCTGATCGAAGGCCAGGCGCTGCCTCAGCAGTTCAGCGACGCCAAGCTTGCCGATCCCAAAATTACCGCTCTCGCGGTCAAAATAGAGCTCGTGCCCGATCCCGAGCTCGACAAGCTTTATCCCAAGGATTTCCCCGGCTGGGTCGCGGCCGAGCACAATGGCAAGTGGGAACGCGCCGACGTGATGAACCCGACCGGCTCGATTCACGCGCCGATCGATGCCGAGGGCGTCACCGACAAATTTCGCGGCATCAATCCCGCTCTGCCGGCCGACCGGATCGCCGCAGTCGCGCTCAACATCGAACAGCACCCGGTGCGCATGCTGCTCGATCTGCTGAGCAATCCGAAATCGAAACGCGCTGCGGCGTGATACAGCAGAACAACGTCAGCCACAGAGGACACAGAGGTCACAGAGAAAAGATAAGATCAGGAATGCATCGGGTTTCCGGATTTTCCGTTTTTGGCTTCTCTCTATGTTCTCTGTGATCTCTGTGGCCAATTGTTTTTTGCCGTTGTGCCGAATCGAGAAAGATCCACCCCGGAGGAAAGTCATGCACAGGATCACCCACTTACCAGCCGTCGGCGCAGCGTTGCTCGCGGCCGCGCTTGCCGCTGCGCTTTATGCGGATCACGCCGCCGCGCAAAAGAATTATCCAACCAAGCCTATCCGGTTGATTGTTCCATTCGCACCCGGAGGCGGCACCGACATCGTCGCGCGGGCGCTCGCGCAGAAGCTGACTGAAGCTCTCGGCCAGTCGGTGGTGGTCGACAACCGTGCGGGCGGCGGCGGCACGATCGGCGCCGAGACCGCAGCGCACGCCACTCCGGACGGTTATACCCTGATCATGGTGTCGGCAAGCTACTCGACCAACGCTGCGATCTTCAAGCTCGCGTACGATCCGGTCAATGACATCACGCCGATTGCGCTCATCGGCGAGAGCGGCTTCATGGTCGCGCTGCACCCGGGCGTGCCGGCGAAATCGATCAAAGAGCTGATCGCGCTCGCCAAAGCGAAACCCAACAGCCTCAATTACGCTTCCACCGGCACCGGCGGCATCACGCACCTTGCGACCGAGCTGTTCGACATGATGGCGGACATCAAGATGACGCACGTCCCGTACAAAGGCACCGGCGCAGCTCTCACCGACCTGCTCGGCGGTCACGTGCAACTGATCTTCGGCAGCCTGCCGTCGATGGTGCCGCAGAACAAGACGGGCAAGCTGCGCGGCATCGCGGTGAGCACCACCAAGCGCAACAACGCGGTGCCCGACATGCCGACCGTCGCCGAAACCGTTCCCGGCTACGAGGCGGTGCTGTGGTACGCGTGCTGGGGGCCCAAAAACCTGCCGAAAGAAATCGTCACGCGCTGGAACACGGAAATCGCCAAGGCCATCAAAGCGCCGGACATGCAGGAGCGCATGGCGGGCGAAGGCCTCGACCCCGCGGGCGGCCCGCCCGAGCAGTTCCGCAACGTGCTCAAGCGCGACGTGCCGAAATGGGCCAGGGTAGTCAAGGAAGCGCACGTCATGGCGATACAGTGATCGCCACCGGCCGAGGGGCCGATACAATTTGATACAAAGCGGGAATCATCAGCGTCAACGCTGGCTGTGAGGGGACGTTGTTGGGATTGCAGCACCCATTTGCGGAGATCTTTCATTACCCAACAGGAGATGAGCAATGATTAACATGAAAGCAGCCGTTGTTGCAGTAGCGCTGGCGTTTGCCGGCACCGCGTTCGCGCAAACCACCACCCCGCCGGCGAAAGACCCTGCCGCGACGCCCGGCATCGACAAGCGCCAGGCGAACCAGCAAAAGCGCATCGAACAGGGCGTCAAATCGGGGCAGCTGACCGGTAAGGAAGCAGCGCGCCTCGAAAAGCGCGAAGGCAAGCTTGAGGCCGACAAGGAAAAAGCGCAGGCCGACGGCAAGGTCACCAAGAAGGAACGCGCAAAACTGCACCGCGAAGCGAACCGCGACAGCAAGGCGATCCACCGCCAGAAACACGACGCGCAGACGCAGAAGTAACCGGCAGCGCGCCGCACGACAAAAAAGCCCGCGTCACGCGGGCTTTTTGTCGTCCGCCGGCAGCGCCAGCTCAACCGGCAATCGGGGCTTCGGTGCCCTTCGTCTGCGCGCGGTGCAGCAGGCGCGGATGGCTGTCGTCGAAACTGTCACGCCGGTGCAAGACGCAGCGGTTGTCCCACATTACCAGGTCGCCGGTCTGCCAATGGTGCCCCCAGGCGAATTCGGGTTTCACCGCGTGCGCCCATAACCGGTCAAGCAGCGCTTCGCTGTCCGCGAGCGGCAATCCCAGAATGTAGCCGTTGAGCCGGCGCGGCAGAAACAGCGCCTTGCGCCCGGACTTCGGATGCACGCGCACCAGCGGATGATGGCAGCCGGGCGCGTTGCGCGGGTCGGTGACCTTCTGATAGCCGGCGCGCAGAGTGCCGACCGCATTGGTTGAAATATCGTGAATCGCGCGGCGACCGGCGATTGCGTTCCGGATATCCCCGGGCAGTTTCTCGTACGCGAGATACATATTGGCGAAATGCGTCGCGCCGCCTTCGGGCGGGCACACGATGCCGTACAGCATGCTCGCCGCGGCCGGCACCGGGGAGTACGACAGGTCAGAGTGCCAGGTCATTTCAGCGTTGCCGTGGCTGCCGAGCAGATTGCCTTTTTCGTCGCGCATGTTGGTGACGACGTTCAGCTTCGGATAGCCGGCGAGCCACGGTTTGCCGGAAGGATTCTGTGGCGCATCGTCGAGCTCGCCGAAACGGCCCGCGAATGCGAGCAGCTTGTCATCGTCGAGCCGCTGGCCGCGAAACACGATCACGAGGTTGTCGTACCAGGCCCGTTCTATCGCCGCCAGCACGTCGCCCGCGATCTCCGCCGAGCAATCGACGCCGCCGATTTCCGCGCCGAGCGGCGCAGCGTATTTCCTGACTGTAATCATCGCCCCTCCAGCAAGCCACGCGCGGAATATTGTGACGCAACTACGCAATACTGCCAAGCCTAGTGCCGTTCCAACTATTCCGAGCTATCTGTGATGGGTGATCGAGGCACAATATTCAGCAGAAGGATCCTCGTGGTCATCAGGCCAATCAAGTTGGAACGGCATTAGCTTAGCTTCCAGCGCTCTCCCTGCCGGCATACCCTGCCGTCGCGCTCGAGTTTCAGGAGATGCGCATGCAGCGAACGGCTCGCGACCGGGTGCAGCCGCTGCGGCGTGTCCGAATATACGATCGGCAGCAGCTCGTCGAGCGTTGCGGGGTCATTCACTGCGAATGCATCGATTACCTTCTGCTCACGCTTCAAACGATGCGCGATCAATCGCCTGACTTCGTCGTGCGGTTTTTCGATCGGGTGGCCATGTCCCGGGGCGATATGCGCGATATCGAGCGCGAGCAGCGCTTCGAGCGAATCGAAGTACGCAACCATGTCGCCGTCGGGCGGATTGATCACCACTGTCGAGCCCTGCATGACGTGGTCGCCGGTGAATAGCAGCTTTTCCCTTTCGAGCAGATAGCAGAGATGGTTCGACGCGTGGCCCGGCGTGTGCACCGCGCGCAACGTGAAATCGCCCCCATCGAGCACGTCGCCGTCCTTGAACACGCGGTCGGGCGCAAATCCCGAATCCTGGTTGCCGTGCGGCGGCGCGCGCATGCCGATCACTGCCGCGCCGGTCGCCGCCTTGAGCGCCCGCGCGCCTGGCGAATGATCGGGGTGCGTATGGGTGCACAGGATCCAGCGCAACCGGTCGCCGACCGCAGCGAGCATTGCCTCGAGGTGCGCTTCGCTTTCCGGACCGGGGTCGATCAGCGCCAGCGCCGACGTGCCGACGATATAGGTATTCGTGCCGGGGCCGGTCATCATGCCGGGATTCGGCGCAGTCACGCGACGCACCAGCGCCGAGAGCCGCGCCGGTTCACCCGGAACGATCGGGATCAGATTTTCCATTGGCCCCGCAATTCGCGCGCGACCATTTCTTCGTAACCCGGCTCGCCCGGCGTCAGGCGTGCGCCCTCTTTGCTGATGCGCGGCAGGATCGCCGGGATATCGCGCTTGGCGCGCATGGCCTGCAGCAATGCATCGACCGACGAGTACGCGGCGAACTCTTCGAGCGTGCGCAACGTCGGAAAGCGTATCTTGAAGTCGTCCTTTTTATGACGCTCGAGCGCAGAGGCCGGGCGCACCCAGACGTGGCTGATGACTTCATGATTGTCGTGCAGCGGCGCCTGCGCCGGCGGCGCGGCCGCCACGAAAAACCGCGTGTCGTAGCGGCGGGGCGCCGACACCGGCGTGATCCAGTGGCTGAAGTACACGAGCTGGTCGGTGGCGAGCGTCAGGCGCTCCTCACGCAAAATATCAAGCAAACTGCGCGCGCCTTGATTGAGCACGTGGCGATGCCGGCGAAAGCGTTCGACCGTCTCCGGCTCGTCGAGCGCGACCATGCGCCGGTCGTTGCCGTATGCAATCAGCAACCCCGCTTCCTCGAAAGACTCGCGTATCGCCGCCGCCCAGTAAGCGAGACCGCCGCGCTCGAGGCCGAGCGCGCTGCTCGCCTGCGTATCGCTGACGCCCGCGCACAACGCATGCATTGCGGGCGAACTGTCCGAATCGTCGAGACCGCCGCCCGGAAAAACGTAAGCGCCGGGCATGAACCCCGAGTTGAGGTTGCGCTCCAGCATCAGCACCTCGAGCCCGGCATCGCTGTCGCGCACCAGCGCGACCGTCGCGGCGGGAAGCGGCGTGACCTCGGTCATCATTTATCCGTCAAGAGCTTCATGAGGCTGGATGAATCGAGACGGCCGTAGCCTTTTTCCTGCAACTTGCCGTAATACTGCTCGACCAGCGCCGTGAACGGCAGCAAAGAACCGTTGCGCCGCGCCTCGTCGAGACAGATCTGCAGGTCCTTGCGCATCCAGTCGACCGCGAAGCCGAAGTCGTACTTGTCGTCGACCATGGTCGGGCCGCGGTTCTCGAGCTGCCACGACTGCGCCGCGCCTTTCGAGATCACCTCGATGACTTTTTTCGCATCGAGCCCGGCACGCATTGCAAAATTCAAACCCTCGGCGAGCGCCTGCACGAGGCCGACGACCGTGATCTGGTTCACCATCTTGGTGAGCTGGCCGCAGCCGGGCGGCCCCATCAGGGTCACCGCACGGCCGTAGTGCGCCATCACTGGCTGCACTGTCGCAAACGCCTGCGCGTCGCCGCCGACCATGATGGTGAGGATGCCCTTCTCGGCGCCGGCCTGGCCGCCCGAAACCGGCGCATCGAGATAACTGAAGCCGCCGGCGCGCGCCATCTGCTCAAGCTCGCGCGACACGTTGGCCGATACCGTCGAATGATCGGCGTAGATCGCGCCGCGCTTCGTTCCCGCGAACGCGCCGTCAGACCCGAGCGTGACCTGGCGCAGATCGCTATCGTTGCCGACGCACGAGAACACGATTTGCGCTGTCTGTGCCGCCGCACGTGGCGTCGGCGCCGGGCGCCCGCCGTATTCCTTGACCCACTTGCCGGCCTTGGCCTGCGTGCGGTTGTAGACCGTGACGTCGTGGCCGGCGCGCGCAAGGTGTCCCGCCATCGGATAGCCCATGACTCCCAACCCGATGAATGCGAGTTTCAGCTTCTTCTGTTGCGGCTCCGTCATTTCCGTCCACCCTTCACACAATCAATCCGCTTTGGCGCCCGAGGCCTTGATCAGTTTCGCGTACTTCGCGCTTTCCGCGCGCACGAACTGCCCGAGCTGCTCGGGCGAGTCGCCGACAGTTTCGGCCCCCTGTGAAGCGAGCTTTTCCTTGACATCGGGCAGCTTGAGCACCCGCGCCAGTTCAGTGCTGAGCTTGGATACGATCTCCCTGGAAGTACCGGCCGGCACGAAATAGGCAAACCAGTTGCTGATGTCGAACCCCGGCACGCCGGCTTCCGCCATGGTCGGCACTTCCGGCGCGGCCGGTGAACGCGTCCGCGTGGTTACCGCGAGCGCGCGCAGCTTGCCGCCTTTTACGTGCGGAATCGCCGGCAGCATGCCGGAAAAAAACATCGATACCTGACCACCGAGCAGATCGCCGATTGCAGGACCTGCGCCTTTGTACGGCACGTGGATAATATTGATCCCGGCGGTTGTCTTGAGCAGCTCGCCGGCCAGGTGCTGGACGCCGCCGGTGCCTGCCGACGCATAAGTGAGCTGGCCGGGGCGAGCCTTGGCGAGCCGGATGAGTTCCTGCACCGACTTCGCCGGTATCGACGGATGGATCACCAGTATCAGCGGGGTAACCGCCGCCAGTGTCACCGGCGCCAGGTCTTTTTCGGTGCTGTAGGCCATCTTGCTGTACAGATGCTGGTTGATCGCGAGTTCCGCGGTCGAACCGAGCAGCACGGTGTAGCCGTCGGACGGCGCCTTGGCCACGATATCGGCCCCGATCATGCCGCTCGCGCCGGGGCGATTGTCGATGATCATGTTCTGCCCCCACGCCTCCGTAATCTTCTGTGCCGCAAGGCGACCGGTGATGTCGGTGGCGCCGCCGGGCGCAAACGGCACCACCACACGGATCGACTTCACAGGATACGTCTGCGCTGCCGCCATGCCGCCCGGCACGGCGAGCCAGCATCCCATGCAAACGACGGACAACCGGTCCATGCTTATCATGCGTGCCTCCTTTTCGATTCGGTATGCTGCAACACGATCAGTCGAGCTTGACGCCGGCCACCTGAATGATCTTGCGATACTTGGCCTCTTCCGATTTCACGAAGCTCGACAGTTCCGCGGGCGTGCTCGGCGTGACCTCGACACCGGTGCCGAGTAGAAAATCATTCACTTCCTTCATCTTCAGTACACGCACGATTTCCGCATTCAGTTTGGCGATCACGCTCCTCGGCGTCTTCGCTGGCACGAAGAATGCGAACCAGATGCTGGTATCGAAGCCCCTCACTCCTTGTTCCTGCATCGTCGGCAACTCGGGCAGCAGGGTCGCGCGCTTGGCGGTGGAGATTGCCAGCGCCTTCAGCCGCCCGGCCTTGACGTAAGGAATCGCGGGGCCCATGCCGACGAAGCCGAATTGCACTTCCTGCCCGCCGAGCAGCGCGATCGTCGCCGGCCCGCCGCCCTTGTACGGCACATGCACGATGTCCGTCCCGGTCAGCATCTTGAAAAATTCGCCCGACAAGTGCATGGGACTGCCCACGCCTACCGATGCATAGGACAGGGTCTGCGGTTTCGCTTTTGCCAGCGCGACGAGCTCCCCGATTGATTTCGGCGCGAACGAAGGATGCGCGACGATCAATATCGGCGAAATCGTGCCGAGCGAAACCGGCGCAAAGTCCTTCTCCACGTTGTACGGCAATTTCTTGAACAGGCTGGGATTGACCGCGACTTCGCCGGTGGAGGCGACAAACACGGTGTAGCCGTCGGGCGTCGCCGCGACCACGATCTCCGCTGCAATCAGCCCGCTGCCGCCGGGACGGTTGTCGACCACCACCGGCTTGCCCCAGTTATCCGACATCCTCTGGCCCACCGCGCGCGCCAGGATGTCGGTATTGCCGCCGGGCGCAAACGGCACCAGCATGCGGATCGGCTTATCGGGATATCCCTGGGCGTAAGCGCCACTGGTCAACATCGCGCATACCACCGCCCCAACCCACTTCACGTATCGTCTCATTTGCATCCCTTCTCCTCTCACGACGAAAACGGTAACACCGCTCAACCCAGGACAATCGGGTAACCGGGCGGCGGCGTGAAGCCGAGGTCGCCGCGCTTGATAACTGCATCCCGCCCGCCATTCTGCGCGAGCAATTCCGCTTGCCGCTTCTTCGCGCGCGCGTCGACTTCGGCCGGATTGCAAATTTTGAGCAACCGCGCGCGGCATTCCTCGACCGCTTTCGCATGCGCCGGGTCGCCCGCCAGGTCGCGCAACTCCTCGGGATCGGTTTCGAGGTCGAACAACTGCGGCCGGTACGCGACGTAGTGCACGTACTTGTATTTACCGTGACGGATCATGAATGCGCCGGTGGTCGAGCCCATGCCGTGGTACTCGCTCAGCACGTTGCGGTCGGGCTTGGCGCCGGCAGCGAGCTTGAACAACGAGTGTCCCGGATGGCCGTCGTACATTTCAGGCTTGTCCTCGCCGGCGCACTCGAGGATGAACGGATAAGTGTCGACGTGGTTCGTTGGCTCGCGTACTTTCACGCCGCGCGGGATATCGGGGCCATTGATGATCAGCGGCACGCCGGCGACTTCCTCGTACATCGTCGATTTGCCCCACAATCCGCGCGCGCCGAGGTTGTCGCCGTGGTCCGAGGTGTAAAGCACGCGCGTATTCGCGGTGAGTCCGGTCGCATCGAGCGTCCGCATTACTTTGCCGATATTGTCGTCGAGAAACGTGCACAGGCCATAATAGGCCGCGACCGCTTTTTTGAGCTTTGCGGCGTCGAAATACTTGTCGTAAACGAAGCTGCCGGCGTAATCGCGCAGATACGGATGATCGGGGCGCTCGTCTTGCGCATACTGCTTGGGCAGCGGCATCCGGTCGAGCGGATACTGGTAATAGAACTCCGCCGGCGCGATCAGCGGAAAATGCGGGCACACGAACGACACGAAGAGCACCCATGGCTTATCGCGGTATTTCGGCGCCTCCTCGCGCAGCCAGATTTGCGCCTTCGTCGCGATTTCCCGATCGTAAAATGTATACGACGTCTCGCCGGGGCCGGCGAGCTTGGCGATCTTCCATGCGAGCCCGCGCTCGGGCAGGTCTTGCCTGACCAGCCCCATCAGGTCGCCTTTGCCCTCAACGATGTTCATCGGGATGATTTCTTCCGAGAAGCCGTTGTCGTCGCCGTCGAGGCCGCGGAAGTGCAGCTTGCCGATCGACACCACGCGGTGGCCGCGCTCGCGCAATCGGTGGTGCCAGCTCGGGACTGCGCCTTCGTAGGCGTCGGCGTTGTCCCAGTAACCGATCTGATGCACGTATTTGCCGACCGCGAACGCCGCGCGCGCCGGCACGCACACCGGGCACGTAGTGTAGGCCGAAGTAAACATCGTGCCCTGCGCGGCGAGCGCGTCGAGGTTCGGGGTTTTCACGACCGGATGCCCGCTTGCCCCCATAATTTTCGGGTTATGCTCGTCGGACATGATGATGAGGAGATTGCTTGATTTCATTTTCTTTCCCGAAAAAAGATCACCGCTCCAGGCAGGTATCCGATACCACCAGGCGGCGCTGATTGGGCGGTATGTAGAGTTCCTGGTAATACACATGGCGGTCGCGGCCCGCGCTCGCCGCGATCTCGAGCAAGGTGCCGGCGACGGCCTTGCGGAGCTTGAGCGCGCGGCACACGAAGTCGGGGAAGCGGAGGCCGATCATCGTTTGCGCGACATGGGTCACCGGCAACCCGAACTCGCGACTCAGGATCGCCTTGAAGTTCGCGCCGTCGAGGGCGGCCAGCGGCTTTTCCATAATCCCGCCAAAGCGATCGGCGTTGAGATAGAACCGGCTGTAAACGCTGAACTCGTCGTTTATGCTGATGACGCGGTCGATGCGGATCACGTTGTCGCCGTGCTGATCGAGATACTCCGACCACGACCCGCGTTCGCGGATGCGCTTGCGCATGATCACTTTCGGATAGATCGGCAGGAAACTTTTTCCGTCGTCGGCGATGAAGCGGCAGTGCCACGGCGCATCCATCGCCTTGCGGCTCTGCGCCACGTAGGTGCCGCTGCCCTGCTGCCGCACCACAATGCCTTCATCCACCAGCGCGCGCAGCGCGCGCTGCACCGTGCCGAGGCTGAACGGCGTGTGGCGCGCGAGCGTCTGCTCGGTCGGCAGCCTGGCGCCGGGTTTCCAGTGGCCGCTCTCGATTGCGGCGAGCAATACTTCGCGTAGTTGAGCGTATTTCGGCAAGCCCGGCATGACCGGCCGCCAGAACTTGCGCAAGACCTCGATGCCGGAAGCCATGACGGCAGAATCAGAAATGCCGGACATGCGATGAAATCCTCCTCGAAGCCGGCCGAGCACGCGCAGGTTTGCAGTCTTTGTGGTCATTGCGCGCGGAACATACGGCCGCAGTCCGGTTTACTATATTACTATGTAGTATTTGGCGCAAGAGCTGGGAGCCGGGTTACCCCGGCGGCGATCAGTGGCCGGACTGTGAGTTGCCGACGGTCCGCGCCGCCGTCAATTCCTCGCGCAGCGGGCCGCAGCAGTGCTTGAATTTACGGCCGCTGCCGCAAATGCAAGCGTCGTTGCGCCCCGGCCAGTCATGTCCGCTGCGCGTGTAGTCGATGAGCCAGCGCGTGCGCAATTTGCGCGCCAGCAGCGTCAGCCGTTCGTGGGCGTAATCGAAAAACCGGCGGTAGGCGCTGCAGAAATAGTCGGGCCCGGTGGCGCGTCCGCCGCTGTCCCGGGTCCGGTTGCGCGGACAGCCACCGTAACACAGCCTGAGATGGTCGCAACGCCGGCATTGTTCCGGCAGTTCTTCCTTGAGCTGCAGGAAATCCCGGTACGCCGTATGGTCGAGAATGTCCTGCAGCGAATCGCTGCCAATGTTGCCGAGCCGGCATTCCGTGCCCATATAGAAGTCGCACGGGTAGGCGTCGCCATTCTGCTCGAGCACCAGCGTCCGGGAACAGGTCCGGCAGTGCTTGCACGTTTCCGCCGCGCGCCCGGCGTAAACACTGAGCATGTTGTCGAAAAAGCGCACCGACATCCGCGGTGCGCCGTCGTTGTACCAGAGGTCGAAAGTCTCGCAGAGAAACCTGCCGTACTGCTCTGCCGTGATCAGGTAGCGCGCGGGCGTGTCCGGCGACCGGGCGTGGAAATCCATGCCGGGAATGAACTGAACATAGTGGAAGTCTTCCCGCGAGTAGAACGCCATCAGCTCGCGCGGCTTGTCCACGTTGCCCTGATGCAGCACCGTGAGGATGTTGAAATCGACGTCGTGGTTGCGCAGGTGCCCGATCTTCCGCATCACCAGATCATAACTGCCTTTGCCGGTTGCGGTGACGCGATGCGCGTCGTGGATTTCCCTGGGGCCGTCCACGCTGACGCCGACCAGAAAATTGTATTGGCGGAAGAAGCGCGCCCAATCCTCGCTGAGCAGCGTGCCGTTAGTCTGTAGCGCATTGCCGATAACGGTGTTGGGCGGGGCGTAGTGCGCCTGCAGCGCAACGACTTCCTCGAAAAATCCCAAGCCAGCAAGCAGCGGCTCGCCGCCCTGCCACGCAAAACCCACGGCGCCCCGCGATTGCATCATGTACTCGCGGATCGCCTTGTCGAGCAGCGCGTGGTCGATGCGGTTGTGCTTCGGGCCCGGCCGGCCGCGGCGGGTGCTGTAGTAGCAGTAATCGCAGGCGAGGTTGCAGTCCTCCGACACCGTTTTCCACATCACGCCGAGCGTGGGAGCCGGCGTGGTAGAGACTGGGGATGGACGATCGCGAGTGGTCAAACGGATTCAGGCCGATCCCGAGTAATCGGGCTTGTAACCCGGCGGAGGCGTTGCACCGAAACCGCCTTTCGCGACGATTTTTTCTCTCCCGCCGTGGCGCTCGATCAGCGCGGCTTGCTCGGCTTTTGCACGGCGGTCGACCCCTCGCGGATCGCAAATCGCTTGCAATTCTGACGAGAATCGCTCAAGCCGCGCAGCTTGGGCTGGGTCACCCGCGATGTCATGCAGTTCCTCGGGATCGGCAGCAAGGTCGAAAAGTTGTGGCGGCATGTCGACGTAATGCACGTACTTATAGCGGCCGCGCCGGAGCATGAACGCACCCGTCGCTGCGCCGGCTGCGTGATACTCTGCGAAGATCGTTCGCTCCGGGTGTGACGGCGCCACGGCGACATCGAGCAAGGATTGGCCGCGCACGCCGGGTGGCGAATCCTGGCCAAATGCATGCAGCAGCGTCGGATACGCATCGACCAGCGATACGGGCGTCTGCGAGATTTCCCCGGACGGTATGCCGCGCCCCGCAAGGATCAGCGGTATCGCGACCGATTCCTCGTACATCGTGGATTTTCCCCACAAGCCGCGTGCACCCATGTTGTCGCCGTGATCGCTGGTATAGATAACGAGCGTCTCGGAGCGCGTGCCGCTCGATTCGAGCGCGGCGAGCACGCGTCCGACGTTATGGTCAAGGAAGGAAACGAGGCCGTAATAACAGGCAAGCGCAACGCGTCGCGTTTCATCGGTGAAGAACCGGTCGGTGATGAAGCAATCGCGCATGGCGTCAAGCCACGGGTGCCTGGGCCATTGGTCAGGCTTGCAAGCTTTTGGCAGTCCGATCCCGGCGGTCGGATAGAGTTCGTAAAAATCCTGCGGCGCGATAAGCGGAAAGTGGGGCGCGACCCATCCCACGAACAGCACCCAGGGGCCTTGCGCTGCGTGGTGCGTGAGCCAGTCGCACGCCGTGGCCGTTATCTTGCGGTCATATTCAGTGTAGCGGCTCTCGCCCGGGCCGATGTCGGTAGCAACGGCACGGCTCTTGTGGCGCACCGGTAGCGGATCGCGCACCGCGCCGAGGAGGTCGCCGATCCCGTCGACAACGTGCATGGGCAGGATCTGCTCGGTGAAGCCGGTGTCGTCCGTCGCATTGCGGTAGTGCAGCTTGCCGATGGAATAAGAAGGAACGCGCTTCTCGCGCAGCGCGTGGCTCCAGGACGGCGGCGACCCCGCGTACGGGAATGCGTTGTCCCAGCACCCGGTTTCAAACGTATAGCGGCCGGTGGCGAACGACGCGCGAGCCGGAATGCAGATCGGACAGTTGGTGTATGCGCTGGCAAAGCGCGTGCCGCCGGAAGCCAGCCGATCCAGGTTCGGTGTTCTGGCGGACGGATGATCGTAGCAGCCGAGCACCTTGTTCGAGTGCTCGTCCGACATCAGAACCAGGACGTTGCGGTAGCGCATCGGCAGCGACGGCAAGGGTGACTGTGATCCGGGGATTGAACGAGTGTCGGCGCGATCGTCAGTCGAGCTTCGCGCCCGAGCGTTTCACCACGTCCGTCCATTTCGTTACCTCGGCCTGAATAAAAGTCGCAAACTCCCGCGGCGCGCTGCCGGCAATCTCCGCGCCTTCAGTCGCGAAACGTTCTTTCATCTCGGGCGCGGCCAGCGCCTTGACGATCTCGCCGTGCAGACGCCCGACAATGGGCAAGGGGGTCTTTACCGGCGCGAAGAATCCGTGCCATTGAAGCGCCTCGTAATCTGCAACGCCCGCTTCCTGGAGCGTCGGAACGCCGGGCAATACCGAGGATCGTGCTCGCGTCGAAATTCCAAGCGCACGCATTTTGCCGGATTTCAAGTGCCCCTGCACCAACGGAATCACGAGGAACGTGAACTGCACTTCTCCGCTCAGCAATGCGGTTTGCGCGGGCGCCGCGCCGCGGTAAGGAACGTGGTTCGCATCGATCCCCGTCTTCAGCTTCAACAATTCCGTCGCAAGATGGGCGGAACTGGCTGCCCCCCCGGAACTATAGCTCAGAGCGCCCGGCTTCGACTTGGCGAGCGCGAGCAACTCCTTGACGCTGCGAACGGGAAGCGACGGATGGGTGACAAGAACCAGCGGGATCAACGCTGTCATCGAAACAGGCGCGAGATCGCGCTGAGGATCAAACGCGAGCTTGCTGTATAGCGCGACACTGGTCGCGATGACCGAGGTTGTGTAGAGCAGTGTATGGCCGTCAGGCGCCGATCGGACCACGGCTTCGGTGCCGATGTTGCCGCTGGCTCCGGGCCGGTTATCGACGATAACTGCCCGCCCGAAAGCGGTGGAAAGCTTTTGGCCGATGAGCCGCCCGAACAAATCATTTCCACCACCCGCGGGGAACGGCACGATGATCATAATCTGCCGCGATGGAAAATCCTGTGCCCAGCCCACGGCTCCAAAGAAAACCAAGATAGCTCCCACGAGCAGTTTGCCGGCGTGGATGCATGTGGTACGTCTGCCAATTTTGCGCATGCTCGGGCTCCTTCATCACAAGAGTTGCGAACTGCTTCCCGCTGCACATGGTATGTGCGAGACACGCCAACGTCAATATTTGCGAGCCACTGCAATAAAGGCCTTCAAACCACCGCGGCAATCGCATCGCCCATGGCGCGGGTCGTAGCCTTGCCGCCGAGATCGCCCGTCAACGCGATACGTTCGCGGATCACGCGCTCGACGGCCTCCCCCATCAACCGCGCCGCTTCGACCGCTTTGGGTTCCGCGTGCTTGCGGCCGAGCCAGTCCATCAGCAAATGTTTTGGCCACAGAGGACACAAAGCTCCCGGAGGAAAATAACCGGGAAGATGCGTTCTGTTTGCAGTTCTCTGCGGCTATCCGCTCTTGATCTTATCTGCGCGGCGGTTCCAAAAGAAATCCAAATGCCGTAGCGAACCGGCGACTTCGCGTGCTTGAGCGCGGCGAGCGTGTCGAGGTTCGGGGTTTTCACGACCGGATGCCCGTTGCAGCCCATGACTTTCGGGTTGTGCTCGTCGGACATGATGATTACGAGGTTGCCGGGTTTCATTTTTCCTGAAAAAGTCTGCGTTGATTACGTCAGGTTGAAGCGCTTGCCGCGGATGAAGGCGCCGAAGTCGGCGCGCTCGGGCACCGAGTACTGGCGCGACTTGTCTTCCGACCAGCCGTAAAAATCCGCTTTGCCGTAGCGTTCGACGCCGCGCTGTTTCGCATATGGTTGGCGGGCGGCGCGGCGCCGGTCGTAGCCGTCGATCTTAGCCGCAATGCCGGTCTCGTCGAAGCGGTCGACGTGCACCGTGACATCGAGCGGCAGGCGCGGCGTAATCATGCCCCGCTCGGCCGGATAGCCGACGCACAGGCCGGCAATCGGGAATACCCAATCCGGCAGTCCGAGCAAATCACTGACGGTTTGCGCATGGTTGCGCACCGCGCTGATCGGGCAGCAGCCGATACCGGCGGCGGCCGCGGTGTGAATGAACGTCGTCATCACGATACCCGCGTCGACCGCGGCGTTCATGAAAGCATCGAGATGATCGTTGGCGAACGGCTTGCCGCGCAGGTTGGCGACCTGGCGGATGCGCCGGTTGTTGCCGCAGAACACCAGGAACACCGGCGCGCCGCGCACCCACGGCATGTCGGGAATCAAATCGGCAATCGCCTTGCGCTTCGCTGCGTCGCTGACGTGAACGATGTCGGCCTGCTGCAGATCGCTTTTCGAAGGCGCCGACAGCGCGCACGCGAATAGTAGTCGCAGCAGCTCGGCGCTTACCGGCTGCGCAGAATACTTGCGGTGCGAGCGGTGTTCCAGCAGACGCGCAAGCGAGTCGGCGCCCGGCTGATCCGTGGCGACCGGAATGTTTGCGCCAAAGCGTTCGGCGATTGCGCGTTCGATGCGCGCCAAGATTTCTTTTGAGCTCATCTCACAACTTTCGAAGACAGCAATTAGCCATAGATAGTCGCCGATCATCGGGTGAATGAGTGAACAAGTGAATGAGTGAATACCCTCTCCCTGGCCCTCCCCCTTGCCGAAGGGGGAGGGAATCCTTCACTCCTTCACTCCTTCACTCCTTCACGGGTTCCTATCCGCGTTCATCCGCGTTCATCGGCGTTCATCGGCGGTTACAAATGCTTTTCAGGTGCCGTATCTGACCGGCGATTTGATCAGCTTCAATGCCGCCAGCGCGCTATAGCACGCGAGCCACGCGGTTTTCGGGTTGTCCGGCGCCGGCACGTTTTCGAGCTTGATGCTGATGTTGCCGGTCTTGCCTTTGATCGAAATGCAATGCGTGTTGTGCCTGAGCGCCGGGTCGGCGACCACCTTGAGCCGCGTGCGGTCGAAGCCGATACCGGCCATGCTCAATACCGCCGCGATGTTGACGTTGGCCGGAAAGTGCGGCACGCCCTCGCGCGCCGAGCCTTCGAACAGCGTCACCGGCCCGCGCAGGCCGGCGAGATCGACCTTCATTTTTTCGACGTACGGGATACCCTTCCAGGCGGCGGGCGGCTTGGTCACGGTGATCTCGACCGCGTCGACGCCGGCAATGCACGCCGCTTTAAGCGCATCGAGCCCGCCAATGCCGCCTGACGGCACGTACAGCAGCGCGCCACTTTGGTTCGCGCTTGCTTCCAACTTTGCACGCAGCGCGTCGTCGCACAGCGCACCGCCCGACAGCACGATCACCGCGATGCCTTTATCCAGCAGTGGCGCGCAATATTCGCGCACCGCTTCGTGCGCTGCCGCTTCGACGACGACATCGGGCCGGTGTTCGAGCAGCTCCGCGAGCGAGGTGACAAAGGCGACACCGAACTCTTGCGCGAGAGGTCTGCCCCGGGATTTGTCGCTGCGGCCGGCGATCGCGACGACCGTGGCATCACCGAGGTCGCCGCGCTTGATGTGCTCGAGGAACAGGCGGGCGATGGTCCCGCCGCCGATGATTGCTATGCGCATGAGCCGTCCGTTATCTTTCCTGACGGCTATTGTGCCATAACAGGAGCGCCTTTCCGGGGCCCGAGCTTATGGTTTGGCGGAAGCAAACGCGCGGCTGGTTTCGCGCACGCATTGCCAGATATGCTGCGGCGTTTGCGGCGCGCTGGTGCAGCCGGGCGAAATGATGAACTTGCGCCTGCCGGCCTGCTTCAACGCATCCCGCATTTCCTCGCGCAGCTCGGGCAGCGAGCGCTCGTGCACCTTCTGCTCGTTGATGCCGCCCATCAGGCATTTGCCGGTCAGCTTGCGCAGCTCGGCAAGCGATGGATTGCCTTGGAGGCGGTCGGAGACGCTGAACACTTCGCACGGATAATCGAGCACGCGTTTCATATCGACGTGCGTGCCGTGGACGTGCAGGATGCGCACCATCCCCTGCATCGCTTCCAGCACTCGCACATCGAACGGCCGCAGGAAGGTCTTGAATGTTGCGTCGTCGATGCCGCGGTCACCGGGTGGCGCAATCGCGCCGTTGATCGAATACAGCACGCCGTCGCAGCCCGCTTTCTTGAGCTCGTGCATGTAGCCGCACACGGTTTCGGTGACCGCATCGAGCATGTGCAGCGCTTCGCGCTGGTTGCCGTAAATCAGTCGCGACTTGCTGAAGCCGACTTTGCGCAGCACCTGCTGGAACGGATCGAAGAAAGTGTCGACGATCGGCATCTCAGGGCCGAAGTCCGCGCGCAGCGCGCGGATCACCTTGAGCTGCTCGACGTAGCACTGCGACGTCACCGGCATCTTCTCGAAGCGCAGCATGTCCTTGGGCGACTCGAGCGTCTCCAACCCCGGCGGCAGCGGATAGCGGTAGTCGTGCATTACCTTGCAGAGGTCCCAGTCGTAATGACGAACGAACGCAGCATGGCGGCGCGCGGCCTCCTCGCCGGGAAGATAGTCGGACGCAAAGTGGACCCACACGGTGCAGGGCGGACGATCGACGTCGCCGCCGTTGACGGCCGCGACAAAACGCTCTCGTTTGTTCATGGAATGGCTTTCGTGGCAGGAAAAGTTGCGGCGGTATGTTGCTTGCCCGCACCCCTCAAGTCAAGCTGTTGACCCCGTTTGCGAGGCTCAGGCACAATCAATCTCCATGCTCCAATAACCGGGGAAAACCATGCTCAGCAGACTGTTTGTAGTCGTCATCTCGCTGCTATTCGCGGCGTCTTTTGCACTCGCCGCCGATCCACAGGCCAAAGACTATCCGAACAAACCAGTGCGGCTGATCATTCCGTTCGCACCCGGCGGCACCATCGACCCGATCACGCGCATCCTCGGCGAAGCCCTTGGCAAGGAGCTCGGACAAAATATCGTGATCGACAACCGGCCGGGCGCCAATGGCAATATCGGCATGACGGCCACCGCCAAGGCCGAGCCCGACGGTTACACGCTGATAATGGCTTCTTCCGGAGCGCTCGTCGCCAACATCAGCCTGTACAAGAAGCTGCCGTTCGATCCGGTCAAGGACTTCGAGCCGATCATCCTGTACGGCAACGTGCCGAACATCCTCGTCGTGAATCCGGCGGTGCCGGTCAAGACGCTCAAGGAATTCACCGAATTTGTAAAAGCAAATCCTAATAAGCTCAACTTCGGCTCGACCGGCAATGGCAGCTCGATGCATCTCGCTGGGGAACTCTATAAATCGATGACCGGCACGCAGATGACGCACGTGCCCTACAACTCGCCGGCGCAGGCGACGCAGGATCTGCTCGGCGGCAACACCCAGCTCATGTTCCAATTGATGACCGGCATCTGGCAGCACGTCAACACCGGCCGCGTGCACGCGATCGCGGTACTCGCGCCGAAACGCTCGTCGACGCTGCCCAACGTGCCGACCACCGCGGAGGCCGGCATGCCGGGGCTTGAATCGTCGGCGTGGTTCGGTTTGCTCGCGCCGCATGGCACGCCGAAAGCCATCGTCATGAAGCTCAATCAGGAAATCAACAAGCTGCTCGCCGATCCGGGATTCCGCAAGCGCATTACCGATGTCGGCGTCGAGCCGATGGGTGGCACTCCGCAGGATTTCGCCAAATACCGCGACGCCGAAATCAGGAAGTGGGCGAAAGTCGTGCAGGTCTCCGGCGCGAAAATCGACTGACCCCGCGCCCCTGACATGAAAACAAGACCCACTGCACGGCTGCGCGCGCTCGTCAAGCGCGGCGAATTCCTTGAACTGCCCGCGGTATTCGATCCGCTCACCGCGCGGATCGTTGAAGCGGCCGGCTTCAAATCGATATACAACGGCGGCTTCGTGACCGGCGGCATGTCGGCGATTTCGGAGCCGCTGCTCACCATGACCGAGCAGATTGCAGTCGCGTCCAATATCGCAAACGCCGTGCAGATTCCGGTCGTGATGGACGCGGGCGCGGGCTGGGGCGAGCCGCTGCACACGATGCGCACCGTGCGCGAATGCATCCGTCACGGCATCGCCGGCGTGCACATCGAGGACCAGCTGTTCCCCAAGCGCGCGCACTATCACACCTATATCGCGCACAACATTCCGATTGATGAATACGTCGACAAGATCCGCCTCGCGTGCGAGCAGCGCGACAGCATCGACCCGGACTTCGTGATCATCGCGCGCTCGGATGCGTGCCGCGAGCAGGGATTTCAGGAAGCGGTCAAGCGCGTCAACGCCGCCGCCCAAGCTGGCGCCGATATGGGACTGATTTTTCCGCGCACGCCCGCGGAAGCAATAAAGACACCGAAGGTCTGCAAAATCCCGATGATTTACGTGCAAAGCCGCGGCACCCGCGACGGGCGTCCGCTTTACAGCTTCAAGCAGCTCGAAGACATGGGTTACGCGGGCTGCATCGACGCGACCCTCGCGATCTGCGTGCATTACCACTATATGACGCGCGCAATGAAAGAACTGAAGAAAACCGGTGACTACAGGAGCATGACGAACGCCGAATGCGTCGCGGCCCGCAAAGGCGTCGAAGACCTGATCGGCCTCGAAGACTATTACGTGATCGAGCGCGCGACCGTGGAAAAAAAGCGCCGCAGGAAACGCGCGCGCTGAAGCTCAGCCCCCAGGCCAGGCGCGTTGGAACGTCTCGCTCCAGCGTGCGGCGTAGCGTTCGAGCGCGGCTGGATTCAACAGGCGCGGCGGCACCTTGCCCGCAGCTGCGAGTGCGAAAGCTTCGGCTGCCATGGTGGCCACCCGCTCGCGGCTCTCATGGGTGACTCCTGCGGTATGTGGACTCGCCAGCACCGCCGGATGCGACAGTAGCGGATGCCCAGGCGCCGGCGGTTCCTTCTCCCAGACGTCGAGTCCCGCGCCCGCGAGATGCCCCGAGACGAGCGCCGCATGCAGCGCCGCTTCGTCATGGATGCTGCCGCGGGCGGTCGAGATGAAGAGCGCGCCCTTGCGCATGGCGGCATACTGCGCCGCGCCGAACATGCCGCGCGTCTCGTGCGTGAGCGGGCAATGCACGCTGACGATGTCCGATTCGGCGAGCAGCCGCGCGAGATCGGTCTTTTGCGCGCCCCGCGCGGCACAGGTCGCGGCATCCAGGTAGGGGTCAACTGCCAGTACCCGGCAGCCGAACGCATTGGCGAGCTGGGCGGTGCGGGTGCCGACATGGCCGAGGCCGACAATGCCGACGGTCCGGCCGATGAGCTCCCGGCCCATCAACATCTCGCGATGCCCGAGCGTTCCGGCACGCAGCAGCGCATGCGCTTCGGGAATGCGCTTGAGCAGCGCGAGCATCATGCCGATCGTGTGCTCGGCCACGCCTTCGGCGTTGCCTCCAGCCTGGTTCACCACGATCACGCCGCCGGCGGTGCAGGCGTCGACGTCGATGGTATCGTAACCCGCGCCGTAGCTTGCCGCCATCAGGAGATGCGGGAAGCGGCCCAGAAAATCAGGCGTTACATGCCAGGGCCGCGGCAATTCGTCGCGCGAAGCACGCACGTAGTAACCTTGGCAGCCGGCAAGCATCGCGGCGATCTCCGGCTCCGGCCGCTCGAGTCCCATGGTGACAACCTCGAGCGCCGGGTGCTTCGCCGCCGTGTCCGAGAAAAACTGGTGCATGGGCCGGCCCATGAAGCCGACACGAAATCGCGTATGGGTCATCCCTGCTTGCCGTCGTCCGCCATCGAACCGTCATTATCGCGGAAA
The DNA here is from genome assembly GCA_041483135.1 of Gammaproteobacteria bacterium. Taxonomy (GTDB): domain Bacteria; phylum Pseudomonadota; class Gammaproteobacteria; order Burkholderiales; family SG8-41; genus PALSA-1004. The sequence continues at coordinate 11,589 of JBGPFE010000016.1, read as the reverse complement.
ACGCCGATGCCGACTAATGTCAACAATATTGTTGACACTTTCGTCGCCGACTTCTACGATGCGGCGATGGTCAGAAGCCGCCCCGCCCCTGCCCGCGCATCCGGCGCCGCCGCGCTCGTGCACGCCCTGCGCGAGCGCATCGCGCATCACAGGCTTGCCCCCGGCGCAAAACTGCTGGAAAGCGATCTGACGCGGGAATTCGGCGTATCGCGCGCAAAGGTGCGTGACGCTTTCGGCATGCTCGAAAGCCGCGGGCTGATCCGGCGCATTCCCAACCGCGGCGCCGTCGTCGCACAACTCGACCTGTCGCAGGTATTCGAGATTTACGACGTGCGCGAAATGCTCGAAGGCATGTGCGCGCGGCTCGCTGTGCAGCGAGTCAAACCACAATCCTGGCAGGACCTCGTGCATCTGTTCGGCCGGCCGATGGAGACCATTGTCAAACACGGCGAGTTCGAGAAATACATCGCCAACCTCGATCGGCTGCGCAGCCGCACGATCGAGGCCGCCGGCAACGCCGTGCTCGCCGACATGCTCGACAGCATCAACGACAAAACGCGTGAGATCCAGCGCCGTATCATCATCCTGCCCGGCCGCGCCGCCGAGGGCCTGCAGCAGCATCGCGCGGTGCTTGCCGCGATGCGGAAAGGCGATGCGCTCGAAGCGGAAAAGCTGCGCCGCGCCAACATTCGCAGCTCGCGCGACTATCTCGAACGTTTCCAGAATTTCGTGTTGTAACGGGCGCCCGATGACCGCACAACAAACGACCCCACCGAACCGCGGCCCGCTCGCCGGCTACCGCGTGCTCGAGCTCGGCTCGACCGTGGCCGGACCGTTCTGCGGCCGGCTGTTCGCCGATTTCGGCGCCGAAGTCATCAAGGTCGAAGCCGCCGACGGCGACCCGGTGCGCTCGATGGGCAAGCGATACCGGAACAAATCGCTGTGGGCGGCGAGCATTTTCCGCAACAAATCTCTGATCAGCGTCGATCTTCGCAAGCCGCAGGGACAGGACATCGTACGCAAGATCGCCGCCAAGTGCGATTTCCTGATCGAGAACTTTCGCCCCGGCTCGCTCGAAGCGTGGGGCCTCGGCTACGACGATCTCGCCCGCGTGAATCCGGGCCTGATCATGATCCGCATCAGCGGCTACGGCCAGACCGGCCCCTATCGCGAGCGGCCCGGCTACGGCGTGATCTGCGAAGCCGTGAGCGGGCTGCGCCACATCACCGGCGACCCCGACCGTCCGCCCGGGCGCATCGCTACTTCGACCACCGACTACATTACCGGGCTTTATGCGGCATTCGGCGCGATGCTCGCGCTCGAGGCGCGGCACAAGACCGGCCAGGGACAGGTGATCGACGCCGCGCTCTACGAAGGCGCATTCAGCTTCATGGAGCCGCACGTGCCTGCATTCGAAAAACTCGGCACCGTCGCGATGCGCGCCGGTTCGCGCCTGCCCGGCAACGCGCCGAACAATCTCTACCCGACCGGCGACAGTCAGTACATCCACATCACGGCTGCCAGCGATGCGGTATTCAAGCGCATTGCAATTGCAATCAGCGAGCCTGCGCTCGCCGGCGATGCGCGCTTTAAAACCGCGCTCGCACGCGCCGAGAACGAAGATGCGATCGACGGCATCATCGCGCGCTGGACGCTCAGGCACACTTGCGCCGAAGCCGAGCAGAAACTGCACGCGGCCGAAGTGCCGGCGGCGCGCATCTACACCGTCGCCGACATTTTCAAAGACCCGCATTACGCGGCGCGCGGCATGCTCGCCAAAGTGCCCGATGACGAGCTGGGCACGGTGACGGTCACCAATGTGGTGCCGAAACTGTCGGCGACGCCCGGCGCGATCCGCCATAGCGGGCATCGCGTCGGCCAGGACACGCGGCGCGTGCTGACGGAACTGGCCGGATTATCGGCCGCCGAGATCGCCCAGCTGGAAACGCAACGCGTGATCGCCTGCGATAAATCCGGCGACGCCGCTCGCAGCGTCGAAGCTTCGGAAGCCTCATAGCATTCAGGAACGCACGAACATGGCATTTGAGGATTTACTGAAAGATCTGGAACAACGGCGCGCAAAAGCGCTCGCGATGGGCGGCCCGGACAAGCTCGCCAAGCGCCGCGCCTCCGGCGTCCTCAACGCGCGCGAGCGCATCGAGTATCTGTTCGACAAAGGCACATTCATCGAATCGGGGTTGTTCGCCACTTCGGCCTACCCCGAAGCGCGCGACAAAAGTCCCGGTGACGGCAAGATCACGGGCTACGGCCGAATCCATGGCCGCGACGCGTCGTGCGTCGCCAACGACTTCACCGTGATGGGCGCATCATCGAGCGCGACCAACATGAAAAAAATCGGCCAGATGAAACGCGCCGCGGTATCGCGCGGCATTCCGCTCGTGTTTCTCGGCGAATCGTCGGGCGCGCGGCTGCCCGACAACATGGGCGCGCGCGGCATGGGCAGCCTGCTCGCGCAGGACGCGCAGCAATACCTGCGCCAGCGCGAATCGCCGTGGGTGTCGGCGGCGCTCGGCCCGTGCTACGGCTCGTCGACGTGGTACTGCTGCCTCGCCGATTTCAACGTGATGCGCAAAGGCGCGATCATCGCGGTGTCGAGCTCGCTGCTCGCCTCGCTCGCGATGAACGACCCGGTCGATGCCGAGGAGCTCGGCGGCTGGCGCGTGCACGCCGACAGCACCGGCCTCGCCGACATGGTGGTCGACAGCGACGAGCAGGCGCTCGATGCCATCAAGACATTTCTTTCCTACCTGCCGGGCCACCACCACGAGGCGCCGCCGGTAAAGCCGGTGCCGGCCGGTTCGGGCGACGGCTGCAAGGACATTCTCAAGGTTCTGCCAGAGAGCCGCACCCAGGTCTACGACATGCGCAAGATCCTGCAGGCGATCGTCGACCGCGACAGCTATTTCGAATTGAAGGCGCGCTTCGGCAAAGCCGGCGTCACTTCGCTCGCGCGGCTCGGCGGCAAAACCGTCGGCCTGATAGCCAACAATCCGCTGTACAAGGGCGGCGCGCTCGATGCCGATGCGTGCGACAAGATCGTGAGCTTCCTCGTGCTGTGCGACTCCTACAATATCCCGCTCCTGATGTTCGTCGACACGCCGGGATTCGCGATCGGCGTCGAAGCCGAGCGCAAGCGCGCGCCCGGCAAGATCATGAACTTCATGAACGCGCTCGCATTGGTGACGGTGCCCAAGCTCACAGTGCTGGTGCGCAAAAGCTACGGCCAGGCCTATATCAACATGGGCGGCGGCCGCAATTCCGACGAGTTCATCGCGTGGCCGACCGCCGAAGTGAGCTTCATGGACCCGAACTACGCGGTCACCGTCGTGTTCGGCCTCAAGCCCGGCGAGCCGGGTTTTGACGACAAGCTGAAACAAATGCAGAGGGACAGCTCGGTGTACGACATCGCGTCGATCTATGCGGTGCAGGACGTGATCCGCCCCGAGCTGACGCGCGATTACCTGGTCCGCATGCTCGACGTGCATCAACTGCGCCATACGAACGGCGTCGGCCGGCACCTGCTGTCGACCTGGCCAACGAGTTTCTAGGACAAAAAGCTTCACCGCGAAGGACGCAAAGGACGCAAAGGAACAACAAATTCGATATTTTTACGAAAACCGGAATCCAGTTATTTGAATTATTTTTGAGTCAGGATGACATGTAATTGGTTTCGGATTTCCCTTTGCGTCCTTCGCGTCCTTTGCGGTTCAAGATTTAGACTTCGCGCTCTTGGCGTTTCAAGATTTAAGGATTGAGATGATATGACCTGGAAACCGGAAGCGGACGAACTCAAGCAGCGCCACCAGTGGGCGGAGGCGCTCGGCGGCGAGGAATCGGTCAAGCGCCATCACGAGCAAGGCCGGCTCACGGTGCGCGAGCGCATCGCCGGCCTGCTCGACGCGGGCTCGTTCCAGGAAGTCGGCAAGTTGACCGGCAACGCGACCTACGTTGACGGCAAGCTCACGAAAGTAACACCAGCGCCATATGTGATGGGGCTGGGCACCCTCGCCGGCCGCCAGGTCGCGATCGGCGGCGAGGATTTCACGGTGCGCGGCGGCACCAGTTGGGGCGGCACGCGCCGCAAAGGCGGCCAGGGCGGCTTCGTCGAAGACCTCGCCCACGAGTACCGCATTCCGCTGATCAATCTGATCGACGGCGCCGGCGGCACGGTGTCCTCGGCCAAGAAACGCGGTTATACGGTCTTTCCTGGCGTGCACGGTTTCGAGCGCTCTGTCGAACTGCTCGGCGAAGTGCCGGTGATCAGCGCGGTGCTCGGCACCGCAGCGGGTGGCCCCGCCGGCCGCGCGATCCTGTCGCACTGGTCGGTGATGGTCAAAGGCACCAGCCAGATTTTCGCCGCGGGACCGCCGGTAGTCGAGCGCTCTCTGGGCGAAAAAATCGACAAGGAAGCGCTCGGCGGCGCGCACGTCGCAGTCGACATGGCGGGCACGGTGGATAACGTAGTGGAGAACGAAACCGCCTGCTTTGCCGCGATCAGGCGATTTCTTTCCTATCTGCCGCAGAACGTGTGGCAGCTGCCGCCGGCGCTGCCGTGCGAGGACCCGGTCGACCGCCGCGACGAAGGCCTGCTCAAAATCGTGCCGCGCGAGCGGCGCCAGGCCTATCACATGAAAAAACTGATCGCGATGATCGTCGACCGCGACTCGCTGTTCGAGATCCAGCCGTCGTTCGGGCGCTCGGTGATCACCGCCCTCGCGCGCATGGACGGCAAGGTGGTCGGCGTGATCGCCAACAACCCGCTCATCTATGGCGGCGCAATGGACGTCAAAGCCGCGAGAAAGCAGACGCACTTCATGGAGATGTGCGACACCTTCCACATTCCGCTGATTTTCCTCGTCGACGTGCCGGGCTTCATGGTCGGCACGCAGGCCGAGATGGCGGCGACGCTGCGCGAAGGCATGCGCGCCGTCTACGTCGGCCTGCAGCTCACGGTGCCGATGCTGACGGTAGTGATCCGTAAATGCTACGGCATGGCCGGCATGGGCACGACCGACAAGAACGGCCTCGATCTCAAGATCGCGTGGCCGTCGGCAGAATGGGGCTCGCTGCCGGTCGAAGGCGGCGTCGCCGCCGCTTACCGGCGCGAGATCGAGGCGGCGCCCGATCCGGCACGGCGGGTACAGGAAATCGAAGCCGAGCTGCGCCGGTTTGCGTCGCCGATCCTGACTGCCGAAGCGTTCGCGGTCGAGGACGTGATCGATCCGCGCGACACGCGGCCGTATTTGTGCCGCTTCATCAACGCCATGCAGGGACGGCTGGCAACCAGCGCCGGGCCCAAATACAAATGCGGGGTGCGCCCGTAAAAGCAATCATGCTAGGCTAGGCACATAAGTCAATAACCAAAGGAGGATTCACCATGCGCACAACAAGACTGCTGTTGTTGCTGCTTGCGGCCGCCGCATGCATCGGTTCGATGCCGGCCCAAGCCGCGGAAGTTTCCGAGATCAAGATCGCGCAGCAGTTCGGCATCGGTTACCTGCCGCTCACCATCATGAAGACCAACGGCCTCGTCGAGAAGCATCTCAAGGCCGCCGGCCTTGCCGACACCAAGGTCACCTGGATGGTGCTTGCGTCCGGACAGCCGATGAACGACGCGCTGCTCTCCGGCAGCCTGCATGTAGCCTCGGGCGGCGTCGCGCCGTTCCTGATTTTGTGGGACCGCACGCGCGGCGGTCTCAACGTCAAGGCGGTGGCGGCGCTGTCCTCGATGCCGATGTACCTCGTCACCAACAACCCGAACGTGAAATCGATCAGGGACTTCACCGACAACGACCGCATCTCGATGGCGGGCGCCGGCCAGTCGATCCAGACCATCGTGCTGCAGATGGCGGCGGCGAAGGAATTCGGCGACGCCAATTACAACAAGTTCAGCACGCTGTACCGCAACCTGTCGCATCCCGACGGCCTCGCCGCGTTCCTGTCGGGCAAGGAGATCACAGCCTACTTCTCGTCGCCGCCGTTCCAGTACCAGGCGCTCCAGCATCCCGGCGTGCGCCGCATCCTGAACTCGTATGACATCTCGGGCGGTCCCGCCACGTTCCTCGTAGCGTGGGCGACCGGCAAATTCCACGACGAAAATCCCAAGACCTACCAGGCGTTCTTCAATGCCTACAAGGAGGCGACCGATTTCATCAATGCGAACAAGCATGCCGCGGCCGACATCTACGTCCGGGATTCCAAGGACAAGAGCGGCGTCGATGCGATAGAAAAAATGCTCAACGATCCCGAAATCAGGATCACGCTGACCCCGGAGCAAACCCTCCCGATCGCCGACTTCATGACCAAGACCGGCACGCTCAAGGGCAAAGCCGGCTCGTGGAAAGACCTGTATTTTCCCGAAGTGCACAACCTGCCCGGCAGCTGAGGCGCTGCCGCGAGGTGATGGGTGATGCGTGATGGGCGATGAGTTCGACCGGCTGCGCCAGTGGGTAGGCAAAAAGGAAAGTAAAACCGACGCCGTTTCCGCGTGGCCGGCTGCGGCGCTCGCCGCGACGCTCGACCGCAGCGATCCCGAACCCAGGCCCGGCGACGAGTTGCCGCCGGGCTGGCACTGGCTGTATTTCCTCGAAACCAAGCCCGCCTCCGAACTCGGGCCCGACGGTCATACGAAGCGCGGCGGGTTTCTGCCGCCGGTACCGCTGCCGCGCCGCATGTGGGCCGGCGGCCGTATCGAATTTCTGCGGCCGCTGCATATCGGCGACGCGATCCGCCGCGATTCCGAAATCCTGAGCGTCGAGCCCAAGCGCGGCCGCAGCGGCAATCTGGTGTTCGTTACGGTGCGCCATACGATCAGCGCAGGCAATGCGGTCGCGGTGCGCGAAGAACACGACATCGTCTACCGCGATGCCGCGAAACCCGCTGAACCGCCGCCGCAAGGCAAGCCGGCACCGGCGCAAGCCGCCTGGCGGCACAGCTTGATCGGCGATCCGGTGCTGCTGTTCCGCTACTCGGCGCTCATCTTCAACGCCTACCGCATACACTACGACCTCGATTACGTCAAAAACGAGGAGCACTATCCGGGTTTGCTCGTGCACGGCCCGCTGCAAACCACGCTGCTGCTCGATCTGTGCCGCCGGCACGAACCGCGTCCGATCAAAAAACTCGACTACCGCGCGCAGTACCCTATATTTCACACCGAGCGTTTTACGGTGAACGGCAATCCTGGCGCGAACGGAAAGCAAGCCGAACTGTGGACGGCGAACGCTGCGGGCAATTACGCGATGACGGGAACGGCAGTGTTTTGAGTGACGCGCGTCTAGCGACGATCGTGGTCGCGCCTGCGGTCGTATCCATGTCGATGCTCGTGTTCCCAGTGGCCGGGCTCGAAATGCCAGTGCGGGCCGCGCGACTCGCGATACTCGACCCAGCGCTCCGGCACCCACATTTGCCCTGCGCGCGCCTGGAGCCAGCGTCCTTCGATCCAGACGTGCCGCCCGTGGTCCCATGCCCAGTAGCCCGGCGCCCAGATGAAGCCCCGGCGCGGTTGCGGCACGACTTCGACGCGCAGCGGCGGCGGCGCGACCTCGATACCGAAACTGAAGTTGACATCGGCGTACGCGGGCGCGCTCAAAATCGCCACCGCGAAGAATCCAGCAATCCAGCGTTTCAACATGACGGAACCCACCTTGCACGGTTGTTGACGAAGCTCGACTTCCTCTTCGATTCAACGTCGCGCCGTTGGTTCAGTTGACCCGCAATCGTAATAAAATGTATCGCGCCCCGGATAACATCTGTGCGTTATCGCGCAGACTCAGGCAACCGCGTACGCGCTGTCGTGTATGCGCTTGATGATCCGGTAACACTCGCAGGAGGCCGCACTGAGGCGTTTTCGATCAAGGATCGTGATCTTTCCGCGACCGCATTTGATCAGCTTGCGTTTCTGCAGGGCGCCGGCAGCCATGGTGACGCCGACCCGCCGCACACCGAGCATGCGCGCCAGAAATTCGTGCGTGAGGCGGATATCCCTTGACCTTGCGCAGTCACCAGTCATCAGCAGGTAGCGGGCGAGGCGCGCCTGCACTGAGTGAAACTGGCTACACGCAGCGGATTGCGCAATCTGGCCGATCAACGCATGCTTGCACCGATAGAGGGCTTGTTGCAATGGTTTGTTCTTCAGAAATTCTTTGTGAAAGGGAGCTGACTCCATCCGCATGGCAGTCCCGGCGCCCTGGACCAGGGCCCGCCGGGACGAAGCATGGATCCCCAGCGCCAGCGGAGTACCGACCATGCCCTCATGGCCGATTAGCGCGACTTCCACAGCCGGGTGACCCTTCGCCGTCGTCAGCAAAGAAATAATACAGTCGACAGGAAAGTAGACATGCCGAATCGGCACGCCCGGCTCGTGGAGCACCTCGCCAAATTTCAGCGTAACCGGCTCGAGGCCGGCGGCAAGCAGGCGTTGATACTTAGCATGAGGCAGGGCGGCCAGCAGGCCGTTGGCAATCAATGCTTGATTGGCAGCTCCCCGGTTTGCGGCAGAGGCTCGCCTTGCAACCTCAACAGGTCTGCCGGATCCACGCTGCGCCTGCACAATTACGGTGTCACGCCTGTTCATCCGATCCCCATTCAATCGCCGGGAAGCAGCGAAAGCACCAAGATCACCAGGCGGAAAGCCCGCTCAAGCTTGACGACAGCTTACACCTTTAATGTCCGGGTCGTCATCGGACATTGTCTGTCAGATCGCATCGGGATTTTTACAATTCAAAGCACTTCGCTGCGGTCTCATCCCTCACCCCTCTGCCTTCATCCCCGGCTTTTCACCACCCCGCTTCGCGCTCGGGCGTCGCGCCGATTTTGTGGATGCTGAGATCGGAGCCCTGGAATTCCTGTTCGGGGTCGAGCCGGATGCCGATCATGAACTTGAGCGCGCCGTAGACAATCAGGCCGCCGGCGATTGCGACGCCGATCCCGAGCAGCGTGCCGGCGAGTTGCGCCATGAAAGTCACCCCGCCGAGCCCGCCCATGCTTTTCAAACCGAAGATGCCGGCGGCAAGCCCGCCCCACGCGCCGCATAAACCATGCAGCGGCCAGACGCCGAGCACGTCGTCGATCTTCCAGCGGTTTTGCGTCACGGTAAACATCACCACGAACAACGCGCCGGCAACGGCGCCGGTCGCGAGCGCGCCGACCGGGTGCATGATGTCGGAACCCGCGCAGATCGCCACCAGTCCCGCCAGCGGCCCGTTGTGCACGAAACCCGGATCGTTGCGCCCGAACACCATGGCGGCGATGATGCCGCCGGACATCGCCATCAACGAATTCACCGCGACCAGCCCGCTGATCTTGTCGATGGTCTGCGCCGACATCACGTTGAACCCGAACCAGCCGACCGAAAGTATCCACGCGCCGAGCGCGAGAAACGGAATGCTCGACGGCGGGTGCGCGCTGATGCCGCCTTCCTTCGTGTAGCGCCCGCGCCGCGCTCCGAGCAGCAGCACCGCCGTCAATCCAATCCAGCCGCCCACCGCATGCACGACGATCGATCCGGCGAAATCGTGAAACCTGGCGCCGGCGCTCGCTTCGAGCCAGGCCTGCACGCCGTAGTTGCTGTTCCATGCGATGCCTTCGAAAAATGGATAGACGAATCCGACCAGCAGGAAAGTCGCCGCCAGCTGCGGGTTGAATTTGGCGCGCTCGGCGATGCCGCCCGAGACAATTGCCGGCACCGCCGCGGCGAACGTCAGCAGAAAGAAAAACCTCACCAGCTCGTATCCGCTTTTTTCGGCAAGGTGCTCGGCGCCCGCCATGAAATTCACGCCGTAGGCAAGCGCATAGCCGACGAAGAAATAGGCCACGGTGGAAACCGCGAAGTCGCACAGAATTTTCACCAGCGCGTTGACCTGGCTTTTCTTGCGCACCGTGCCGAGTTCGAGAAATGCGAACCCGGAATGCATCGCCAGCACCATTACCGCGCCGAGCAAAATGAACAAAGCGTCACTGCTGGTTTTCAGATTTTCCACGATTCCCCCTGGTCAGAACAACATTGGGACCCGAAGCGGCAAGCTTTTGTTTTTTAGCTTGAAACCGCCGCCGAATTCACTCTAATCCGGCATTTGCGCGGGCATTGTGCGTTATTGCCGTTAATTACGCACTTAAATGAGCGCATTATAGCCAGCGGCCTGACCTCAAGAGCCGGCGCATAACGGTGCTGAAGTCTTTTTCCTAACTGATTGAGTAGTTTATGAAATGCGTTTATATTCGCGGTCATGGCTGAGAGCGCGACCAATACAGTAAAGCCGGTCACGACCGCTGTCCCCGCCGCGCAGGGAGGGAAACGGCTGACGCTCGACGGCGTGCTCGCCGATCTCGTCGCCGATAAGCTCGTCTCCAAGGAAGACGCCGACAAGCTCGCGCTCGACCGCCGCCACAACCGCAGCGATCAGCATCCGCTGGTCGTGGTCAGCGAGCAGAAATTCAAGGATCCGCGCAATCCCAGGAAACAGCTGACGCTCGATGCGCTGGCGGAATGGCTTGCCGGCAAGGTCGGGCTGCCGTATTTGCACGTCGATCCGTTCAAGGTCGATTTCGCGGCGGTCACCAAGCTGATGTCGACCGCGTACGCGCAGCGCTACCGCATCCTGCCCGTCGGCGTCAACACGCACGAGGCGACGATCGCGACCTGCGAACCGTTCGTGCGCGACTGGGAGGATAACCTCAAGCAGGTCCTGCGGCTCGAAATCAAGCGTGTGATCGCCAACCCGCTCGACATCCAGAACTACATCGTCGAATTCTTCAACCTCGCCAAGTCGGTCAAAGGCGCGAGCGAGAAAGACAAGGGCGCCTACAGCAGCATCGGCAATTTCGAGCAGCTGGTGCAACTCGGCAAAAGCGGCAAGCTCGACGCCAACGACCAGCACGTCGTCGTCATCTGCGACTGGCTTTTCACCTACGCGTTCGAACAACGCGCGAGCGATATCCACCTCGAGCCGCGGCGCGAAGCCGGCAACGTGCGTTTCCGCATCGACGGCGTGCTGCACGACGTGTATCAGATTCCGACGCCGGTGCTGGCCGCGATGACGAGCCGCATCAAGCTCCTCGGCCGCATGGACGTGATCGAAAAACGCCGCCCCCAGGACGGCCGCATCAAAACCGTGACGCCGGAGGGCGGCGAAGTCGAGCTGCGGCTCTCCACGATGCCGACCGCGTTCGGCGAAAAGCTCGTGATGCGGATCTTCAACCCGGACGTGCTGGTCAAGGACTTCAACGAACTCGGCTTCACGGACGACGACCTGAAGAAGTGGCACGGCATGATCTCGAAGCCGCACGGCATCATCCTCGTCACCGGCCCGACCGGCTCCGGCAAGACGACCACGCTGTATTCGACGCTGAAGTATCTCGCCACGCCGGAGGTCAACGTGTGCACCGTCGAAGACCCGATCGAGATGGTCGAGCCGCAGTTCAACCAGATGCAGGTGCAGCAGAACCTCGGCGTCGATTTCGCGAGCGGCATCCGCACGCTGATGCGCCAGGACCCGGACATCATCATGGTCGGCGAGATCCGCGACCTCGAGACCGCCGAGATGGCGATCCAGGCCGCGCTGACCGGCC
>JBGPFE010000015.1:0-85252 GCA_041483135.1 Gammaproteobacteria bacterium | reverse complement strand
GCCTGCCGGGCACGTTCTTGCTCGGTGCGCGCTTCCTTCAGGCGCGCTTCGGCTTCCTGTCGTTCAACCTCCAGGCCGACACCTTTTTCGACCATCTCGACCTGGCGCCTGAAGACGCTCTCGCCCGTGGCCAGCCTGGTGGCTGCCTGATCGAGCGTCGCGCGCGCAGCCGCCGCATCGGCGCTTTCGATCGTCAACAGCGGCGCACCGGCCCTGACTACCTGCCCGGCCTGAACCAGCACAGCAACCACGCGCCCTGCCGCCGTGGCGCCGACCGCGGACTGCGCCTGCGGACGGAACGTCACGCGGCCCGGCAGCACGAGTACATCCGTGGTCTGCGAAGCGCTGACCGCCTCGATAGTGAGGAACTGCTTCTGCGCGGCCGATACCTGAACCGACTTGGCGGAAGCATCCGGCGCAGTATCGGACTTCGGCGTCGCGCCCGGCGGGCCACCTTTTCCGCATCCGGTCGCAAACATCGAGAGCACAATCAAAGCAATGAATACATTAAGTCGATGCATGATGGAGGTTCAGGGGTTATCGAAGCGTTAATGTTTGGCCAGCTCAGGTTCGAGGTGTCGCAGCACGAAATCCCGTTTCGTAACCGGCGCCGCACTCGACGTGATAGCCGGTGGGCAGGTAGAGTTGCTCACCCGCCTTCGCGCGATTTTTTTCAACCGCGCTCGTGAAGTCGCTCGCCGGCAGCAATCACGTCGGTCCCTGGGCTCTCCCGCGCGCGCTGCGCCAGCCGCAACTCACGACTGTGTTCGGCAAAAAAAATCTCCGCCTGGCGCAGTGTCAACTGCTCCAGGTCGGAGTTCAAAGAGGCCACGCTGGGTGCCGGTTCAGCGCCGGCAGCCGCAGCGCTCAGGCCCCCGAGGAGGAAAGCAAGAGCAAACGTGCGCAAACCTGACAAAATCACGTCGTGACATTCCGGAATTGGTGCTGCGACATCCCGTGCTGCCGCAACCTGACTAATGAACATTAGCAATCCTTTCTTACACGAAACTTACGCAGCGGTAAGCCGCTAATCGGGAATGCGAAATCTATCATGCCGCGTGCGGATTGCCACTGCGTTACACTATAGGCCCGTAAACGTTTACGATTCACGGACTTAGCATCCCAATGCGCGTGCTGATAGTCGAAGACGACCCGGTGCTGGCCGACGGGCTGACACGCTCGCTGCGGCATTCCGACTTCGCCGTCGACTGTGCCCACGACGGCGAACAGGCCGACCACGTGCTGGCAGCCCAGAATTACGACCTGGTGATTCTCGACCTGGGGTTGCCCAAGCTCGACGGCTTCGAGGTGCTGCGGCGGCTGCGGCGGCGCGGCGCCACGATGCCTGTTCTGGTGTTAACCGCGCGCGATGCGCTGGCCGACCGCGTCAAAGGGCTCGACCTCGGCGCCGATGATTATCTGACCAAGCCGTTCGACCTGCCCGAACTCGAAGCGCGCGTGCGCGCGCTGATCCGCCGCGGCCAATCGGGCGGCAGCTCGCTGCTGACGCACGGCGCGCTTACGCTCGATACCAGTGGCCGGCGCGCGACGCTCGGCGGCGCGCCGCTCGAGCTCTCTGCGCGCGAGCTCGGCGTGCTGGAAGTCCTGATGCTGCGCAGCGGGCGCGTGGTCAACAAGGAACAGCTCGCGGAACAGCTCTACGGCTGGGATGATGAGGTCGGCAGCAACGCGATCGAAGTCTACGTGCACCGGTTGCGCAAAAAGCTCGAGCCGGCGGGCGTCGCGATCCGCACCATCCGCGGCCTCGGTTACCTGCTCGAGAAGGACGCATGAGCACCGTCATCGGCGAGCGCGCGGCGGCGCGCAAACCCGAAAAAGCGACGCTGCGGCATCAGCTGCTGATCTCCTTGCTCGCGCCGATCGTGCTGGTCACGCTGGTGAGCGCGGTGGTGACCTATTATTACGCGTTCAATTTCGCAACGCTCGCCTACGATTACTCGCTGTTCGACTCGGCGCTCGATATCAGCCGGCAGATCCGGATCACGGAAGGCGAGTTGCGCGTCGACCTGCCGCGCGCCGCGCTCGACATGCTCGAATCGGACAAGCATGACCGCATTTATTACATGGTCAACGATTCCAAGGGCGCGTTCGTCTCCGGCCACCAGGGGCTGCCGCTGCCATCGGAAGAAGCACCACCCGGCAAACCGGTTTACTACGACGGCAGCTATCGCGGCAGTCCGGTGCGGATCGCCGCCTTGTACTCGCTGGTGGCGGGAGCATTGAATCAGGATCCGATTCTGATACTGGTCGGCGAAACGCTCAACAAGCGTCATGCGCTGGCGAACGAAATCCTGCTCAGCATGCTGTTGCCGGAATTGCTTCTGATCGCGCTCGTCGGCGGTCTCGTGTGGTACGGCGTCGAACGCGGCTTGAGGCCGCTCGCCGCGTTGCAAAGAGAGATCGGCAGCCGCTCGCATCGCGATCTGAGCCCGCTGCCGGAACAGAACGCGCCGGGCGAAGTGCGCTCGTTGATCCGTGCAATGAACGATCTGCTTGCGCGGCTCTCCGGGGCGCTGTCGGCGCAGCAACGCTTCATCGCCGACGCGGCGCACCAGCTGCGCACGCCGCTCGCCGGTCTCAAGACCCAGACCGAGCTCGCACTGCGTCAAAATGAACTCGGTGAAGTGCGCCACACGCTCACGCAGCTCAATACTGCCACCGGGCAGACCACGCATCTCGTCAATCAACTGCTGTCGCTGGCGCGCGCCGAGCCCGGCGCCGACCGTGCGCCGGCCTTGCAGCCGCTTAACCTTGATGATCTGGCGCGCGACACAACCACCGAGTGGGTGCCGCGCGCGCTTGGGTGCAACATCGACCTCGGCTACGACGGCACCGCCGGGGCCGCCACGATAGAGGGTGACGCGCTGCTGATCAAGGAGATGCTGGGTAATCTGCTCGACAACGCGATCCGCTACACGCAGCGCGGCGGCCAGGTCACGGTGCGCGTTGCCGCCGGGGCAGACAAGGTTCTGCTCAGCGTTGAAGATAACGGGCCCGGCATACCGCCCCCTGAGCGCGAGCGCGTGTTCGAGCGCTTCCATCGCGTGCTCGGTACCGGCGCCGATGGCTGCGGACTGGGGCTTGCGATCGTGCGCGAAATCGCGCAAAGCCACAATGCCGATACGCGCCTCGAGGCGGGCGCGAACGGCTGCGGCACGCTGGTCACTATCGCGTTCCCGACAGTAAAATGACAGGAGGGCCGGCCCGCTCAACCTGATCGCAAACAGTCAGGCTGATGGAATAAAATCGCGACTTTACCTGTTACCTGTTATTAGTGCGCAAGCCTGTAATCATGTCGAATGCCGCATCAACCCGCTACACCAGGACTGCGATTGCACTGCACTGGCTGATGTTCGTGCTGATCGCGTGCGGTTTCTCGCTTGCCGTGTACATGGTGGACCTGCCGCTGTCGCCGCAGAAACTCAAATACTTTTCCTGGCATAAATGGATCGGGGTGACGGTATTCCTGCTGGCGGTCGCGCGCCTCGCATGGCGACTCACCCACCCGTCGCCGGCGCTGCCGGCGACGATGCCGCTGTGGCAGCAGCACGCAGCAGCGGTAAACCTGGTCGCGCTCTACGTGCTGATACTGGTGATACCGCCGACCGGCTGGCTATACAGTTCGGCGACCGGCGTGCCCACAGTGTATCTCGGGTTAGTGCAGCTACCCGATCTGCTCGGCAGGGACAAGGCGCTCGCCGAGCAACTCAAGCTGGTGCATGTGACGCTGAACTTTACCATGCTGGCGCTGGTCATCATCCATTCCGCAGCGGCGCTGAAGCATCATCTCGTCGACCGCGACGACGTGCTCTGGCGCATGCTGCCATTTATCAAACTACGTGGGAAATAATTACGATGCGCGGTTCATTATCCGGCCTGATCACGGCAGCCGGCGTCCTGCTGCTGCAAGTGGCTACCCTTGCGGCAGCGCAAACAGTGTTGTATGACAAAAGCCGCATCACCTGCGTGTCGCGCCAGGAAAATGTGCCGGTCGAGGCGCAATTCAGGAAATTCACGGCACAAATTGCGTTCGATCCCGCCCGTCCCGAGACCGGCAAGGCGCAAATCGAGATCGACCTCGACAGCTTCGATATCGGCTTCGACGAGTACAACAACGACGCCAGGGGTAAAAACTGGTTCGACGTGCGCAATTTTCCACGGGCAAAATTCGTATCCAGCAGCATGCGTGCGCTCGGCGGCGGGAAGTTCGAGGCGCGCGGCCCGCTCACCATCAAGGGCAAGACCAATGAGGTGGCCGCGCCATTTACCTACAAGGAAGAACCCGGGAGCGGCGTATTCGAAGGAGCGTTTTCGATAAAACGCCTGCAATACAATATCGGCGAGGGCGTCTGGAAGGACACCAGTACGGTTGCCGATGAAGTGCAGATCAGGTTTCGCATCGTCGTGGCTGCCGCCAAGCCGGCCGCGAAGAAATAGCCGGATTGGACCATCAACCAACGTGAGGGAGGCATCATGCATTGGAAGGCTGCTGTCGCCATTGCCGCACTCGGCATAACACTGCCCGCCGCGGCTCAGGAAGTCTATGTCGGGGAACCGGCGCATACCATTGCGTCATTCGAAACCGGTCATTTCGGCGTTTCGTGGGTGCGCGGGCGCTTCAACAAAACCACCAGCGCCAGGGTGGTGCTCGACCGCACCACCAAAAAGGGCAGCATCGAAGCGACCATCGACGCAACATCGCTCGACACCGGCAACGAAGCGCGCGACAAGCAGGTGCGCAGCGAGAACTACCTCGACGTCGAGAAATTCCCGACCATCGCCTTCAAGTCGGACAACCTGAAGTTCGATGGCGACAATCTGGTCGGGGCCGACGGCGACCTGACGATCATGGGCGTCACCAAGCCGGTCAATCTCAAAGTTACGCTGTTTCGCTGCATCCAGCACCCGGTGAACAAGAAGGACATGTGCGGCGCGGAGGCAGTCACCGCGATCAAGCGCTCCGAGTGGGGCATCAAGCGCGGCGCGGTCGGCATCGGCGACGACGTCAAGATTTCAATTCAGATCGAAGCCTACAAGCAATGAGGTTCCCATGATGCGAGGGCTTACAGCTTTCTTGATGCTTGCCGGTGCGGGGGTCTGCGCCGCAACGCCGGAGACTTATACCGCCGACCCCAACCACACTTTCACGAGCTTTGAAGTGTCGCATGGCGGTAATTTCACCATTACGCGCGGATTTTTTCAGAAGAACTCGGGCAAAGTTGCGCTCGACCGTGCCGCGAGGACAGGCAGCATCGAAATCATCGTCGACGTTGCTTCCATGACCACCGGCCACCAACATCGGGATACCATCGTTCGCACCGAGTGGTTCAAGGTCGACCAGTTTCCAAGCATGATCTACCGGTCCAACAACCTGCGGTTTTCGGACGACAGCCTGGCAGGAGCAGACGGCGAACTCACGCTGGCCGGCGTCACCCGGCCTGTCAGCCTCACCGTGACATCGTTCAAATGCCGGCCGCACCCGGTGAACAAGAAGGAACAATGCGGCGCCGACGGCACGGCGCAAATCAAGCGCAGCGACTTCGGGCTGACTGCGGCGTCGAGCGCCGGCGACGACATCAAGATTCAGTTTCAGATCGAAGCGTATAAAGACTGAATTGCGGCAGGGGCTCACGTCGAATTTTCGGCCCGGCGAAGGTTCGTCCGGCATCGCCAATACCGCTTACCAGGCTTTGATCGCCACCAGGTTCAGCCCGCCGCAGTCACAAGCCGGCGCGGATCCATGCGGTTGGCGTCAGCGCGTTCGGCTTCTTCCTGCTGCTGCAGCGCCCACATCTCCGCGTAAGCGCCGCCGCGGTCGAGCAGTTCGCGGTGCGTGCCGCGCTCGACGATGCGCCCCGCCTCCATCACCAGGATCTGGTCGGCATCCATGACCGTCGAGAGGCGGTGCGCGATCACGAGCGTGGTGCGGCCTTTGGAAATCTGTTCGAGTTCCGCCTGGATCGCCTGCTCGGTGGCCGAATCGAGCGCCGAGGTCGCCTCGTCGAATATCATGATGCGCGGGTTCTTGAGAATGGCGCGCGCAATCGCCACGCGCTGCTTCTCGCCGCCGGAAAGCTTCAAGCCCCGCTCGCCGACGCGCGCCTCGTAGCCGTCGGGCAGGCTGACAATAAAATCGTGAATATGCGCCGCCTGTGCCGCCGCGATCACCTCGTCGTGCGCCGCATCGGGGCGGCCGTACTGGATGTTGTAGTAAATCGAATCATTGAACAGCACGGTGTCCTGCGGCACGATGCCGATCGCGCCGCGCAGGCTTGCCTGCTGCAGGGCGCGGATATCGGTGCCGTTGATCGCGACGCGGCCGCCGCTCGCATCATAGAAGCGGTACAGGAGCCGCGCCAGCGTCGATTTGCCCGCGCCGCTGTGACCGACGACCGCGACCTTGGCGCCGGCGGTAATTTCGAAACTCACGTCGAACAAAATCTGGCGCTTCGGGTCGTAGCTGAAGTCGACGTGCTCGAAGCTGATTGCGGCGCTCACCGGGGCGAGCGCGACCGCACCTGGCTTGTCCTGGATTTCGAGGTTTTGCTCGAGCAAACGGAACATCTTGTCCATGTCGGTCAGCGACTGCTTGATCTCGCGGTACACCATGCCGAGAAAATTGAGCGGGATGTAGAGCTGGATCAAGAGCCCGTTGACCAGCACCAGGTCGCCGAGCGTCAATGTCCTGGCGACCACGCCCCGCGCCGCCAGGATCATCAGCAGCGTCACCGCAATCGCGATGATGCAGCTCTGCCCGATGTTGAGCAGGCCGAGCGACATTTCGTTCTTGACCGCGGCCGACTCGTATTTGCGCAGGTTTTCGTCGTAGCGCCGCGCCTCGTATTCCTCGTTGTTGAAATACTTGACCGTCTCGTAATTGAGCAGGCTGTCGATCGCGCGCGTGTTGGCTTTCGAGTCGAGATCGTTGGCCTGCCGCCGGATATCCATGCGCCACTCGGTGATCGACACCGTGAACACGAGGTAGATTGCGACCGCGGCAAAGGTCACCGCCGGAAAACGCCAGTCGAACTTGGTGAGCAGGATGAACGCGACCAGGCTGAATTCGAGGATCACCGGAATGATCGAGAACAGCATGTACGACAGCAGCGTGCCGATGCCGCGCGTGCCGCGCTCGATATCGCGCGACACGCCGCCGGTCTGGCGCTCGAGGTGAAAGCGCAGGCTCAAACCGTGCAAATGACGGAATACGGTCAGCGCGATGCGCCGGATCGCGCGTTGCGTCACGCGCACGAACACCACGTCGCGCAACTCGGCGAACAGCGTCGTCGACAGCCGCAGCAAGCCGTAGGCAACGAGCAGCGCGAGCGGCAGCAGCAGCACCGCTGTGGCGGCGTCGAGCCGGTCGACGACTTCTTTCAGCACCAGTGGCACGCCGACGTTGGCGAGCTTGGCGCTGACGAGAAAGATCAGAGCGACCACCACCCTGCCCTTGAATTCCCACAGGTAGGGCAGCAGCAGGCGCACTGCGCGCCATTCGCTGTTTGACACGGTCCGCCGGTCCGCCACATTGACCGGCGCGGAATGATGATGGGAAGCCATTATCGGATCAGAAATTGCGGAAGGATACGTCCTGAATTAATCGCGCATGATAACCGCTTGTCCGGTACCAAGCACGCCGCACGGAATATCGCGATGTCACAAAACTGCTCCTGTGCCTTGCGCGTACCGGAATAACGCTCGGCACCCATCGTCATCGGTAACGATGATACGGCGAGGGCGCACCGTTTAATGCGGCGCGTCGGCATCCCCGAGCACGTAGCGGCTATAGCGCTCGTCCTTCATTTTGTCACCATAGCTCTGTCCGATGTGCCACAGCGTCTTCCGAAGCTCGGTCTTGATCCAGGCGACCTGCGGTGCCATTGCATAGCGACCCATCATCTTGAGGACACAATACAGTGCGATTTGATCCAGATGCCAGAACAGCTTGCCGCGATGCATGAAATACTGCACGTAGTTTCTTACCAGCTCGAAATACCGTGACGACTGCGCGGTCGGGTTCGCGACCACGATGTTGGCGACCACGTCGAGCCAGGGCGAATCCGGCGGCTCGCGCTGAATAAGTCCCAGATCCTTGCCATGCGTGTGTTCGATCAGGCGTTGTACGGGCGCCTGCAGCGTCGCATCTATGTCAAAGCAAACGATCGGCCGGCCGTAGTCCGTGAGCAGCCGCGACATTTGCATGAACCTCCCGCAGCTGTAATACGTCGTGCGCGTCACTCTGTCGGCATTCTTCTTGAGCGGCGAGCGCTCGGTCGTAATGCGAAAACGCGGCAGATCAATGTGCCCGACCAGCCACGACAGATAATCCGCGAACTGATCGTCCGGATCCAGCACGTGCAGGTGCAGCAGGTTTTCGCGCGCGGCGTTCTGGGCAAACGAGTTGGCGAAACTGGCGCCATACTTGCGCAGATACACGCTGTCGCAGCAGGACATCACCACAAAGCCGAACCCGTCTGATCCGCCCTTTGCGTAGACCACCTGCGGCGCATCGAGAGCATGGGATGAGTCGCCGCTGATTTGGTCCCACAGAGGGCGGCAGAAACTGATCATTCTGTAATGCGGAAAGCTGGGTGCCAGCTTCGCGGCCCTGCGGAATAATACTTCAGCTTCGTCGAGTTGGTCGAGATGCGCGAGGATGGACGCAAGCTCTCCGACCACGAACTGCGCATCAGGGTTCAAGATCTCGGCCGCGCGCGCGTGCGCCTCCGCCTCCAGGGAGTGTCCCAGCCCGTGAAGAGCCAACGCGAGGGTGCTGTGGGCCTCGGCGAAATCCGGTGCCACGTCTACCACCATGCGGGCTTGCGCAAGCGCGGCCTCGAATTCGTCGAGTTCCCATAAGGACAATGCGCGATACACGCAGGCCCACGGATTGGCATGCAGTTCCAAAGACCGTCCAAACGCGCGCGCCGCATCGCCGTAGGCGCGCTCGTGCATCGCCACCCGGCCCAGGGCAAACCAAGTCTCGCCATCGTCGTGATGGCTCGCGATGGCTGCCTCGCACAATGCCTTCGCCTCCGATACTTGCCCTTGCAGCAAGGCGTCGAGGACCTGTTGCAGCAGCCCGTGGGCGGCTGGACGCGCGTCGTGCGGCCCCGTCATGACGCAAACCGGTCCGCACGACGCATGGCAACTCCCCCTCGGCAACCAGGTCGTCGCGCGCGGGCGGCGGCACCGAGGCCGGGCAAGACCATCACGATGGTCTTACCGGGTCTCATAGCGAGGCAATCCAAAATGACATTTCAGCAAGACCATATCATGGGATCGCGCCGGACAAAAAAATGGGCACTCGCTAGAGTGCCCAAAATTACCAAAGGAGGAGGATGAAAACATTGAGCGTGTTGCTTCTCGATGCCTTCGCTTTCCTTATTAGCAATTCGAGTGCCAGAGTAGAAACCACGCAAAATCAAATGCTTACAATTATGCTTTGGGTTAGCCGACGGCCCCCCGCGCACCATTTTGGTGTCCGGACCACGACCGCGCACCAATACTGCACCGCGCTCGTACGTTGGCGCCTCGGGAATCCCGGCCACGGGTTGTAAGTGTTTGTAAATTCGGTAACCAGTGCTCCGGCAGCGGCGTTCTAATAGGCGTAACGCTTACCAAGGAGCCAGCCATGAAACGCAAAACCAAAACACTAACCGCACTGATTGTCGCGCTGGGCAGCGGCGGCGCATACGCTGCCAGCGACTTCGTCGATACTGCCCAGGTGATCTCGGCAACGCCGATCATCGAACGCGTGTCCGAACCGCGTCAGGAATGCACTACCGACACCGCGCCCGCGCCACAGAAAAGCACCAACATAATCGCCCCGATCCTGGGCGGCATCGTTGGCGGCTTGATCGGCCATCAGGTCGGCCAGGGAAGCGGCCAGACCGCCGCCACTATCGTCGGCGCCACAGGCGGCGCGGTCGCCGGCTCGGTGGTGGGTAACCGCGCCAGCGCTCAATCGCAACCCGTGCAGCGCTGTCGCACAATCGAGTCATCGCGCGAAGTCGTCAACGGATACGACGTGGTCTACCGCTACAACGGGCGCGACGTGAACGTCGCGCTGCCCTACAATCCGGGCAGCACGATCAAAGTCGGTGTCGGCATTATTCTCGATGACCATGCCGCGGACGCGGCCCGCGATTCGCGGCGCGATGCAAATCGCAGACCGCAGCCGGTCAGTGCGGCCGATACCGGCGTATCGGCAAACAACGCCAATTACACTACTTATCGGTATTGATCGCCCTCAGCAAGCAGCGGTATACGGCGAGCATTCTCCCGGCTCGCCGTTTTTTTGTACTCGGGTCAAGCTGCTACTTGAATTCCCGTGCGCGCCCATACGACGACCAGCCGGTCAGGAACCGCACCAGCCCGTAGCAAATCCATGTCATCACGCGCAGCGGCAGCGAATGCGAATGCCGCTCCCAGCTCGAGCGCTGCACCTGTTGCGCGCCGGTCTCCAGCGCTGCGCTCAGACTCAGCCGCAGCTCGCGGGCAAATAGAGCGTCATCGACCACGATATTGGCCTCGCGCGCCAGCAGCAAACTCATCGGGTCGATATTCGATGAGCCGACGGTCGCCCAACGATTGTCGATCACCGCCACCTTGGCGTGCAGGAAGCTGCGGTGGTATTCGTAGATCTCGATGCCGGCGTCGAGAAAACGGCGATACAGCGCGCGCGCAGCATAATACAGCAGCACGTACTCGACGCGCCCCTGCAGCAGCAGCACCACACGCACGCCGCGCGCCGCCGCCTCAACCAGCGCGCGGCGGAAACTCAGTCCCGGGAAAAAATAGGCGCAAGCGATCACGATTTCGGATTTGGAACGCGCGATCGCGCCGAGATAAGCATTCTCGATATCGCTGCGATGTCGCAGGTTGTCGCGAATCACGAATGCTGCGCGCTGCGTGCCGCAGCGGTCCGCGTGTATCACGGTTTCCGGACGCTGCTGCCAGAGCCGGCGAAATTGCGTCCACGTCACCAGCATCCACAGCCGCGTCACCACCGGATAAATTTCAGCGAGCAGCGGGCCTTCGATGCGCACCGCGTAATCGAAACGCGGCGGTATCTGCTTCGGCGTGTGCATATCGTCGATAATGTTGATGCCGCCGACGAAGGCTATTTTGGCGTCGATCACCACGATCTTGCGATGCAGCCGCCGCAACCGCTCCCGGCGCAGCGTCCATGGCGAAATGTCGGGTCTATACTTGAGCACGCGCACGCCATCTTGCTGCAGCGCCCGAATGAACTCGTCGCCCAGGTCCTTGGAGCCGAAACCGTCGATCATCACGTGCACGACAACGCCGCGCAGCGCGGCACGCGATAAAACTGCCGCGACGCGGCGGCCGGTCGCATCGTCGTCGAAAATATAGGTCTCGAGGTAAATCTCGCGCTCGGCGGCGTCGCATGCCGCTGTCAGTGCCGGAAAATATTCCGTGCCCGTTCGTAGCAGATCGATGCGATTGCCGGAGACGAAGCCGCTCATATTCTGACGATGGTCGAAGTCAGCGCCGCGTGGTCCGAAATGCGCGCCCACGGATGGCCGTAATGCGTGCGCGCCCGTTTGACGTTGAAGCCGCGCACGTAAATGCGGTCGAGCTGGAACACCGGCAGCGCGGCCGGGAAACTGCGCGCAGGGCGGCCGTACGTATGCTCGAATACCTCCTTCAACTCCAGCGGACGCGCCAGCTCACTATCGGCTTGCTGCGCCCAGTCGTTGAAATCGCCGGCGATGATCAGCGGCGCCGCGCGCGGCACCAGGCGCTCGATGCGCAGCCGCAATGCTCGCATCTGGCGGCTGCGGTGATGCGCCATCAACCCAAGATGGACGCACACGCAATGCAGCGCCGCGGTCCAGCCCGGCAGCTCGACTTCGCAATGCAGAAGCCCGCGGCTCTCGAAGCGGTGCTCGGAGATATCCTCGTTGTCCCAGCGCATGATCGGAAAACGGCTCAGGATCGCATTGCCGTGATGGCCGGCGTCGTAGACTGAATTTTTGCCATAGGCAAAGTCGGTCCAGATCGAGTCGGCAAGGAATTCGTACTGCGGCTGCTCGGGCCAGTTGTCGAAGCGTCGCGCGTGGCTGTCGTGACCGCCCTGCACTTCCTGCAGGAATACCAGGTCGGCATTGAGTGCGCGCAGGTGCTCGCGCACTTCGTGGATCACCAGCCGGCGATTGAAGAACGAAAATCCCTTGTGGATGTTGTAGGTGGCGATGTGCAGCGTGTCGGTCATTTTGCAGGCGGGCTGTTGTCGTTGCGGGGTACGTCGTTATCGCGGCCGGCACCGTGACGCTTGAGCATTTCATGCACCACGCCGTCGATCTGTTTGCCGATGTCACGGCGCATCAGCGCGGCGCCGATCACCGGCGGCACCCAGAAATCGGGCTCGAGCTCGGCATCGTAGCTGAGCCTGACCGCCCGGTCGGCACGGCTGATGCGCCATTCACCGCGCATCTGCTTCATATTGCCACTGACGGCGTGAAATTTGAGCCGCTCGGGAGGGATTTCGTCAATTTGCAGCACGACCTCGATGCTGACCTGGAACAGCAGGAACCCGGCCCCGCCTTTCTGTTCGAGCAGTAATGGCTCGCCGGGCGCACTGATGATCCGGCTCATGCGCATGTCGGGAACGAATTCGGCGAGCTGGTTGTAATCGGTCAGCACCTGCCAGGCGGTTTGCGCATCGACCGCGACCGGCGTGTCGGCGTGAACCTGGAATACGCCGTGCCGGCGCTCGACATGGACTTCCGGCGCGGCATGTGCGATCCATGGTACGGCGACCAGAAACGAGAGGATGTAATACGGCAGATGGCGCGCCTTGCTCATCGCGCCAGTGTAACGCGCTACACGACTTCGAGCATGCGTTTGAGCGCGGTGCGTGCGAGTTCCGCTGCGCGCACCGGCACCGTAATCCGGTTGACGATCTTGCCTTCGACCAGGTTCTCCAGCGTCCACGCCAGGTGCTGCGGATCGATGCGCGCCATGGTCGAGCACATGCACACCGTGGGCGCCATGAACTGCACGACCTTGCCCTGCGGCTTGTACTGCTCGGCGATGCGGTTGACGAGGTTCAATTCGGTGCCGACCAGCCAGCGCGTATTCGACTTCGATTCGGCGATGGTCCTGATGATGAAATCGGTCGAACCCACGTAATCCGAGAGCTTGCATACCTCGAAATTGCATTCCGGGTGCGAGATCACCATGCCTTCGGGATACTGGTTGCGGAAATTCAGGATGTGCTGCGCCTGGAACATCTGGTGCACCGAGCAATGCCCTTTCCACAGCAGGACCTTGGCCTTGCGGATCTGCTCCGGCGTGAGCCCGCCCAGCGGCTCGTCGAAATCCCATACCAGCATTTCATCGGGCGGGATGCCGATCATGTAGCCGCTCCAGCGCCCGAGATGCTGGTCGGGGAAGAACAAGACCTTCTCGCGCCGCGCGAACGACCATTCAAGTATCTGTTTGGCGTTGCTCGAGGTGCACACGATGCCGCCGTGCTCGCCGCAGAACGCTTTGAGATCGGCTGCCGAATTGATGTAAGTGACGGGCGTGACCGCCTGATCCGGATCGAGCACTTCACCGAGTTCGCGCCATGCGCGCTCGACCTTGGCCAGGTTGGCCATGTCGGCCATCGAGCAGCCGGCGTTCATGTCGGGCAGGATCGCGACCTGCTCAGGCTTGGACAGGATGTCGGCGACTTCCGCCATGAAATGCACGCCGCAGAATACGATAAAGTCGGCACTGGTCTGCGCGGCAAGCTTGGACAGCCCCAACGAATCGCCGGTCAGGTCGGCATGCTTATAGACGTCGGCGCGCTGGTAGTGGTGGCCGAGGATCACCGCACGCTTGCCGAGCGCCGCCTTGGCAGCGACGATGCGGCTCTCGCACGCGTCGTCCTGCAGCGGCTTGAAACGGTCAAAGGCAATGGCGGCTAACTGCATCGCATTCACATCCCAGGTTGAAGGATAGAAACATTATCATAATACGACAAAAAATCCAGCGTGAAATTCAGTTGCGCCTGACCCCGCCACGGACAAGGTTATTGCGCTGCGGCGGCAAGCCTGTGCGGCAATTCACGTATGGCATCGGCATTGCTCCATGAGAATACCTTGTCGGCCGCGTCGCGCCACGGCAGCCATACATACTGCAAATGCTCGCGTTCGGCGAGCGTGACCGGCAGCGCCCGGGGCACCTGCAGGCTGAACACGTGCTCGGTGTTGCGGGTGACGCCCGGCGCATAGCGGCTGCGCCAGCGCCGGTAAATTGCATACTGGTTCTGCTTGCGCCAGTCGATGAGCCCGAAGCGGCCCGCGTCAAGCCCGGTTTCCTCGGCCACCTCGCGCTGGGCCGTTTGCAGCAGGGTCTCGCCCGCATTCTGGCTGCCGGTCACCGATTGCCAGAATCCGCGCCGGTCGGCGCGCTCGAGCAGCAGCACCTGCAGGTCCGGGGAGTGGATCACCACCAGCACCGAGACCGGAATTTTATAAGCCGGGCCCACCTTTCAGACGACGCTTGGTTTTTTAATGGGGGCGATTGCGTCCCGATCAAGTGAGCGGTGGCTCGGGAAACGGGTCGACCGCAAATTCCGGCGGCGCATAGTCGAGCAACACGACGAACGTCGCATTGCGGTTGCGCCAGGCGTCGGCGGCGGCGCGCAGGATCTCGAGCGCCGTCGTCAGCACGTCCGGTGCGTGCTGAGCGAGGATATCGACATTTTCGAACACAATCACGTGGCCGGGCGCGGCCTGCCATGACAGGTCGTTGATGCAATCGGAAAACGCGTCCCAATTGCCGCCGAAATGCGACGGAAATTTGAGCTGGCGCGCGCACGCCGCGAGGAACCCCGCTTTATCGCGTGCCGCGTGCAAATCGGCCTCGATCCATGCGCAGTGCGTGCGCCGGGCTGCCTTGCGCAACGCGGGCAACGCGCGGGGGACCAGAAATACGCCGGATTGCTCCGGCCGCAGCGGGCTTAATTCGGACGGTGCCATTTATTCGCGGATGCGCCTGAAACTTCGATAATGATCGTCGCTGTAATAATACTCCCCGTCGCGCCCGCCGATTATCCGGCGCTCGCCGCGGTTGTTCGCCCCCGGCGTCGGCACCGTGTACTCGCGATAATAGCCGCGGCTGCGCTGAAGCAGCAGCCGCTCGTAATTGCCGAATACCGCGCCGTCGCGCTGATACGGATACGGGCCGCCGCGCTTGATCAGCTGCAGCGTTTGCTGCGCTTCCGGCGGCAGGGCCGCAACAGTAATCTCCTTGATCGCTGCCGCCGAAGCGCCATTTTCCCGCGCCAACACCAAGGGCGGCGCAAGAAACGCCGCGGTCAACGCTAAGATCGCCACCGCAATCAGGTAAGGCCGAATCGAACGCATTTGTTTTCCTTGGCGTCCTTCGCGTCCTTGGCGGTGCAGCTTCAGGCCTTTTTGGGTTCCTGACGCAGCCGGATATGCAACTCGCGCAATTGCTGTTCGTCGACAGTGTTCGGCGCGTGCGTCAGTAGGCATTGCGCGCGTTGCGTCTTGGGAAACGCGATCGCATCGCGGATGGACTCCGCGCCTGCCATCAGCGTTACGATGCGGTCGAGCCCGAACGCAATTCCGCCGTGCGGCGGCGCGCCGTACTGCAGCGCCTTGAGCAGGAAACCGAACTTGGCTTCGGCCTCCGCGGGCCCGATGTTGAGCGCGCGGAACACCTTGGATTGCACGTCCTGGCGGTGGATCCGCACCGAGCCGCCGCCGATTTCCCAGCCGTTCAACACCATGTCGTGTGCCTTGGCGCGCGCTTGGCCTGGGTCGGTGTCGAGCAGATCCTCATGGCCGTCGGCGGGTGATGTGAACGGATGATGCATCGCATTCCAGCGTTTGGCTTCGTCGTCCCACTCGAACAGCGGGAAATCGAGCACCCACAGCGGCCGCCAGCCGGCTTCGGCTAGCCCGCGCTCGTGGCCGATCTTGACGCGCAACGCGCCGAGCGCTTCATTCACGGTCTTCGCCCGGTCGGCGCCGAAGAATATCAGGTCGCCATCGCACGCGCCGGTACGCGCCAGGATGGTTTTGATCGCGGCCTCCGGCAGGAACTTGAGGATCGGCGACTGCAACCCCTCGACGCCCTTTTCGAGCGCGTTGACCTTGATGTAGGCGAGCCCCTTGGCGCCGTAGATCTTGACGAATTCGGTGTAATCGTCGATTTCCTTGCGCGATAGTTCGCCGCCTTGCGGCACGCACAGCGCGGCGATACGCCCGTTTTTGAGGTGCGCGGCGTCGCGGAACACCTTGAACTCGACTTCCCGCATCGCGTCGGTGAGCTCGGTGAGCTTCAACGGCACGCGCAAGTCCGGCTTGTCGGTACCGTAGAGCGCCATCGCGTCGTCATACGACATGCGTGGGAAAGGCCTCGGCAACTCGACATCGAGCACGCTCTTGAACACGGTGCGGATCAGCTCTTCCATCAACTCGGTGATTTCCTGCTGGCTCATGAACGAGGTTTCGACGTCGATCTGGGTGAACTCGGGCTGGCGGTCGGCCCGCAAGTCTTCGTCGCGGAAACATTTGACGATCTGGTAATAGCGGTCGAAGCCGGCAATCATCAACAGCTGCTTGAACAGCTGCGGTGACTGCGGCAACGCGAAGAATTCACCGGGATGCACGCGGCTCGGCACCAGGTAGTCGCGCGCGCCCTCGGGTGTGGAACGCGTCAGCATCGGGGTCTCGATGTCGATGAAGCCGTGCTGGTCGAGGAAAGCGCGCACCGCCATCGCCGTCCGGTAACGGAGCTTGAGGTTCTTCTGCATTTGCAGCCGGCGCAGGTCGAGGAAGCGGTACTCGAGGCGCACCGTCTCCGACAGATTGTCGTCGTCCATCTGGAACGGCGGCGTCAGCGACGGATTCAGGATCTCGATGGCGCCCGCCAGCACCTCGACTTCGCCGCTGACGAGGTTAGCATTGACTGTGCCTTCGGGACGCGGACGCACCGTGCCGGTAACCTTGAGCACGAATTCGTTGCGCAGCTTTTCCGCGGTCCGGAACGTGGCGGGGTTGTCGGGATCGCACACCACCTGCAGCAGCCCCCCGCGGTCACGCAAGTCGATGAAAATCACGCCGCCGTGGTCGCGCCGGCGGTGGACCCAGCCGAACACGGTGACGGTCTGGCTCAAGTGCTTGCGGCTGATCAAACCGCAATATTCGCTACGCATGGTGAAAATCTAATCGGCTGAAATTAAGAGACAACGGACGCCGCGCGGCGTCCGCGCTACTGATTGACGGCCTGCTGCCGCACTGCGTCGGGTTTCGACAGCGCCCTGCCGTTTCTGCGGCCGTTGCTGTCGGGCGAGACCACGCCCATCGAGATGATGTACTTGAGCGCTTCGTCGACGCTCATGTCGAGCACGATCACGTCGGCTTTCGGCATCATCAGAAAAAACCCCGATGTCGGGTTCGGCGTGGTCGGCACATAAATGCTCCAGTACTCGCCGTGCAAATGGTTGACGACGTCACCGCCCGGCTGCCCGGTCAGAAACGCGATGGTCCACGAACCCTCGCGCGGATACTGCACCAGCAGCGCCTTGCGGAATGCGTGACCGCCCGAGGTGAACAAGGTATCGGACACCTGCTTGACGCCGTAATAGATGGATTTGACCACCGGGATGCGGCCGAGCACGTTCTCCCAGAACCGCAGCAGACGCTGGCCGAGAAAGTTGGCGGCGACAAGACCGGTGACGAGCACCACGATGAATGTCATCACCACGCCCATCCCGGGCACGTGAAAGCCGAGCCAACTCTCTGTCTGGAACTGCTCTGGCAGCAGCCGCAGCGTCTGGTCCATGGTGCTCACCAGCAGGTCGAGCACCCACAGCGTGATACCGAGCGGGACCCAGATCAGGAGCCCCGTAATGAAATACTTTTTCAACCGCACCCTCACACTGGCATCTTAAAAACGGCTCGCGCGATTGGCGCGAAGCGACACGATCATTGACACACCCTGCCCTGCACCAGCGAACCGCGCGCTGCAGCGCGGTGCGGAAATATCAACTTGCCACCGGGTTGGCGCTGGATGTTGCAGTCGACGCAGCAGCGTCGGATTTTTTCGCCGGCGCTTCCGGCGCCGGTTTGGCGTCCGTTTTCGCCGCCGGCTTGTCGTCCGGTTTCGTTACGGGTTTGTCTTCCGGTTTCGACTTTGGTTTCGCGGCATGCTTGAAATCGGTCGCGTACCAGCCGCTGCCTTTCAGCTGAAAGCCGGCGGCGCTCACCATCTTGCCAAGGCTCGGCTTGCCGCATTCGGGACAGTCCGTCAGCGGCGCGTCACTCATCTTCTGCAGGTATTCCTTCTGGAACCCGCAGGCTGCGCAGAGATATTCGTATATCGGCATAATTGCCCCCAAATTCAGAGTGTTGGATTATAGCGGAAAGCGCCCCGCCCAGCGAGGCGTGATGGGGGCAATCGACAGAAAATCAGGAATTCCCAGGCCTGGTCGGGGACAGCGCAGCCGCCCCCGGGCCCACGGGAACCTCAATGGCTGACGACCGGGCGGACGTGCAGCCGACAACACTCCCCGGCGGCGGTCAGTGCCGGCCGATCAGCAGACCGATTACGACGCCAACGCCCGCCGCGGCGCCCATCGCCGCCCACGGATTGTGGTGGACGTATTCATCGGCAGCGCTCGCCGCCAGCCGCGTCTTATCCTTCAGCACTGCCTCGGTGTTGGCAAGCCGCGGCTTCAGTTCCAGCAGCGCGTGTTGCATCCGGCTGCGGGCGTCGGCGATTTTCTCCACCGACTGAGTGGTCGTCGCCTTGATCAATTCCTCGGCGTCGCTCACCAGCACTTTGTAATCGGTAACGATTTTTTGGGTCAGATCGGTGTTCATGGTCAGCTCCAGTCAAGTACGGTTGGTCGTGCGGTTCATCCTAGTCGTTCGGCAAGCCGGGCATTTGACCTGCATCAAAATCCCGGCCGCGAGGACGCCTGCGACCCGTTTTGATGCAGGTCAATAACTACCAGTGGGTTTCCGCGACAATACAAATACCTATTGCATACACGCAGGGCGGTTGGCTGGATAGCCTTCCGCGGCGCACCGATGCATAATTGCGCGTCGTCGCGTCCTCCCGCCTTGAATAAACGGCCATGGAATACATAGAAAACCGCACCTACGACGAAATCCAGATCGGCGACTCCGCCAGCGTCGTGCGCACGCTCAAGCTGGAGGACATTCAATTGTTCGCCGCCATGTCCGGCGACATCAATCCCGCGCACCTCGATCCGGAGTACGCGAAGAGCAGCATGTTCCAGGAAGTCATCGCCCACGGCATGTGGGGTGGCGCACTGATCTCGAGCGTGCTCGGCACCCAGTTGCCGGGACCGGGCACGATTTACCTCGATCAGTCGCTGCACTTTTCGCGGCCGGTGACGCTCGGCGACACCATCACCGTGACGGTCACCGTGACCGGCAAGTTCGAGCACCATCACCACGTGACCTTCGATTGCAAATGCGTGAATCAGAACAATCTGGTCGTCATGAGCGGCACCGCGGAGGTCATGGCGCCGAAGGACAAAGTCCGGCGGCCACGCGTAGCGCTGCCCGAAGTACGGGTGACCGACAAGACCTCGCAGTACCGCCGTCTGATTGCGATGGCGGAAGCACCGGCGCCGATACCGATGGCGGTCGTGCATCCGTGTGACCGCGACTCGCTGCTCGGCGCCGTGGCAGCCGCCAAGGCGAATTTGATCGTGCCGGTGCTGGTCGGGCCACAGGCAAGAATTCACGCCGTGGCACGCGCCGAGGAAATCGATCTGACCCCATACCGGATAGTCGATGTCCCGCACAGTCATGCCGCCGCCAACTTTGCCGTGGCGATGGCGCGCGAAGGCACCGTTGAAGCGTTGATGAAAGGCAGCCTGCATACCGATGAACTGATGGCGGAAGTCGTCGCCGGCGAAACGGGCCTGCGCACGGCCCGCCGGATCAGCCACGTCTTCATCATGGACGTGCCGACGTACCCGCGCATGCTGCTCATCACCGATGCCGCGATCAATATCGCGCCGACCCTCGAAGAAAAAGTCGACATCGTGCAAAATGCCATCGACCTTGCCCAGGTACTTCAGGTGAGCGAGCCCAAGGTCGCGATCCTGGCGGCGGTCGAAATGGTGATGCCCAAGCAGCGCTCGACGCTGGATGCGGCGGCATTGTGCAAGATGGCCGACCGCGGCCAGATCACAGGCGGCATCCTCGACGGCCCGCTCGCATTCGACAACGCGGTGTCGATCGTCGCCGCCAAAACCAAAGGCATCCGGTCCGCAGTCGCCGGCCGGGCCGACATCCTGGTGGTCCCTGACCTGGAAGCGGGCAACATGCTCGCCAAGCAACTCGAGTATCTGGCCGACGCGCAAGCCGCCGCGATCGTGCTCGGCGCGCGCGTTCCCATCGTGCTGACCAGTCGCTCCGACACTGTGCAAACCCGCCTGGCCTCGAGCGCGGTGGCGCTCTTGCTCGTGCACCACCAGCGAAAAAAAGGCGCATGAGCGACGCGATTATCGTCGTCAACGCCGGCTCCTCAAGCATCAAGTTCGCGATCTACGCCGTCGGCGCCACGCCCGGCCGCCTGCTGCACGGGCTGATCGACGGCTTGGGATCGCAACCGCGCTTCAACGCCAGCGACGCCGCCGGGGCCGTGTTGCCGGGCGACCCTCTCGCCGGCGTGCCCGCCGGCGCAGTTACCCGTCTCACGCACGCGCAGGCAATTGAGCGGCTGTTCGGCTGGATTGATCGGCAATGCGCCGGCGTCAATATTGTAGCGGCTGGGCATCGCGTAGTGCACGGCGCGGACGAATTCAGCGCACCGGTGCTGGTCGATCGCTCGATACTCGCGCGGCTCGAAACGCTGGTGCCGCTCGCACGCCTGCACCAGCCGCACAATCTGGCGGCGATCCGCGCGTTGATGGAGCTGCGCCCGGAATTGCCGCACGTCGCGTGCTTCGACACCGCGTTTCACCGCACGCAGCCGGCGCCGGCGCAGGCTTATGCGCTGCCGCGCGCAGTGTCGGACGCCGGCGTCAAGCGTTACGGTTTTCACGGCTTGTCGTATCAATACATCGCCGGCGTGCTGCCCGAGCATCTCGGTGCGGGCGCCGATGGGCGCGTCATCGTCGCCCACCTCGGCAACGGCGCGAGCTTATGCGCGTTGCGCGGGCGGCGCAGCGTCGCCACGACCATGGGGTTCACGGTCATCGACGGGCTGATGATGGGCACGCGCAGCGGCAGTCTCGATCCCGACGTCGTGTTGTATCTGATGCGTGAGCGCGGTATGAGCCTTGAAGACGTGGACGACCTGCTCTACCGGCGTTCGGGCCTGCTCGGCGTTTCCGGCATCAGTTCCGACATGCGAGTGCTGCTCAACAGCATTGACCCCCGGGCGCGCCAGGCTATCGAGCTTTTCGTTTATCGCGCCGCCCGCGAAATCGGGTCGCTCGCCGCCGCGATCAACGGACTCGACGCGCTGGTGTTTACGGGTGGCATCGGCGAGCACGCGGCGCCGGTGCGGGAAATGATCTGCGCGCACTCGACGTGGCTCGGCATCGAGCTCGATGCCGAGGCCAACCGCCGTCACGCGCCGCGCATCAGCACGCCGGCGAGCCGCGCTTCGGCGTGGGTAATTCCGACCGACGAGGAAGTGGTGATTGCGCGCGATACCCTGCGCGTGCTCGCCGCACGACCCTGACGCAAACGCCGCGGTTCGGAATTGAATCGGCGCTATTTCTCGACCGGCAGGTCAGGCAGCATCAGCGGTATGCCGTGGGCGACTTTTTCCATCAGCAGCATGCCGGCGTGCGGCCGCCCGATCTCGGCTGCCGCGTAAAGAAAATCGAACACCTCGTCGGCGCGCGCCGCCTCGACCAGCGCCTGCACGATCTCGCGCTCTGCATAGAGCGACACGCCGCGCCGCCGCTTGCTGCTTTGCCCGACGCCGCGCGCGTGGTGAACTTGCGCGCTCATCACGCCCAGTTCACGCAGCCCTTCGATCAGCTCGAGCCCGCGACCGGCGGGCATGATGCATGTAATGAGCTTGTGCGCAGTCCTCGCTACCATTTTGGCAGGATCAATCGCGAATGTACTTGGCCACCACTTCGGGCGGCACGTAGGTTGCCATCTTTTCGACCGCCGTCATGTACAAAATGCCCATGCCCGGCGTGTCAATCTTGGCGGCGGCATGCATGCTCTCGAACACGCGGTCGGCCTGCTCGCTTGGCACCACGATATGCGCTATTTCCTTCTCTGCGCTGATGGTGATGCCGAGCACGCCGAGATGGCGCTGGCGCACACCTGTGCCGCGCGCGTAGTAAATGGTGGCGCCGTGCGCACCCGCCCGCATCGCCGCTTCGACCACCTTGTCCGCCGCGCCGCGTTGCACTATGCACGTGATCAACATCGCGTCCGTCAATACCACAATGCCTTGACTCATTGTGCCGGCTCTCCTTCCTCACGGCGGGCATGGCTGCCCGCGATATGCAACCGTATCCACAACCCGACGCCGAGCACGCTGATGATCGGTCCGATCGATGCCAGCGCGAGTATGCCGAAACCTTCGACCGCGTGCATGCTCTGCCCGAGCCCGAGACCCATCGCGAGCACCAGCGGCACCGTCACCGGCCCCGTCGTCACGCCGGCCGCATCCCACGCCAGATTGACGTAGATCTCCTCCGACAATACGGTCATCACCAGCGCCACCGCATAGCCGGGCAGCAGCAATTGCGCAATCGGAATATCGAACACCACCTTGACGACGCCGGCCGCGGTGCCGAGACCCACGCCGACCGCCACGGCACGGATCAGTATTTCGCGCGGGAACGCGCCGTCGGTCAGGTTCTGCACCGTCATGCCCATCGCATTGAGCGCCGGCTCGGCGATAGTGGCGCCGAAGCCCAGCGCGGCGGCAAAACTGACGACGATGATGATGCCGATCCAGTAGGAGTAAAGCGGCGAGCCCCTGACCGCCGCGAATTCGGCAAATGCCGCCGGCAGTATGCTGCCGGCCTGATTACCGAGCTGCGATAATCCGTAGGTGAGCCCGAGGTTGAAAAACAGCATGCCGAGCACGCACAACGCAATGCCATAAGCGATGATGCCACGCCTGGCAACCGGCTCTTTGAGCAACACGCGCTGTATCAACCACAAGAGCAGCGTGAGCGGCACGATCGCGCGCAGCGCGGCGATGGCATCCGCGGTCGGGCTCGCTGCGTACCAAGGGATGGTCGCCTCCGCCGCCACCAGCAATTGCATGCCGTCCAGCGGCAGGGCCAGCGCGAGCAACATTACCGCCAGTGCCGGAAACATCGAAGCCAGCGTGACGATGCCGAACCCCGACAGCGGATTGTCCTCCCTGCCCACGGCCGCGGTCACGCCGATGCCGAGCGCCAGCACGATCGGCACCGTCACGGGTCCGGTGGTGATCGCGCCGCAATCCCAGGCAAGGCCGAGGACCGGCGCAAGGTGCGGCTGCGCCGCGATGTACGCGGTCAGCGCGAGGCACGGCGGCAGCGCTATGACGATCACCGACTTCAACCGCCAGTTCATGACGATGCGCAACATGCCCAGCATCACCGCAAAACCCACGCTCAACGCAACTGCCGCGACCAACGCCGCGCCATGCTGAGTGAGCAATGCATGCAGCGCCGGCGCGCGCTGCGGATCGCTCATGCTGCCGGCGGCACGCAACGCCGAGACCGCCGGCTCGGCGAAAGTCGTCGCCGCGCCGAGCACGAATGCGACGCCCAGAATCACCGGCCAGGTTGAGCGGCTCGGCAGGTTGAAGCCGATGTTCTCGGAAAACGGCATCAAACCGTGATTGGCGCCTTCGATGAACAGCATCAGCCCGACTATCACCGCCAGAATACCGAGTGCGACCGCTTGCGCCCCGTTGACGGTGGAATCGAGCACGACGGCCTCGAACAACGCGAGAAACAGCGCGAGCGGCACGACGGATTTGAATTGCTCGATGAACCGCACGCTCACATACGGCGCGAGCAGCCGGTAGACGTCCTTGACGCGCAGCT
Source organism: Gammaproteobacteria bacterium (assembly GCA_041483135.1). Lineage (GTDB taxonomy): Bacteria > Pseudomonadota > Gammaproteobacteria > Burkholderiales > SG8-41 > PALSA-1004. The sequence continues at coordinate 61,176 of JBGPFE010000015.1, read as the reverse complement.
GCTGTCGCCGGTGCGCCCGTCCATGCTCGGCAGCGACGACCTCGTTGAAGCTGAGCGCGCGCTGACGCGCGCGCACTGCGCCCAGATATTCGCCGTAGCGGATGGTCTTATTCATTGTCACGGCCGCATCATCCACCGCGCGACGACAGTATCGCGTGCGGAGGATAACGAGAAATTACGCAAAGCGCGGCTTAGAAAGGAATGTCGTCGTCCATGTCGTCGAACGACGCCCCGCCCTTCTTCGCCGCGGGTTTGGCGCCACCGCCGCCGGGCTCGGCCGCGGCCGCCTTCGGTTCGCGCGCCATAGCCTCGGAGCCGCCGCCACGGGAGCCGAGCAGCTGCATGCGGTCGGCCACGATCTCGGTGGAATAGCGGTCCTGGCCTTCCTTGTCCTGCCACTTGCGCGTGCGGATACGGCCTTCGATGTACACCGGCGAGCCCTTCTTCAGGTATTCGCCGGCGATTTCGGCGAGCTTGCCGAAAAAAGCGACACGGTGCCACTCCGTGTGTTCCTGTTTTTCTCCGCTCTTGTCCTTCCACACGTCGGTGGTGGCCATCCGAATATTAGCCACCGCGTCGCCGCTCGGCAGAAAACGCGTCTCGGGATCCGCGCCGAGGTTGCCGATCAAAATCACCTTGTTAACCGATGCCATGCTGAACCTCCAGTCAAATCTCTTCCGCGATCAATCGTAACACGTGTTGTTCATCGAAACCGGTCGCATCGACCTTCAGGTACGCCGTGCGCTCGCCGGCCGACAACTGCACTTCGCGCACGCCGGGCTGCGCCTCGAGGCGCGCCGCGAGCACGCGCGCCTGCTCGCTGTCGAGCGCCGGAATAGTGTATACCCGCGTCAGGATCAGGCCAGGGGCCTGCATGCCGAGCGCAAGCAGCAGCCATCCGGCAAGCAGCAGCGCATCGAGCACGAACACGCCGCGCGCGCCAAAATGCTGATACAGAAAACCGCCGCCCGCCGCGCCCAGGAACGTGCCCAGGAACTGCACGCTGCTGAAGATCCCGATCGCGGTGCCTTTGGCGCCGATGGGTGCGAGCTTGGAGACGAGCGACGGCAGCATTGCCTCGAGCACGTTGAACGCGGTGAAGAAAATCAGCAGAAAGAGTGCGATCGCGCGCACGCTGCCGAGCAGCCATGGCATCGCGAACTGTCCGCTCAACAGCACGCCGATCGAGCCGATAAACACCGTCTTGACGTGGCCGCGCCGCTCCGCCATCAGTATCCCCGGCAGCATCAGCACGAATGAGCCCAGCATGACCGGCAGGTAGACCTGCCAGTGGTGATCGACCGCCAGGCCGACCTCGCGCAGCGACAGCGGCACGACCACGAATTGCGCCATCAGCACGGCCTGCAGCGCAAAGATCCCGTAGTTCAGGCACGCGAGCTGCCCATCCCGCAGTACTTCGCTGAAATGCGCGATGTCATCGGCTTCCCGGGACATGCCCGGTGGCGCCGCATCCGTAGCCGGCACTATCGAGTAAACGACCCCCATCGCGGCGAGCGCAAGCACGCCGGTCAGCACGAAGATGCCGGGCACACCGATCAAGCCGTTGAGCCATGGGCTCAGCACCAGCGACAATGCGAAAGTGACGCCGATGGTCGAGCCGATCAGCGCCATCGCCTTGGTGCGGTGTTCTTCACGCGTCAAATCGGCGGTCATCGCAATCACCGCGGCCGAGATCGCGCCCATGCCCTGCAACACGCGCCCCGCGATCACCATGAAAATGCTGCCACCGAGCGCGGCAACGAAACTGCCCAGCGCAAACACCGCGAGGCCCCAGTAGATGACGGGCTTGCGGCCGTAGCGGTCGGACAACCAGCCGAACGGGATTTGCAGGATTGCCTGCGTGAGACCATAGGCTCCGATCGCGATGCCAACGAGGGTCAGGCTGGTCCCGCCTGCGAGATGCTCGCCCGCGTAGATCGCGAACACTGGCAGGATCACGAACATTCCGAACATGCGCAGCCCGAAGATGCTCGCTAGGCTCACACTCGCGCGCAATTCGGCCGGGCTCATGCGATTGCTCGGGGACATGATGAAATACGACTTGGGGCAGGACGCCAAAGTTCGGTATATTAACAGGTTTAGCTCAGGGATTCGTTTCTCTTGCCCACTAACCGACCCACCATCGTTCGGCTGCAGAATTCCGGTCCGGATGCGCTTGCCAGACACGCCGATCTGATCCGGATTCGCGGCGCGCGTACCCACAACCTGAAGAACATCAATCTCGATCTGCCGCGCAACCGGCTGATCGTGATCACCGGACTCTCCGGCTCGGGCAAATCGTCGCTCGCGTTCGACACGCTCTACGCCGAAGGCCAGCGCCGCTACGTCGAATCGCTGTCGGCCTACGCGCGCCAGTTCCTGCAGCTGATGGAAAAGCCCGACGTCGACCTGATCGAGGGCCTGTCGCCGGCGATTTCGATCGAGCAGAAGGCAACCAGCCACAACCCGCGCTCGACTGTCGGCACCGTCACCGAAATCCACGACTACCTGCGCCTGCTGTTCGCGCGCGTGGGCGACCCACACTGCCCCGATCACAACATCGTGCTCGCCGCGCAGAGCGTGTCGCAGATGGTCGATCACGTGCTGCAGCTGCCGGTGGATTCGAGGCTCATGATCCTGTCGCCGCTGATCGTCGGCCGCAAGGGCGAGCAGGTCGATCTCTTCGACGAGCTGCGCGCGCAGGGCTTCGTGCGCGTGCGCATCGACGGCAAGGTGCACGAGATCGACGACCTGCCGAAACTCAAGAAGAACATCAAGCACACGGTGGAGGTCGTGGTCGACCGCCTCAAGGTGCGCCCCGAGGTCAAGCAGCGACTCGCCGAATCGTTCGAGACCGCGCTCAGGCATTCCGACGGGCGCGCGCTCGCGGTCGAGATGGACTCCGGCCGCGAACACCTGTTCTCGGCGAAGTTCGCGTGCCCGATCTGCAGCTATTCGCTGCCGGAGCTCGAGCCGCGGCTCTTTTCGTTCAACAACCCGATGGGCGCGTGCCCGCGCTGCGACGGCTTGGGCCACATCAGCTTCTTCGATCCCAAGCGCGTCGTCACCCACCCGCACCTGTCGCTCGGCTCCGGCGCGATCCGCGGCTGGGACCGCCGCAACCAGTTCTACTTCCAGATGCTGCAGTGCCTGGCGCAATACTACGGCTTCGATCTCGAGGCGCCGTTCGAGCAACTGCCGCAAGCGGCGCAGGATGCGGTGCTCTGCGGCTCGGGTCGCGACAAGATCAAATTCACCTACATCGGCGAGCGCGGCAACAAGTACCAGCGCGAGCACGCGTTCGAGGGCATCATCCCGAATCTCGAGCGCCGCTACCGCGAAACCGACTCGCTGGTGGTGCGCGAGGAACTCGCCAAATACCTCAACACCCGGCCCTGTCCCGAGTGCGGCGCAACGCGGCTGCGGCGCGAAGCGCGCCACGTGCGCGTCGCCGGCAGGACGATCTATGAAGTGAGCGCACTGCCGCTCAAGCAGGCGGCGCAGTTTTTCGCAACCATGGCGCTCGCCGGCACCAAGCTCGCGATCGCCGAAAAAATCGCCGCGGAGATCATCAACCGGCTCACGTTCCTCAACGACGTCGGCCTCGAATACCTGTCGCTCGACCGCGCGGCCGACACGCTGTCGGGCGGCGAAGCGCAGCGCATCCGGCTCGCGAGCCAGATCGGCTCGGGTTTGACCGGCGTCATGTACGTGCTCGACGAGCCGTCGATCGGGCTGCATCAGCGCGACAACGCGCGCCTGCTCGATACGTTGAAGCGCCTGCGCGACATCGGCAACACCGTGATCGTAGTCGAGCACGACCGTGAAGCAATCGAAAACGCCGATCACGTTGTCGACATCGGGCTCGGCGCCGGCGAGCACGGTGGCCGCATCATCGCCCAGGGCACGCCTTCGGACATCCGCAAGAACGCCGAGTCGCTGACCGGGCAATACCTCACAGGCCGCCTGCGCATCGAAGTGCCCGGATTGCGCCACAAACCCGACGCGAAGCGCATGCTCGCGATCAGCGGCGCCCGCGGCAATAACCTGAAAGACATCACAGCCAGGCTGCCGGTTGGTCTCTTCGTCTGCATCACCGGCGTATCGGGCTCGGGCAAGTCGACACTGATCAACGACACGCTCTACAGCGCGGCAGCGCGCCATCTGTATGGCAGCTCGGCCGAGCCCGCGCCGCACGAAGCGATCAAGGGGCTCGAGCATTTCGACAAAGTCGTCAACGTCGACCAAAGCCCGATCGGCCGCACGCCGCGCTCCAACCCCGCGACCTACACCGGGCTGTTCACGCCGATCCGCGAATTGTTCGCCGGCGTGCCGATGGCGCGCGAGCGCGGTTACGGCCCCGGGCGCTTCTCCTTCAACGTCAAGGGCGGCCGCTGCGAAGCGTGCCAGGGCGACGGCGTGCTGAAAGTCGAGATGCATTTTCTGCCCGACATCTACGTGCCGTGCGATGTATGCCACGGCAAGCGCTACAACCGCGAGACGCTCGAAGTCCAGTACAAAAGCAGGAACATCAACGAAGTGCTGAAAATGACCGTCGAGCAGGCGGCGGAATTTTTCGCCGCGGTACCGGTCGTCGCGAGAAAACTGCACACGCTGCTCGACGTCGGTTTGGGCTACATCACGCTCGGCCAGAGCGCGACCACGCTCTCCGGCGGTGAAGCGCAGCGCGTGAAACTGTCGCTCGAATTATCGAAGCGGGACACCGGCCGCACGCTCTACATACTCGACGAGCCGACCACGGGCCTGCATTTTCACGACATCGACTTGCTGCTGCGCGTGCTGCACCGGCTGCGCGACCACGGCAACACGGTGGTCGTGATCGAGCACAATCTCGACGTCATCAAGACCGCGGACTGGATCATCGACCTCGGGCCCGAAGGCGGCGACGGCGGGGGCCGCGTGATCGCGGAAGGCGCGCCCGAGGACATCGCCAGGAACAAAGCGAGCTACACTGGCAAGTATCTGCTACCGGTGCTGGGATAAGCCAGTGATCGACCTGTTCAGCAAAATCAACATCTACACGCTCAGCCGCCCGACCGCGCTGATCATCGCAACGATAGTCCTCGCGGCCGTAGTTACTGTCGACTACATCACATCGTTCGAGCTCAGTCTCAGCGCATTCTATTTACTGGGCATCCTGATTGTGAGCTGGAACTGCGGTTGGAGATGGGGCATCGCATTTGCCGTCATCTCGTTCATGGCGCAACTCGAAATGGGTTTCGCCGACAACCCCTATTCCGAGCCCGTTTACCTGTATATCGGCATCGCCAATACCCTTATCGCTTACCTGCTGGTGGTAGGACTTACCGTGCAGCTTCGATACATGTATGACCGCGAGAGATCGACGGCGAGGGTCGATTCATTGACGGGAGCGCTCAATTACCTGGGGTTTCAGGAGTTGCTTGAGCGGGAGATGGAAAGGCATCGTCGGCAGAAACAGACATTCTCGGTTGCTTACATTGACTGCGATAATTTCAAAGCGGTAAATGACCGGTTCGGGCACAGCGCGGGCGACCGGTTGCTGCATACCATTGCCGCCACGTCGAGATCAGCCCTTCGCAAAACCGACATTGTGGCGCGAATCGGCGGCGACGAGTTCGCCGTGGTACTAGTGGCAACGGGACAGCCCGTCGTTATGCAAATAGCGGAAAAAATGCGCCAGGCGCTCGATCTCGCGATGAAGGACAATCATTGGCCGGTGACGTTCAGCATCGGCGTTGCGGTCTTTGATGCCATTCCAGAAACCGTGGATCAAGTCGTGTCCGCCAGCGACCACTTGATGTACGAAGTCAAAAAAACCGGGAAAAACGGCATTGCATATAGCAGTCTCGGCAGCCAGTGGGTCGGCAATAGCGGCGACATAGCCTGATTGATTTCCAATCCGTTGACGAGCACGGGTAAGAACCAGTAAATCGCCAATGAGAAATGGAGAACGGGAAATGGAGAATGGGAAATGGGGTTTCTTTCCCCGCTTGCCGGCGTTTATCGGTGTTTAATTGTCTTTGAGGATGTCGATAATGTCGCCGCGCGAAATGCTGCTCGGAAGCTTCAAGGCCGCCGTCGCCGCTGCCGATCCGCTTGAGATCGTGTCGCGGTACCTGCCCGTGCCGCCGAAAGGACGCACGCTCGTCGTTGGCGCCGGTAAGGCCGCGGCGTCGATGGCGCTCGCAGTAGAGCAGCACTGGCCGGCAGGTGCGCCGCTCGAAGGCACCGTGATCACGCGCTATGCGCACGGACTGCTCACCAATCGCATCAACGTGGTCGAAGCCGGCCATCCGGTGCCGGACGAAGCGGGCGAAGCCGCGGCAAAAAGAATCCTCGACGGCGCGAGGCGGCTGTCCAGGGACGACCTGCTGCTCGCGCTCGTCTCCGGCGGCGGCTCGAGCCTGCTGAGCCTGCCGGTCGAGACGATCTCGCTGGCCGATCTCAAGGCGGCCACCAAAGAGCTGCTGCGCTGCGGCGCGACGATCCAGGAAATCAATACGGTCCGTAAGCATCTATCGTTGATTCAGGGCGGGCGGCTCGCCGCTGCGTGCAAGGCAAAAATCCGCGCGCTGGTGATCTCGGATGTGACCGGCGACGACCCGACGCATATCGCCTCCGGCCCGTGCACGCCCGACCCTACCACTTACCAGGATGCGCTCGACATCCTCAAGCGCTACGAGTGCAACGTCCCCAAAGCCGTGCAGGCGACGCTCGAGCGCGGCACCCGCGGCGAGCTTGCCGAAACGCCGAAGCCCGGCGACAAGGTCTTCGCCAATACCGAGAACCACGTGATCGCGACCGCCCATCAGTGCCTGCAGGCGGCGGCGAAATTTTTCGAAGCCAGCGGCGTGCGCGCCGCGGTCCTCGGCGACAGCGTGACCGGTGAAGCGCGCGAAGTCGCGAAGGTTTACGCTGCGCTCGCGCGCGAAGTCAAAGCGCACGGCCAACCATGGCAGCCGCCGGTCGCGTTGATCTCGGGCGGCGAATGCACGGTGACCGTGCGCGGCAACGGCCGCGGCGGGCGCTGCGCCGAATTTCTGTTATCGCTCGTGAACGATCTGCAAGGCGCTGCGGGCATCCACGCGATCGCGTGCGACACCGATGGCATCGACGGCACCGAGGACAATGCCGGCGCAATCGCGGCGCCGGACTCGTTCGCGCGCGCAGCCAAGCTCGGGCTGCGCACCGATAAGATGCTGGGAAACAACGACGGCTACGGCTGCTTTTCCGCGCTTGGCGATCTCGTCGTCACCGGACCCACGCGCACCAACGTCAACGACTACCGCGCGATCCTGATCGTTTGAATTGACTGCGGTCAGCTGTCAAAACAGCTGCCCGGCCGGGGGCAATTCTTGATCTGTGTCAGTATCCCTGCAGATAGCCATTAGCGGCCGCACGCGGGCGCAGTAGACTCATTGCATGAAGAAAGCCGTCATTCCGCTGCCCGACGCGGCGGCGTTGAGCGCCAGCCTCGACCAATGGACCGACCAGTTCGCAAAGCTTAATCAGTCGGTTGATCCGTATGGTGTCGGCGCGTCGTTCGAAAAAGTCGCCGAAGGCTGGATCACGCATCCGGGCGAATTGGCAACTGAGCTGGCCAAGTTCGCGCGCGAGTTGCAGGAAATGCAGCTTCACGCATGGCAGACCGCGAGCGGACTGACGCCGACGGTGGTCGTCAAGGCCGCGCCCGATGACACGCGATTCGCCGATCCCATGTGGTCCGAGCTGCCGGCGTTCTCCCTGCTCAAGCAGTATTACCTGCTGTATACGCACTGGCTGCAGGAAGCAATGTTCGAAACACCGGGCGTCCCGGCCAAGCAGCGGCGTCAGGCGACATTCTGGGCGCGGCAATGGCTGAACGCTGTCGCGCCAACCAACTACCTTCTCACCAATCCGGTGGCGCTGCGCAAGTTCTGGGAGTCCGGCGGTCAGAGTCTTGCGGCCGGCCTCAAGCTGTGGCTCGACGACCTGCGCGTCGGCGACGTGCAGATGACCGACCGCTCGGCATTCAAAGTCGGACAGAATCTGGCAACGACGCCGGGCGCCGTCGTTTATCGCAACGAACTGATGGAACTGATTCAGTACGCGCCCGCCACCGCACAGGTGCGCTCGGTGCCGATCGTGATCATCCCGCCATGGATCAACAAGTACTACATACTCGACCTGACCGAAAAGAAAAGCGTGCTGCGCTATCTTGTGAACCAGGGCTTTACGGTGTTTGTGGTGAGCTGGAAGAACCCGACCGCAGCGCAGGCCGACACCACTTTCGAAAACTACCTGATGAAGGGTATGCGCCGGGCGATCGATACCGCGCGCGCGATCTGCAAAGTGCCGCAGGTGCACGCGGTCGGCTACTGCATCGGCGGCACCGCGCTGGCGACGCTGATGGCGTGGTTCAATCGTGAATACGCTGACGAGCCGGAAGTGCCGGTTGCGCACTGGACATTGCTTGCGACACTCGTCGACTTCTCGCGGCCGGGCGGCATCGAGGTATTCATCGATGAAAAAACCGTCGAGACCCTCGAGCACATGATGGCCCAGCAGGGTTTTCTGGACGGCCGCGAGATGGCGCGCTCGTTCCGGCTGCTGCGTTCGAACAGCCTGATCTGGCATTACTTCGTGCACAACTACCTGTACGGCGAAACGCCGCCGCCGTTCGACGTGCTGTACTGGAACACCGACGTCACGCGCATGCCGCGCGCGATGCACAGCTTCTACCTGCGCGAGTTCTACCTGCACAACAAGCTCATCCAGAAAAACGCGCTTGAGATTGCCGGTCAGCCCATCGATCTTGGCGACATCCGCCAGCCGCTCTACGCCGTCGGCTGCGAGGAAGACCACATCGCGCCGTGGAAAGCGACGTTCAAGATCGCCGGGAATATTGCCGCGCCAGTTCGCTATACGCTGTCGAGTTCCGGCCACATCCTCGGCATCATCAACCCGCCGGTCAAGCCGCCTAAGCGCAGTTACTGGAGCGGCGAGACCGATTCCGAGCACCCCGACGAGTGGCTCAAGCGCCAGCACCGGATTGACGGCAGCTGGTGGGAAAACTGGGTTGCGTGGCTCGCCGAGTGCTGCGGGCCGGATATCGCCGCGCGCGCGCCTGGCAGCACCGAGCATCCGGTGCTCGGCGCAGCGCCCGGCAATTACGTGCAGGAAATTTAAGACGCTGCGCGGCCGCACCATCGACAGCCGGGGCATCCGGCTGGATTCAAACCTGCGCCCCGACAGGCTGACTGAAAACAACGCTGGCTACCGCTTCTTCTCCGCCCCCGTCGTCACCGGGCCAGCGCCCCGGGTTAAACGGGGGGGCCATGCCCGCGGTTTAACCGTTATCATTGCGCGAACGACTTGGGCGTATTTCCGGTGACTATTCAAATCTGCATGGGGGGCTACGGCCCGCCGACCACGACCCACAGCCGCGCCTTGAAGATGATCGGCGACCGGCTCGAGGCGCAATTCGGCAAGGCCGTGGACGTCAAGTACGTGTGGAACGTGATGGACTTCGGCTACAAGGGTGAAGCGACGCTGTGGATGGCCGAGCGCGGCATCCTGACGCTCTCCTACCAGTCCACCAGCTACCTGACCGACCGCGTTCCGGAACTGGAATTTACCGACCTGCCCTTCCTGTTCGACGGGCTCGAACAGGCCCGGGCCGCGATGGACGGCCAGCTCGGCGCCTACCTGAGCCGCAAGATCGAGGAGCGCATCGGCTATCGTCTCCTCGGCTACTTCGAGAACGGCTACCGCCACGTCACGAACCGGCTGCGCCCGGTGCACACGCCCGCGGATATGGCGGGCATGCGCATACGCATGATGCCGAGCCAGATGCATTGCCGCACCTTCGAGCTGCTCGGCGCGATACCCTTTCCCTGCGACCTCAAACAGGGGCTGGAGGCGATCGTGTCAGGCGCGGTGGACGCGCAGGAGAATCCGCTCGCGAACACGGTGGACTACGGCTGCCACAAGGTGCACCGCTATATCACCCTGACCGGCCACTGTTACGTCTCGCGCGGCATCTACTGCAACCGCGCGGCGTTCGACAGTTGGCCCGGGGAATTTCAAAGCGCGCTGATGTCGGCCGCGCGCAAGGCGATCATCGCGCAACGCAAACTCGCGGTGGAGGAAGAGGAAATCGCGCGCAAAGCGCTCGTAGACGCCGGCTGCGAAATCGTCGAGCTGACCCCGGCTGGGCGCGCAGCGTTCGCGCGCGCCGTAAAACCGCTGCACGCCGAGGCGCGGCAGCGCTTCGGCGAAGCGTTCGCCCTGCTGGAGGTCTGATCCTCGAACCGTGAGTCGTGAGATTGTAAGCGACGGTCCGTCCTTCGCTCTCCCGCTCTCCCGCTCTCCCGCTCTCACGGTCTTTCTCGCTGTCTGCTATCCTGCGAGCCGTATAGGACGGGGACAGGACGATGCGACCATTCGAAGGGGTGAAAATTCTGGACTGCACGCACGTGCTCGCCGGGCCGTTCGCGACCTATCAGCTCGCGGTGCTCGGTGCCGACGTGATCAAGGTGGAAGACCCGAACGAGCCGGACCAGAGCCGCGAAACCGGCGCCGACAAGGCGCTCAACAAGGCGCGCATGGGCACGGGCTTTCTCACCCAGGGCTCGAACAAGCGCTCGATTGCGCTCGACCTCAAGACCGAGGGCGGGCGTGAGGCGCTCAAACGCCTGGTCAGGGACTGGGCGGACGTGCTGGTGGAGAATTACCGGCCTGGCGCATTCAAGGCGCTTGGCCTCGGCTACGAAGAGCTCGCGCGCTTGAAGACGAAGCTCATCTATGCGTCGATGACGGCCTACGGTCAGGACGGGCCGCGCGGCGTGCAGACCGCCTACGACATGGCGATCCAGGCGACTTCCGGCATCACCGCTTCGACCGGCACGGAAACGAGCGGGCCGATCAAGGTCGGCGCGCCGGTGATCGACTATGCCACCGGCACGACGGGTGCCTTTGCCATCTCGGCTGCGCTCTACCAGTGCATGCGCACCGGCCAGGGCCAGTACATCGACATGGCGATGCTCGATGTCGCGCTGATTCTGCAGGCTACGCACGTCACCGACCATCTGCACTCGGGGCACAATCCCAGGCGCGCGGGCAACAAGATGCGCTTTGCGGAGTCTTCGCTCTTTGAAACCAAAAACGGGCTCGTGCAGCTGGCGGCATCCAACCGCCGGCAGCATCGCCGGTTTTATACGGCCATCGGCGAGCCGGCCGAGGCGGAACGTGTCAGCCTCGACGAGCGCTATGCGCGCTTCGACGAAAAGCACGCGACGGTCGCCCGGAAGATGAAGGAGAAGACAGCGGACGAGTGGGAAAATTATCTGGAATCGAAACATATTCCCGCCGCGCGCGTGCGCGAGCTGCGCGAGACGCTGCAAGACCCGCAGCTCAAGCACCGCGGTCTGCTGCACCGGCACGCAGCCGTGCCCGGCGTCGGCAAGCCGCTGACGGTGCCCTTGGCTGCGTTCATATTCGCCCACGGCGGTCCCTCGATCGAGCGCCCGCCCGCGCGGGTAGGCGAGCACACCGACGAGGTACTGGCGTCCGTTGGCTTCAGCGTCGCCGACATCGCGGCGCTGCGCAAGGCCGGTGCTATCGCCTGATCGCAAATGAACACAGGTAAGGCTTTGCTTCATCCTTCATCTTTCCGCCTTCATCCTGCAGAATTCGCCACAGAGGGCACGGAGAACACGGCGACAAGGCAACCACTAAACTGATATTGCAAGACCCGACCCTTTGAGCCCGGGATACGGCATAATCCTGATGGCATGTACAATACAAGCAAGCAAGACCCGCCTGATGATCATGCCAATGTGTTTTTTTCATGCGTTTTCGGAGTCAATATGCGCACAAAAATAGCTTTCTCGCGTTTTATTCCTGTTGCCCTGGCGGTACTCTGCCTTGCTCCCTCGCTCGCTTATTGCGACGGGGAGTCTACCTCGCCGCCCGGCGGCGGGCCCATGGTCGCGCCCTGGGCCGCACGTGAGCCTGCGGCCGAGAAGCCGCGCGGCGCGAATAACGAAACCTTCAAGACCCTGAAATCGAAATGCGAAACCGAGGTGGTCTGCGGCAAAGGCAACGGAGACATCTGCGCCGATGCCGCGGCACTCCTGCTTGGTGACGACCCCCCGGACGAGTTTCGCGAGACGGGCGAGGCGCAGAAAGTCAAGATCGCATTGCGGCTGCTGGAAAAGGGCGTCGACAGCAGCAACATCGCGGCAGGCCGCGCTTACGATTTGTACGGGAAGACCGAAGTGTTCGGATTCGGCAGCTTGGGCGGCTTCAGCGACCCATACAGGGCAAACGAGCTGATGGACATGATGATCAAGAAATCCTACCCGGGCGGGCCCCTCAGAAAAGCCCTGGCTGCGCTGTCCATCTTCGCTTTTTCCGCGGAGGACGCAAAAAAGCAGGCCTGCGTCACGGCCAAGCAATTCCTCGCCGGGGGCAAGCTCGACGCCGACAGCACCAGGATCGCCAATGAAATCATGGACAGCAACACCTGCAAGACCCCAGGCAAATAAGGAAACCGGGCTGCGCTCCCGGAGTTTCCAGCGTGCGCCGCTACTTTCCGGCCGCTGCGTGGCCCAGGGGTCTCAAGCTGATATCGGCGCTGGGCACGCTGATTCTGTTGGCCGGCGGATTCTTTGCCTATCGCGCGGCCCCGGCTGTCGCCGGGTTCACGCACGCGTTCGGCGTGGGCGTTGCCTTCGTATTCCCGGCGATTTTGCTGGTGAGCCTGCTCTTCGTCGTCACCGGCTACGCGATCGGGGGCAACGATCTTTACGTCCGGCGTCTGCTCTTCTCCACCCGTATCCCGCTCGACGGCTTGAGCAGACTCTGGCACGAACCTGCGGCGTGCAAGGGCTCGCTCCGAGCTTTCGGCAACGGCGGACTTTACTCGTTCACCGGGCTTTTCTGGAGCAAGGCGCTCGGCCGCCATCGGCTCTTCGCCACCGACCTGACCTGCTCGGTCGTGCTGGTCATGCCGAGGCGCACCGTCGTCATCACGCCGGCGGAGCCGCAGGTTTTCATCGATTACGTGCACCGCTCCTTCCCCGCCGCTCATGCGGAGCCCGCAGAGCACGGCCGCTGATCCGCCCATGGATTGCGGTACGTAAACGTGACCGGAGCGATTGATCTGAAGCCTGCCTGCGGGCTCCCGGTCCCGAATCCTGTCTTCGTTGCCATACACCCACGCGAGTTTGATAATAGGCAAACGCAAGAGCGTCCGTCAGATATGAAACCGCGCATGCTCATCCGGCTGCCGCTTGTCCTCGCCGCGATCCTCGCGACGGCCCCTGCGTCCGCGCAGCTATATAAGTGGGTGGACGGGCACGGCGTAACCAATTACTCGAACCAGCCGCCCGCCGATCCCAAAGCCGCGAAAAAGCTGGGGCTCGTCGAGAACACGATTTCCGTCTACACGCCGGACAAGCCGCTCACCGACGCAGTCGCCGCCTTACAACAGCAAAGACTCAACTCGCTTGCCGAGAGAGTCCGCGATCTCGAGCGCCAGCTCGAGGCCGAGCGCCAGTCGAGGCAGTATGCAACCGCCGCGCCACCGGCCGACCCGTGCCTGGACAACCGGGGTATCAATTGCGGGATCTACAGTGGCTATTACCCGTACATACCGGCGGTGGCGGTCATCCCGTTCCGCAATCGACCGCGAAATGCCGGTACGTTTCCCGCCCGCCCGCTCCACACGGCTTCAATGAGCCGGGGATTCCCGACGAGGTAGCGCAAGACTTGCTCTGCAGATTCGGTGATGGGTGACGGCAAGGGCAAATGGGGTCTGACCCCATTTGCCCTGTTTCCGGCCATCCATGGCCTGCCCGGAAGTTGACGCCGCCGCTCAGGACGCGCACCGGATTTTCGGACCGTTGGCGTCTAAACGAAATGCGGCCGCGGACAAGCGGCCCATCTTGCGAATGGAGGAAAAACAATGCAAACGACGCGATCCCGCTTGGGTGCGGTTATGCCTGTGCTTTGCGCCCTGGCATGGGGATGCGCAGCGCCGCAGGCGCTCGCGCAGTCCGCTTATCCGTCCAGAAACGTCCAGATCATCGTTCCCTACACGGCGGGCGGTTCGATCGACATCATGTCCCGCGCGGTCGCCCAGAAGCTCGCGGAGATGTGGGGCAAGAACGTGGTCATCGACAACCGCCCCGGCGCGAGCGGCATGATCGGCACCGAGATCGCCACCCGTGCCGAGCCCGACGGCCACACGCTGCTCGGGCATACCTCTTCGTATCCCGCGACCGCCGCCGTGCGGGAGAAGCTGCCCTTCGATCCGGCAAAAGCGATCGTGCCGGCCGCGATGATCGCGCGCGCGCCGATGATCCTCGTGATTCACCCGTCGGTACCGGCGAAATCCGTGAAGGAGCTCGTCGCGCTCGCGAAAAAAAATCCCGGGAAGCTCAACTACTCGTCATCAGGAGCGGGCGGCAACAACCACTTCTCCGGCGCGCTGTTCGCGGCCGCGGCCGGCATCAAGCTCACACACGTCCCATACAAGGGCATCGCGCCGGCGGTTACCGCCCTCGCCGCGGGAGAAGTCGAGATCGTGATCGCGAGTGCGGCGGCGGTCAATCCGCAATTGAAGGCCGGCAGAATACGCGCGCTTGCGGTGAGCAGCGCCGAGCCTTCGCCGCTTTTGCCGGGACTGCCGGCCATCGCGCAGTCAGGCGTGCCGGGATACACCTACGTGCTGTGGTGGGGGATATTCGCGCCGGCGGGGGTGCCGGCCGACCGGCTCAACTTCATCAATGCCGCGGTCAACAAGATACTCGCCAGCACCGACATGAGGAAATTCCTGGACAACGAAGGCGCCGAGCCGTGGCCGCTCACCCTGGCGCAGTTGGCCGACCTTCTGCCCCGGGAGATCGAGCGCTACCGGAAAGCGGCAAAAGAGGCGGGCATACCGATGCAGTGATCACAGGATGACGGACGACGGGTCAAACTGTCATCCTTCTTCTTTCCGCCTTCATCCTTTACTATTCGCCATGATGAATACGCTGGCCATGCCCAAGCTGTCCGCGCACGGCGCGGAAATTCCGGTCATCGGTTTCGGTACGTCACAATTGGGAAATTGCGGCGAGATCGTCGCGACCGCGCTGAAGCTCGGCTATCGCCACCTCGACACGGCGTGGAAATACGGGACCGAGCAAGGCGTCGGCGAAGGCATGCGCCTGTCGGACGTGCCGCGCCAAGACATTTTCCTGACCACCAAGGTCTCTCACGAATACCTGCGCGCCGCCGACTTCGCGCGCTCGGTGGACGAGAGCCTGGAACGCCTGCAGGTCGATTACGTGGACCTGCTGCTCGTGCACTGGCCGAGCCCGGAGAAGATTCCGCTCGCGGAAACCATGGACGCACTCGCGAAGGTGAAGCGCGAACGCAAAACGCGCCATGTCGGCGTCGCGAATTTCAACATCGCGCTCACCAGGGAAGCGATGCAGCTGTGCCCGGAGCCGCTCGTGGTGCTGCAGGCCGAGTATCACCCGTATCTCGATCAATCGAAGGTGCTCGCGTTCTGCCGCAAGGCGGGGCTCATCTTCATGGCCTACTGCCCGCTCGGCCGCGGGCGCGTGTTCAACGACCCGGTGCTCGGCGAGATCGCGCGCAACAAGGGCAAGACCATCGCCCAGGTGGCGCTGCGCTGGCTCGTGCAGCAGGGAAACATCGCCCCTATTCCGCGCTCCTCGAACTCCCGGCATATGGCCGAGAGCCTGGATGTCTTCGATTTCTCGCTGACCGGCGACGAGATGAAAAGAATCTTCGCGCTCAAACGGCCCGACGGCAGGATCGCGAATCCGGCAGGGCGGGCGCCGGCGTGGGACTGATGGTATTTCAGGCTACCGATGGGCGTAGATAAACGCCGCCAGGAATTTTCTTCACCCCTCCGCCTTCATCCTTTACTATTCGCCACAGAGAACACGGGCAGCAGGCAGGCAGGGAAACCGATGTTCCAAGACCCGATCCCGGAATCCATGTGCCATTAACCATACTTTTTTCGGACAGCCGGTCCGCGCAGCTCGACATCGAACGCGAGGTGACCGGTGCCGACGTCGTCCTGCTCAACCCGCAAAAACTTCGCTTTGATGCGATAGAACTGAGCGCGTGGGAGGCCTGCGACGGCATCATCACCGCACGCGTCCCCATCGATGCCGCGGCAATCCCGCACCTCAAGCGCACGCGCATCGTGGTGCGCAATGGCGTCGGCTTCGACATCGTCGATCTCAAGGCGTGCGGCGATGTCGGCATCGCGGTATGCAACGTGCCCGACTACGGCACTACCGAAGTTGCCGATACGGCGATTGCGATGATGCTGACCTTTGCGCGGGGCACCGCGGCATGCGATGCGGCGCTGCACGCCGACCTCAAAGGCGGATGGACGCACGTGCACAACGTCACCGCGCGCCGCCTGCGCGGCGCGTGCTTTGGCGTGATCGGTCTCGGCCGCATCGGTACTGCGGCCGCGCTGCGTGCGCGGGCATTCGGGATGCAAGTCGCATTCTACGATCCCTTCCTCCCGAACGGGGCCGAGCTGGCGTTCGGATTTACCCGGGCGCGCACGCTTGCCGAGTTACTCGGACTCGCCGACGTCGTGACCATCCACGCCCCGCTCACCGGCGAGACGCGCGCGATGATCAATGCTGCGGCGATCGCCGCGATGAAACCGGGGGCATACCTCATCAATACGGCGCGCGGACCGATCTGCGATACGGCTGCGCTGCTCGAGGGGCTCACAAGCGGGAGGCTCGCAGCCGTCGGTCTCGATGTGTTGCCCAACGAACCGGCCACGCTCAACGATCCGCTGGTCGCGGCGTGGCACGCGAACGAGCCGTGGATGCGGGGACGGATGCTGCTGAACCCGCACGCGGGGTTTTTCAGCCCGGACGCGTTCGCGGACCTGCGGCGCAAAGCGATCGAGACGGCGTATTACTATCTGCGCGACGGCAAACTCGCCAACTGCGTGAACGTGGAGTATCTGAAACAGCGGCGCTGAAGAAAACCCAGGATGCAGGAACGGGAGGGCGGGAGAGCATGCAATGGCAAAGGAAATCCTCGCTTGACTCACGGCCTCACGCACTCATGACTTCACGGCTTCTCTTGATAGCGGGTCTTGCCGGGAGAGGAGAAGCGCCGATGCAAGCGCAAGGAAGGTGAAAGCCCAGGGACCATGGTAACTCGCATGCGCGACTTGCAACTCCCAACCGAAGGCGATTAGCAATATGAATACCAGCCAGGACGCCTTCCGGTTCAGCAGCAGATAGCCCCCGGCGCACACGGCAGCGACAAACACCGCCCAGGATCCGGTGAGACTTATGAAGGAGCCGACTCCGCCCACCCACGGATCCACCCACATCTGATCGAGGAAGAAGCGGATCGTTTCCACCTGTGGGGCGGTCAGCGCCCCGGATTCGTGCATGCTGTTCAGCGCCAATAGCTCACGGCCGAGCCCGATGCCGCCGATACTGTCCAGAACCGTGTAGTAGGTCATGAATATGACGGTCGCGACCCGGGAAATCCACGCGAGCGGCGTAAAGCGCGCTCCCTCGCCAACCACGATAACATCCGTGATGAGAAGAAGCCCCAGGGAGACGAGCACTACCAGCGGGGTCTGAACCATGTGCATAAGAAACCACCACTCCGGCCCGAAATACTTGATCGCCTCGTAATGCAGATCGCTGGGTTGGGGTTGTAGAAGAAAGCTGGTCATCCCCGGATTGGCGGTGAAATGCGCGGGATGAAACGTTTCGAGCCCCGCCAGGAGAAGGGGTGCAATGACCAGGCTTAACACGGCAAGACCACGTTTTTGTCGGTGATTCATTCCGTCTCCCAAGGTTTTTGCGGCCACTCAGCCTCAAACGACGCATGCAGCATCAACAGTACGCCGCCCGAACGTCACACCGGACGGACCCGGCTCTCTCCCGATTCAATACCACCGCGTTCGAAAAGTCCCGCCCCGATACGCTCATTTCGGTCGGAAATACTGGGCTTGCGAGCGTTCATCGGTGCGCGCCTCGAAGACGATATTCTTTTTCATCGCCCACGTCACGATCTGGTGATACAGCGGGATGACGGCGACATCCTTGGCGGCCACCGCATTGGCTTCGCGCGCGAGCGCCTCGCGTTTTTTCTCGTCGACCGTGTCGAGCGCCTGCTCGACGAGTTGATCGAGTTTCGGATTCGAATACCGCCCCCAGTTCCACGCGCCATAGCCTTTGTCGGGATTGACGGTGACCAGCAGCGCCCGCAGCGCAAGATCGCCCGCGAACGAGCCCCAGCCGAGCATCGCGAAGCTGAACTGCTGATCGCGTGCTTTCGTCAGGTAGACATTGAAGGGCATTGCTTCGACGCCGCAGCGGATGCCGATGCGCGAGAGCATTTGCGCCACCGCCTGCGCCACCTGGTCGTCGTTGATATAGCGATCGTTCGGCGCCGACATGGTCATCGCGAAGCCATTGGGATAACCGGCCTCCGCGAGCAGTTTTTTCGCGCCGTCCGGATCGTAGGCTTCCGGTTTTACGTCTGAGTTGTGGCCGAAAATCTGCGGTGCCACCACGTTCGAAGCCGGCACTGCGACGTTTTCCATGGCGCGCTCCACGAGCGCCTTGCGATTGATCGCTTTCGACATTGCGCGCCGCACGCGCACATCCATGAACGGGTTTCTGGCGAGCGGCTTGCCCTCGAGATCCGTCACGAACGGCGGTTGTTTGCGGTACTGGTCGAGCTGGAAAAAGATCGTGCGCCACGAGACCGTTTGCTCGAGCCGCAGATTGGCATCGCCGCGCAGCCGCACGAGATCGGAGGGCGGCACGTTTTCGATGACGTCGACGTCGCCCGCCAGCAGAGCGGCGGTGCGCGCCGGATCGTTCGACATCATGCGAAACGTGACCTTGTCCCACACCGGCCGCTTGTCCCAGTAGGCGTCGAAGCGCGCAAGCTCGACGCGGTCGCCGCGCGCCCAGCGCACGAACTTGTAGGGGCCGCTGCCGATCATTGTGCGGCCGCTGTCGAAATCCGCCGAT
Source organism: Gammaproteobacteria bacterium (assembly GCA_041483135.1). Classification (GTDB taxonomy): domain Bacteria; phylum Pseudomonadota; class Gammaproteobacteria; order Burkholderiales; family SG8-41; genus PALSA-1004. The sequence continues at coordinate 42,130 of JBGPFE010000015.1, read as the reverse complement.
GTCGCATTCGACGCAGCCTTCTTGGAAACAATCATGATTGAGTTGAGGTCCTGCGGCATCGCGCCATAGGGCGTTGCGGTCTTCAGGCGCAGCGTGTAGGGATCGATGATCTGCTTGGCGACGATGCGTTTCACGTATACCGCGAAGCCGCCCGGGCTGCCGGCGATGGACAGGGCGCGCTCGAGCGAAAACGCCACGTCTTCGGCGGTGAGCTCGGAGCCATCGTGAAACTTGATGCCTTTGCGCAGTTTGAATTCCCACGTCGTCGGATCAACCGCGCGCCATGACGTGGCGATGCCGGGGATCAGGCGCGCGTGCTCGTCGACGCGCGTCAGCGCATCGAACACGTGCCAGCCTATGGTAACGTTCGGCTGAATGGCGACATACTGCGGATCGAGCGAAGTGACGTCGGAGCTGATCCCGATGGACAAGTCCGCCGGAGAGGCCGTTGCGGCGAGCATGAACGCGCCGCCGATACTGCACATGAGACGGGTCGCGGCACGGGCTATCCTGTTTTTCATCGATTACTCCTGTAAGTGCCGGCCTGACGCACCGGGCGGACTGGCGGATTCAACCTTGAAACGCCACGCGGTTGAAGGATTTCACAACGACCTCGTGAGGCGTTTTGACATGAAGGCTTTTTCAGGTCGATTACCGGGTCGGGGCATAACGCGGCTTTCCTCATCCGATTACGGCTCCCGTTCGCTGACCACCGCAAGCAGCGTCGCGCGATCCGTAATCGGCAGCAGACATTTTTCGCCCTGGCAAACCCATGCGTTGACACCGCCGCCCGCCGGCTTGTCGAGCACCGGCGGCAGCCCCGGTGCGTCCGGCGCGATCGCCAACGCGAGCACGTGCGGCAGGTAATGCGCGTTAAGCTCGCGTTGCCAGGCCGTGACCTCGCGGCGGCCGCGCAGGACCACCATGGTCGGCGGTGCCAGTTGTTCCTCGAGCGCGCAGCAGGTGGCTCCGTGCATGCCCGGCTGCCGTTCGAGCAACGGCCTGAACGCCTGCACGGTGCGCCGCGCCGCTTCGCTGTAGCGCGCGTCCCCGACCATATGGCCGAGCCGGCCCAGCGCCAGGGCCGCGACGCCGTTGCCCGACGGCGTATCGTTGCGGTGGCCGGCCTTGGCGCGATGGACCAGCTGTTCGTGATCGTTGCTTACGAAAAAGAAGCCGCCCTGCTCGCGGTCCTCGAATTGTTCGAGCAGGACGTCGGCAAGCGAGCGGGCCCATTCCAGATCGGCAACCGAAAACTCGGCCTGCATGAGTTCCAGCAGCGCATCGAGCAGGAACGCGTAATCGTCGAGATAGGCGTTGAGGCTGGCTTTGCCGTCTTTGTAAGTCGCGAGCAGGCGGCCGTCGCGCCAAAGGTTGGCACGGATGAATTGGACGGCACTGCGCGCGGACGCAAGCCATTGCGGTTGGTCGAACACCCGCGCGGCGCGCGCCATGCCTTTTATCATAAGCGCGTTCCAGCCGGTGAGTATCTTCTCGTCGCGATGCGGACGCACCCGCCGCTCTCTTTGCGCCAGCAGCTTCGCGCGCGCCGCATCGAACAGGGACTGCGCGTGCGCGGGCGGCACGCCGAGCTGCCTGGCGACGTCTGCCAGCGGCTTCGTCACGCGCAGATGCCAATGGGCGCCGCGGAGCCTCGAACGAGGGGCCCCTGCTCCGCCCTCCGCGGCCGCGTCCTCGAAATTCGGCGCCGCATCGAGGCCGTAATGCGGCGCGACCACGGCATATTCTTCGGCGCTCAGCGCGGCCTTGACTTCATCCGGCGTCCACACGTAGAACTTGCCTTCCTCGTGCTCGGAATCGGCGTCGAGGGTCGAATAGTAACCGCCCTTATTTGAGTTACCCCGCGCCTGCATCTCGCGCATCGCCCACCCGGCCGTGTCGGCAACGACACGCGCGTACAACGGCTGGCGGTCGACGAGCCACAGGTCGGCGTAAAGACGCAGCAGCGGCCCGTTGTCGTAGAGCATCTTCTCGAAGTGCGGGATCGTCCAGTCCTGGTCGACGCAGTAGCGGTAGAAGCCGCCGCCCAGCTGATCGTAAAGGCCGCCCTCGCCCATCCTCGCGAGCGTCAGCTTCACCATGCCGAGAGCCTGCTCATCGGGCAGATCGGCCGCACGGTGCAGCAGGAACTCGAATTCAGCCGGGTGCGGGAACTTGAGCGCCTCGCTCAAGCCGCCGCGGGTCTCGTCGAACAGCTGCTTGAGTTCGGCGAGCGCGGCAGCGAGCGGAGCCGGGGTCAGCGCATCGTCGGAGGCGGCTGCGGGCTGCGTTTGCGCGAGCGCAGCGCGCAACGACTCGCTCCGCTGTTCGAGCTCGCTGCGGCGGTCGCGGTAGGCGGTGGCCAACTGCGGCAACAGATCCATCATTCCCGGCTTGTCGGGGCGCGCCGTCTTCGGAAAATACGTGCCGCCGAAAAAAGGCCGCTGGTCCGGCATCAGAAACATCGTGAGCGGCCAGCCGCCCCGGCGGGACGTGAGCACATTGTGCGCGGACTGGTAAATCTGATCGAGGTCGGGACGCTCCTCCTTGTCCACCTTGATGTTGATGAAGAGCTTGTTCATCAACGCGGCGACCTCCGGGTCTTCGAACGATTCGTGCGCCATCACGTGGCACCAGTGGCACGCCGAATAGCCGATCGACAGCAGAATAGGCTTGTCCTGCTCGCGTGCGACCTTCAGCGCTTCCTCCCCCCACGGATACCAATCGACCGGATTGTCAGCGTGTTGCTGGAGATAGGGACTTGTTTGCTGGGCGAGGCGGTTAGGCATAACGATCATGCGAAAGCAGGCGGCGCATTATAGCATCGGACCTTTCCTCGTCCTTCATCCTGGCTATCGCCTCACTCCACCCTCATCTTGCGCTCAACGGTACATGATCTTCTTGGTCCACGAGGCGATCAGCATGCCGATTACCGTGATACCGACGGCGCCTTCCAGCACGGCAAGCAACCGCGGCAGCGGCGCCACCGGCACGAGGTCGCCATAGCCGATCGTCAGGAAGGTGATCCCGCTGAAGTAGAGGTGTGCCCCGAAACTGCCGCCGGGAATTCCACTCAACCAGTACTGGACGGTTCCAAAGAGAACTATGCCCGCGGCCATCGCCAGCATGATCCGCCGCGGTTTTTCGCCGTACCCCCAAAGCCAGTTCAGTAAAGCCGATACCGCCCAGTCGCGGCAAGCCTTCACGCGCTCGCCCATGCGCTCGTGCTTGCGCGCGAACGCGTGGTTGTAGAGCTCGTGCCGCTCGTAGGTCTTCTCCATGTAGGTGAGTTCGCCCGCGTCGGCGAAGTGTCCCATCGACATCGCGTTGAGCTTCAGGTTGCGGCAAACACGCGCCAGCACGTGCGGAGCGGTGTCGTGCCTGAACCGGATGGTCTGGAGCGTGATCTCGCACTCCTTGAAGGAGGCAAAATCGAGCCGGCTCGCTTCGATGCGCGCGTGGGAGAAGTCGCTCCTCTCGAATTTCGAGTTGACGATGTCGCACTGCCGGAACACCGTGCGGCGGAAATAGCACTCGGACAACGTTGCCTGGCTGAGATTGCACTCGATGAGCTGCGTGCCTTTGAAGCCGACGTCGCGAATGGCCGACCAGCGCAGGTTCGCGTTACGGATGATCGCCCCGTCGAGCTGTGTCTGCTCGATGCGGATTCCCCTCAAGTCCAGGTAGGTCTTCCCATCGTGCTCCATGGTCGGGATCTTGACTTCCGGGGGGTGGCCCTGGAGTGACCGGATCGCCGCCGCCGTCAGTTCCGGGGTCCAGCGCAAGCGCAGGTGCTCGACGCTATCGTTCATGGCTTCTCCCTTTCTGGATTTTCGGTTCGACAGGAACAGTATAAATTAGAACCTGCACCCATCACCGGGACCGGCCTGCCGGTGACGTATTTGCCGATTCAGGCACGCGGGTCATTTATCCTTTTCGCTGCGGCATAAGTCCTCGCATCGTTGGGCGGCGTATTCGAGATAATCGAAACGGGACACCTCGGTGGTTATTTCGCTGCTGCGCAGTATCAGCGGCACTTCCCCGCTGCGCTGGTACAGGGCGAGCAGCTTCTTCGCGGAGATGCCGTATCCGGCGCCTTTTCTGTACGCATGATAGAGAAAGGAATCGATGGCCTGCTTGGCGGCGGTCACGGCTTCGTCATGGTTCGGGTACTCGCCGATTCTGCGCGCTTTGATCTTGCCTTCGGGGGTTGTGGTTACCCCGTCCACGATAAAAGACATTTTTTCTTTCCGATACGGAGCCGGCGGCATCCAGCGGCAAGAGTCCCGCCCAGATTTCGGTCCAGTATACATTTGATCGGCGTTTGCGTTTAACCGCCGATTTACAAGAGGTCGTCAGCGCGGAAGACCGAAAGGCTGAATCCCGCCTGTTCACCCTTCATCCTTCAGGATCGCGCGCCCGCACTCCCGCAGCTAGCTCGTCTAGCCGTTAGCCAGCCGCCGCCACCTTCGCTTTGAGCAGCTCGAAGTTTGAGCGATCCATCTTGATCTCGCCCTCGTTGATCCGCCGGTCGATCTCGACCACGGCGCAGTTGTATGGCGTCGCGATGCCGAACTCCTTGCCCTTCTTCACCACCAGGCCGGGAATGAACTCCATCTCGCTCGTGCGACCCTTGATGTGATCGTGGATGGGGGCAGTGCGGCCCCGGCCTATATGGCTGAGCAGTGTCTTCATCGCCGTCACCAGATTTTCGTCGCTGGAACCGGCGAACTCGTCGGCGCGCAGCCCGAATATCGGCTCGATGCGGTAGCCGAGCGCGGCGCCCACCGCCAGCGATTCCCTGCCGAGCTTGACCGAGATGTCGAACATGCCGGGCAGGTTGGCCGCCTCCGAGTTCCCGAGGCCCAGCAGCCCGAACGGCCCCATCGTCATCGTGTTGGCGATCAGCTTCGTCCACTTCGCGCCGTAGATGTTGTTGGTCGCGTCGCACCGGCCCACGTTGCGCAGGATGGACTCGATCTCGCGCACGCGCGGGGTGTAGGAGCCGTCGAGTTCACCCACCGAGAACCACGTCGTCTCGCGCGCGGTGTTGCGCTTCACCAGCCCGGGCGTGAAGATTTCCGCCGACAGCTCGACGACGCAGCCCAGCGTGCGGTCGCGGCCGACGATGGCAGCGATCGAGTCGTCGTTCATGCCGTTCTGGACGCCGACCAGCACGCCGTCGCTCTTGAGATACGGCTTGATGAATTCCGCCATCCAGCGGTGGTCGTTCGACTTGACCGTGAGAAACACGATATCGAACCCGAGGTTGGCCGCAGCGAGGTCGCACAGATGCAAGGCGCGGACCGGTATCCGCAGGTCCTCGTCAGTCATCTGGATGCGCAGGCCGGCCGACTTCAGCGCCTCGACCTGCGCGGGCCACTGATCGATGACCGTGATGTCGAAACCCGCCTTCGCGAGATCGGCGGCTACGCTGCTGCCGATTGCGCCGGCCCCGAGGACGGCTATTTTCCAGCCCGTGTGCTGCATTCCTGTGGTTTGCCGTCGATCAGCCGTTGCCGCTTAGACCGCGATTGTGCCGGTTCTGTATCAGGCGGTCGCCTCGTGACGAAACGCCGGATTCGGATCCATCGCAGCCAAAAAGAGGACATTGCTGAATATCATCGCCTGCCCTTTTGCTTCTTCACTCCACATGGATCCCGGTCGCCTGCACGAGCTTGCGCCACTTGTCGATCTCGGCGCGGATGAGCTTATCGAATTGCGCCGGCGTGTTGCTGAGCGGGTCGAGTCCCTGCGCGCCCAACGCATCGATCATCGCCGGCAGCGCCAGCACCATGACGACTTCGCGATTGAGCCGCTCGACGATAGCCCGCGGCGTTTTCGCGGGCACGACGAGGCCCTGCCAGTTCTGCACTTCGAACCCGGGCACGCCGGCTTCGGCGATCGTCGGTACTTCCGGCGCGGACTTGGCGCGAGTGATGGTGGTAACGCCGAGCGCGCGCATCTTGCCGGCCTTCACCTGCGGCAACGCGGGCGGCATCGTGCTGAACACCATTTGCACCTGCCCGGCGATGAGGTCTGTGAGCGCCGGGGCAGTGCCCTTGTAGGGCACGTGCACGATGTTCACCCCGGCGCTGTGCTTGAAGAGCTCGCCGACCATGTGCAACGACGAGCCGGTGCCGGACGAGCCGTAGTTGAGCGCGCCGGGCTTCGCGCGCGCCAGCGCGATGAGCTCCCGCACCGAGCTCGCAGGAACTCCCGGATGCACCACGAGGATGAACGCCGAAGTCGCAAGCAATGACACCGCCGCGAAATCGCGCGGCGGATTGTAGGGGAGCTTCGGCCGCAGTGCGGGGTTGTGCGCGAGGCTGCCCATGCTGCCGAGAAACAGGGTGTAGCCGTCCGGATCGGCGGTCGCGGCGAGCGCGCCGCCGATCATTCCGCCGGCCCCGCCGCGATTGTCGACGATGATCTGCTGGCCGAGCGATTCGGCGAGCCGCTGTCCGACCGCGCGGGCGAGGATGTCGTTGCCGCCGCCGGGCGGGAAGGGCACGATGAGCCGCAGCGGCCGGTCCGGGTAGGCAGGGCTGGCGGCCGCAACCTGCGCGGGGCAATACAGATGCTGCATCAGCACCAGGATGAAGGTTACGGTGATTTTGTTGACCATGTTTTGCATCCCCGTGGTTTGTTGTCGGGCGGCCGTGACCGATTAAACCGCGATTGAGGCTGAACCGCCAGCCATGCCGGACTGGACCGGCTCATCCGGCAAAAAACGCGAGCGCGCGTGCTTCGATGCTCTGGCGCGGCGGCGCACCGGGCGGCGAGCCTGGATCGTCGAACGAAGTGTGCGCGGTGAATCGCGCCCGTCCGTCCTGCGCCGAGTCGAACACCTTGAAGACCAGCGCCTCGTCGCGCCGCATTTGCGGAAAATAGAACCAGCGGTGCTCAGCGCTGTAGCGCAGGCGGTAGGTCTGCCCGACGCGATTCGGGTACCGGCGCTCGGCGACCAGCAGGTCATCGAACGCGACGCTGCGAGCATCGGCGATCGCGAGCGGATTGGACTGGATCGGCTGGTTGATCGCGTGCCACACTTGAATGATCGCGAAGCGTCCTGCGAGGAGCGTCCCGGCCTCGTGCGGCAGCAGGTCGCGTACCCGCTGCGGTCCCGACCATTCGGTGTAGTCGTTGTGCGCGGAGAGCACCGGCTCGCGGACGAGCTTCGCTTCGCGCTCCGACTCGTCCCCCGAGCGCAGCGTGTAGTCGAACACCACCACGCGCGTAGCGCCCGCGACCTTCTTGACAAGCCGCTCGACTTCCGGGAAATACACCGACTCCAGCCGGGGTTTGTCGAAGAAATCCTTCACTGCCGACTTGTGCTCGACCAACATGAAGCCGTTAACGTCGAGGGAGAACTGGCTTGCGCGCGGCCGGCCGTTCTCGATGCTCATCGGCCGCGGGTCGAGCGTGCCCATCCGGCGGCGGTGAATATTGCCAGGGCCGAAGGTCTCGTTGACGAGCTTCTCGCCGGTATCCGCGGTATAAGGGATCGAGGCGGTGATGGAGGTGGGTTCGGAATTCAGCATTCGGGATTCAGTGATTTAGTGATTAATTGTTAATTTACCCGGTTACCCGATCACTTGAAGGTATGCGCATCGATGAGGCGCTCGCGCCGCATTTCGGCGAGCGTGGTAATTCCGAGCAGCGCCATGTCGCGGTCGACTTCGTCGCGCAAGAGCTTGATCGCGTGGCGCACGCCGGTGTCGCCGGCGATGGCGGCCGCGTAGAGGAACGGGCGGCCGACAAACACAAAGTGCGCGCCCAGCGCCAGCGCCTTGAGCACGTCGGTGCCGCGGCGGATGCCGCTGTCCATCATGACGGTCATCCCGCCTGCCTGCGCAACGATCCCGGGCAGAACGCGCAGCGGCGCGACCGCGCCGTCGAGCTGGCGCCCGCCATGATTCGACACGATGACGCCGTCGACGCCGCTCTCGCGCGCGATGCGGGCGTCTTCCTGATCGAGTATCCCTTTCAGCACCAGGCGGCCTTGCCACAGGCGCCGCATCAGCTCGACGTGCGGCCATGACAGCTGGTCACGCTGCCCGCGGTCGCGCACGCCGGTCGCGGTAATGAGCGGGACCCTGGGGCCCATGTTCTCGAAGTGCGGCATGCCATGCAGAATGAGCGTGCGCAAAAACATTCCCGCGAGCCAGCGCGGGCGCAGGATACTGTCCCAGGCGAGGCGCAGGGTCGGCCGCAGCGGCCGGTTGAATCCGCTGCGCACGTTGTTCTCGCGGTTTGCTCCCACCGCCACGTCGACCGTGAGGACGAGCGTGTCGAAACCGGCGCGGGCTACGCGGTCGACGAGTTGTGTGATCGGCTCGGTCTCGCCGGGAAGATAGGCCTGGAACCACGCGGTGCTTCCTGCCGCGCGAACGTCCTCGAGCCGCGTCAGCGACGCGCCGCTCATGATCATCGGGATATTGGCTTCCGCCGCGGCGCGCGCGAGCACGATGTCGCCCTGATAAGCCGCCATGGAGCTGCCGCCCATCGGCGCGAATCCGAACGGTGCATCGTAAGTATGGCCAAAGAGGTTCGTTTTTATCGTGCGCGCGGAAACGTTCACCAGCGCCCGTGGCACGAACGCAAGGTCATCGAATGCGGCGCGGTTTGCGCGCAGCGAAGCATTTGTCTCGGTGCCGCCCGAAACGTATCCATACATTGGCCGCGGCAGATACCGGCGCGCCGGAGCTTCGAAATCATCCAGCGCGAGAATCATGCGCAGGGCGCGCGGCAGCGTCTTATCCACCTCCGTTCTTGCGCCGGTGTGCCGCCGTGCAGTGTGCTCTACCGTGGAGCCGGGGGCGCTCAGTTCTTGTCTGCTGTTGGACATAACGTGATTCTAAACGGGTTCGCGCATGCTTTGCACACCGTGGTCTGTTGCCGGTCCGTCGCAGCGGAAACGGTGCTGGAATAAATTGCGATTGTGCCAGTTACAGGGGGAGCGTGAGTGGTTTTTCCCTCTCCCGCTCTCACGCGTTCCCGCCCTTACGCAACCGGCGTGAGCACCGGCTCGCCGGCAAAATGCGCACGCAGGTTCGCGAGCAGCATTGCTCCGCGCGTCTCGCGAATCTCCCGGGTGGACGACCCGATGTGCGGCACCAGCACGACGTGCTCCATTCCCGTCAACTCCGCGGGTACTCGCGGCTCGTTCCAGAATACCTCCAGCCCCGCGCCTGCAATCCGCCTGCTCTTGAGCGCTGCAAGCAGCGCCGCCTCGTCGACAATCGAGCCGCGCGCGACATTGATCAGAAATCCTTCCGCACCCAGCGCATCGAGGATGCGCGCATCGATCAGATTGCGGGTCGCCGGCGTCGCCGGACATGCCACGATGAGGCAATCCGCCAGCCGCGTCATGCTTTCCAGATCGGAATAGTAAGGATAGGCGACATCCGGCTTCCGACGCGGCCCGTAGTAGCACATGGACATGCCGAAGGCTTCCGCCCGCCGCGCAATTTCTCTGCCGATGTTGCCGAGGCCGACGATACCGCAAGTCTTGCCGCCGAGCTCGCTGCCCATCGGGAAGGGACCCGCCAGCCACTTGCCAGCCCTCACAAAGCGCTCGCTCTCGCAAATCCGGCGCATGACTGCAATGAGCAGCCCCATCGCCAGATCCGCTACGGACGCCGCCGTGGCATCCGGCGTATTGGTGACGACCACACGCCGTTCCTTCGCTGCGGCAAGGTCCAGCGTGCCATGGCCCATGCCGAAACAGGCGATGATTTCAAGTTTCGGCAAGGCCTCGAGGTGGCTGCGCGCGAATCCGGCCAGCCCCGTAGTCACCGCGCCGCGCGCACTTCCGGAAACATCCCTCATGAATGCAACCGGATCCGATGCGGTCCAGAGCTTGTGCACGGTGAACTCGCGTTCGAGCTCGGCCAGCGTCGGGGCGTAGATCGGCGTGAGCATTACGATCGCGGGTTTCATGGGCTAGCGCTCGCCGAGCAGTTCGAGCGCGTTGCGGCCCCATATGCGGCTGCGCTGTTGATCGGTAAGCCCCGGGACAGCGGCTATCATCGCCAGCGGGTTGTCCTCGGCCATGTCGAACGGCGCGTCGGTGCCGATCATTACGCGGTCGGCGCCGGCCTTCTCGATCAGAAAACGCAGCGCGCCCGCGTCGTGGGTCAGCGCGTCGAAATAAAACCGCCGCAGCAACGCGCGCGGCGAGTTCGATGTATTGGCTCGCGCTTCTTTCCTCACCTCGTGGCCGTGCGCGAGCCGCCCGATCTGGTACGGCAGATGGCCGCCGCCGTGGGCGAGGATGATTTTCAGATCGGGCAGCGCATCCATTGTCCCGCTTAACATGAGGTGCGCAGCCATCAGCGCCGTGTCGAACGGCATGCCCGCGAGATTGCCGAGGTAATAGCAGCCGAGATCGCGCGCGAGGCTGCCGGCGATGTAGGGATGGGTAAAGATGAACACGCCCAGCTCCTGCGCGCGCTTCAGCACCGGGCGGAATTGCGGCGCCGACAGCAACTCGCCCCTGACTCTGCAGCCGAGCTCGACCGCACGGAAGCCGTGCTCCTTCACCACGCGCTCGAGTTCGGCAATCGCGGCATCCGCGTCCTGCATCGGCAGCGTCGCCATGCCACGCAGACGGTCGGGCCGCGCTGTCACCATGCGCGCGATGCCGTCGTTCATCACGCGCGAAGCCGCAAGCCCCGCATCGGCATCCAGCCAGTAGAAGAACACCACCGGCGTTACCGATAGCACCGAGATGTCGATTCCCTTGCGGTCCATGCCCTCGACCTTGGCGTTCGCATCGTGGAACTCGGCGTAGACCGGCGTTCCGTGCTTGTCGTCGCGCAGGAACATCTCTTTCTCGCCCGCCCCGTCCACGCGCATCTGATAGTCGCGCGGGCGCCGCCTGATCGCCTCCATGATTTCTTGCGGCAGGACGTGGCTGTGCACGTCCACACGCTTGGTTCTAGTCATTCCTCATCCCTCACTCCGCCTTGATGCCGGCATCCTTGATCACCCCTGCAAAGCGCGCGGCCTCGTTCCTGATGAAATCTCCGAACTGCTCCGGCGTGCTGGTCAGCGGCTCGACACCGGCCGCTGCCAGCTTGACATGCATGTCGGGAGCGGTCACCGCCTTGCTGAGCTCGGCGTTCAGCCGGCTGATGATTTCGCGCGGCGTGGCCGCGGGGGCGCGGATTCCATACCAGACGCTGATCTCGAAGTTCTCGAATCCCGATTCCTTCGAGGTCGGCACGTTAGGCAGGTCCGGCAAGCGCGCGGGCGACAGCACGGCCAGAGCGCGCACCCGTCCCGCGTGGATTTGTTGAACCGCGGCCGGCGCGGCCACCACCAGCATGTCGACCTGCCCGCCGACCAGTCCGATCAGGGCCAGTCCGGAGCCCTTGTACGGCACATGGACGATGTTCACCTTTGCCAGGCTCTTCAGCAGCTCGGGCGCGAGGTGGGTGGTGGTACCGATGCCGCCGGAGCCGTAGTTGAGCTTGCCCGGATTCTGACGCGCGAGCTGAACGAGCTCCTTCAGGGTCTTCGCCGGCACCGAGGGATGCACCACGAGCACGTTGCGCACCGCGCCCACCAGCGAGATGGGAGCGAGGTCTTTATTCGGATCGTAGTTGAGTTTGCTGTACAACAGCGGACTCAACGAGATCACCGGCGAGCTCAGCACGATCGTATAACCGTCCGGTGCCGCTTTCGAGGCGAGCTCGAGGCCGACATTACCGCTCGCGCCCGGCCTGCTGTCGGCTACCACGGACTGGCCGATCTGCTCCGCAAGCTTCGCTGCGACCAGCCGGCCGACGATGTCGGTAGGGCCGCCGGGCGGAAACGGCAGGATCATGCGGATCGCCTTCGACGGATATGCCTGGGCCAGCGCGGCGCCAGCAACCAGCGCGCATGATGCGGTCACCAGAATTGCAGCGACGAGGCGCGACCAACGATGCATGGATTCCTCCTTTTTGTACAAACCGGGTGTCGTCAAGTCGGGAGGCGTGACGCCGGGAAGTCGTGATATCGGGGGCTCGTGAGATGGCTCTCCCGCTCCGACGCTCTCACGCTAATAGTGCGACTTGAAGCTTATCCCTTCGCGATAGGCGAGATCTTCCAGATCGATGTAAGACCTTCTGGTTTTCTTGTCCACCGTAAACTGCATTTTCCGATTGGTTTCCGTCGTGGCGCGTATGTCGAGCAACTCCAGCCCCTCCTTGACCTCCCATTCATGGGCGCCCGCGATCCCGGGCGGCGCGTAGATGATGGATCCGGGACCGACATCGTATGCCTTGCCATTGATGTCCCGCACGGTGGCGTGCCCGGAGATCACGTAATAGCAAGCCTCGATCGGGTGCCAGTGCAGCTGCTCGTACGACCCCGGCACATAACTCGCCCGCCCCAGCCGGACCCTGTCCGTCGATGCCACTTCCGGGCAGCCGACCAGCCGCTTGTACGTCTGGCCATCCGTTACGCCGCGCTGCCCTTGCACGTCCGCTTCATTGATCACCTTCAAGGTCGATTGCACTTCCATCGTCGTTCCTCCCTGAGCTGAAAAAAGTGGCCCATTGAACCGATATTAAACAATAAACGGGGCAGCCCATAGTGGCAATTCCGGATTCCCGAATACCATGGCAAAGTTGAGCCACCAAGGACGCCGAAGTGAAGGCATGGGAATGGGCCCGGGTTCTGGACACTTCAGCGGTGCAGATCCAAACCGGGCTCGGTCCCCGTGGTTTCCGCGCAACCTGCGGCGGCGATACAATAGTTCCCGCGCGCCACGGTTCGCGCCTGCCGTCACCGCAATCAAGGAAGAAATATCCATGAAGATATCGCTGCGAGTCGCTTGGCTGATGCCGGGCTCGGTACTGTTTTCGGCTGCGACGTTTGCGCAGGGGACCAACAAGCCGGTGCAGATCATCTCGCCGAACGCCGCGGAGGTAGCCGAACGACCTCATTGCGCGCCTGATTGCACCCAAGATGGGCGAGCTGCCGGGCCAGAACGTCATCGTCGACGACCGGCCCAGCGCCAACGGTGTCGTTGGCGCGGACATCCTCGAATCCGGCACGCCGCGACCGTAATCCGAGGTGATGAGTTATGAATGACGAGTGAGTTACCCATTTCCTATTTCCCATTCCCGGGTGCGTCCCCTTTTCCGTGTAAGGAAAAATCCCATGCGTCGTAGCGCGATTCTGTCGTCAGCGATCCTCGCGGCCAGCCTGTCCCTTCACGGTCACGCCCAGACCTATCCGGTCAAGCCGGTCCGCATGGTCGTGCCGTTCCCGTCGGGATCGGCGAGCGACGTGCTCGGGCGCATCGTCGCGCTGCGGCTCACCGAAATCTACAGCCAGCAGATCGTCATCGACAACCGTCCCGGCGCCGGCGGGCTGATCGGCAGCGAGCTCGCGCTCAAGGCGGCGCCGGATGGATACACGCTCGCCATGGTCGGCCAGCCGCACCTGTCGAACGTGCTGCTGCGCGAGCAGAAGCCGTACGATCCGCTGCGGGATTTCACCGCCATCTCGCTGGTGGCAACCACGCCCAACGTAATCATCATTGGCAACGGCGTGCCGGCGAAGACCGTGCCCGAGCTGATTGCGCTCGCCAAGGCGAAGCCCGGCGGGCTCAACTACGGCTCGGCCGGGGTCGGCAGCTCCTCGCATCTCGCGGGCGCGATGTTCGTGTCGGCGGCGCACATCAACGTCGTGCACGTGCCATTCAGGACGGGCCCCGACAGCCGCAGCGCATTGATCGCCGGGACCGTGCATTTTTATGTCTATCCCCTGCCCGCGATCATGACGATGCTGCAGGCCGGCACGCTCAAGGCAATTGCCGTCGCCTCGCGCCACCGCGCGGCCGCCATTCCGGATGTTCCGACCACGGCGGAGTCCGGATTTCCGCAATATCAGTCGGAGTCGTGGTTCGGCGTCATCGCGCCGGCGGGCCTGCCGAAGCCCGTCATCGCCAGGCTCAACGCGGACATCGTGGCGGTGCTCAAGGAGCCGGATATCCGCGAGCGCTTTACCCGGCAGGGGGCGGAGCCGGGTTTCGGCGCGCCTGCGGACTTCCACAACATGCAGCGCGACGAATATGCGCAGCTCGGCAAACTGATCAAGGAGATCGGCATGAAACTGCAATGAGTATAAATGGGATTGCGGTGATTTACCGGATGTCTGACTTTTTCTGCGCGCAATAAATGACTCCGACCCCATTCATTCACACCCCGGCTCCGGCAATTTACGCATGCATACTCCGATCAGCATGGACGCCGGCCGACCCCCGCTGAATTCGCCGCAGTCCGGATTCGCGTTATGGAATCTCGGCTTCCGGCCGTTCTTTCTGTGCGCGGGGCTGTTCGCGCTCATTTCCATTTCGTTATGGATGGCGCAGCTCGCCGGCTGGCTCGGCGCGCGCGTCTACCTGGCGGGCCCGTTGTGGCATGCGCACGAGATGATTTTCGGTTACACATTTGCAGTCGTCGTGGGTTTTCTGTTCACGGCCGTGCGCAATTGGACGGCGCATTCGACGCCGCGCGGGCTGCCGCTCGTCATTATCGCCGCGCTCTGGGCCGGCGCGCGCATGTTCGTTGCGCTTGGCTGGCTGCTGCCTGCCGCAATTGCCGATGCCGCGTTTGCGCTGCTTGCAGCGATCGGCATTGCCGTGCCGCTTTACAAGGGGAGGAACTTGCGCAATGCCGTCTTCGTTGCATTGGTGCTTGCGCTCGGCGCGGCAAGCTTCGTCTTTTACCTGGCGATGGGAAAGATGGTCGATGTTGCCATCGAGCGCGACCTGCAATTCGGTTTGCATCTGATTCTGCTCATTATCACGGTGATAGGCGGGCGCGTGATTCCCATGTTTACCGCCGGCGCGGTCAAAGGGGCAAGTCCGCGCCGGAACCCGTGGATCGAACGCGCGGCTGTCGGGAGCGTGCTTGCGCTGGTTGTGGCCGATCTCCTCGGCCCGCCGCCGTTCGTGAGTGCCGCCATTGCGGGCATTGCTGCAGTTTCCCACGCTGCGCGGCTCGTCTTGTGGAAACCCTGGGTCGCGAGAGCGGCGCCGATACTGTGGATACTGCATGCTTCCTACGCATGGATCGTGGTGTACCTGGTTCTGCAGTCGCTCGCCGCGATGGGAGCGATTTCCGAGAGCATCGCCGCGCATGCGTTGACTGTCGGTGTGATCGGCGGGCTCACCATCGGCATGATGACCCGCGTCGCGCGGGGACACACCGGTCGGCCTCTGCAGGCAAGCACCGCCGAGACAACGTCCTACGTCCTGATTCAGTTTGCCGCTGCGGTCCGTGTATTCCTGCCCATTCTCATACCGCAGCTCTACCTTGCGACGATCATCGTTTCCGGAACGCTCTGGTCGGTCGCTTTCTTCCTGTTTACGGCAACGTTTTGGCCGATTCTGACCCGCCCGCGTATCGACGGGGAAAGCGGGTAAAGACGCATTTGAACGGAACCAGCCCGGCCGTCCCCGCAAAAATTTAATCCGGTGGTTGATGAGGCGGGCCGACACCCGCTTGGCCACGAGTACGACAGGTCATGAACGGCGGAAGAAACGGGGCTCCGCCCCCGTTTGTTTCCCGGCGCCGTCTCGACTCATGAGACACGCCGGGATAAACTGACATCGCGATAAACAGAAAGGAACGGGAATGAACGCGAAATCCAAACTCACCATCGACATCGTCTCTGACGTAGTCTGACCCTGGTGCTTCATCGGCAAGCGCCGCCTGGAATCCGCGTTGCGGATGTACCGGGAGCAGGCGCCCGATGAGGAGAAGCCGGCCGTGCGCTGGCTGCCGTTTCAGCTCAACCCCGACCTGCCGGAAGAAGGCATCTCGCGCAAGGAGTACATCGAGCGCAAGTTCGGCCCCGGCGGCGCGCGCAACTATTCGCGCGTGGCCGGCGTCGGCAAGGAGGTCGGTATCGATTTCGCGTTCGACAACATCACGGTGCAGCCGAACACGGTGAACGCGCACCGGCTCATGCTCTACGGCGCGAAACACGGGCGCGAGGATGAGGTCGCGGAAAGCCTTTTCCGCGCCTATTTCCAGGAGGGCGCCAACCTGACCGACAAGGCCGCGCTCGCCACTGTCGGCGAACGCGCAGGCCTCGATCGCGCGGCGCTGGAAGCATACCTCGCGTCCGACGAGGATCGCGACGCCGTCCTGCGCGGCGACATCGAAGCGCGGCAGTCAGGCGTCAACGGAGTGCCATGCTTTATCTTCAATCGCCGTACCGCCGTGTCGGGAGCGCAAGAACCCGACACGCTCTTGCACGCGATGCTTGAGTCGCTGAAGAGCTGAGACCCGGCTGGCGATTGAGTTATTGAGTAATTGTGCAACCAAATCACTCAATCACCCAATTACCTTATCACTGACTTACAGCTCACGCTGCCTTCTTCCGGTTGGCCTCGACCCAGCCGTCGACCAAAGCGACCGTCTTATCAACCTCGGCGGACTGCATGCCTTTCTGCGCCGCGATGGTTTTCACCAGACGGTCAACCCGTTCGATATTGGGCGCGCCGGCAGCGAGCGCCCGCGCAGCCGAGGACGGGCTTTGCAGCGAGAGTGCCGCGTTGGCGTATTTCTCGAACGGCACGAGATCTTTCTCAGCCGCACCGAGAGACATGCACAGCTTCGCCACCCAGTTGTAGACCGACCGCGAAGCTTCGATGTCGCCATGCACGGCTTCCTTGATGGATCGCATGCCGTCCTTCTGCACGCAGCGGTAGTTGCCGGCCAGCAGCATGCTCCACTTCGCGAGCGGCACGAAGACCGAGTCGTGCACTTTGAGCTTGACGGGCAATTCGACCTTGCCCTGGCCGGTGTCGAACCGGACCGCTTCAATATCCGACTCCAGCTGGCGCAGGATCGCGGTATGCGCGTCCGAAACGAACCGGGCTGCTTTGAAGTTGGTCGGCAGCCTCACTTGCAGCACGTTGACCTTTTCCTCCGGCGGGCGGAAAGCCTGCGGGTCCGGACTGCACAGCGTCATCAGCTTGGGGTCGAAGTTGTCCCAGACCGTGGGATCGGTATAGGCGCCTCGGCAGGCATCGGCATTGAGGCCCGGAATGCGTTTCAGGTACGTGAGCGGCGGCATGTTCATGATCGACATGCACGGTACTTTGGATTTGGCGACCGCATCCAGCAGCTCGCGCACGCCGGGCGAGCGGTATTGGGGCTCCTGCATCGCCAACGCGACGAGATCGTAATCGGCCGGATTCACTCCTTGCGTGCCGCCCGCGGACATTTTGCCTGGCAGTTTTCGCGAATCGATCTCGACGAGGCCGTCCCTGCCTTTGACCGGCAGGCGCACGCGGAAACCTTCTTTGTTCATCAGCTCCGCCTCGGCGGGCAGGCAGATCAGCTTTACCGTATGGCCCGCCATCAACAGCTTGGATGCCAGCAGCGACCCGTAAGAGGCGCCCATGATCAGGATCTTGTATTTGGTGCTCATAAAAAATTCTCCTCTGGTTAGGCCGTAAAACACGGCGAACAAGCGATTCCGGATCGTGAAATCCCGTTCCATCGCCGTTCGTGAGACAGCGATGCTAGTCAATTAGCAGCGGCGGCGCAATCTTGCTATGCAGCAGAGGATTGGGGAGAAGAACAAGGGGGAAGGGATGGAGCCAGCTATGAGGTGATTGAGCGATTCGGTAATTAGGTGATTGAGTAACTAAATCACCGAATCACTGAATCTCCGAATCACCTTTTTACTCGAGCTTGGTGCCGGTCAGCTTGATGAGATAGCCGTACTTCTCGTAGTCGGATTTGATGCGCGCCGCAGTCTGCTCCGGCGTCATGTACCAGGGCTCGAACGCCGCCAGCCTGCTTTTCATGTCGGGGTTGTAGAGCGCGTTCTTGATTTCGGCGTTGACGCGGTCAATGACGGCCCTGGGCGTCCCGGCGGGCGCGAACACGCCGACCCACCCGCGGAACTCGTAGCCGGGGACGCCCGCCTCGGCCACCGTCGGGGTGTCGGGAAACTGCGGCAGCCGCGTGTCCGAGCTGACTGCGAGCAGCCGCAGACGTTTCGCCTCGAGCTGGGTCAGCACCGCGGCAGGACTGCCGACCAGAAAATGCGTCTCCCCGGCAACGATCGACGTGGTCGCCGGCCCGCCGCCCTTGTACGGCACGTGCGTCATCCGCGTCCTGGTCATGGACGTCAGCAAGGCGATCGCCAAATGCGAGAAGCTGCCGCTGCCCGACGTGGCGTAGAGGATCTGGTCGGGCCGCGCTTGCGCGAACGCGATGAGCTCCTTCACGTTCTTCACCGGCAGCGACGGATGCACCACCAGCAGGCCGGTCTGCGCGACGAGCAACCCGATGCCGGTGAAATCATTGAGCGTGTCGTAGGGCAGCTGCTTGTAGATGTGCGGGTTGCCGACGTGGGTCGTGGAATGCACCATCAGGGTGTAGCCGTCGGGCTTGGACTTCGCGACCAGATCGGCGCCGATGCGCCGTCGAAGGGCAAAGCAGGGGTGCCCCTTCAGGGGATGTGACCCCGGAGACGGATGCTGCGCACGCAGCATTCAACGGCGCGCATCCCGACTCGCGGACGTTCTCATCCCGCAAGCGGGAACCCTGTTCACTGCTCGCGGGCGCCCGGCGGCACCTGGACGGTTGTCGACGATGAACTGCTGGCCGGTCGTCTCGGAGATTTTCTGGAAGACGATGCGCCCCACGACGTCGGTCAGGCCGCCCGTCGGCCACGGTGTGATGACGCGCACCGTTTTGGCGGGATAGTTCTGGGCCAAGGAAACCGGTGGCGCCAGCAGCCCCGGCATCACCGCCGCGAAGGCTGCTGCAAGTCTGGCAAACCGCATGATCGTGCTCCTTCCAAGTGCTGCCTGTAGTACTGTAGCATCCGCACCGCGCCGGCGGTGCGCTTCGACGTGTTCTTCCGTCGGGGAGCGCCTGCGGTTAAACTGATAATTCAGGACCCGGGCCCGCGGGCGTTTTTGCGCTCCGGCTCCATCAACCAGCAAGCATCACTCTCAACCGCAGGAGTTACTCCGATGTTACGCAAAAAGGCGGGCGATTTCCCGCCGGAAGTTCTCAAGCTGTTCGACGGTTACGTTCACGGCACGCTCAACCGCCGGCAGTTTCTGGATAGCGCCGCAAAGTTCGCGCTCGGCGGCTTCACGGCCGCGGCCATGTTGGAAAGCCTCAAGCCCAATAATGCCCTTGCCCAGCAGGTCGCCAAGGACGACGCCCGGATCAAGACCGAATATCTGACCTACCCCTCGCCGCAGGGCTCGGCAACCATACGCGGCTATTTTGCGCGGCCGGCGAACGCCAGCGGCAAATTGCCCGGCGTGGTGGTCATCCACGAGAACCGCGGCCTCAATCCGCATATCGAGGACGTCGCGCGACGCCTGGCGGTGGAAAATTTCGTGGCCTTCGCGCCGGATGCCTTGACGCCTGTCGGCGGCTACCCGGGCGACGAAGACAAGGCGAGGGAGCTGTTTGCCAGGCAGGATGCCGGGAAACGCATCGAAGACCTGGTTGCCGCTGCCGGTTATCTGAAGGCGCGCCCAGAGTGCACCGGCAAAATCGGCGTAGTGGGCTTCTGCTTCGGTGGCGGCATTGCCAACCTGGTGGCGGTGCGGGTACCGGATCTCGCGGCTGCGGTAACGTTCTATGGCGTCCAGCCCGCCGCTGCGGACGCTGCCAGAATCAAAGCACCTCTTTTGCTCCACTACGCGGCCCTCGACGACCGCATCAACAAGGGCTGGCCCGCCTATGAGGCGGCGCTCAAGGCCAACGCCGTGAAGTACGAAATGCATATGTATCCGGGCACCAATCACGCCTTCCTTAACGACACGACACCGCGGTATGACGAAGCCGCGGCCAAACTGGCGTGGCAACGCACCGTCGATTTCTTCAACCAGAACTTGCGCGGCAGCTGAACGAACGCCTGCCTGCGAAAATTCGCCTCGACTCCATTTGATCGCGAGGACTGACCAGCATGCCGCACACAGCTGAAATCAGGGTGATGTCGTCGTCGGCCATGAAAGCGGCGTTTCTCGAACTTGTGCCCGGATTCGAGCGCGCGACCGGGCACAAGGTCGTGACGAGCTGGATTCCCGGCGTCGATCTGCTGCGCCGCGTGAAAGACGGCGAAACGGGCGATCTCGTGATCATGCAAGCGGGCTCGATCGACGAGCTCATCAGGCTCGGCAGGATCGCGCCGGGAAGCCGCGTCGATCTCGCGAAATCGGGCGTCGGTGTTGCGGTGCGCGCAGGCGCAACCAAGCCGGACATCAGCTCGGCGGCGGCGCTCAAGCGCGCGCTGCTGGCGGCGAAATCGATCGCGTATTCCACCGGCCCGAGCGGCGTCTATCTCGCCGGCCTGTGCCAGCGACTCGGCATCGCCGATCAACTGAAACCCAGGATCAGGCAGGTGAAGGGCGAACCGGTCGGCGCGGTGGTCGCGCGCGGCGAAGCCGAGATCGGCTTCCAGCAGGTGAGCGAGCTGCTCCCCGTCCCCGGCATCGACTTTCTCGGGCCGTTGCCGGCCGACATCCAGCAGATCACCGTCTTCTCGGCCGGTCTGCAGGTCGGCGCCAGGGAACCGGCTGCAGCGAGAGCGCTGGTCGAATTCATCACCGCGCCGGCGGCGGCTCCCGTCATCAGGAAGAAAGGCCTGGAGCCGGCCTGAACTGTGCGGCTGGTCGCGCGCATCGGCCCCTCGCTTCGCTCTCCCCGCTTTTGTTCGGCTTGACGGCGGTGCGGGCACGGCAGAAGCTATTTTCGGAAATTCACTCCGACTCCATTTAACTATGCAACACTGCCGTGCCTGACGACAGACGTGAAATAGCAGAGACTGATATCAGCTTTGGAAGTCGCGACATGATGTGACGGACATTGTCCGATAACGGCATTTAGCGGAAGGAGCCAACAATGATGAACATGGGATACAACAGCCTCTGGGGCCTGCTGGTACTCGCTGGTGATATCTGGGCGATCATCAATATTCTGCAAAGCTCCGTTTCCAACGAGAAGAAATTGATCTGGATAATCGCGGTGGTGCTGCTGCCGCTGCTCGGCTTGATTCTGTGGTATTTCCTCGGGCCACGGAACGGCAAGGCGTAGGGTTGGCCAGGAACGCAAAAACCGGTCAAACTAACGCGCAATTCAACAACTCATCGACCGGAGGTTCCATTGAGTCAATCTAAATCGCTGCAGACCAGGCGAAAGAAGCAAAAAGCCAGGAAACACCTCGCGAAAATTGCCAAGCGGGCGAAGAAGCTGAGGAAGCAAAACGTGAAGCCGGTCGGTGCGGACGCCCTGAAAAAAGGATCCGCCTAGTGCCGTTCCAACTATTTGCGGCAAATCCAACTGTCCCCAGCGGCCAGATCACGGCCAGCAAGCGACTCGCCCGCGTTGGGAGAGACAAGTTGGAACGGCACTAGCCGTTTTCAACGCGGAGCATGGAACCCGCTGCGCCCGCCGCGTGCGTCCGCTCATGACAGTACCACCCGGGCGCCGCGTGACCGGAAATTGAACGGCTGCCATAGCTCGCCAGCCGAAATCCGAACTGAGACATCATTTTACTTGCCCGGACCATGAAAAAATCGTTCGCACAGCGTATTGCCGCGATGAACGCGATGTACAAACTGCCCGCCAACGACATGCCGTCGTTGCCGGCAAACGTCGTGGATCGCCTGGTCAAATTCAAAGCGACCCTGCTCGACGAAGTGCATGAAATCGACGAAATCGTGAAGCTTTCGCAAAGCGGGGGCAGTCCCATGGACATCGCGGTCGCGTTAGCCGACGTGCTCGGCGACATCATGGTGTACTGCCGGTCCGAGGCATTGAAGTACGGCCTGCCGCTGGAAGCGGTGCTCGACATCATCATGGACAGCAACGAGAGCAAGCTCGGCGCGGACGGGAACCCGATTTACGACGCGAACGGCAAATTCCTCAAGGGGCCGAAATACTGGAAGCCGGAACCGAAGATAAAGGCGCTGCTGGAGACCCGCGGCATCCGGGTCGCGCCGTAAGCCATGAATTACTCGGGGGTGAATCGCGGGACCTCCGGCTGTTAGCGGAAATGCACCGCGACCCCGATCAATTTGTTACACCCGCGCTTTCGATTTCCTGCCGGGGGCGGCAGGCGGAATATATCCCGACACCCGGCAGAGCATCCCATCGATCTGCTTGCCGTCCTTGAAGCGAATCGAGCGGCACACCATTACATCCCCCCGGGCGGACAGGTCGGACACGCCGAGGCGCACGTTCGCCAGCGAGATTCCCGTGGCCGCGGCGATCTCCGAATCGAGGCGCTCGCCGTTTTGTTTCAGGTATTGCAGGATTTTTTGCATCGCAAATAGTTCCTCGTCGCAGTCAGTTGGGTAAGCCCGGGCGCGGGCAACCGTGACATCGGGGGGCGAATGATACCGCAAATGCACAATCTGCGCAGGGTCGATGGAATTTATCGAGCAATAACGGGGTCTGAACCCAATTATTCCCGGGGACCGGGTGCTGAGAACCGAGGTTAAGCCTCATAGTCCCGAGTCCACCGTCCTTATTCCCAAGTCCTGAGTCCCGCCTTACCAGCTTGACGGTGGCGCCGGGGAGGCGGAAGCTTTTGCAGGTAAGCGGCCCGGCCCCATGCAGTCGAAAATCACCCCGACCCAATTCATCCGATGAAACCACTGTGCTTCGGGCTGGTGCTGGCGGCGTTGGGTGGCAGCGCGGCGGCGGCGTGGGAACCGGTGGCTACGGGCGATGACGGCATGGTCGCCTACGCCGATCGCGCCACCATCCAGAAGTCGGGCGACGCGGTGAAAATGTGGGTCCTGCTCGACTACAAGACCACCCAGAAAGACGACTCCGGCAAACCGTATCGGTCGACAAAATTGCTGCACAACTACGACTGCAAGGACGCGCGCGGGCGGACGATTTACTACTCGTTGCACGCCGGGCAGATGGCCACCGGCATGCTCCTTTACAGCGAAGTGCGCCGCGACAGCGAATGGCTGCCCGCGAGCCGCGCGGTCATCGGCGAAACCCTGTGGAAGATCGCCTGCGGCAAGAACTGAAACCACCACCGCACGAGGTACAATAGGCGGCCGCATGATTTGAACCGGAGGACTATCGTGATGACCATGACATTGCTGCGCACGGGAGCGATCATCGCCGCCGCGGCGTGCGTTTGCGCAACGGCGCCCGCCAGCGCACAAGATTATCCAACCAGACCGATCCGCTACATCGTGCCGTTCGCGGCGGGAGGCATGACCGATATTCTCGGCCGGATCTTCGGCCAGAAGCTGTCCGAGGCCTGGGGGCAGCAGGTCATCGTCGATAACCGTCCGGGCGCGGCCGGCGGCATCGGCAGCGACATTGCGGCGAAAGCCCCGCCGGACGGCTACACCATCCTCGGCGGCACTATCAGCAGCCACGCGATCAACGTATCGCTGTACAGCAAGCTGCCGTATGACCCGGTCAGGGATTTCGCGCCGATCACGTTGTATGTTTCGTTGCCGAACATGCTGGTCGTGCATCCGTCGCTGCCCGTGAAGTCGGTGCGCGACCTGATCGCGCTGGCAAAAGCGAAACCGAAGCAGCTGACTTTCGCCTCGGCCGGCAACGGCACCTCGCAGCATCTTTCCGGCGAACTGTTCAACGTGATGGCAGGGGTGGAACTGGTGCACGTGCCGTACAAGGGCAGCGGGCCGGGACTGGCCGACCTGGTGGGAGGACAGGTGTTGCTGTTCTTCGACAACATCACCACCTCGTTGCCGCTCGCCAAGTCGGGCAAAATCCGGCCCATTGCGGTGACCACGGCCAGGCGCGCGTCGGTGATGCCCGAGCTGCCGACCATCGCCGAGTCCGGTCTTGCCGGCTACGACGTGAGTTCGTGGCAGGGCGTGTTCGCGCCGGCGGGAACGCCCAGGCCGATCGTCACCAAGCTCAATGCGCAGATCGTCAAGATCCTGGCCACGCCCGAGGTGCGCGAGCGGCTGACGTCGCTCGGCGCCGATCCGGTCGGCAACACGCCGGAACAGTTCGCCGCCTACGTCAAGGCGGAAATCGCGAA
Source organism: Gammaproteobacteria bacterium (assembly GCA_041483135.1). GTDB lineage: Bacteria > Pseudomonadota > Gammaproteobacteria > Burkholderiales > SG8-41 > PALSA-1004. The sequence goes on along the minus strand of JBGPFE010000015.1, from coordinate 18,091 downwards.
GTGGGCGCCGATCGTCAAGGCGAGCGGCGCGAGGGTGGACTAGAGTTATTTGTTCATATGGCGGCTTGTTCCAGCGGGTTCATCAAACGCATGGCGGCATACGCGGTCGCGCTGACCGCGGCGACTGCCCATGCGGCGGATTTCCCGGTCAAGTCGGTGCGCATCGTCACACCGTTTCCTCCCGGCGGCAGCGTCGACCTGGTCGCGCGCCTGCTGAGCGCCGACCTCGGCAAGGTGTGGGGGCAGCAGGTCATCGTGGACAACCGCAGCGGCGCATCCGGGCGCCCGCGAGCAGTGAACAGGGGCCTGCAGAGCGTGGAGCAAGGACCCGCTTGCGGGATGCGACCGCGGAGCTGGTCGTGAGCGCATCGTTAATACCGGCCCCTTGCTCATCTCCGGGGTCAGATCCCAAAGGGAACCCTCTTCCGCCCTGCGATGCGCCCCGCTTGCGGGATGAGAACGTCCGCGAGTCGGGATGCGCGCCGTTGAATATATCGCGAGCGCAGCATCCGCCTCCGGGGTCGCATCCCCTGAAGAGGCACCCCTGCTCCGCCCTTCGACGGCGCATCGGCACCGAGCTTGCGAAAAACGCGCCGCCCGACGGCTACACGCTGCTCGTCAACACGCTGCCGTTCGTGACCAACCAGTTCGTGTACAGCAAGATGCCGTACGATCCGATTGCGGATTTCGTACCGGTGTCGCTGGTGTCGTCGGTCGCCTCGCTGCTGCTCGTGCATCCGTCGCTGCCGGTGAAAACGGTGAAGGACCTGATCGCGCTCGCGAAGTCGAAGCCGGGCGCGCTCAGTTACGCGACCGCGGGGCCCGCGACGAACCCGCATATCGCGGGCGAGCTGCTCAATTACCTCGGCAAGGTCAACATCTTCGCCGTGCATTACAAGGGCGGCGGGCCGGCGACGACCGCGACGATCAGCGGCGAGACGCAGGTGTTCTACTCGAGCACGATCAGCGACGCGCTGCCGCTGGTCGAGGCGAAACGGCTGCGCGCGCTCGGCGTGACGAGCGCGCAGCGTTCGCCGGCCGCGCCGCAGATTCCGACGCTCGCGGAGTCGGGGCTTCCCGGCTACGAATTCAGTTCGTGGCACGTACTCGTGGCGCCCGCGGCCACGCCGCGCGCGCTGGTCATTGCAATCAGCGAGAAAGTGCGCAACACCCTTGGCACGCCCGAGGCGAGACAGCAGTGGCGCGAGCGCGGCCTCGAGATCATCGCCAGCACGCCCGATGAAGCGGCCGCTCACCTCAAGAAGGAAGTGCAGAAGTGGCGCGTCGTCTTCAAGGAAAGAGGGATGAAGGCGGAGTAATTGCGGCCAACGTAAACCCCCTCTGCCCTGCCTTCGTCCGTAAAAGTCGAGAATTGATCTGACAGACAATGTCTGGTACCGGCCAAAAGCGGCCATTTGTGTCGTATTACCTTTTGTGATTGTTCGCGCCTAGAGCAATATTGTTTTAGTTGTATTACACTTCGGATCGATCATGCGAGAGACAGTTTTATGGATGTCGTGGGTTTATTGGATCGTGGTATTTCCGCTCGCGTTCGTGACGCTCGCCGGGCCTGTCCTCCTCAAGCAGATCGGGACACGAGTCTTTTTTTCGTGCGTCGCGGTGTTATGGTTAGCCCCGGTTGCCGTAACGTACTTTTACCCGGGCGCTCCCCAGCCTTTTGATTTTTATTCGCAGATACCCGGGATACCGGCCTCGCTTGCACATGTGATTTGCTTCGGCGTGCCCATTTGGGGAGCTACTGCCTCTATCTGGTTTGCGCACAAGATCCGGTGGACTCTGGCGCCGCAAATGTTTTCTGCGGCAATTGTCGGCGGAGCGCTGCTGTTCCTGGTCGCAAATGACCTGGTCTTGTTGTTACTCAGGCCGCTATTCGGGCATTAAAAAAACCAGGCCAAAGAAACTGACTTGCCCGGCCTCATTTGATACGGGTTGTCAGGGAATTCCAACTTGGACGAAAGGGGCCGAGCTACAAAGTAAGCCCTTTAAGGATGCCGTTTCTATCTCTCGCGCTCCCGCTCTTCCGCCTTCCCGGCTGCATCTGCCTCCCGCCCTTCCGTTTCTTGTTCCCCTCCCGCTCACCCGCGCCGTCAGGCGAGCGCCTCGACGATCCGTATTTCGCGTTCGACCGAGTTGCCAAGCGCCTTCAGCGCCGCCTGATAACCGGGGCTGTCGTGCGCGGCGATCGCCTGCGCGACGCTGTCGAACTCGACCATCACCACGCGTTCGTTGAGCCCCAGTTCGTAGGTCTGCGCGGGGTTGCCGCGGACCACGAACCGCCCGCCGCCCGCCTGGATCGCCGCGGGGGCGAGCTTGACGTAGGCGGCGAAACCTTCGGGGTTCCTGACCGATCGATAGAATGCAATCCAATAAGCTTTTGCCATGCGGCTCTCCCGGTAATGAGGTGGTGACGGACAAGGACGTGATTGTGCCATTTATCCTGAGTCCTGATTTTCCCCTCTCCCGCCTTCAAAATCCCGTGGGACGAAGAAGCGGGAGAAACGATAGACGGTTTCCCCTCTCCCGTCTCTCGCCTGGCGTCTTGCGGCGAAGCCTGCGACTCCTCCTTGGCTTGAAAAAGTGGCCCGTTAAATGGATATTAAACAATAAGAGTGCCTAACATAACGAAACGCGTGATGCGCTGGCACGATTTTGGCTCAGGGCGCGAAGAAAGGCCCGCCGCTTAGTCACTCTAAGCCAGGGACTTTCGACAATGCCATGGGCCAAAACTCGCGCCAGCCCGATTATTCATGGGTTTTCGCTCTTATCGTTTTCCGGGGTTGCGGCCAGAATCGGCGGCGCACCGTAGCGTGGAGCAGGGGCCCCGCTTGCGGGGATGCGACCGTGCAGGTGCGCGTGAGTCGTGTGGAATCGGTGCGCCGAGCGTCGCGCTCCGGGGTCGCATCCAAGCAAACTGCGCTTGGAGCCTGCTCCGCCCTCCACGCGACGCGTCGTTGCTCGACTGGCCAATATTCTGGATATTGCCTGCATCGAGCGCCTCGCCATCACCAATTCTGGACCGCAACGCACACGTGTTTCATTATGTTAGGCACTCTAAATGCGGCACACCATACCCATTTTCCCCGCGGGCGCACGGGTTTGACAGTGCCGAAACGGGGTGAGACCATTCCCCGGACGGGAGGCCCTCGAAAAGGCGTCTGCTTTTCTTCCAGAAGAGGCCTGACCCGAATCCAGCCAGCAGAGGAGAGTAACGTGAAAAAACTGTCTATCGCCATCCTGAGCGCTTTACTGTGCGCCGGCTTTCTCGGTTCGGGGGTCGCGCGGGCGGCAGAGAATTATCCGGCGAAACCGATTACGTTCATCGTTGCGGTCGAGGCCGGCGCCGACGGCGACGTTCTCGTCCGTCCCCTCATGCAAAGGGTTTCCCAGATGCTGGGCCAGCCCATTGTGATCGTGAACAAACCCGGCGGCGGCAGCTCCATCGGCTATCGCGAGATTCACGCGGCCAAGCCCGACGGCTACACGCTCGGCTGGGGCTCCGCGACGATCATCACCAACAAGCTGCAGGGCGTCTCGCCGTTCGACTATCACGACTTCACCCATCTGGGCGCCTATGCCACCTTTTTCCCGATTGTGATCGGCTCCACCAAGAGCAAGCTGCAATTCAACACCATCCAGGAGGCCATTGCGTATGCGAAGGCGCACCCCGGCGCAGTCACCATGTCGACGGCGGGTGTCGGGCAGAGCTGGTGGGTCGCTGCCATGTCCTTCCTCGGCGGAACGGGCCTGGACATGAATTCGATTCCCCAGCCGGGAGCGGGCGCCATGACCGTTGCCCAGGTGGCGGGCGGACATGCCGAACTGGGCGTTGCGGCGCTGGGTTCGGCCAAGAGCATGGTCGAGGGCGGACAGGTGAAATTCCTGGCGACCCTGGGCGACGCGCGGGCTCCCGCGCCGTATGACAGGATTCCCACCGTCAGGGAACTGGGATACGACGTGAGCTGGGAGTCGACCAATTTCGTGATGGGCCCGCAGAAGATGCCGAAGGAAATCGTCGCGACCCTCGTCAACGCCATCGAAAAAGCGGCGAAGGAACCCGAGTTCGTCAAATTCGTCAACGAAAGAAACACCCGCTGGGAATACATCCCCCCCGACAAGGTGGTTCCTGCATTCGACAAGCGCAGAGACGCCGTGCGCGAGATCATGCGGAAAGCCGGGATATTGAAAGAGGCAAGCTGATCCGGCCGGATCCGTTTCCCCTTCCGGTGATGCCGGGGCGCCGGCATTACCGGAGTTCTGAGCGAGTGCGCGCGGCGCGCGGGATGACGGACACTCTGCCGGGCGCACAGTCCATGGCACGTCCTTATAGGGACTATCCGGAAATCCAGGGGGCCTGCGTCTTCCTCTGAGAAGGGGCGGGACCAAGCGGGAAACAATACCGCCAAGAGAAGACGGCAATGTTCAGACTCGAAACACTCTTCGATTTTTTTCTGCTCGTTCTGGGCATCGCCATCGTCGTCGTGTCTTTGGGTTACGGTATCGGGAATCTCGGGCGTCCCGGGCCGGGTCTGTATCCCGCCTTCCTCGGGGCGGCGATTTCGATTTTCGCTTTTTTCATCCTCATATCGGAACTGAGATCCGGAACCGCTAAGTTTGTGCTCGACAGGCGGGGCGCGTCAACGCTGGTCCTCATGACGGCGACGTTCTGTCTGTGGATCGTGGTGATGCCTCTCCTGGGTTACGTCGTCGTTACCCTGCTCGCCACGTTTGCCCTTTGCAAGATCATGATACTCGAGGGATGGTGGAAGCCGCTGGCGGTGTCCGCCGGCACGGCACTGTTCATTTACCTGCTGTTCGATCACTGGCTGTATATCGACCTGCCGCGAGGGATTCTGGGATAAGGCAGAACGGTCATGGAAGGATTAAGTCTTCTTTACAGCGGGTTCATCAATTCCCTCACGCTGGTGAATCTTGTCGCCTGCTTCATCGGGGCTCTGATAGGTACGATCGTCGGCGTCCTGCCGGGCCTGGGGCCGACGGCGACCATGGCATTGATGCTGCCTTTCACCCTGTCGTATGGAGCAACGACGGGCCTGATCATGATGACGGGCGTCTGGTACGGCGCCATGTATGGCGGCTCAACCACCTCGATTCTGGTCAACATCCCGGGAGAAGCGGCGAGCGTCGTGACCTGCATCGACGGCTACCAGATGTGCAGGAAAGGCAGGGCGGGAGCAGCCCTGGCGCTGGTGGCGGTGGGTTCCTTCGTTGCCGGCACGATCGGGATTCTGGGGTTGCAGTTTTTTGCACCTTATCTGGGAAATGCCGCGCTTTCCTTCGGTCCGCCCGAATTCCTTTGCTTTATGATCTTTGCCTTTATCCTGCTATCCAATCTCTCTGCCGACGCGCCGCTCAAAGGGGCGTTGATGATTGCCTTCGGGCTCTTTCTCAGCACCATTGGCATCAATCCCATGGATAGCTATCCGCGTTTCACCTTTGGTTCGGAAACGCTGATGCTGGGCATCGATTTCCTGCCCATCGCCATGGGTCTTTTCGGTGTCTCGGAAATCCTGACCATTGCCGTCGAAAAGTACGTGCAACCGGAGATCAACAAAATCCGCCTGCGGGATCTCTATCCCGACAGGGAGGAAATCAGGCGCTCCATTTTTCCGATGTTGCGGGGTTCGATGGTGGGGTTTTTTGTGGGATTGCTGCCGGGACCCTGTACGGTGATTTCCACGTTTGTCTCTTATTCTCTTGAAAAAAGAATATCCAAAACCCCTGAGGCATTCGGACATGGGGCGGTGGAAGGCGTGGTCGGACCGGAGTCCGCCAACAACAGTGCGGTGATGGGTTCGATGATCCCGCTGCTCACGCTGGGAATCCCGTTTGCGGCGCCGAGCGCCATCATGCTGGCGGGGCTCAGAATGCATAACGTGGAGCCGGGTCCCATGCTGTTCACGACCAACCCGGATGTCTTCTGGACGTTCATCGCGGCGATGTATCTCGGCAATTTCATGCTCCTGATCCTCAACCTGCCGCTCGTCGGGGCTTTCGCCAAGATTGCCGTGATCCGGCCTCAAGTGCTGATGCCGATGATCAGCCTGATCTGCCTGGTCGGCATCTACAGCGTGAGAAATTCCATCTTCGATGTCTGGGTGATGATCATCTCGGGCGTCATTGGATTGTTCCTGCGTAAATGGAAATATCCGATCGCCCCTTTTATTATCGGACTGGTGTTGGGCCCGACCACGGAAAACAGCCTCCGCCAGACGTTGATGATGTTCAGGGGAGACGTGTCGCTGGTCGCGGATCGGCCGGTGTCCGTCACCCTGCTGGCTTTGGCGGCGGCGTTTCTGATTTATAAATTCGCCGCTCCCTCTTTCGGGACGAAGTTTCCCCTGAAGGTCGAAGAGGACAAGAAGCTCTGAACAGGAGATATCCCCATGGCGAAACAAAACCTGCTCGGCGTCGTCGGCCTCGGCCGGATGGGCGGCCCGCTCGCGCACCGGCTCATGCAAGCGAAGTTCCCGCTCATGGTGTGGGACACCGTCGCCGCCTGCCGCAAGCCCTTCGATAATAAAAACAACATTCGCCTCGCGACCCCCGGCGCGATGGCCCGGGAATGTGCCGTTCTCTTTTTCGTCGTGCCATCGTCGAAAGAGATCGCCGCTTGCCTCAAGGGCAAAGACGGCGTCCTTGAGAACGCGAGGCAAGGCCTCGTCATCTGCGATCTCACCACCTCCGATCCTGCGGAAACACGCAAGCTCGCCCGCCGCGCCGCCCGTCGGGGCATCCACTACATGGACGCCGGCATGAGCGGCGGCCCGGGCGGCATCCTCGCCGGAAATCTCACCCTCATGATGGGAGGTGATGCCAGGGTCCTCCCCCGGATCCGGCGCTACCTCGCCCCGTTTGCGGAAAACATTTTTCTCCTCGGCCCTTCCGGCTCGGGCCACGCCATGAAGCTCATCAACAACATGGTGCTGCACACCATCTTCCTCGCCACCTGCGAAGGCGCCCGCCTGGCCGCACGGATGGGGATGCGGGTGGCCGACATGATCAAGGTCTTCAACGTCTCCACCGCCTACAGCTACGCGAGCCGCCACCGCTTTCCGAACAACATTCTCAACGGTTCGTGGAACGCCCAGGCGCGCATCTACAATCCGTGGAAGGACGTCGGCCTCGCCGTGCGGCTGGCCCGGGAGTGCGGCGCCGACGTCGAACTCGCCGAGCGCACCTTCGCCTTTCTCGAAAAAGCCGTGGCGCGGGGGATGGTCGAGCAGGACTACTCGCTGCTGTACCGGGATTTCGAGAAGATCAGGAAGCGCAGGACCGCATGAACCCTGCAACCACAACTGCTCTACACAGCGGAATCGCGCGCGATTGCCGGTGACGGCCTGCGGATCAGCGCACCTTGAACACCAGTTTGCCGCGCAAGTGGCGCCCCTCGCTCACTTTATGGGCGGCGGCGGCGTCCGCTAACGCGTAGGTCGTGATTTGGGGCACGCGGACGGCGCCGCCGGTGACCAGCGCGACGATGCGCTCGAGATGCGCGCGGTCGCGCCCGGCTTTGGGACGCAGCGCTGCGACGTCGGCGCGCGGCGAGGCCGGCGCCGTATTCCCCGAGGCAATGAACGCGGCGCGTCCGCCCGGCCGCAGCACGGCGAAAGAGCGCTTCGCCACCTCGCCGCCGACGGTGTCGAACACCGCATCGCAGCCGGACACCACTTTTGTGAAATCCTGCGTGTTGTAGTCGATGATCTGATCGGCGCCGAGGCCGCGCAGGTAATCGCGGTTCGCCGCGCTCGTGGTCGTGATCACGCGGGCGCCGATATGCTTCGCGAGCTGGATCGCGAAGCCGGCCACGCCGCCCGCGCCGCCCTGGATCAGTATCGTTTCACCGGACTTGAGTTTGAGCGTGTCCTCGATCGAGCAGAGCGCGGTGAGGCCGATAAGTGCCACCGCCGCGCACTCCACGTGCGTAAGCTTCTCCGGCTTTCCCGCCACGATCGCCGCGCGGATCGCGACTTTCTCCGCGTAGGCCGCTTCCTGGCCGACATCGCAGACGCCGAAGACCGCGGCGCCGACCGCGAAGTCCTTCACGCCGTCGCCGAGCGCGCTGACTACGCCGGAGAAATCCCGCCCCGGAATGTACGGAAAGGTAGTGATCGGGGCATAGTGGCCCGCGCGCACCTTCCAGTCGGCCCCGTTGACGCTGGCCGCGTGAACCTCGACTAGCACCTGGCCGGGCCCGGCAACGGGATCCGGCACGTCGCCATACTGCATGACCTCCGGCCCCCCGTTTTTCATGAAGTAAGCTGCTTTCAAATTCCCTCCAATCATTGTTTCGTCAACTGGCAATCGTAGCACGTCATGTGAGTCTTCCATTGCCTGCGACCCCAAAAACCAATGCCTACGGCTTATCCCCCTCACCCTTCATCCTTGATTGAATAATGGACAAGGGGGAATTGCACTTGAAACTCGAAACCCGAAACCCGCAACTCGAAACTTGAATTTACCCTTCACCCCTCACCCTTCACTCGCGAAACGCGCCTTCACCCATCACCCATTACCGCTCTTTGTAAGGTTTCCCCTCGACAGATTTCTCCCATGACCTGCCTGACCGCGTGATAAAGTCATACGGCGCTTAGCGGCGGTCAGTGGAGTTAGAGCCAATGCAGAAAATTACACGGACCCTGTTTAATTGGAGCGGCGGCAGAAAAGCTGCGGCCCGTCCTGTGTGTATTGCGCTAAGAATCGCGCTCGCGATTTCAATCACTGCCCTCGTTGGGTCTGTATCCGCCCAGCAATACCCGGCAAAGCCCATCCGCCTGCTGGTCCCATATCCCGCGGGCGGCGGCAGCGACCTGATAGCAAGATCGGTCTCGCAGCGGTTGAGCGAGAAACTGGGCCAGAGCGTCGTCGTCGACAATCGCAGCGGGGCGACCGGCATGATCGGGTCCGAGCTCGCCGCGAAAAGCCCGCCCGACGGCTACACGCTGCTGCTCGGCTCCGTCGCTGAAATGGCGCTCAACCTCGCGGTCTACAGCAAGATGACCTACAACCCCGAGCGCGACTTCACCCCCGTTTCTCTCATCGCCACCTCGCCGCTCGTGCTGACGGTGCACCCCTCGCTGCCGGCCCGCGATGTCAAGCAGTTCATCGCGCTCGCGAAGAAGCGGCCGGGCGAAATCGGCTATGCGACTGCGGGTTCGGGCTCGCCGCACCATATTGCCGGCGAGTGGATGAAGCTGCTCGCCAGGATCGATATCATTCATGTGCCGTACAAGGGCGGCGGGCCGCAGCTCGTCGATCTTATGGGCGGACACGTGCACAGCGGTTTCCTGGCTCTGCCGGTCGTGGCGCCGCAGCTGAAGCTTGGGCGGCTTCGCGCGCTTGCGGTAACCACCCTGCGCCGGTCGTCCGCGCTGCCCGACGTGCCTACCCTGGACGAATCCGGCATGAAGGGGCTCGATGTCAGCCAGTGGTGGGGTGTCCTCGTCCCGGCCGGCACGCCGCGCGAGATCATCGCCAGGCTGCATGCCGAGATTGCCGATGCAGTGAAGCTGCCGGAACTCAGGACGCGCATGGTCGAGCTAGGCGCCGACCCGGTAGAGACCAATCCCGACCAGTTCGGCCGCTTCATCCGGGACGAGATCGCCAAGTTCCGCAGGATCGTGAATGAAGCCAGGATCACGGTTGACTGAGATCGACCATTCCCCTGTATTTGCAGCGGTAAAACCGTGGTCTGTCTCCGATTGTTATTCTTCCGGCTGCGCCACCTTGTTCATTCCGGCTTGATGCCCCCTTCGCGAATGAGCGCCTGGTAGCGGAGATACTCGCCCTGCATCAGCCGCGAGAAGCCGTCCGGCGTGCTCTCGGGCGTCGACTCGGCCCCTTGGCGCACGAACAGTTCGCGCAGCGCCGCCTTGCGCAGCCCGCGCACGATATCGCCGTGCAGTTGCTCCACCAGCCGCCGCGGCGTGCCCTTGGGCGCGACGATGCCCGCCCAGGTGTCGACCTGCGCCTCGGGCAGCCCGGCCTCGGCGATCGACGGCACGGCGGGCAGCGCGGGACTGCGTTGCGGCGTCATCACGGCGAGCGCGCGGATACGTCCTTCGCGCACCGGCCCCTGCACCGCCGGCAGCGTGTAGATGGCGTAATGCACGCGCCCGAGCGCAATCTCGATGAAAGAGTCGGATAAATTCCGGTACGGCACGTGCATCGCTTTGATGCCGAGCGCACGGTTGAATATTTCACCGGCCAGATGCGACGCCGACCCGATGCCGAGCGAGGCATAGTTGAGCTCGCCCGCGCGGGCACGCGCGGTTGCAACGAATTCGGGCGCGGTGCGCGCGAGAATCGAAGGCGCCGTTACCAGCACGTTGGTGATCGACGCGACGTGCGTGACGCCGATGATGTCCGCCAGCGCCCGGTACGGGGGATGGTCACGCATGAGTTCGGTGATGAGGCGCGTGACGTCGATCATTCCCAGCGTGTATCCATCGGCGCTCGCTTTCGACACCAGGGTATTGCCGATCAGGCCGCCCGCGCCCGGGCGGTTCTCGACGACGATTCTCTTGCCGTAGAAGCCGCCCAGATCATCACCGAGAGAGCGCGCGAAAATATCGCTTGCCGTACCCGGCGAGGACGCAACGATGATGTGGATGGGCTTGACGGGATAGTCGGCGAACGACACTGGTTGCTGCGCGATGCACGGAACCGCTCCCACGAGCACAGCCGCCGCGCATAGCGCGACCCGCAAGGCGCCGGCCGCTATGAACTGCAGGAGACTGGCTGCAACCGTGTTCGCCCTACTCTGTCTGGACTTGATGCCCGTTCTCCTGATGGCGAAGCGCACCATATCGGTCCACGATAGCGTGCCCGAGAGCGCACATCAAGCCCCCCCCATCAGCCATCTGCGCGACTGGAAACACATACCCGGGGGCAATCCGGGTTCGCAAAGGCGAGCGGAGAAAGGGGAAAGAAGAGAGGAAGAAGCGGGAGCGGCGATAGACGGCTTTCCCTCTCTCGTCTCTCGCCTGGCGTCTTTCGGCGAAGCCTGCGCCTGCTCGGCGGCTCTCAGGCACCCCAAATAGCAAACACCGCCTCACTCAACCCGCAACCCGAAACTCGCAACTCGAAACTCGAACTTACCCTTCACCCCGCAGGGTATCGCTACATTACGATAAACATGGCGACGACCGCGGCAGCCATGACTCCCGTGGCAAACCAGCCGAGCGTTCTGAGGCGCCCGCTGACTACGAAGGGTCCCATTACCGCGCGCTTCGCAACGAGCAGCATCATCACCACCATGATCGGCACCGAGATCACGCCATTGACCACGGCCGCCCACAGCAGCATCTTGATCGAGTCGACACCCGACAAGTTGATGGCGACGCCCAGCAACGTCGCAACGGTCAGAATGAAATAAAAGCCGCGCGCCTCGGCGAGCGACAGCCCAAGGCCGATGCGCCAGCGGAAGCTCTCCGCCACGGCATAGGCGGCAGACCCCGCAAGCACCGGAACGGCGAGCAGCCCGGTGCCGACGATGCCCGCCGCAAAGAGCAGGAACGCAAAATCACCCGCGAGGGGCCGCAGCGCCTCCGCAGCCTGGGCCGCGCTTTGAATGTCGGTTGTGCCCGCCGCATGCAGCGTGACCGCGGTGGTGAGCATGATGCAGAAGGCAATCAGGTTGGAGAATATCATTCCGATGTAAGTATCGACCTTGATGCGCTTGAGATGCGAACGGGCCTGCTCGGGGGCTTTCTTGAGCGGCTCATTCCCGGGCGTCGCGCGCTGGTCCTCGACTTCCTGGGATGCCTGCCAGAAAAAGAGATACGGACTGATCGTGGTGCCGAATACCGCCACCAGGATCGCGACGTAGCTGCTCTGGGACGAGAGGTGCGGCAGGAGCGCTCCGGTGAGGGCCTCTTCCAGGGGGACGTGCACCACGAGTACCGTCCCGACATAGGCAAACAGCGCCAGGGTGAGCCACTTCAGAATAGGCGCGTAGCGCGGAAACGGGATGAAGATCTGCAGGGTGAGCGACACCAAAGCAAAAAATACGATGTAAATGTGGCTGCGGCCGCCGACGATGAGCGCCAGCGCATTTCCCATTGCGCCCAGGTCGGCGGCGATGTTGATGGTGTTGGCAATCAGGAGCAGGGAAACGATGAAATACAGCAGCGCCCTCGGAAAATGCGCCCGGATGTTGGCCGCCAGCCCGTGGCCCGTGACGCGTCCGAGGCGCGCGCTCACGATCTGGATCCCGATCATGAGCGGCGTGGTGAAGAGAATCGACCACAGGAGCCCGTAGCCGAACTGCGCGCCCGCCTGGGAATAAGTGGCGATGCCGCTGGGGTCGTCGTCCGCGGCGCCGGTGATAAGCCCCGGACCGAGCTTCTTCAGCAGCGGCACGTGATCTTCGTGGCGCTCGTCCTGAGCAGCCCGATTCTTCCGGTTCATGAGTTGAGGTTGAAGTCGGCCAAGTTGGTTTCGGGTCGTATTGAGACAATGCTGGTCAGGTCAAGTTGCGTATTCTCACCTCATCCACTCTTCAAGGGGTGGATCGCGTGGACTCGTCAGCGGTATGCCCGTTTGCGGGAAGCGCGATATAGCCCGCGCCCGATAACACTAGTTTCTTGCCGATATCACCAATTCACTTAATCGCCTGGCCCCTCGCTTCGCTCACCCCTAACCACTGAATCCACCCCTTCCGTCTTCATCCTTGCCTCCAACCCTGTTGCGTTGTCATGCGCACCCGTTGGGCGTAGCCTGTCCCTTGCGGCGTTGCTGCTCTTAACCCTTGTCAACCCGGAGAAGAAACGATGAACATTTTTATTCAGCTATTATTTTTGTTCGGACTGGTCGTGTGGATAGGTTGGGTGCTGGGCAGACGTTATGCCAACCCCGAACTCGATCGCCACCAAAAAAGCGCTCCGCCCACCGACGATCAAATCCGGTGGCATATCTGGAACATGCGAAAAGACCTTTCGATGCTCGCCGTTACCAATTTCGCGGTCTTGCTGGTGCTGGTCTTTACGCTCGTACTCAAATGGTAGGTACTGATTCCGCCGGAGCAGCCCAAGAGTAGCGTGTCGTTGATTGTTCAAATGCCCCGGGGACAGCCCCGGGAGCCGGTGGCTTTCTTTTGCGCAGCCCGTGTCAGGGTTTCGCTACACTCTTCACCCTTGCCTGAGTGATTGAGCAATTGAGCGATTGAGTACCCCAATCACTTAATCGCTTGGCCCCTCGCTTCGCTCTCCCCTAATCGCTGCTTCTACCCCTTCGGCCCCTCACGCCTCACGCCTTTCCACGGCCGCTGTGCGGCCGTGTCAGGCATTCCCTGACAGATTTCTCCTGCGATGTGTCGTACAGTGTGAAGAGAAAATGGGGTCTGACCCCATTGGAAGGGCAATTACAGCGTGACACTCCTAGCGGTTCGGTGTCGAAGGCGCCGGGCTACTTATCTCTTCGTGGCGCCCCTTGACCGCGTTTGGACTTCTTAAAGAAGCGCGTAGCCGGCCTCGTGTGGGATGCGGCCTCCTGACGCTGCGCTTGCTCTGGACGCCGACCCGGTTCCGGTCGTCGGCCAGGTTGCTGGTAACGACCGGCATCCGCTTGCGGCGACAGGGCGCGGTTTCCAGGAGCCAGCTGGATTTCGAGTCCAATGATTTCATCCCATATCGCGTCGGTACGCTCGCGCTCAGGAATTACAAGCAGCTCGCGCAACCGGCTACGTGGGTCGCGGGTTTGGGGCTCGATGGGAAGTGACTCGTTCCGCTGCACTTCAACGAGTTGTGCTTCGGTGGGCTGTTCCGCAGGGGGCTGTTCTTCGTTCATGACGACATTATCCCCCAAAAGTCCCTTACCCGATTCGAAAATGGCGTTTCAGCAGCCGGGCATTACCTTCTGTCATTGTGCTCCCTCGCCTCGTCCTTGATCGCCTGACCGCCCTGCTTGATGTCCTGGCCCGCGCCTTCGATGGTGTTGCAGCCTGCAAGCGTGCCAAATACGCCGGCAAAGAACAACGTCGTCAATAGTGATGCAAAAATTCTTTTGATCATTTTGGATCTCCGGTGGTAGAAACTGGGGTCAAAGTGGGCCAACAATGTGCTGGCCTGGTCCTTCACCACAGTTATCCTCCTCGCCGCTGCCATGATCTGTACGCTGGCGTACTTAACGGGGCAAGAAACCGGCAAACGGCTGTCTCAGCTGTATCGGCAGCCGAGAGAATCTCTCGCTTGCTGGTGTTGGGCCCGGACATTGGCCGATAGCGGACATTCGTCCTCCCGCTCTCCCGCAGCGTGCTGCGCACGCTGCTGCTTGACGGCGGGGTGGGGGAGGCGGAAGCTTTGGCGGAAAATGACTCCGGCCCCATTTATTTCAGTTCCATTTATTTCAGTTCGACACAATCATCTCTACGAAGAGGAGGATATATCATGAATCTCGACCGTCTGGTGTTTGCAATTGCCGGCGTGTTTATTCTGGTAAGCCTGCTACTGTCTCAGGTGCATCATGTCTACTGGCTGTGGTTCACGGCTTTCGTGGGCGCCAATATGCTGCAGGCGGCGTTCACGGGCTTCTGCCCGCTTGCCAAGATACTCAAGGCGAGCGGCGCCAAGCCGGGACAAGCGTTTAATTGAGTCGCGCGGCGCGATTTTTTCCTTAATAATATGGGGTCGGAGTACTTTTCATTGGTTGAAACGCACTCTGCCCCTGTCAATCACTTTTCAGTGATTGAAATGCACTCCGACCCCATTGATTGGCAGTATTAGGTCGCAAGCGCTGAGCCCTCAAGCAAGGCGCGCTCGATAGGAGCTTGGCGGATGACGTCCGAACGGCCCGGTGAAACATGGGTCAGGCCGGTGCGCCTGTGGTGCGGGCTTATCCTCTTCACTTATCTTTTCACGCATTTCAGCAATCACGCCCTCGGCCTCATTTCGCTCGACGCGATGGAAGCGGGGAGGATATGGTTCCTCGCGCTGTGGCGCAATCCCGCGGGCGAAACGGCGCTGTTCGGCGCGCTGCTCGCGCACTGGCTGCTCGGCCTGTGGCTCATCTACCGGCGCCGGACGCTGCGGATGCCCGCGTGGGAGGCGACGCAGATCGTCTTCGGCCTCGCCGTGCCGCCGCTGCTTGCGTACCACCTCTCAGCCTCGCGGTTGGCCAACGCGATGTTCGGAACCGAAGACCTCTATACCCGGGTCGTAATGGCCTACTGGGTGCTTGACCACTCGGCAGGAATCCGCCAGCTCGGGCTTTTCACGCTCGCGTGGGCCCATGGGTGCATCGGGCTTCATTTCTGGCTGCGGATCCGGCCCTGGTACGGGCGCTTATACCCCGCATTGTTGAGCGCCTTCGTGCTGGTGCCGGTGCTCGCGTTCCTGGGCGTCGCGGAGGCGGGACGGGAGGTATCGGCGCTGGCGCGCGATCCGGGCTTCGTCCAGCGCCTCAATGCCACGGTGCACGCGCCTTCGCCGGTCCAGCGGGCCGCGCTCCTGCAAATACGGGACGGGCTCTTCATGACAACCTGGGCGCTGCTCGGCTTGATGCTCGCAGCGCGGATAGTCCGTGAGCGAATCTCGCGACGCCGCCCGACAATACGGATCCGCTACCCCGACGGCCGCGAGGTTGCCGTCCCCGTTGGATGGACGGTCCTCGAGGCGAGCCGATCGGCCCGCATCCCGCACGCCTCGGTGTGCGGTGGCCGCGCGCGCTGCTCGACGTGCCGGATCCGGATCGGGGGAGATCCGGCGCTTCAGCCGATGCCCGCCCCGCTGGAGCGGCGCGTGCTCGGTCGCATCAGTGCCCCGCCCAATGTGCGTCTCGCCTGCCAGCTCCGGCCGGGCCGTGACCTCATGGTGACGCCGCTGCTGCAGGCCGCGGTCGGCGCCGGCGCCGCGCACGTGCCCGCCGGCGCCCGCGGCGGGGAGGAACGCGTGATCGCCGTGCTCTTCGCCGACCTGCGCGGATTCACGCGCGTGGCCGAGCGCAAGCTGCCCTACGACGTCGTCTTCATCCTCAACCGCTACTTCGAGGCCGTCGGCGGCGCCGTCGCGCAAGCGGGCGGCATCGCCAACCAGTACACGGGCGATGGCGTCATGGCGCTCTTTGGGGTCAACGCGGATCCCGATACCGCCTGCCGGCAGGCGATCCTCGCCTCCGGCGCCATGATCGAGCGCGTCGAGGCGCTCAGCCGCGCGCTCGACAGCGAGCTGGAAACTCCCTTGCGCATGGGAATCGGTATCCACGCAGGCCCTGTGGTCGTCGGCGAGATGGGTTACGCCGGCACGCGCTACTTGACCGCCGTGGGCGACACTGTAAATACCGCCAGCCGCCTGGAGGGGCTGACCAAGGAATACAGCTGTGAGCTCGTCGTCTCCGAGGAGGCGGTCGCGCGTGCGGGCCTTGCCACCGCGGACTATCCTCATCATGAGCTCGCGCTGCGCAACCGCGAGGCCCCGCTGCGGGTCGTCGTCGTGGACAATGCTCGCCGCCTGGCAGATCGTGTCCGCGCTGCCGAAGAAGCCCGCGCTCAGGATCAACCTAAAGACCGCGCATTATCTGGCTGAAGATCCCCCAGTCGCTGATCCTGCGCGCAGAACGTCCGCTATTGGCCGAATTACGACAGCTCCCTTCCCAACCCAGAGCGTACATAGCCCGTTCATGAAAGCGGTCACTCGCGCAACATCATTCGATCACCTTGTTGGCGCGCACCATGATTGAATGGGAATTAGGTACGCCGAGAAACATCATTCGACCACTTCGATCACGCCGTGCATGCCTTTTTCGCGATGGCTGGGCAGAAACAGCAGCTTATTTTTGCAATAAAAAGCGTATTCCCCTGCGGCGGTCGCAGTGAAAGTGATGATTTTGGGAGTGCTGCTCAGGGATTCATCGAAGGCGATGCCCGCCTCCGGCGACTTGGTCACTATGCTGTGGGAAACAATGCCGGGCTCGAGGCTGACCGAGAGCTCCACCGGCACGTTCTTTTTAACCACGATGCGGTTGGGTTTGAAAAAATAGCTTCCGCCGAGTATGCGCACATGCTGCACGCCGTCCTTGTCCAACGTGGCGGTCTCGGCTGTGTCCTGAGTATCGGCAAAAACCAGCCCGCTGGAAACGACGACAAAACAGCAGATGAAGCCGGACAATAACCGTTGCATGGCATTTCCCTCTAATTATAGTCTAACCGCAGACTAGGTTTTTGGCCGATAACCGCCCGTTCGCCTATGGTCGCTTTACGACCCAAAGCGGACGTTCGCAGGACACTGGAAATGCAGGTTCTGGGCGTCCTTCTGCTTCGTTATTTATCGGCGTGATGTGGGAATGCTTATATAGCCGGCCCTAACGAGAATGATGCGGCACTTGCGCGTGCAGATTGCCTAACTGCGCTTCGAGTTCGTGAATCCGGTCCAGGAGTGAAACGACCAAGGCCACGCCGTGCGGCTCGAGTTCGAAGCTGATTCGGAGACGGCATGCCGTACGGACTGTCAGTAAACACTTCCCGTTGAAAACCCACGGTGACGAATCTGGATTAATGGGCGTGACGGCACCATAGTCAACGAGTTCGCGCAGCTCTGCTTCCGACAAGCCTGACAGCTCCGCAAGCTCTGCCAATGAGAACTCATGGTCCTCGGTAAGCCATACAGCTTCAGTACGCTCAGCTTTCACTTCTCACCTCCTCTTGAAAGTGCCCGCGCGGATTAAACGTCGAGCTTTCCGCGAGTTGTTTGAACAACTCGCGTTCACGCTCGCTGATAGCGGTGGGTACGACAATTTGCGCGATGGCGAAGAGATCGCCCTCTCCACCGTTTGGTTTGGGCAGTCCACGCCTGGACAGCCGTAACTGCTGTCCGGCATGAGTATCCGGCGGTACTTTTAGACGAACCGGCCCGCCCAGCGTCGGGACCTCTACGGCCGCGCCCAACACCGCTTCCCACGGCGCCAACGGCAGATCGAGATACAGATCATGCCCGCTCACACGAAAAAGCGAATGCGGATGTAACGCAATGTTGAGGTACAGATCGCCGTCGCGACCGCCATTAAGCCCTTTGCCGCCCCTGCCGGCCAGGCGCAATCTTTGTCCATCGGTTGCGCCTTT